>JAIBBU010000008.1 GCA_019694515.1 Oligoflexia bacterium | reverse complement strand
CCTCATACCAACTTTTTTAAAGTTGAAATCTTTGCCCGAGTTGCGCCAAATATCTAGATTTATAATAGAATTATCCATTCTTTAGGATCGTAGTGCGAACGCAGAAGTTGGTATGTACCAATGGATAGACAGTAAATTGGAGGACGCCTTATGTTCGAGCACATTTCAAAAGAAATTAATGTTGCAGCAGAATCGTTTGGAAGGCAGGTTCGGGAGCAGGCAAAGGGCATTGTTACTGCTGCCAGCATTGTAACCGGGGCACTCACGGCCTTTGGGTGCGCGCCCCATCAAACGGCCAACGAGCAGTACGGTTTCTCTGAAATCCCGGTGTCGGTAATAGAGGCAGTTTATCCAACGCCTCAAGGCTTCTACAATGTTAAAGGCTTTTTGAAATTTGAAAGACGAATTACTAACGAAACCGGCGACTGGTGGGTATACAATATGTCCCAGTTACCAAATGAAGAGTCCCCAGTGAAAGTTAAGTTTCAGGTAGAAACAGGAGCATTGAAACCACCTAAGTTTTCAGATGGTCCGGTATCGCTAGTAGGGGCGGTTTATGAATCATCTCAATGTGGCGGCAAATATTTGATTTGGAGCCTTGCTGGAACAGTCGAATCACTATAGTACGTAAAGAGAACGCATGACACGCGCCCCGTGCGGCGCAAAACCGTTATCTGCTTAGGCCGCTTTCTTACGCTTTGGCCTTGGAGCAAATAGAATCTCTATCCCGACAGCCTCAAGAATTGAGGATAAAGAGGATAGTTTTGGATTGCCTTTGTCAGATAGCATGCGATAGAGGTTTTCTCTATTTAATTCAGTTCACTTGGAAGCTGCACTTACGCCACCACGTGCTTCGACAACATTGCGAAGCGCAGCCAAAAACACTTCCTCGGAGTCCTGGTAGCAGGCATTAAGATATTCCGCTGCCTCAGCTGGATTCTTCAACTGTTTTAGTGGTTCATCGTGATAGTTTCTTACGCCCATTTATGTACTCCTTCCAAAGAAGTTTTGCTTTTGTAATATCGCGCTTCTGGGAGCTCTTCTCTCCCCCGCACAAGCGCACCGCTATGATTGGGCCAATTTGTCCTAGATAGACTCTATATCCAGGACCAAATAAGATCCTCAGTTCAAACACACCACTACCAAGGCTCTTGCAGTCTCCTAGATTTCCTAGGCGTATTCTTTCGATTCTGGCTCCTATAATTGCACGCGCCTTGACGTCTTTAAGTCCTAAGAGTCAATCAGAAAACGGAGACTTACCCTGTCGTGGCTCAAAGATAAGTATCGTCTTTTCCATAAACCAGCCGTCGCTTTAAAGCTACGAGCGCGCAAGAAGCTTGAACAAAGTATTGAAAATAGAGAGGATAACAACCCAATAGAACCGACCTTGCTTGCGCTCGCCGGTTGATTGGGCAATCCGTTATCCCTCTCCCCGACTTGCCAGCCCGATTTGGTTAGAAAGTTTTGCTAAGCGCTTATCGAGCGTCCATAACGTTGCATCTGAAAGCAGTGCCGCTGCAAGCAGGTGGGCGTCAACCCATCCGATACCCTTGCCGAACAGCTGTCGTGATTCGACAAAGCGAATTACTTCGTCATGCTCAGCGATTTCAGACGAGGGAAGCAGATTCAATAGGCCTATAATCTTGCTCCGATTTCGCAAATTTCCACATGAGACCTCTCCAATTACGAACGGATGTGTCAGTACTTCCCCGTTTTCTAGCGCACGAGAAAGCCCAGAATGGCGGTGTCGTAAGTGTTCAACCCAGAGTGTCGTATCTACTAGAATCATGCCGCTCGGCTTCTCCGTCGTGACCCCGCGGAAAACTTCGACTCAGAGCCACCAAGCTCTGCTAATCTCCTACTAGCCTCTCTGGCGATAAGTGCCTGAAGTCCTAATTTTACGAGGGCAGTTTTCTCAGAAACTCCGGTTAACCGAGCAGCTTTTTTTAGAAGTAAATCATCTATATTTAGTGTAGTTCTCATATGCATTAGTATGCACTATTTATGCATATACGTCAAGGCGTTTAATCGCTAGAGGGATAACCATTGAATTCACGATATTTCGCGCCACTAGCATTAAGGGTTGCTCAGTATCAATTTGGCGCGAAAATCGTGATTCAACAGGACGTTATCCTGCCAATGCTCACTTGCGTTAAATCACCTGTTGTCGAAATTGCCCCATAAGATTGTTAAATTAGCTTCATCTCTAGGCATTTATGAGCGACCGAAATCCGTCTTCCTCTTTAATGGATTCGTCGATAAGGATCGTTGCAGAAGCACTCCATACTCACTTTCTGGAGCAAGCCCAGGGTGGTGGTCTAGAATTTTCCGTTACCTCTCCAGGTTTTTTTCGTGGGAGTCCCTGCGTTGTCACTGCCTCTCAGAGTGAAATGACTACACAATTAGAAGATCTTTCAATTTCTAGTAAAGAGTGCGCAATTCACATGCAGCGCGACATTATAACAGGTTTGGTATCTAACATTTCGGTTATCCTCCCGCCTCCGAATAATTCGTTCCCGATTACGACTGCGTTGTCCCAACTAGAGGACGATCTCTCTCGCGCTCGACTGTTTGCGAATCTGGGAAACTCGGTTGTTCTCCCCGATAACATCGGTCGCCCTCTTGTAGGTGAAATATTTGCCGCAGTCGATAAGTACCGCGAAAGTAAAGGAGATGGAGGGGCATTCGCGCGTTTGTCCGCGCCACTGGTAAGATAACACCTGAGCTTCCCCGCCAATCTTGTTAGCTTATTCAATCGCTGGAAAATTCTGAGTTTCTTGTACAGAGCGAAGGGCGCAAAATTTCTCCGAAAATGGTTCATTTTTTTGGTTTCTTTCTTGGACTACGGCTTTGCATAAGCAGTTGGCAGACGCTGTAGGTCCCGGGGAGGGACGACTCTTGTTCGCTTACACAACCCGGATTAACTCATCCTACTAACCTAATACGGGAAAGAACCACTCGTGCTATATAAATAATACACACCAAGAAAAGGAGTCATGATGCTGTCGCCTCAGTCCAAGTTCGATCCCCGTGCACCTGAATTGGCACGCGATATAACTGCCAAGATTGAAACTGTGTTCCGTGAGAATAGTGCGTTCGCACATACATCTAGGATGCAGACGCTGCTCGATACTCTTTCGCCCTTAAGTGGGTGTACGACGAAGCTTACCGATATCTCTCCACCCCAAAGTGATGAAGACTCCCTCGATGATTACTTGCGGGCTAAGGAAAATTTAAAGGGAGATCTAAGGCCGATTCTTGCGGCTTTAAAAGAGCTGGGAGGTATGCGCGTCCCGGAGGAGGCTAAATCGGAGATTGCGGCCGCGAGTAAGTATTTGAATGAAGAGATTCTTTATAAAACCTTTAGTGATTGAGCTCGCTATTTCCTGTTTCAACTGCTTTCTTAACTAGCGCGGTCTGTTATACACTCATTCCAGAAACCCGCAGTAGACAGCCCATATTTTGGTAGAGGTCTCGTATGTCCTGCTCTGCTTAAAGTCTCATTCCGGGGTTTCTGATATGCGTAACATTACTCCAACCGGGCGAACTGCACCGGTCCACTCCCTGGCGGAGTTGGAACAACTGCTCGCGCCCTTCGCGGGCAGAACTGTTGAGCAGATCTTCGACAGTCCTGAGTTTCCGACGGAGCGGCAAGAAGTTAGCCTGGACACCCCCTCAAGAGATTATTTGTTTCCCGAATCTTATCTGCACATAGCGGTGGGACAAAATCCCCCAGACGCGACCCTCCATGCCTGTTATCTTTTTGCTTCGCACGCCTTGCCGACCTTGAGAGAGATTGAAGGTGACCTGGTGCTTGTCGAGAAGCCCGGAGCTGTCCTCAACCTGTTACTGCCGAGCTCCCCTGAGCTCGCGGAGAAATTTGGGGTTAAGGGGGACAATGGGACTGCTGTCCCCGCCCCGTCCACCTCCCGCGAGGTCGGCCTGCCTGAAAACAAACCTCCATCGAGAAAAGAAAGCTGGTTCGGTCGGGCTAAGGATCTTCTGTCTCCCCTTATTCCGCTCGGTTACCAAGAGGAACTTAAAGGGAAGATTAGACCTCATTCCCTTGTCTTCAACTTGTTACACCCAGTGCACTTTGTAGCGTCAGGATGTGCTATCGGCGCTGCGGCGGTTTCAGGGTTGGCCGCGGCGGGGGCCGGTGATGCGTTTGTCAGGTCGAGGCTAGTAACTGCTTATGGATATTCAAATCTAGGTTTCATTTGCGCAGGCGCTGCGGTTGGATTTTATTTAGCGGCCCGGTGGCTGAAGAGGGTGGCTGAGGCGTTCGATTCGAACTGATTTAACCTCTTTTGGAGCCCAATCTGACCCTTCCGACCATAGCTCCCCCTGCGACGACAGAGATACTTGGCTTTCAATAGACAGCGAATGGTTCCAAATGCTAACAATAGCGGAATTCACCGTCCTGCGGCCGAGCGCCTCTACTGGATGAAAAACTGTGGAAATCTGGATCCTTTCTCTTGCTGCTTTAGTCGCAGGCTTTATTGATGCTGTGGCCGGCGGGGGTGGAGTCATCACTTTTCCGGCTTTTATACTGCTGGGGCTTCCCGTAGCGGAGATCGTCGGTACCAATAAGCTGGTATCTACCGCCGGCACGACCATTGCAGCCTACACTTTTTTTCGAAAAGGTCACGTTCAGGCAGAGGTAGCGCGAAATGCCCTGCCCTTTACTTTTCTGGGTGCATTACTGGGTGCGGCGACCATTCTTTTGCTTCCGAATGATTTCCTGAAGCCGATCGTATCAATCTTGATAATTGCGGTCGCGATCTACTGCCACATTCGTCCGCAGATCGGAATTAATCATGCCTATCAGGCTCTGACCACCCGATCTCGAAGACTGCTACAGCTGGCCGCCATCGCAATTGGCTTCTACGACGGTTTCTTTGGGCCGGGTACGGGAATCTTTCTAACTTTCTTCTTTGTCGGCGTTTTACATTGCGATTTCCTTCGCGCGACAGCCAATACCAAGGTGCTCAACTGGACTAGTAATATTGTTTCCTTAGGCTATTTCTTATCTCAGGGGAACATTCGCTTTGACCTAGGACTGCCGATGCTGCTGGCAAATATAGTAGGTGGATACTTGGGCGCGCACACAGCGATCTCGAGGGGAAGTAGTTTCATCAAGTGGATTTACCTGCTGATGGCGGTTCTAACCGGTGCGAAGCTGCTTGTAGACATGCTGTCAGCACCATAGTGGTTCATAGGCGTCCGGAATTTAGGACTCTTAGCCCCTTCCTAGCGGACAGCCGTTCTTCAGCCCTCGCTATTCGTGGCTATATACTGGTGTTTAAGAGATATTCCTCTTTGAACACCAACTCTAGTGATTTCTGAGCAAGCTTTAAACACCTCTTGACGAGAGTTTTTACTGAGTTGGCGCGGCGCCACTAAGAGGCTTGCCTGGCAGCCCCTCGGCGCTAACCAGCTGAATTTCAGCCAAAATCTTCACCGCTCAGAGCTGCGTTTAAATGTGGCGCAACCAGCGGAGATCGCACCACGTCTCTGAGACTAAGTCGAAGCTATTCGTTGCCGGCGAGGGCGGGCGAAGCTAGGCGCATTGCGGCTTCGGCGCCGAGGGGCGGCATCATTTGAATTACTCCGGAGGTCAGCAGGTACCACGCTGGAACTACGATCAAGCGATCTTCCTGTACCAGGCGATTTAGGGCTGCGGCGTCTTCGCCAGGGCCTCCTAGCATTTCCATGCAAGCCCCAACAGCATTGGCTTCCGCCGCTTGCACCAAGAATTCGTCTGTCTTCCGGTAATTCGGATTCTTGATGAGATATTCCTGGAACCGGTGAGCGATAGAGTTTACCACCGGAGCAGCGGGATCGGGAGCGTCCGAGTGAGGCGCGTGGCCGCAAAGATGCTGCAGGGTGGCTCCAGCTGCCCCGCAACGGGAATGCGAGAGGGCCACCAACACCGCGCGGTGATGCTGAAGGTCTTCATTCGGGTTGACCGAGCGCGCTACGTCATTGGCTCTCTCGACGTTGCGCACGGCCGCTTCAGTAGCGACACGGAGGCTTCTTAACATGCGCGGATCGACAACATTGCCCGCGCTATGAATCCATTCCACCAGACCATGCGGTGTCTTTAGCACCAAGGAGCCGACACGGCTATCGGCACATCCGAAAATAACGACTTCGGTTGGAACCGGCAGCTCGAATTGCTTGGTAAAAACTTGGTTGCCAAGCACTAAAGCATTCAGCGATTTTAAGCCCGGATGCAGCCCTTCCAACTCAAAGCTTGAATCAAGTCGTCCATGCACAATCGCGCGCAGTAGACCGGTCGGAACTCGGGCATCGGGATTAGCGGAGGTCCAGAAATTCAGCCAGTGAACTTTACCGGTTGAAGTTTCGTAGTAGGCCTCTCCCACGATTAACTTGCCATGGGCAACCAACTCGCGAATTGTCGGTGACCCATCCAGGACCTTGAGAAGTCTTGAGCGAGCATGCTGTCTATCCGCTTCCGGAACCTGCCCGCGATCATCCTCCATCGGCACACATTTGAGCCCGGAGGTTAGAGCTTCGGTCAGCGCATGCTTATCGGTGTTGGCGATCTGAACTAGCGGCGGCTCAGAAGGTTAGTTGAACTCCGTGCTCAGGTACGCAACCGCGCGGTCCCGGTCAATCGGTTCAACCATATTATGGTGGGATTGAATTCGCGGGTGGCATTAGCACAAGAAAAAGGAGGCCCATGCCTCCTATTTTTTCTTCGGAACCTTGGCGCCCTTCTTGCGCGCTTCGGAAAGTCCGATCGCAATCGCTTGCTTCTTGCTCGTGACGGTCTTACCGGAGCGCCCGCTTTTTAGCTGCCCGCGCTTGCGTTCATGCATCGCGCGCCTAACCGCAGATTGCGCTTTCTTGGGATATTTAGTGGCCATAGTTAGCTCCTATCTCATAACAAACCAGAGCGGATTTCCGCACCCCGTTAGATGCGAGGTGCGGCTGTCAATCCGTACTATCTAGTCATCGTCTTCTTCAGAGTCCTCGCGCTCTGCGTCTTTACTCTCCTCGATCGGAGCGCGCTTCAAGGTTGAGGTTTCCGAAACCTTGGTCAAGAGCTTGTCGGCGTCGGATTCCTCATCCAGCGTCTTCTGCAGCAGCGAGGCACTATCGGAGCAGCCTAAACGCTCAGCAATTGCACGCGCACTCCCGTAAGCCGAGATTTCATAATGCTCGACTCGCTGTGCGGCCGCTATCAGAGCCGAATCAACGACAGCGTCGTCACCGCCTTGGTCCAGAACCTCCTTGCCTTCATCGATCAGCCCTTCCATGGCTTTGCATTTCTTCCCTGATGGCTTGAACTCCCACATTTCTGCAATCTGAGATAGCCGATTAAGGTGTCCCTGCGTCTGCTCCAGGTGTTTCTCCAATCCCTTCTTTAATTCGGGAGTGACGGCTTTCTTGGCCATCTTTGGGAGCGCCTTTATGAGCTGAGACTCAGCACTATATAGATCTTTAATTTGGTCTTCGAATAACTCGTTTAGAGTGTCCATGCTTCTTTCTCCTAAAGATTATTTATGCCCGTAAACTCTCTCCGAAATTTTGATTCCGCTTTATGATCGCGCTCAGGGAGCCCGGTTCGCCAGGGAGCCTTCTTCGCGGAGATGCCACTAAGCCCTGACACCAAGGGAAATACGAGAAACCCGCTCGAGGGCTGGACCTCGCCCTCCCCCTTGATTAGCGTCGGAAGCCACGAGACACTGCCCAATAACCGGAGCATTCTGATGACACTACAGCCAGAAGATGAGTTGCGGGAAAGCCCCAACGCTGCCCCCGCTTCTTTTGATTCGCTCGTGGGCCCCACGGCCATGCCGGAAGAGCTACCGGGGATCGTAACCGCTCTCGCCGATTTCTTTTCAGCGCGGGTAAAGGCCTGGAGCGAATATAGTGACCACTTTCGAAGTAAGGCCCTACCCCGCAGAGAACGTCCAAGACCGATACCGGATGCCGCTTACGGAGACGTTTCGTGGACTGCCGTTTTGATCGCGCATGATGAGGTGCAAGCAGGGTTTCAAGCACTTCAGCAGGTAACGCAGCCGCTAACTCCTCGGGCGCAATCGCTTAATCTAATTAAGTTAGAAGCCGCACTTAACGCCGGCGCGTCGATCTTGGGAAGAAATGCAGACGATGTTCTGAGAGATCAAAAAGGACTGGCCGCATTACTCCGAACGCGAGCCGCACTGACCGCACTTATAGACTCCATTCCCCCGATCGAGCCGAGCGATACTTAGACCCCGCTCAGCACCTCGCGGCACTCCATCAATGCGGCGATCTGCTCATTCCAGTATTTTTCGGAACCGAACTCGACGAAGGTGCGCTTGAATGCTGGGTCATCCCAGCGTCTTGCGATCCAGGCATTGAAATTAATAATGCGCAAAGCTCGTAAGGGCTCGATTAAGCGCAATTGCGAGGAGTCAAACTGCCGCATCTCCTGGTAAGCAGCCACCAGTGTCTCCAGCTGTTTGGCCGAAAACTCATCCCGCCCCGGAATGATTAACCATAGGTCTTGAACCGCGGGGCCGCTAACCATGTCATCAAAATCAACCACGGTGCAGCCGGTATCGGCCCAAAGTACATTGCCGAGATGGAAATCACCGTGCACCCGCTGTACCGGAGTTTCCTTGAGCCAGCTGTCGGCAATCTGCACTATCGCATCCGCCACCTGTTTAAATCCCGGTTTAAAGTTCTCCGGTATCGCGCCTCCTGAGAGCAGATAGCTAATATTACTCCAGCCAAAAGTGGCAGCGTCCAACGGCAGTCGATGTTTGGATTTCTTTGCAGCGCCAACAGTGTGCATCCGAGCGATCGTACGGCCTAGCAGCTTCACCTGATCGGGTTTCAATTCATCCAGGAGTCTGCCGCCAAATTTTGGGAAAATAGCGAAGAAGATTTCGGGATCCGAGGTGCAGCGAAGACTGGAACCGTCCGCGAATTTTAGCGGGGGCACGACCGGAATCCCGGCTTCAGTAAGATCAAAAAGAAAAGCGTGCTCCTCTAGAATCTGCTCCCTGGTCCAGCGTCCCGGACGATAAAATTTGATCACGCGGAAATAGTCGTAGCGAGATTTTGCTTCTTCTTCTAATTCGATCTCTACCTCGTAGACCCGATTCTCCATGCTGTTTAGCGCCATGCAGCGCCCGGTACAGCGCACCCCTAGTTCTTCCACAGCATCGAGAATCTTGTCGGGGGTTATCGAAAAGAAGAATTGGGTAGCTTCGGTGGCGTGAAGTTCAGGTCCCTGCATCGCTAATCTTTAGCATGCCACTCAGGGCATTGATAGAGCGAGGCCTTTCAAGGGAGATCCACGCCGGGGCGGGAGGCCCCGGCCCAGCACTCCGCTGAGCGCTAGAATTTCTTTAATATGGCGGAAATGCGCTTGAACTCGCGTTCAAGATAGGATGAGCCTAGTACCAGAGCAGCTCCAAACATCGCCAGAATTAGCCATGGACTGAGCCCATAGTTAAATATGGCAAAACGGACATAAAACAGGCACCCGTAGATAAATCCAGTGATGCCAGCAACAAATCCTTCCTTACGCCCACTCACTTGGCTTGTGATAATCATAACAACGGACGTTACTATACAAAGGAAGGCCGAGAACGAATCTGGATGAAACTCTAGCTGTAGCACTAGTCCGAAAGACGCTGCTGCGACGGATAACACTCGGTAGAGTCCTCCCACTGGTCTCGCTCTCAATCCCATTGCTAATAGAATAACCGCCAGCGGTAGGGTTCTCGCTGGAATCACGTAAAGCTCGGGAACATCGAGCTTGGAGCAGAGCTCAGCGCTTAGCATGAGATAAGATACAATTGTCGGAAAAGCGGCTGAGCGCATCAACAGGTGGCTGCAATTTTCGGATTTGAAGTAGCCCGGGAGCATTGCATAGAGCAATAGGGCTAGCGCGCCGAAGTTCGCACTAATAAATAACCGCGAGACAGGATACAAATCGAGCGCGCGCACGATAATCAGCAGCACCGGCAAGAAGCACGATAGGCGCACGAAAACCCCTTCTCTCGTACGCATCACTGCCTCCCGCTGGAACTGCCGGTCATCTATCATTGCCAATCCGAGAGTCAGCACAAAAATCAGCAGGCCGGTTACATCGGGGTCCCGAACTGGCAACAATAAGGCGGCATTAGATCCCATGAACACCGCGGCAGTAACCCCCGCCTTCTTCCGTACTAGGGCGGAGAACGCGGTAAACACAACGATGCTAAGCACCCCTAGGGCTAGGATCGCGGTAAAAGCAGCGCTTCCTAGGCTGGGAGCGACCCAATGAAAGTGTCTAGGATACACAGGAGTGCTCCCTAGGCGCGGCAGCACAGAGTACATTAGACCACCAAGCTGCATGCAGTTTACAGAAACCATGCAGGCGGCCAGCGCTAGAAAAGTCCGGGCGCCTTTATCGTCATTGAGCTTCAACCCGGAAAAGAGGCCGACAGCTCCTAGGAGTACGGTAAAGCCCAGGAAGTAGTAATAGCGCAACAAGTGGTCGACTCCATTCCAGTTTTGGAACATAAAGATCACCGCCGACACAAGCAGCGCCGCACCTCCCAGCACTCGCAAGACTCGAGTCAAACCTGAAACGCGCTCTTCCGATTGATCTGCAGCTGCTCGAGCGTGCGCTCCGGCGAACCGCTCTCTTTCAATTGCTTCATCTACCTCTTCTAGAACAGTCATGGGATTCTCCTTCGCTTGAGCATTGTCGTTTGTCATAATACCTCCTGACATCCGTTTATGTATTAACGCACTACGCCTTCACGTAACTTTGAAAGCGTCAGGTTGAGCTCCGCTTCCTTCTCGAGGGTGTTAAACTGCTCCTCAAGTCCATCCTGCGGAGAGTTCCAATACCCAGCTTGCATTTCATAGTCAGTGACCTTTGACTTCCAGCGCGTCAAAATCTCATCCATCTCGCCAAACAGCCGCCGCTCGCCCTCTTGGAACGACCTGAGAGCCTCGGCTCGTGACTGCCTGGAGCCAAGCAGCTTCCTCTGCTGACGTAACGCCTCCATTCGCTCCTCGATGATGTCAAGGTCTGCGGTCAGTTGTTTATCGATTTGAGAATGCGATCGCTCGCGCTGCTCAAGCTCAGAAATCTCGCGCTGAGTTCGTTTCTTGCGTTTCAGGCACTCCAAGGCTCTCTGCTCATCAAGCGCTGCGACAGCCAGCGCGCGCTCGGTCCACAGTTCCGCATTTTTCCGTAGCTCTTCAAGTCGATGTCGCAGCGTTGCGCCGTCCTGCTTTACACGCTTTAACTGCGCCGCGGCTCTACTCCCGACCTCTTGAATTTCGGCAATTGTCGAGTCTATAAGCGCTTCGTGATTTTCAATCTGACTAACCATCCAATCAAAACCGTTAGCGATGATCGCCGTGACTCGTCGTAACCTTTTCATCATTAATTTCTCATGGGTCCCTTACAACCTTGCAGTTTCCTAATAAGAATTATGGCGCAAGGGGATGTACGAGACGACAGAAGAAAATATACACTGTACCTTCCTAACCCCAGCCCTGGCCGACGCTAAAGAAACGACGCTAAATAGACGATAAAATAGGTATATAGTTGCAAGGGAAACACCAGAAGTTTCAATCAAGCTCTATACATTGTATTTTATGCGATATTCCTCGAACGCTTTGCGCCACCAATTATTTGTTGCGGCAGCCGTGGTGGCAGCACATTCCACTGCCGGCGCCAGCGGTTTCCGGCAGAAAGACGTGCGGTTCCTTGTGGAACTTTTCAGTAACTGGGTAGAGTCTTCCAGCTCGAGCGGGCTGATCGTTCAAAACACCCAAGTTATTAGATATCTCGACTCACTCATTAAAGAGGGGTATGCCCGTAGGCTTCCCCGGGATAAGCCGCCCACCTACCGCCTAACCCGCACGGGATTATTGGAACTCTTGGCACGAATTATCGACCCTGACAATGCTAGGACCCCGGAACAGTTCCTATTTGCATTATTTTTCATCCGGAATTATCGCTCTAAGATCCAAGATCTCGTGATAGCCGAGGGCACCCTCTTTCCCCGATCACTGAAGATCGAGTTGGATACACTCTTGGACTGCCGTGAGTTGCTGCGTCGCGAAATATCAAGAACCCATCAGCAACTAAAAAGGTTAGAGCTGCGGATTGAAGATAACATTAAGGCTTCTGAGCGCGTGTCCACCGGACTGCGTCGCGGTCAACCCTTTGAAGAGTTGGTATGTGAGGTGGAAAAACTCTACCCTTATGAACTCAATAGTCAGAAGCCCTTGAGTGAGCTAATCCATTTGATTCCTGCGGAAAACCGCACTTGGGAGTTAACAGAGGGGTTCAAAGGCCGAGTAGATTGTATTTGGAGGCCGATGCGAAAGCAGCTTCGAGAATATCTCGAAACCCTTCAGGAATTAGAGAGGTTGTAGGGCCGCGCTGAAAGTTGGCGCTTGAGGGAGTCTAGGTGGCTTTAAAAACCACCTCTCTCTCCAATCCGGGAAACCCGTACACCTGGAGATGCCCTCCATCATGGAGTGCGGCCCTGAGAGATGCTAAGGTGTCGCAGCTAGTGTTTAGGAGGTCCTTCTGTCCGTGGCCAAGAAGCCGCTCAACATATACGTACAGTTTCCCGCAACCAATTGGGAGATACCGGCTTTCTTTGTCACGGACCTTCCCTGCTCTCCGTTTAGTGTTGCCGACTATATCAAAGCACTGCACCTTGAGCTGGAGGCGTGCCTTGCGCCGCTTGCCGAAACCCATGAGGTACGGAGCATCTATTTCTCCAATCTCCCGGGACAGCTTTTCCTCAATAACTACCTAAAGGAGCTGATCGCCAAGGTGGGCGAACGACTTACCATGCGTGACGACTGGGAGTGCTCTCTGGAGAGCGATGCCGACGATCTGCTGCCGGAGACAGCCGCATTGCTTAATGATTTTAAGCGCCGTCGTTTGGTTGTTCGACAGTATGCTCTCAATCAGCGCGTTTCAGGCTCGCTGGGCCTTCCGAAGCTTGCGAAGTCCGAGATGGATTATTTCCACGAGCTGATTGAAATTAAACGGAGCTGCAGTTTGCAGCTGGAGATGTTCTTCGGAATTCCGGGGCAAAGTCTGCCCCAGTTCCGGGAAGACTTGCTAAAAGTCCTGGAACTAAACCCGCACGCGGTCTCTTTCTATCCGTTGATACCAAAATCCGGCAGTAATCTATTTAAATCTCAACGTGGAATTATCCGGCGCCTGCGGGGGCGGAGCGGAATTTATCGACTGCTCGAACGCATGCGAACACTGCTCGATCGTTGCATGGATGGAAAGGATTATCATCGAACTTCGATCTACTGCTATGAACTGCCCGGTCATGAGGCCCAGTATAATCTGGCGGGCTGGCACAGTGATGACTTCGTGGGGATCGGCAGCAGTGCTCTATCCCGCATCACGGCACCAGATGGGTCGCGTGAAGAGCGTTACAATTTTCAGATACCTGCCGCTTATAGCTCAAACCTGCTGCTGGGTAGAGATGCCTGCAAACATCGGCACATTCTTCCACCGTCGCTGCTGATACGGGACGAGTTAGCGGGAGCGCTCCGTGGGAGACAGGGGATTCAGCTTAGCCAGGTTGAGGCCCGCTTCGGGCATTCTTTCGATGAATTCTTTCCGCAGGTGCTGAATATTTTGTCCGAAAGCGAATATATCAAGGTGCAGGACGACACGGTTACCTTGACCGATAAGGGCTCTCTCGTGGTGGACGACCTGGTTGCAAACCTGATGCTTCCGGAATTTACGAGCCCGGACCAGCTCGCGCCGCGGGTTGCCGCTTAGATCAGCCTACAGCTGATATTTAATCACCCAGCTCTTTAGATTGCGCAGGTTACGCCGCTTCTGCTCCTCACGCAGCGCCTTAGCAGCGGCCGAATGCCAGTCATGGCTGGAGATCAGCTGCAAAGTGGTGTTGAGAAACTGCCCTTTATTGGCCCCCATTTCCAGCCTGACCTCTTCAAGCCGGTCAAAAAAATCCTCCCGGCCGAAATTACTGAGGTCCGCGTCGAGCAGATAACCCGATAGAAACGAAGATGGGATTTGTTTACGTTCGGGCGGTTCGTGAACTACGGCCGTGTCGACTATCATCTTAGCGATTAGCTCAATTTCTGCTTCGGTGTAAGCGCCGCTCTCGCGCATCGCATCGCGGGCCATCTTGGCGCCGAGAGTTTCGTTGTCGACCAAGGATTTGAGGAAACCGGAATCGTGGTAGGCCGCTGCTATCGCCAAGAGCTCGATCTCACGCTCTGAAAGGTCATCATAAACTGCGTACAGAACCGCTTGATGCATTACGTCTTCGGTGTGCTTCAGACCATGATAATAGAGCGATTTTGGAAGATGAAGCTCGAGCTCCTTTAGAATTCTAGCAATAATCGGCTTTGAGCGGAGCTGCTCCAGCTTCTTTTGTACCTTGGGTTCCAACCGTGCTTGATCCATATCAATCAGTTATGCACCCGATAGACGGTTTTGTCTTTGCGCAGATAGAAATGCTGCATCTCCGGCAGACTAAATGGTCGCGATCCGATACGTCCAAAGATACTCACCTGATGTCCAGTTTCATCTACGGCACGGTCGCGGTCTAGTGGTTTAGATAGGGCCGTCGCAGGACCTGCAAGCTTGCGCCAGGCGATCAGGCGCGGTTTCACCGAGGGCGAGAACCCGTAGGTGCCAGGAACACTCTCAGGGTCTGTCAGCTGCAGTACCTTAAGCCCGTTTTTCCCATCGGCAACATAACCGAAGAGACTCGCATTGGTAGTGGCTACCTTTACGTCTCGAACATCGCTCAGAGCCCCCGCCGCGTCGAAGAGCTGATAGAGCTTTGGTTGGTCGGGGCGTTCAATATCCACGATTGCCAGTCCCTCGGGGCCGTCCGCGACGTAGGCATAGGTACGGGCTAGGTAGAGATTGCTGGCCGATTTCAGAGGCACCGAGGCCCCCGGTACTAAGACGGGATGCTCCAGATCGGTAATATCGAGGACCTCTAAACCGCTCGCGGTGGTCACAAAAGCGTACCTAAACTGAATCGCCACAGCGCGCGGGTCCTTGAGGGGCAGACTGCTCACAATCCGCGGCTTCATGGGATCGTCCAGATCGAGGATCTTGAGCTCGCCGGCAGTCAAAACGAAGGCATTCGACCCAGCCAGTGTTACGAAACGGGCTCCATCAAGCACTCCCTCGGGATTCCAGGTCACCGCACGTCCAAGAAAATTATTCTCGGGGTCGCGGTCCTGCAGTGTGTCGACGTTCACTAAGATCAACCCCTCCTCGCTATCGGTAATCACGGCGTAGTGGTAAATCGGGTGCAGCGGAGTTTCCATGTTCTCCGCACCTTGCGCCCTAAACGGGGCGACCGGCATGGTGGTGGGGAGCGCAAACGAGGTGGCATTCTTCGTAGCCACATGGGTGTCCTGCCCAAGCGGCGAGACCGGAGATGTGGTAATTCTTTCCGAGAAACCTTTGTTGGAGACGTTCGCTACATCAAAAACTCGAAAGCCCCCTCTTCCAGCCGTGGTGTAAAGATACTCTCCGCGTTGTTGAATCGTATTTACCGGGCCGCCTTCAGCAGCATGATGCTCGGAGTGCTGCAGCTCCATCCCCTCCGCCTGATGTTTGGCGAAGTTATCCGGAAATGCATAGCGATGCAGATAGCTCCCGATTACAGCCTGCGGTTCATCCCACTCCGTCACCTGCACGGCCTCCACTCCGCCTTCGCCAGCCGCAACGAAGGCATGGTACCCCATGAAATTGACGAAGTTGGTTCCAAGCAGCAGAAGCTGGGCCATGATCGCATTGTTGTCGTTGGCTTTAGAGACGTGACAGTCCTCACACTGTTTGGTTTCGGTCTTTCTGACGGTATGCGGAAAATGCGGTGCAAAGGCCTGCGAGCTATGTCCTGAAGCCGCAGTCGGCGGTTGCTGGGCATATATAATCTGCCGATTGATGTCCGTGGAACTAAGCACCAGCGCACTTGAAGATCGCACCGGCACGATTCTATTGCCTTTTACCGGGCCGTGCAGCCCGAGCTGAAACATCTCATCTCTGGCCACTTGCGGGTTATAGGTAGCCCAGTTGCGGGTGGTTTTGCCATCATAGTGCTTAGATTTCTGCTTCCAGTTAGCCTCAATCGGAAGATGACATCCCGCACAGCTTGTGACCCAGGAGCTGTGGCAGGAGAAGCACGACATCTTCTCATCGGAATGGGCCAGTATTTGACTGGTATCCGCATCTTTTGCAAGGTTCTCCACCTTGACCAGCGCCGGGGACTCTTCAGCGCCTTTAAATTTGCCTAGAAGTTTGGCGCGGGCGGCTTTGGCGTTGTAGTGCGCACTAGTTGGATTAACGGAATCGCGCACCTGAGAGATGGCCCATTCTAATCCTGGAGTGACACTCGAACGTTGATACAGTACGCCTGCCCTGCGGAAGAAGCGCGAAACTCCGAAAGCCGTCCGCTGTAAAGCCAGGTCGGTTCCACCTTGCGGCGCCGCTGGCCCGGAGGTTTTCAGAGTTGCATATTCCTTCACCGTCCCGTGGCAATCCTGACACTGAATTTCGACAGCCTGCGCCACTTCACCGTAAATATGTCCATCGCCATGGGAATCCTGCTGAAAATGGCAGTCGACACAGTGCATGCCCTTGTCCACATGGATATCCGCCATATGTACAGCCTTCTGGAACTTCTTGGGATCGGAGTCCAGAACCTCGCGCCCCTTGGCATCCAGCAAATGGCCCTTTCGGTCGCGTTTAAAAATCGCCCTGAAATTCCAGCCATGTCCATGATAATCGGCGAACTGCGTGTGCTTAAGGTCAGGATTCAAGCTCGACACCTTTTCCAGAAATTCTTCGTTGCTCCAAAGGCCTCTGGCCGCCGCTCCCTCGGGATTATGCTGATACGACTTGAAGCGCTCTTCGATTGTGGGATAACGCTGCTCCTTGGGCCACATTGCCGGAGCATCAGCTTCGTAATCCCACATGGTGTAACCGAGATAGGAGTTCACGAACATATTAGGCTGGTGCATATGGCAGACCATGCACTGGCTGGTCGGAATGGCACGGGTGAACTCGTGCTTAACCGGATGGCCCTTCTCATTCCTCGGAATTGTGGGATCGCTGCTTCCAGAGAAGCCGCTGTGTCCGAAAGCAGCATAGGGTCCGGAGTGCCTTGGATCAAGGTCATTGGCATAAACCGAATGGCAGCCGGTGCAGCCGCTGCTGCGATAGTCTCCGGGATGATCGTTGGTCCCCATCAGCGATAGATGTGGATCGTTTAGCCGTGTCTTTAGGATGTTTATCACTGGGACAGCGATGCGGCTCCCCGTACCCAGACCGCGATTTGAGGATTTGATATCGGGACGACCCGCATCTTCGAGCGGATTAGGATTACCGATCTCCGGAAATTGCGACTTGATAAAAAGCCCGCCGCGCTCGAATACCCGGAAGACATCCCCGGGCGACACAGACTCCCACTGCGGCAGTGGGATAAGCTTCTTTAACGCTCCCCGCGCTGCCAGCTCGGGCGTTACACCGGGGTCCAGCACTTCGCGCGGAGTGCCGTCCGGATAATAGCTCTCCCCCAGCACGTAACGCTTAAACGGCAGAATATTGTTGTTATATGACGCCCCGCCCCAGAGCATTGCAGAGGTAGTCATTAAACTGCGCTCGACGCCGTCCACGATCTTAGCGTGACATCCCCCGCAAGTTTCCCGTGCCACCCGCAAATCGCCAGGATTTACGAATTTGATGAATTCGAGCGAGGCCTTGAGCGTTTCGGTGTATGGACGCTCCGGATTTCCGGAGCCCTCCCAAACTTCACTATTTTCGGGCCGCACATGCGCAGCTGCCAGCGCGTTCTGATACTCGCGGCTGTCACGTGTAAGACCGCGAGCCCGCGTTCCCGGATCTCCTCCGTGACAATCAGCGCAGCCGATCCGCACGGCTGGATTTGAATGCATGCTGGGAGCGTCGGTAGTTAAATGACAGTCCAAGCAGCCGCGGCTGCGCGCTTCGATCTGCGCATCGGATACAACCGCGGGCGCCGGTGTCACTACGGCGCTCTGAGCCCAAAGGCTCAGCGGCAAGAAAATCATTGCGGCCACCGCCCTAAACTTCATCAGTACTGCAAGATTAAATTGGTAAACATATTGTAAAGGCAGTCATCGCCGTACAACGCTTTAAGGCCTTTAGAAGGAAAGAGGACAGCGCTTCCGCCCCGCAGCTGCACATTGTTATTCAGGAAGGGGCGATACAAGAGTCCTGCAGATAGATCGAAACCGATATCCCGGTTGAAGCTCCCATCTTGGCGCACCGCCTCCAGGACTCCCAGCTGATCGAACTGCAGAAAGGTCGCATTGGTGACCAGTTTTAGCCGCGGCGTCAATTCGAAATCTATTCCCGCGTTGTAAAGTCGCAGCCCAGGGTTAACAAAATTCGACTGCCCCTCTTCTTTACCAGCCCGGAGATTCGGTAAAAAACTATTGCGGTTAACAAGGAACACCTCGCCTCCGCCCACCAACGGAATCGCTTGACGCTGCCAGAAGGACAAGTCTCCTCCGGCGAAGTTCGGACTATCAAAGATGGCGTCAAAACCGTTGGCGTCGCCGTCGTATGGGTCGTTATCACCCGACGCCCAGAGAACTGAAGCCCTCAGCCGGATCCAATCGATATCGTATGACAACTCCAGCGCGCCCATGGCAGCATTAATGTCCTGCTCGCGCCCAGCAATCGGATTATGGCTTTCCGCTCCAGTCACATAATATAAAGCAGAGGTCGAGTTGATTCTGCCGAAATGCCCGTCGCCTGAGATTCCAAAGTAAGATGTGTATAAGTTCTTTTCACGTTCATCGCCGATCGAGGCGGGCCGCCGTAAAAACCCGTTATCATCATAGTGCGGCGCTTGGTCGCCTGCCGTATCGGCCCGATAGATGTAGCTAAACTGCAGGGTGTGACCGAGCGCCGGAGTATCCTGCAGATAGACATTGGCGACCGCCACATCTTCATGCCGCATATCAAAGGTCGTATTGAGGTTAGAGTTGGTGTCCTTCTCTAATCGGCTGAACCAGGCCAAGTTGTATTGGTAGAGATTATTCTCGAAATTACCGAAGAGCCGCACCCCCGGAGCTTCATCCGAAAATACAAATCCTCTAAAATCGCTCTGAAATTTTTGAATGCCAATGCGGCTGGACACAAAGTCATAGCGATCGGTCAGATTAGCGAGATGGTAATCAATAAAAAGCTCTTGGAAGCCGAGCTGGGCATTATCACGTTCTTCTCCCTTGGAGGGATCGATCCGCAAGATTCCGGTTTCAGAGGCCGTGGCATGATTAAAATTGAAGACCGGCGCGACCCGCAGCTCGAAATCGGGCGGCTTAAAGGTTGTGTTGCCTCGAATCAGCGAAAAAGACATCGCCAGATTTTCATTCAACAGCTGCACGTCGCCCTTACCGAAGGTGTTGAGGCTCCCGGGTTTACTGGTCGAGGAGCCTCCCACCGGTACGGGAATGCGCAAACTCTCATAGCTGGTGTCGGAGACTAGATCGGCGCTAAAAAACCATTCTTCGCCGGGTTCGCCAAAGATCGGGATGTCTCCCTTCAGCACGTTTTGATTGTAGGGGTCGTACCACTTTCCGACATAAAACTGCCGCCAGCGATCGGGCACCGGAACGAAGTCCGACGCGGAAGAATTAATATCGGGGACGGACTCGTAAATGTATGGCGGAAATCTTATCGGACGTGGCTCTTCCCCAGGACGCTGTCGGAGGGGAACCGCTGCATCTTCCGCAAATCCAGTCAGGGTCAACCCGGCTGCGAGCGTGAGCGCCAATTGGAACCAGCATGCCAGTGCGATGGTAGTTCTTATACTCCGCCGTCGCATACATTTTGCGAATTATCATCAATGAAGGGACGTTCAGGGCAGTTTACGTAGCGCAGGCGCGTGTCTGTGAATGGGCCAATCAAATTGTCAGATCGCAGTGACGGAGGCGCATTAAAACCGTAGACAGCGTCACCTATCCCGGCATGTCCTGCAGCGTCTAAGCCTTCACGGCTCGCCCCGTAGTAAGCAATTAGATCATCCTGATCGACTCCATCACCGCTAATCCCGATTGCACCCACCAAGCGGCCGTCGCTGTACAAAGGAACCGAACCCGGAAATATTTGAATGCCGTTAGCTAGGCGCCGCCCGACCGCGGAGCAGCCGTGACCCAGCGCTGCGGGATTAGACAGGTTACCCAGCGCAGCAGCTAGCTGTCCCTGCACTAAGTCGAGCTGTAAGCCAGTATTAAAAGGACTCCAGCTCGGAGAACCCGCAGCCCCGGGAAAGGGATGCGAGAGCGGCCCGTTCGGATTGCCTACGATGCCGTCGGTGAAAAAAGGGCGCGACAGGTTTCCAATGGCGCGCGCAGTGAAGGCTACCGAGCCATCCAATACCTGACGTCCGAGGAAAGCCGAGAGCGCCTGAGCGTACCCCCCCAGCCCTGCTCCCACGAGCGCATTGCCGGCATCGGGCGAGCTAAAAAAAGCAGCTGTCCGGGCTTTCTGTAGAGCGACGTCGATGCCGAAAAGCGGCGCGTCTTCCGACGCAGCCATTCCAAGGACCGTCCCCTCGGCATCGACGATAAAGATCGTGACGCGCGCGGAACTATCGCGGGGGGTACGAATCGCAGCACGTGAGCGTTGAGCCGTCAGCAAGGCGCTATCTAGGATTGCATCAACCGCTGCAGCCGGAAGCGCACCTGCGCCGCGGGTCGGATAGCGCGGGCCGCCCGCTGAATTGGTCAAAACAGCGGAAGCAACCCCGGCCCTCACACTCCGAACCACCCCCGAAGCTGCACTGCCATAAATCTGGCCATCTCGCGGTTGACCACTCCCGAAGGCCGGAATGGCAACAAAATTTTCCGCGCCTAGATCTGGAAAAATTTCAGCCACTACCGGAAAGTCAGACTGTGCGGCGTCGGTGAAGCGCAGTGTTTTTCCAGCCACGAAGATATTATCTCCGGTTCGCTCGGAGGGTGCCGCAAATGACTGCGAAGCAAAAAGAGCCAGCTGTTCCTCTGGGTCTAGATCACGATCTTGGATATTCCGATCCAGCCGGTAAATGCCGTCTAGTTCGACTCCGATTCCTCCTACCAGATCGCCGTTCTTGTAGAGCGGCAAGCCGCCGGGGTCCGCAGACAAACCGAGCGGTAGCGATTTAGGCCCCGCGCTCCCACTCGAACCGCCATTTAGGTCTCCACACGGGAGCTGCGAGAACTGCACACCGAAAAGAGGCCCCCCCGGCTGATCCTCTTCACCTGGATTAAAATGATCTTGAATAATCTGGCTGGCGGTGCGGGTACTAAAGGCATTCCCCTGACTGCTAAGATAAGCCCCTGTCCCCGCCTTTGAGATCGCGGCCAAAGTCGAGGGCACGGTTAAACCTTCCAAACCACCGGCGGCTCCAAACTGCCCGTCAAAGACAGTATCTTGAGCCGCTCCTGGCATCTGATAAAGCGCCAAAACGTTCCCGACCCGATCCACCACAGCGAAGGTCGCCTGCACTCCCAGCGCCTGAGCGCCGAGCACCCCATTTCCGATTACTATGCGCACCTCCTCTGCGCTGAGATTCTGCCCCGCACAGCCGCCGCTGCAGCCAAAGTTGGCCGCGTCTGACCCGCTGTTAGAAGAACCTCCGCCGCCGCCACCGCCGCATGCAGAAAGAAGACATAGGATGACTATCGAGACCAAGAGGTGAATAGGTTTCCGCACGCCCTGAGGCTATACAAGAGAAAGCGCTTCAGGCAAGTAGAAATGCTGTTATATCGACACGATAGCGGACGAAAGTGCTCGCATCTCGGGAGATTAAAAGGTTTACCCGCCCAGCACTTTTTTAGCCCTTCCGAAGCAGCTGCAGCGCCTGAATCGCGGGGCCAATCGGGCCGTGCGTGGCGCGCTCCATATCCGGAACATAGGTGTTCAGCCGGCGGTGCGCGACCATGGTGCAGATCGAGGTAGCCCGATAACCGAGCGCACCCGCAAAATGACACAAAAAGCTGGTCTCCATCTCATTTATCAGCATGCGCAGCCCGTGAAGCTTAGGATCAAAGTGCGCCAGAAAAAGCTCGAAATCATCAACGGTGTTCGGAATCGGAGAGAGGTCGCGCCCCTGATTATTGAAGAATCCCGCGTGCGACACCGTGATACCCGCCTCGAACTTTATTTTATGCTCACGACAGGTCTGCTCCAGTGCTGCCACCGCATTTGCATCGCCCTTGGCAATATAGGGATGAATTGCGCGCGCAAACCGGGGATTCCTCCCTTGCCGCGAAATCTCTTCCCACAGGGCACTCCGCAGCCTTTCCTCCAATCCTTTGGCGGCCGCGTCGGCATATGGAGCGTCGTAGAAGAGCGCCGTGTTATCGAAGCCCGCCGCATAGGCAGTTATCGCACAGCTGCCCAACTCGGAGCTTTCCTGCAGCGCGCCGCTCGTACCAACTCGAATGATGTGCAGTTCGCGGCGGGTTGAGAGCCTCTTGCGTGTGCTAAAATCGATCGTGTTAAGCGCGTCCAATTCATTCAGCACGATCTCGATCGACGGAGTCCCCATACCGGATGTCGTCACGGTAATACGCTGGCCCGTAGATTTAGCCACTCCGGTAACCGTGCGCAAACCGCGATGCTCATGGTCGATTTCGATCGTTCCGGCCTGCAGGTATTGATCGCGAATCATCCGCGCCCGACCTGGATCACCGACAATAATGATATCTTCAGCCACCGCTCCGGGCGCCACATCGAGGTGGTAGACATGCCCATCCTTGAGCACCAGATCGGCCGCGCTAAAGGGGCCATTAAGATCTCTCAATTTCCAGTTTAAATCGTTCATAATAGGCATCTTTTCATGACCCGCGCTCACGGTCAAAGGGCTTTGCCGCGTCTGCAAAAGAGCGCTTGTTAAATTCCGCGCTTACATATATAGTTGTAGGATACAACTATATAGATGTATGTCACAATGAATAAGTTAAGAACAGAGGCGGCTCAGGTGCGTGAAGCATCGCGCCAAATGGTGCGGGAGCTGGGATTCCTTACTCCCGAGCAAAATTGTTTCGGACTCCCCCATTCCGAGACCCATACCTTGATCGAGCTGGAAAAGCGCGGGCCCCTCGGTGTAGTCGAGATATCGGAGATCCTCAATTTAGATCGCTCCTCCGTAAGCCGCCTGATTGACCGCATGAAAGCCGCGGGGCTGCTCCGCGAAGTCAAGGACAGCACCGACCACCGCAAGCGGTTGGTCAACCTGAGTAGCCGCGGGATAAAAAGACTTCAGGCCATTCATCAACAAGCCGGAGCGCGGGTCCTATGCGCCCTGGAGCTGCTCTCCGCCGAGGAGCGGAGCGGACTGGTTAGCGGTCTTAGGGCCTATTCCGAAGCGCTACGGCTATCCCGGCTCAAAGAAGGGGTTAATCTGCGTAAAATTAGAAGATCCGACGACCTAGAGATCGCAAAGATAATTCGGACAACTCTAACGGAATTCGGAGCCTGCCGCCCCGGATTTGCGTCTCACGATCCTGAAACTAATCACATGAGCAGGAGTTACAGCAGGCCAGGCAGCATCTATTACGTTGCGGAAAAGCACGCCAAACTCTTAGGCGGAGCTGGCTTGGGCCCATTGGTTGGAGCGGATGCTGACATCTGCGAACTAAAACGCATGTACCTCCTCCCCGAAGCCCGCGGACTCGGTCTCGGACGCGAATTGACCGATAAGAATCTGCAGTTCGCCAGACGCTACGGATACCGGCGCTGCTACCTCGAAACCCTGGACAGCATGGCCTCGGCCAACCGGCTCTATGACTCCTTTGGATTTAAAGATCTAAAACGGCCGCTTGGGAACACCGGACATTTTGGATGTGATCGGTGGCGGGTGCTGGAGCTTTAGCACAATTCGAGGATGGAGTTTCTGTCATTGCGAGCGAAGCGAAAGCCTGCCACCCCGTAGCATAAGCGGAGGTGGGCAAACCCTAATTTTAAGTCGAGACAGGCGCTGTATTGCGGAAGTCAGGCGGAAGTTCTTTCCCTGAAGACCTAAGGAACGAGGTGGTCATCGTGTGATGTTCACTCGGAACTTTCCGCGATTAATACCGGACAACGCTCATTGCGGCATAACGGTAAGGATTGCTTCGCTCCGCTCGCAATGACAAAAGTGAAAAGATGGCTTTCGCCTCCCCCGAGCCTACGGTGAACAACCCGTTCCCATCGCAATTTAGCTGTTAGGTATTTCGCCGGTAGAATATCTGCCTTTACGCACAGCTCTGTCATTGCGAGCGAAGCGAAGCAAACCCTAACATTCTGTCGAAACGGTAACTGCATTGAAGAATCTGGAAGAATTTTCCTCCCAGTTTGAACTACGCACTCCGTACCCGATGTTCGCATAGGAACATTCCGCGATTATTACGAGACAGCGCTTACATCGGCATAACGGCAAGGATTGCTTCGCTCCGCTCGCAATGACAAAAGTGAAAAGATGGCTTCCGCCTCCCCCGAGCTTACGGTGAACAACCCGTTCCCATCGCAATTTAACTGTTAGGCATTTCGCCGGTAGAATATCTGCCTTTACGCACAGCTCTGTCATTGCGAGCGAAGCGAAGCAAACCCTAACATTCTGTCGAAACGGTAACTGCATTGAAGAAGCTGGAAGAATTTTCCTCCCAGTTTGAACTACGCACTCCGTACCCGATGTTCGCATAGGAACATTCCGCGATTATTACGAGACAGCGCTTACATCGGCATAACGGTAAGGACTGCTTCGCTCCGCTCGCAGTAAAAATCCCCCGGCAAAGCCGGGGGCTTTGTTATCATGAACCGCTCGAAGCGGTTAAGTACAATGGACCGGCTAAAGCCGGTCTACTTAAACATCTGAAGCTGATCGAGCCTCTTATCCTCTTTCTCCTGATTCCGGATGTACTCTCTGATCGTCGCCTCAGCTTTCCCTACCGTAGACACTAGATATCCGCGTGCCCAAAAATTCTGCCCACGCAAATTTCTCTTGCCTAAATAGTTTCGTGCTATCGCTATTGCACTCTTTCCCTTCACAAATCCTACCACATCAGAAACCGCATACTTAGGCGGAATCGAAATCAGCATATGCACATCGTATGATTTAAACTGCCGTATTCCTCTTTCATTACGTCTCCTATTCAAAGGCTCGCAAGCAGCCCATGACTAGGAGACTTTTTTATTCTTGCCACTAAAGGTCAAACCTTACTGCGCCCCCGGCATAGCCGGGGGTTTCTTGGGCTCTGAATGACAGAGTCGCGCATATAGGTAGGTATTTCGTCCCCGAAAAATGTAACATCTACAGCAATGACAAGACCTGGCGAAAGCTCTAACAATCACGAGGCCGTGCCGAACAATTTATGCTCTCGAGATACGTCGCCGAAAAGCCAGCGGCTCGTTAGCTTCAAACTGGAGCTAGCGATTCTTGAGATACTGGTAGAGATCTGAGGTTGTAACCGCAATGGAGCTATTGCCACTTTTCAACCCATAGCTTTCGGCCGGGGTTCCAGATTCGGTAAATTGATAATAGTAGAAGCGGCTGATTTTAGGGACTGATTGCTGCAGTAATGTCCACACTTCCTCTACGTAGGCTAACTGCTCGGTATTGCCCTGCTCCCCGGATTCGGTGATCCATATGGGCTTCACAAGACTATTTAGGTAGTCGCTAATACCTCCTAACAGCAGCTTCTCATACTGTTTGCCGTAATAATGCACCCCCACTACATCCGCCAACTCTTCAAGCCCGCCCTCTTTTAATGCCACATTGTAATTCAGGGTGTTGGGGTAATCCTGATTGATTGAGCGGGTGGCCGCACTCACGATCAGCTTGCGCGGCGTGATGCGTTCGATCGCAGCTGCGGCTCCTTCCAGCAGCGCCAGATAGTTCTGGGGGCTGTCGGACAATTGGAGCGTGACATTATCCGGATTGTCCGACATGTCGGGCTCATTCCAAATTTCCCAGGCCGCGATGCGGCGCTTGCGTTTATAACGCGTAACAACCTTTTCCAGCCAAAGCTTATTGAAGGTCTTTCGCGGGTCACTTTCGATCCAGTTGCTGGAATCGGTCATCCAGCTAGGGAGACCCGTCATGACTACCAGTGCCCTGGTGCGCAGCGGGAGGGAGCCGGCGATCTGATCATAGAAGGAGAAATCGGGATCGCTCTGCGGAGTGGGTTGCACCTGATCATTCCAGGCAAACAACACCCGTACATATTTTATCCTCAGGGTACTGCGCACTTCTCGCAGCTGATTTCGGACCGAACCAAAGATAGGCTCATTGGCAAAGGCATTCAGTCCGGTGCGCTTTGCATTAATCTCCTGCCTCGGGAAAAGCGCCGCCTCCTGCGCGCCGGAGCTACGCGAGGCAGCCCAGCATGGCAGCACAATCACGCAACAAGAGAGCAACAATGCTATCCGCATAAGCTCCCCTACCTTAAACTACTTCCCACGCTCCAGAATCTGTGCAATTTCGCGTTTCATGCGCTGCTCCAACGGGAGAGAATCGTGGAAGGAGTGGCAGGTGACACAGGGGGATGCCAGCTTGTGCGCCGCGCCCTGATCGGCATGGCAGTCACGACACAGCCCGACCTGCGGCAGCAGCACATCGGTGGTCGTTTCTGAATCGCGTGCTTTTGCATGGCAGGACTCGCAGCTGATCTCCTCATGCGCGCCGTGATTAAAGATCGAGGCCGGCAACCAAAGATTGGGAATACTCGTCTTCTCCACCTTAAAGTTACTAAGTTCGCCCGTTGAAACTTCACTATCACGGGTAGGCTTGTTGCTAACATCATGACACAGAAAACAGCCGGTCCGAGAAAATAAGAGTTTTTCGGCAACGCGCGCCTCAGCTGCCACATATTTTCTTACATATTCAGTGCGGGCCTCCGGCTCCGGGACCTCCCCAGGCCTGAAACGCGGAAAGGCGCGCTCCTTTTGGCGTCCATTATCGTCCGCGAGAAAGAACTTAGCGTACTCGGCATAGAGATAATTGAACACCAGATCAGGCGATGCGTGCGGCGCTTGGTTCCCCGGAAGTCGTTCGTCAAACTCAAGGCTGTGACAGGAACGACAATGTTTGTCGAAATTGACCGGCTCCATGCTTTTAAAGTCAGCGCTTAACCCATGGCAATCCCCGCACCCAAGAGTGACCGGCCCGTCACTTCCCTGCAGTCCGGCCTTCAGATGCTTGCTATGGTTAAGTTTGATATGACTCTTATCTGCGAGCGGCAAATTGAACTCAGGATGAGTCGCTAAATTAGTCACGCTCTTAAGATCTGCCTCGGGAGAGATGACCTCCTGACTTGCATGGCACGCGGTGCACGGCCGGGCATCGCTCTGAATCAAACCGTGGTCGCCATTATGTTCTAAGTGGCAGTCCGCGCAGCGAATTTTCAAGGCCGCATCAGAATGCTTGGAGAGCGAATGGCATGCTAGACAGCTCTCATCTTTGACCCGCACGAATGGGGCGGAGTGACAACTTTGGCAGTCGCCCGCCAGCATCCCGTGATGCTTAGAGATCGGGCCGCTACTCCAGCTTTGTTCGAACCTGCCGCTAAGTGGCAACGCTAAACAAGCTCCCCCTACGACCAGCAAGGCAATCCAACAAGCCGCCCGCAGCCAGGAAAAGTGCCGTCGATTTTGCTCCTGATGTTTGTTGTTTGCCACGACGCTACCTGAAATAGAACACCGCGATAATGTGGGCGGCCAAGGCCGCCAGCAAGGCGGCCGCTAACGGTGCATGAATGAAGATCCATACCCGCAACATCGCCAACACCCGACTTTCATCATAAAGCTGCGATGCAGCGCTATACCGTTCTCCGATCCGAGCGATGAGCGCTTCCCCCCGCGGTCGTTCGGCCTCCGGCAGACTCGACAGCGCTCTGCCCAGCAAGGCGCGGTCCGGCTCCTGCGGCCGGGACTGGAAGAGGATCTTAACTCCGTTCCGGTAGTCGCCCGGCTTAGTGGATTTCTGTGCGCGCTCAAACTCTTCCCCGCAGGTTGGTGCGAGTTCGCCGATCTCCCTGCTCAATCTTTCGATCTTTTCCCGGAGCTCATTGGCCTTGACGCCCCCCCGGTGCGATTCGATGCGCGGCGCCAGCGCGACATAGGCAAAGGCTCCCCAAATACCCGAAAGCGTCACTATCACCATCAGCGCGAAAGCCAAGGTGTGAACATTGAGTCCAAAGCTAAAACCGCAGTGCAGCGGGACCACAATGATCAGCGCTATCCCGAGCCAGGAATGCAGGGAAAGCCAGCCCTTTACTGTGCCGGCGGTCGAGTAGTAGCTGCGTTTTCGAATCGCGAACCAGGTCAAATAAACGATCGCCAATGCGGCGAAGATTCCATAAGCATAGCCCAGCCAGGTTCCCCCATTTCTCCCACCAATCGGCTGATCAACCACATATCCCGCCAACATCGCCAACACGAGCGCCGCATTGACCTTGAGCCAAAGGAAGTTTCGATGTCCCAGGAATCCCGACTGAATCATCTCCGCTCCCTTGGCGAAACGAGTTGTACTAGTTTGGCAGGATTTACGCGCATAGCTGCGCCGGTAGGACAAGCTCGCACACACGCCGGTCCCCCGCCCAGCTGCTCACACATGTCGCACTTGCCGGCCTTGGCTTGGCCGCCCGTTGCAGCGGCGGGTCGAGAGCGAAGCCCGAGAAATTGCAGCAGTGAGAAGTCGCCCCGCCCGCCTCCGGGGTAGATCATCGAGATTACTCCGTAAGGGCAGTTGCGGGTACAGTTTCCACACCCGATGCAGGAATCTAAGATCACCACCTCGCCGTTAGGCTTCCGCACGAGCGCATCAGGGGGACAGTCGGTCATGCAGAGCGGATTCTCGCAATGGCGGCAGGAAATTGGGACCTGGATCGACGCGAAACTAAGCCCGCCCTTACGATCGAGCCTGGAATAACCACCATGCGTCGCAGCGCAGGCGTGTTCGCAATTGTCGCAGGCCACGCACAGGTCAGAATCAATTACCAACACGTTATCGGCATCGGTAATGCCCTGAGATATTATGAAATCTAACAGGCGGCCCTTTCCAGGGTCCTGCATCAGCGTCAGGTTTTCGACCTTCCTAGCGTCCGCCAGCGTTCGCACCCGATCCTGGGCGGCTTTCGATTTGGTTAACAGTCCCCTAAAGCTCTGCTTATCGACGATCACCGTATCACACCCGACCGCCGCGGTGACGGTCGCGCTGCGTGGAGTTTCAGCGTCCGATAGCAGCGCCATCTCGCCCACATAGTTGCCCGCTGCGATATAGGCCTGAGTTACCTCCGCCCCGCTTCGATCGCGTCGCGACACCTTGACGGAGCCCTTTCGAATGACGACTAACTCCGTGCCGATCTCCCCCTCGCGAAATATAACTTCGCCCTTTCTGTAACTCTTAAAGCGGCTTTGCTCGGCAAGCTCGCAAAGTAATTCGCTTTCAACCCCCGGGAAGATCGAAGTCTCAAGAGCGTTTCGCAGAAACTTTCGATCGATTTCGCGCTTCAGCTGATCGATCGAACTCATTAGTTTGATCAGCTGCCGCCGGGGACTTTCAAGCAATACGCAGTCCCCTAAGGCCCGCACGGTGGCCGACCGCCGCCGTCCTGAAAGCAATCCCATCTCGCCAAAGAAGTTCCCGGCCGAGACCGGAATGGTTTTGCCATTCGGCAGCTCAATTCCCGCCTGTCCTCTGATCACACTGAAGAAGGAGTCGGTATAGTCATTGATCGCGAACACCAGATCGCCCGCTTTCTTGATGTGGATCGTGGACTCCAGAATCAATTCTCTGAACTGCGGCTCGGTCAAATCCTTAAAGAGCGGAAGTGCGTCACGAATAGACTGTAAGGCAACCGGCACATCGCTGCCCAACGAGACCAGCCGTTCGGCCAAAAGCGGCTGGTCGGCAGGCTCAAGTGGCTGCTTTATTATATGCTGAATAACCTCGTGCCCCTGATTGATCGCCTGCTTAATCAGCGGGTATCCAATCAACGCCCCGATCACATACAGCCCGGGTACTGACGATTCAAAACGCGCGTTAGTTACCGGAACCGAGTTTGCTTCACTATTCGGAAACTTGATTCCGCACTGTTCAAGAAATTTTCGCGGCATTACCGCACCGATTCGCGCAATCACATGATCGCAAGGCAGATCGAGTGCCCCTTCGGCGCTGCTGATAAAGATCCTGCCGGCTTCGATCTTTGCTACCTCCGCATTGTAGACACAGACTAGCTTTTTATTTTCGATTGCCTTACAAATCGCGGCATTATTGGCATCCTTGGCGCGCGCGAACTCCGCTCCTCGGTTGATGATGGTAACCGTATTCTTCTCGACCAACGCTAACGCATTTTCGATCGCCGCATCTCCTGCACCCACTACAGTAATATGCTTGCCATGGAAGGCTTCCGGATCCGAAAGCGTATAAGCGACATGCGGCAGCTCCTCGCCAGGCACCCCAAGTTTACGGGGACTGCCCTGCACGCCGATTGCCAGCACCACATGGGAGGCGCTACATTCCCCGCCGCTGTAAGAAACAAGAAAGCGCTCGCCCTGCCTCTCAATCTTCGAAACGGAGGCCTTGAGGAGATTGACCCCCTTCTGCCTTACCCCGGAGTTCCATTTATCAAGGATCTGCTCGCGGCTGCCCGCAGTGAATTCCAGATGTGCGCGCAAGGGCAGCCGACCGGGCTCAGCCATGACATGCTTTCGAAGCTGGTACTCAAAAACGGTGTTTCCGATTTCGTTCTTTTCAATCAAGAGGTGAGAGAGCTTATGGTGAGCGGCGTTGAGGGCAGCACCGAGGCCAGCTGGACCGGCTCCGATAATTACGACTTCAAAGTGCTGCATAATAAACAGATTGTTTGTTCAGCAAAAAGAAATTAACACTATGTGGTGTTTCCGGCTATTCGAATAAGAACGCATCTGCAGACTGTAACTTTGTTTCTCTGCGCAATTGTCGCTGCGTTCTTTATATCGGCCAAATCGGCCCAAAGTGATGAGCCAAAATTTCAGGGGGTGGGCTCCTGCTCCTCCTCCAACTGTCACGGCGCACAGAGTCCCCGAAAGGGCAGCCGTATTCTTCAAAATGAATATGTCACCTGGACCAAGCACGACAAGCATGCTGCTGCCTGGCGGGTACTGACGGAGGCGGGCGGCAGGAGTATTGGACGCAATCTAGGCATCGATCACCCGGAAAAGGCTCCCGAATGCCTCTCCTGTCATGCTGGTGGAGTCGATCCAGCCCGCGCTGATCCTAAATATACGGTAGAAGACGGCGTAGGCTGCGAAAGCTGCCACGGCGCCTCCGAACAGTGGCTTTCGGCACATACTGCGCTCGAGGCAACCTTCAGCAACAACGTGAGCTTGGGGCTAAGTGATTTGACGGACGCGAAGGACCGCGCGAGCCTGTGTCTAAGCTGCCACCTTGGTGATGGTTCCCGTGAGGTTCCTCACCGACTCTACGGGGCCGGTCATCCCCGCATTTCATTCGAGCTTGATACCTTCAGCGCCTTGATGCCTGCGCACTGGCAGGTGGATAAGGATTATACTGATCGCAAAGGTGATTATCAGCCGGCCCATTTTTGGCTGGTGGGGCTTGCAGTCCAGGCCAGAGAGGCCGTGCTGAGGATTGGCCGTTATCGATCAACGCCGCACGCCGCTCATGGCCTGCCAGAGTTCAGCACCTTTAATTGCTTTAGCTGTCATCATTCGTTGGAGTCGCGCGAGTTCGAAAGAAGTAATTATGGCGGCAAGCCGGGGGAACCGCGCTTAAATCTGAGTACGGTTGAGCTGCTAAGCGCTGCGTTAAGAGGCCTAAATAATGACCTCGCCGCGGCGCTGGACCTCCGCCTGAAAGATATTGCCGAGAGCGAAGGGGAAATCTTGACCGACAACATTACTAAGCTGGCAGCCGACCTAGCGGACCAGACTCCCGCTATTCAGCAGCTTAAAATCGATCGGAAGGTTTGCGGAAAGCTCGCCGCAAACTTGGTTGGCTCTGCGGATAAAGCGGCCAAAATATATTACGAACAGGCCGAGCAGGTTGCGATGGGACTCTCTGCACTCTTTAGTGGACCATGCGGAGAGGCCAATAGTTACGGCCAGCAGATGGGGCGTTTGTATAAGATTTTACAGGCGCCTTCTGGATTCGACGAAGCTCCCTTCCGGAAGAGTATTAAGGAGATCGCCGTTTCCGTGACGAAAAACGGGCCTTAACATCTGTACGTGGCCGCGATTCACAGGTCTTGGCGGCTAGTATTTACCAATGTCGAAGGTTGGTAGCCGCACCCCGCTCCAAAAATCGCTCACAAATTTGAGCACCACTTCGAGGTGTCCCAGCACATAGTAAAGAAATGGATCAACATAGGGGATATAGACAAAGCTAACACCGCTGTGGACCATCAAAAGCCGCGCAAATAATAGAATGAGAATGGCCAAAACTATTTCGCGGACCTTCCGCCAGAAAAGCACTGCGGCGCTGGGCGGAGGGGCAATGGTCGTTTTCCTATACCCGCGTGTATCCGGCTCATACCCCATTGGTCCCCCTATTCCTTGAGAAGCTCGTTTAGCAGCTCGTCTCTGGACTTATCATGTGCTGCACCACTCTCAACATCAGCAGACGGCGCGGCGGCCTCAGGCAAGCTCTTTTCAGGTGGTGCAACTGCGCTCGAATCAGTTGATTTATCCTGCGGTTCCGCGCTGCCCAAAGAATTAGACCCCTGTTGATGTAACGGCGCAAGTCCAGCATCGCCTGCCATACCGGCATTTGCGGTGGGTACCGGCTTCGGCGCATTCTGATAAGCCTTGGCTACATAGCGCTGTGGCAATGGTTCCTCAGTAATCAACAGGCGCTGCGGAATCTTTACCAGCTGGCCGAGCTGGATCCTACGCGGATCGATCTCAGGATTAGCATCCGCAATCAACGTCCAATTATCGGAGCGTCCTGTATACCATCGTGCTATCAGCACCAACGTCTCACCCTCATAGCTGACGGTATGTGGCAGGTAAGCATACTGCTCACGCTGCGCATTTCTCGCGCCCGGAGCGCAGGCTACTGGCAACAAAACAAATAAAGCAAAGATGATTTTCTTAAGCATGACTGATCTTATATGACAGACAAAAAAAACGGTCTACCGGGGATCTCCTTGAGCTCGTGCTACTTCCCGTTTACTCAAGATTTATCAGGCCAAGCGCAAGAAGCGCATGATCCTAAAGAGCAATTTTCGTTGACGAATGATCTCAATTACTGGCGCCGACTGGATGTTGACTTCAGACGGTGTCCCGGTAACCCCCACCGCAAAAGCCCTCGATCCAAAGCCTCCCATAGGAGTCGCGGCTGCGCTCATGTCCCATTTGGTCTGCACAACCTTAGTCTCCTTCTCACCGTCCTCCCAGGTCTTCAACTTTCCGGTCAGCAGGGTGCGATCATATGTCGCTCGGCTCTCCTCTTCCATCAAGGTGTTGTAAGCCTCTGTGACCTTTTCGAACAGTTCAACATGCTTCGGGGAAACAGGTTGATCGATAATGTCCGAATAGAAATTTGAATCAGGATGAAAGATGCGTGACAGGTCGCGGTAAGCCTTCTTGATCTCCTCCTTCGAAGCAGATCGCTCCAGCCCCAAGAGCTGGTAAAAGTCCTTTTCCTCGACGCCCGTTTCCGATCTCATCCCACTCTTAGTATCGGAAGATCCAGGATCTAATTAAACCGATTGAGGTCGATTTAAGCGGCGTCCTGGGCGCTTAAAGGCGCCAATTCAGCTCCGGCCAGCCGATATACGAAAGATTCGTAGTAAAACTTGCGTAAGTCCCGCAGCAGCGCCCGATCGGCCTCATTCCCGTTCTGCTCCAAATCCCGTAGCTGCTGCAAGAGCTCCGTCAGCGAAGGCTGCATTTCGTAGCCCTTTCCCGGCACCTCATACTTGCTGACCTTGCATTTTCCGCCATAACGATACAAGGCGTAAGCGCGGAGGTGCTTCTCAGCCTGGGGATTTACCGTATCATCCCAGCGTTGATTGGCGATCTTATAGCGTCGCAGGATCTCGGCTTCGTCCTTGGACCGGGAGGGCGGCTTCGCCCCCGGCTGCGGCGCCCAGATCGCGCTCCCCAGCGCAGCGCGTGCGCCCATACTTAATCTAAAAATGTCTACCTCGATGTCGGCATCGGATACTCCGAAGAAATTGTTCACGGTTAGATTCTTGAACTCCTTCTTAGCTTCGCGCAGCAGCTCCTTCAGATCCTCTGCTCCAGCCGGAGCTTCAGCCGCCAACTGGAATTGCGCTACGCCCTTGGTAAACCAACTGATTGCCTCCCGGTTCCGGCTTACGGCAAAACGTTCCAGATCGACCCACAACGCGTACTTCGAGCTGGCATTAATCAGCCCCATTGGCCGTAATACGGCGGGCCCCTTCGTGGGGTCGGCATAGTTGGGTTCGATGCGATAAACGATTTCCCCGCGCTCAGCTCGTGCTTCAGCCGGCTCCGCCTCATAGCTTTCGAAAGTCAGCAGATCGGCGCCGAAACGCTCCTTAAAGTGCTTTGCCAGGGCGATCGTCAGCTCGACATCGTCTGACGAAAAATGAGCCTGAGGTCCGGCCAGAAGTGCAAAGCCCTGCGTTAAAGTCTCCAGCCGGAGCGAGAGCTCCTCGCCGCCTGCACCGCCGTGACAAAGCTCTCTCGGGAAGCTCGGCTCCTGACAATAGAGCTTCCGCGCGAGGTGCAACAGGTCGCGGTGCTGTAATTTCCAGCCCATGAATTGTGATAGCCCATTACGAATCAGCGTTACGCGCAAGAAATTGAAGTCAAATTTGTTTGAATTAAACCCGACTAACTGCACCGTGTTTCGGCCGCCGTTACGCTGACTATCAATGAATTCCAGAATCTTAAGCGCGGCCTCGCGCTCACTATCACGGGCACGCGCTTGGTGTTCGAACACATTGACCCGGTTGGCTAGAATCGCACTGGGCGATGGGAGCTGCAGCACGGAGATCCGCACATCCCCAACGCAGCGCGCAATCTCGCGGTACTCACTATCGACCGCGATGAAGCAGTAATTAAGAATCTGACCAAGCGTATGCCTTTCGCTGGTCTCCAGATCGTAGAAAATCGAAATCACCGAGCCTCGACTTGAAAGTCACCCGGTAAAAATCCTAACCCGAGATGCCCCTAACGTCCAACAAAGCTTATTACTTCGGCTACCAATTGCTTCTGTTCTGCGGAGTGACGGCGGTGCGAGCCGGTGGCAGTACTAGCGCTGGCCGGCCGTCCTAGGTAGGTAATGTCTTTTACGCCTTTGGCTCTAAGCTCACGCTCCATGAAATGCCAAGCGCCCATATTTTCGGGCTCTTCCTGAACCCAGGCGACCGCGGCGGCTCCGGCTTTCTTGATCTCGGCTAATAGCTCCTCTTCAGGGAACGGATAGAAACGCTCAATCCGCAAGCAGCGGACCCCATCACGTTCCTGCTTCTTCAGCTCGGCATCAACCTCAAAAAAGATCTTGCCGCTCATCAACAGGAGCGTCTTAACCTTGCCCTTGCCGTAGGCATTTCCGACAACCGGAGCAAAGGCGCCATTCACAAATTCATCCACCTGCGAGGCCGCGGCGCTGCTTCTAAGCAGACTCTTAGGAGTAAACACAATCAACGGACGACGCACCGCCGAGAGCGCATGATTGCGCAGCAGATGAAAATACTGGGCTGAGGTGCTGGGGTACGACACCGTCATGTTACCCTCAGCACAGAGCTGCAGAAATCGTTCAATTCTAGCAGTCGAGTGTTCGGGCCCCTGTCCCTCATAACCGTGTGGCAGCAGGAGGACGATTCCGGATCGCTGACCCCAAGCCTCTTCGGAGTTGGCCAAAAATTGATCAATGATCACCTGCGCTCCATTGCAGAAATCGCCGTACTGCGCCTCCCACAATACCAGGTTAGGCTGAAGCGCGGTTCCAAATCCGAACTCGAAGCCCATCACTGCGTTTTCGGACAAGGGACTATTATAGACCTCGAAGGCCCCGCCCTTTAACGCGGAAAAAGGCAGATAGTGCTTTCCGCTTACATAATCGCTCAGCATCAGATGGCGCTGGCTAAAAGTACCGCGGCCGCAATCCTGACCGCTAAGTCTGACGTGCACTCCCTGCTGCACCAGGCTTCCAAATGCCAGCACCTCCCCGAATCCCCAATCGATCCCGAGCCCATCCCCGAGGCTTTTAGCCCGCCGCTCGAGGATCTGTTTCAGCTTCGGATGAATCGTAAAGTCTTCCGGATAGCTAATCAGGGTCTGCGCAATGGCTTGCAGATTCTCGAGGGGCACTGCTGTAATCGGATCCCTAGACTTGAGCCGTCCGTGCACCAGACAAGCCTCACCCGGAGGCTGACTCTTCACCATTTCATGCGCAGTGTTAAAACGCTGTCGAAACTGCTCACGCCAACCATGGCTTAGATCCTCCGCGGCGATTCCCTGGGCCATGAGCTTGGTCACAAATATCGAAGAGATCGCCTTCTTAGATTTAATCTCCGCATACATGGTGGGCTGAGTGAAGCTTGGATCGTCGCCCTCGTTATGTCCGTATTTGCGGTAACAAACCATATCAACCACGACGTCTCGACCAAAGCGCTGCCTGAATTCCACCGCCAACCGGGTCACCCAGCAGCAAGCCTCTGGATCTTCTGCGTTGACGTGAAAAATCGGAGCCTGAAAGGCTTTGGCGATATCGCTGCAATAAATCGACGATTTACCCTCTGCCGAATAGGTCGTAAAACCGACCTGATTATTGAAGATGATGTGAAGGGTGCCGCCTGTGCCGTATCCTTCGACGAGCGACAGATTTAGGGTCTCGGGAACGATCCCCTGCCCGCAAAAAGCAGCATCGCCGTGAATAAGAACGGGGAGCACCGCCGATCGATCGCGATTCAAGAAAAGGTCCTGACGAGCACGCGCGATGCCTTCGACAATCGGGTTTACGAATTCGAGATGCGAAGGATTGGGCGCCAGCGATAGAAGAATATCCGAACCCGCTTGCGTGTGATAATGCTGCGAATACCCCATGTGATACTTGACGTCGCCCGAGCCCACCACACTGTAGAGGCTCTGGTCCTCGCATTCTGCCAACACCTCTTCGAGCGGCTTGCCCAGGGTATTCAGCAGCACATTCAAGCGCGCTCGATGCGCCATGCCGATCACAATTTCCTTCAATCCAAGCTGCGGCCCCTCCTCACGAACCAGATCGAGCATCGGCATGCAGGTATCCCCGCCCTCCGACGAAAAGCGCGTCTGCCCGACATATTTGCGGTGCAGCTCGCTCTCGAAGGCCTCGGCTTCGACCAGCTCGTGCAGGATGCGAAGTTTTTGTTCTTCGGAAAATGCGTAGCGACCAGGTTCGCTCTCGATGCGCTCAATCAGCCATGCGCGTTCCTCAGCCGAAACTAGATGCATGAACTCGAAACCGATCGTTCCACAATATACAGTGCGCAGCCAGTCGAGGTGCTGCGCTAACTGCGGCGTTAACTCATTAGGATGGAGACACTCAAGCCGCGGAAGAGTGCCGATACCGTTCTCAATCGGAGAGATTTTGGCTTCAAGATGACCGAACTCGCGATACGATTCGGACAAGAGATCAGCATCAGCAGCTGCATTGGACGCTCCAGGACCGGCCTGCCCATTGCTCAGCTCCTGGTGATGGTAGCCGTTGCTTTCGGGAAGAGCTTCGGCTGAGCTTCCGGCAATCAGACGGTCGAAAAATTCAGCCCATTTAGGGTCTACTAGCGATCGATCCGCCCTATAAAGCTCATAAAAGGATGCTATTAACGCGGCATTCGGCCCAAACTCCGACCAATCGCGTACTGGCGAAAACATCTCCTCTCCGTTCCCGTAAACCTTTGTTTTGACCAGAGCAGCTCTGCTCTCTGGTCAGATCGACAAATGCATTGGATAACTGAATATAACACTTCTTTGTGTAAAGTCATCAAGACCGCACAAATACGGCACGTTTTGGTTTGAAAATGATGGAAGTCATAGTTGGAGATTCCGCGGCGGAAGCTGGCACTAAGCTCAGGCACAAACGGGTTATTGCTGCGGACCGTACAGCGCCCCTGGCACTTCTAGTTCATGGGCGCGCCGGTAACTACGATGTGATGTGGACCTTCAGACGCACTCTGCCTGAAGGGATTTCAATCGTTGCGCCGCAAGCGCCGCTGCCTGATCCGCTTGGAGGATACAGCTGGTGGGATCTGGAGGCGCCCGACAAAATGCGGCGGGGTGCCGAGGAAGCAGCTGCGCAGGTACAAAACTTCCTAGAAAAGTATATCACCTATTACAACCTCGCCCCTCGGACTTTAATCGCGTATGGGTTTTCTCAGGGGGCCGGACTGCTCTCCGTCCTACTTCAGCGTCAGCCTGAGCTCTTTGCCGGAGTTGCCCTATTGGCCGGATTTGTTATTGCGCTTGATGACCCTCCTGTCTCTGTCAGTCTGCCGCCGGTGTTCATGGCACATGGAGAGCGTGACCCTGCTATAACATTGGAAAAAGCGCGCCACGGCGCAAAGGTACTAGAAGACAAAGGATATCAGGTCGAATTCATCACAGACGATGTTACCCACAAGGTTGGGACCTTGGGGATGCGGGCGCTAAAAAACTGGAGCGCAAACCTACTGCAGATCGGTTGAGGCTTCCGGGTTCGCCGCGCGCTGCGGCTTCGCCAGCGGCAATCTGTCCTCCAGGCCGACCACAATCAAGATCGTTTTAGGGTCTAACTCGAGAAAATTGCAGACGGATCGAAACGAAAACAAGTAATCATCTTCCGGGCTCAAAAAGTACTCTTGAGCTTTTTCCGCCGACGTCCCGCCCTTTTGCATGTCGCTCATGGCACTCGATAGCACAGCGCGAAGCAGGTTGCGTTCCGGTCGCGATGGATCGAACGGCTCATGATCGTCATAGGCCACGTAAATCTCGGTGTTTTTTTTGTTTTGGGTCATGCTCGTTATCTTTCTCCCACCTTAGCTATCGAAACTCTCGGGGCAATCCTTTATTTGGATGCGCTAACCAGTTCCATAAGCCCCGAAAAATTTTGAAGAATGGACATCCCGGAGCTATGCAAAAACCCTGCGAAAGCGGCCATTAGAGGGTTCATTCTAAAGACTTAAGCAATTTTCTTAGATCGTCGATACTAACTATGGAGCAAGCAAGCCTGCCGAGCTAAGGCCCGGCAGAACATCGGTTTTGAGCAGTTCCAAAAACTGCTCGATTTGTCGATTGAATTTGCATGCCGCTGACATAGCCACGGAGGGCGAAATGAAAATTGAAAGGATTCAGGTCCAAACTACGATCTACAGCAGCCATGATGCGGAACGGCTTGAGGCCGAGACGAAAAAAACCGTAAGCGCTGATGCTGTGTCTTTTGACAGCGAAAAAGATCAACATCCCGATCTACAAAGTCCCGACCAGCGTGCCGAAGGCGAAGAGACGCCTAAAGACGGCGAAAAGCCGCAGAAGGTTCCGGCTAAAGAGCCCGGACATTTTCACTGGGTAGTTTAAGCGCTCTTGCTTAGCCCTGAATCGCGGGGCTAGTGCAGAATATCGTCCAGCTCCATGACCCTGGTGGGTCCCTTGGCGGGCTTGGACTCATTCTTTTTCTGCTGAGTTAAGTCCAGCTCCGAGCTGTCCAATACTGCTCCGCTAAAGGTTCCATCAATTAGTTTGCGGATCGTCACCCCCAAAGTACGGAGTTCAAGCGGCTTAATCAGACAGCGATCGATGCCTGCTTTAAGGTACTTCTCGATATCGAAGGCAAAGGCGCGGCTACTGACAAGCACAATTGGCAAATTGGCCTTGGTAGAATTCTCACGAATCCCCGCAATCAGATCCTCGCCCTTGTTATCGGCGGTGCTATTGTCAATCAGGACCAGGTCCACCTGTCGGCTGCGAAGCACCTCCAGCGCCTCAAGCCTAGTTACGGCGCCGACCGGATTAAAGCCTAAGCTGGCGAGATAGCGCGTCAGCATCTTGCGCTCGCCCTCCTCTTTTTCAACGATTAAGATCGCTTCCCCTTTGCCTTCTACCCGATGTTCAGCCTCGGACTCCTCTAACACCGTAGAGGCGCTGCTGTATTCGATCGTGGGGAAGAGCAGCCAGAAATGAGATCCTTTTCCAACGCTGGAGCGGAAATCCACTAGCCCGCCATTGACCTCCGCCAGCTTTTTGGTAAGCGGCATGCCCAATCCAGTCCCAACCTGCTGCGCCGAGTAGGCATTTTCCACCCGTTCAAACGCCGCGAAAACTTTATGCCGATTAGCTTCGTCGATGCCGACACCGCTGTCCTTAACGTTGATTCGAATCTTGTGAACGGGCACTCTTTCCGCCCATAACTCGATCGTACCGCCGTCCGGAGTGTACTTAATCGCGTTTGTGAGCAGGTTAATTAGCATCTGCCGGAGGTGGCGCTTGTCACAGGAAATTGCGAGCGCTTCCTCGCTATTACGCAAGCTGAGCTTGTGATTCTTGGCTTCGGCCTGCGTACGAACCACACCGATAATATCTTTCAACAGATCGTTTAGCAGAATCTGGCTCTTTTGCGGAACCACCCTGCCCGACTCCACCTTGGCATAATCAAGCACATCATTAATTAGGTCCAATAGATGTTCGCCATTGGTTTTCACCATGGCGAGCGTCTCCGATTGATCCGCAGTGATCTGTCCGCAAAGACCATCAAGCACAAGTTCAACGGCATTCAGCATGATGCCGAGAGGTCCGCGAATCTCGTGGGACAGATTCGCTAGGAATCCGGTCTTAGCTTTTACAGTTTCCTCAGAGCTGCGGCGCATCTTTAGCAGCTGGTCGGTATACTGTGCATTGATAATCGCCAGCCCACCTTGCAGCGCAAGGAGTCTCAGCACCTCTCGATCGCTTTGCCCGGGCAGCGTGCCGCGCTTCAACGCCACTCGCAGCGTCCCTAGGACCGAGCCGGAGAAAGTGATCGGATGCACCAGTACATCCGGGCTGACCTCCTCCTTGCCGCCATCGACCGCGTTATTGAGCATGGCCTGAGCTGAAGTCCGAAATGGTTTACCGAGCACGAATGACGAGTGATACATCCCCGATTCGCGGTCAAACAGCGCCAGTTCGGCCGACTCAGCGTTAAGCAGCCGAAAGGCCAGGGCAACGATGCTTTCCAATGCCCGCGAAAGCTCCTTTTCGGAGGAGATCTTCTTTTCCAACAAATTGATGGCGAAGGCGTCATGCTTGCGGCGAACCTCCCGAATCAAGGTCGAGAGCAGTTCTTCGAAACCTTTAAAGCGAGTATCGATCTCAAGATTCTTTGCGATCAAATAGATGCGTCGCCGAAAATCGAAACGCACTAGGAGCAACAGAATGACAAATGACCAGCCAACCAGGTTAATCGCGGCTACGGTGCGCGGAGGGAGCACGTCGAGGAAGTAGATCGGCTCGGTGGCAAGCGCCAACGCCATGATGAACGAAAACAGGGTGACGAATATGTCCATTAAATCCCGGTAAAAACCTTGAATGTGGGGATGCGCGGCGCAAAGAGCCTTCCCTACTATTTGGATGCAATATCGGCCGATTCAGGTCCGATCGTGATGACGATAGCGCTCTGATATTCACTAATTAATTCAGTCATCTAGAAGCACCGAAGGACGTATGGTACCAGGTACCTTACATCGGTTTGCGGATAGACCGATGACGCGATCGTTACGTTCGGGTCGAAGCTAGAACTATATTTGATTTTCAAACGGCGCCTCGTTTATGATGCCGCTGGCATTTCCATCGATGGAGTATCTCGCAGATGCTTACGACCGCAAAAGAACCCACACCCGCAATTCTCGAACCTTGGGCGCAGCAGTTACGACTTCCGAGCGCTGTCGCCACGATCGCCCTTGCAACTACTGTCGCGCGGGCAGCGGCTGCCTCCGAGTCTGCATTCCTGGTCGATTCGGGCGATGAACAGTTTCTTAACGCCGAGCAGGTAGTCTCGCTGGTGGACTACATTAAGGCACGCACCCAGGATGGGCATCCACATCACATTACCCTTACTGGCTATAGCAATGACCTTCCTACCCTCGGAGTTGCAGATGCCTCCAATGAGGAGCTGGCCGCACAACGAGCCAAGGCTGCTCTCGCCGCACTGGAGCAAGCTTTTGCCGGACGAACCGGGCAACTTACCTTTACTTGGCGTGCGCAGGAGGACATTCTCACCAAACCGGAGATTGAAGCACTAGGCGGAGAGGCCGGGGTGCGGCAGCGAGTTCGTGAGCTTGCGACCAGAAATTCTGGATCTCAAATCAGCGCCACCGACCAAAAGCTGCTTCATCGTGGCGTGCGCATTGAGATCGATCCAGAGGATAGCTCGAATGGCGGATGGACCCACTGGTGGGAACAGTTCAGTGTGATTGCCCTAACGGGCCTGCTGGCTGTGGGCGCGGCACATCTCTTTAAACCGTTTCGCAGACATGTGCCCTCGGATTTCGCTTATGATTTTACCAGCGCTCCCGGGCTGCTTAATAACTCGCCGGATGCGGCACAAAGCTCGGCCAACTTAAACGCTAACACGCCTAGCGAATGGAGCGGAAAACTCGGCGCTCCAAAGAGTATCTCCCAATTTTTCTCAAGAATGCGACTCCTGACTTCCGGATTGAAACTCTCGGAAAAAACGATCTGGTGGATCGAGCAGTATTTGAGGCGGGAGACTGCATCCGACGATGCCAAGATTTACTTTTCACGGCATCAAAAATATTACTTCGGAGACACAAATGAACAGGCTATTATCAACTCGGTCTGGGTCAGACATCCGGAATACAAGACCTGGAAGGGCACTCTCCCGCCCTCCCTTGGTATAGAGCAGAGCGCTCAGCGCCTTAACTATAGGCTGTCAGGGTTTAGCGAGAAGGAGATCTGGCACATCACTCGCATGGCACTGTGTTCGAGCGCCGCACAGAAGATCGTGGACCAAGCCATAGCGGAGGAATCCAAACAGGCGCGGCTCCGAGCTTGGCAAAAATTAGATCCCGAGGATGACATACGGAACCATCCCGACAGTCCGATTCTGAACGACCTCCGAAGACGTGTCATTCCCGATGCGCTAAGCAGACGAGACTTCAACTCCCTTCAAACGCGCGCCCAGTTTTTGCGCGCACTTCCCGACATGACTTCCGAGCTCTATCGGGATCTCGAAAGACAGGTCATGTACACCGAGGGCGGGGGCAATTTTCTATTCGATACGATGGTCTATTACGGGCTGCAGCACTCCTTCAACAGCTGGGCCGGATATCTGCCACGCTTGCGAATGGGAATTGACACTCTCGAGTCCTTCATTGATCGCAACTAAGCTCTCAGGCAACCTTCGCGGTGCGCCAGAGGCCGGTTTCGGGCTGGCGTGAGCCTTTCCGGTTTTTTCCCACTCCTTCCTTTAGTCGACTTCCATTTCTATTTTACCGCCGCGCCAAGTGGTGCTATGCCTAGATCTACTATTAGTCCCTATGGAGTGTGCACGTGCCGAAAGAGCGCTTCCTTCAGAATTCGATTGCTCTGATCTATGACTTCGACAATACCCTCACCCCCCTAGCGATGCAGGAGTATACGGTGCTACCCGAACTCGGAATCACCGGCGACTCCTTCTGGAAAGAGGTAAATAGGGAAGCCGATAAAACCAAGGGCGACCGCATGTTAACCTGGATGAGGTTAATGCTGAAAAAGATCGCCGACAAAGAAAAGCGGCTGGGCCGAAAAGAGCTGCGGGCGCTAGCCAAGAACATTGAGTACTTCGCCGGGGTCGAAGAGTGGTTTTCGCGAATGAACAGATATGTGCGTAAACACGCACCGGGCTATGTCCGACTTCACCATTACCTAATCTCAGCAGGACTCCTCGAGATTGTAGAGGGCTGCACGATCAAGAAAGAGTTCAAGCGTATCTATGCTTCCGAATTGCATTATGATCACAATGGCGTGGCAACCTTTCCCTCGGTGTTGATTAACGACACCATGAAAACCCAGTTCCTCTTTAGGATTAACAAAGGCAAGGAGCAATTAGACGAAAGTATCAACGAGCACATGCCGGAAAATCTTAGGCCCGTCCCATTCTCACACATGGTTTACATCGGTGACGGAATGTCCGATGTTCCGTCGATGACTCTTACCAAGAAGAATGGGGGCTACGCCATCGCCGTCCACAACCCGCGCGACAAGGGATCAATCTCCATTTGCGAAAAACTGCGGGCAGCGAATCGCGTAGATTACTTTGCAGCTGCGGACTACCGCAAAGACAAGGCTCTCGATCGCTACGTGAGAAATATCTTAGACGTCATCATCGCCGACATTAAACATCTGCACGATGTCTCAGCAATGCCGGGACGAGCATAACGCTCTTATGCCGTTATCAGGACACGACCTACTAAATCAAGATAAGGATTGACTCTAAACGCGGCAGCGGGCGAAGCTCTAAAGACAAATGCGGTATGACTTCCGGCTTTAACGAGGGTTCTTATGGCTAGCCTTCGCATCAAGACCTGGCTCTCGCCAAGGCCCTTAGCAGCTGCGAACGCAAAGATGTGAACTGCATAGCTGAGCACTTCTCTTCCCCCGCAGCTTCTCGGGCGCGGCCGGTAATTTGACCATCAGCAGGAAAAATGGAGCAGTCTGGGAATTCGGCATCAAGGAGGTTCATGCGGGAACTTTTAGCTGGACTACACCCTAGGGTCATTTACTGAGTAGGTGCGGGCCTGAAATCTCACCCTACCCGTCTTCTCAACAATCCTTACCGTGTCACTCAATTACTGGATATCTATATCCAGTAATGCCGAATTAATTTGCCCGATATGCATCGTCTCTTGTAACATAATTAGCGCAGCGCCGTTTCGTTTATGGGCCTGCAAATGGCATTACTTAGAAAGGAGCTTTGGATGAGACGCGCATTACAATTGACCATTACTTTCGTGCTCTTGTGCACAACAACTCAACTTTTGGCAGACCAATCAACAATTGTTGGTGATGTGGCGAAGAAAAACGTGGTGCAAGTTGCAGTAGGTTCTAAAGATCACAGCACCTTGGTAACGGCAGTCAAGGCTGCCTCGTTGGTCGACTCACTCTCGAATCCCGGTCCATTCACGGTCTTTGCACCGACCAACGCTGCGTTCGATAAGCTACCCAAGGGTACCGTAGAGAATCTATTGAAGCCGGAAAACTTGGCTGCGCTTCAAGATATTCTGGAATATCACGTGTTCGTGGGGGTGCTCCGACCGAATATGCTGGTCGACGGCGCCGATTTGGGTGAAGCCAATGGCGATCACGTCAAGGTCAGCGTGAAAAACGGCAAGGTGTTCATTAACGACGCGGCGGTGCTGGCCTCGGTTCCAGCAGCGAATGGAATTGTCCATGTGATCGATACTGTGCTTCTACCCCCAAAGAAGACCAGCTAGTAGGTACTCCAAAGAATCGACCTACAGATCGCGGCGGCGGAAATGACGGGAGGCCAGGCAGACCGGAACAGCCAGCCAAACCATTGCCGCCGCCGCGGCATAATAGAGACCCGTATCACTTTGAGCCAAGTTCCGCACTAACGCCCCGGAATGGCCTAGCAACAGCGGCGCATCCAACCGCAGCAGCATTGCAACCCGCGTTAAACACACCGGGTTCAACGCAGACCAGATCCCCACTGCCAGATCGAGCGGATAGTCTCTGAGGCTTATCAGCGCGGTTAAAGCAATGCCGTCGTGCAGCAGCTCAGCGTAGAACCAGAGACCGAGCGCAAGCCCGATACCCCGCATGCGGTCCTGCACGTAGACTGCGATCAATGCTCCTATCATCGAGGAGATGACCGAAAGGAAGCCCGTAGCCGCCAGCAACCAAATCATTGCACCGTCTAGCAAGCCGCAGAAGAGCCCCGGCAAAAGAATGCCAAGCAAACTACAAAGCGTTAGCGAACCGCTTAGTGCCAATAGACGCGACCAAAAGAGCATGCCCCGAGAGACTGGCTGAGACAGCATCAGCTCCGTAAACCGCTCCGAGCTATACCAATAGGTGACCGCGAAAAGGACACTGACCAAAGGACACAGCACCCCTACCACATTCAGCAGGGCCAACTGGGTCTTCCTGGGATCATCAACAATCCTGGCGAGACCAATCGTCGATGCCGCCAGCGCAATAAAATATACCAGCAGCCATCGGCTCCGGAGCACATTAAAGAACTCGAATTTAACGACCGCTCCCCTATTTGCCATGCATCGGCACCGCTGTTTCAGCCTTAACTAGTTCTAGGATGCTCTCCTCTAGTGATTCTTTGCCCATTATACGGCGCAGCTCCGTCACGCTGTTGGCAAAATGAAGCTTGCCGTCCAAGAGAAAAAGAATCTGCTCGACGACGCGCTCTAACTCCAATATCACATGCGACACAAAGATAACGGTGGTATCGTTTTTGGCCAGACTCACCACCAGCGCCTTGAAGGTCGCAGCGGCAAGCGGGTCCAATCCTGCGGTCGGTTCGTCCAAAATTAATATGCGAGGGTTGAACATCAAGGCCGCTACTGCCGAGACCTTTTGCCGTGTACCGACGGACAGACCTCCCAGCGCTCGCTTCATGAACGGACCGAGGCCGAAGAGCTCGACACATTCGTCCTGACGCAAGCCAGAATCTCTCTTTACTGCCCGTAATAGCGCAAATAGCTCACGCGGCGAAAGATTCGAGGGAAAGTCCGGATTCTGCGGCATATATCCGATCTCTTCGCGGTAGCCATAGCTGCCCGCGATATCCTTGCCGTCGAAAAGGATTTGTCCGCGCGTCGGCACGACCAGGCCCAAGAGGCTTTTGATTAGGGTGGTTTTACCGCAGGCATTCGGCCCTAGCAGTCCCGTAATTACCCCCGGCTTAACGCTAAAGCTAATATCGCTCAGGGCCTGCACCGAGCCAAATGTCTTATAAAGATGGCGAACTTCGATCACTGCGGCTCCAATTCCTGCCCGGTACTAAAAGGCCGATCCAATGGCGCTTCATCTTTAAGGCTCTCTGGAATCAACATTGGAAAGCCCTGCTCAATCCGGTCCAGCAGTTGCAGCAACGGACTCTTGATTAAGACATATGAGGAGTCAAGCTTTTCCACAATTACTGATGACAAGCTCACGGGCCGATAAGGGACATCCCCAATCCCATCACGATTCACATCATAACCGGCATACTGGCTCCAATAATTCTGCGCGAATCTGTTCGGGTTGCGGCTTGAATTCGTGGCCACGTCAAAGGTATTACCGATAAAATTATTGTTTTCCACAAGATTATTTTCGCAGTTCCCGAGAATCCTTAGTCCGTACCCGTTCCTCAAGAAATAGTTCTGATTGAACTTGGAACGGTTCGTATCCTCCATGTAAATTCCAGTAGTGTTATCGTCGAAAATGTTGCCGCTAATTATCCCGGTGGTAATATCTTTTAATAAGAGGCCATACGACGCAACGCCGCTGTTAAGACGGAAGACATTCCGAAGCATGCGGATATCGCGCGAATACATCACGGCAACCCCTGCCCCATTGTGCTCAAAACGGTTAGATCGATATTCATTCCGGTTGGAGCTCATAAAATGCAGGCCATAACGCTCATTGTCGAGGACCATATTGTCAGCGATCTCGCTGTCATCTGTGAACTCGAGATAGACTCCATCCCGGTGTCCGCGCACCTGGTTATTTGAGATAAAATGCCGCGATCCTTTCCAGCTGTGAATACCATTGCCGGATTCCGCCTCGGATTGACTGGGCATTCCCACAATTGTATTAGCCGTAACACGGCAGCCGCTCGATTCTGCCAGATAAATTCCGTAAGCATTGTTTATCAGCCGATTGCCGGCAATTTCGCAGTCTTCGACCCCCTCAACCCGGATTCCGGCAAGTTCATGCAGATAGCTTGAGCCTGAATTCCGAATTTCGAATCCTAAGACCTTCACGCCGCGGACTTTGATTGTAACGATACTGTCACCACCCTGACCCTCAATAACCGCCCCGGGCTGCCCGGCGAGAGTCACGGGTTTTTTTAGCAGAATAGTTTCATGTTCAGAATAAATCCCCGGAAGTACAGTGAGCACTTCTCCGGAGGCGCTCTGTTCGAGAGCCTTAGGAATGCTGTCGAAATCGCAGCCGCTATGGCAGACAGTGAGCGCAAAGACGCGCAATGGAGTTAAAGCGAGCGCCATGGAAAGCGCAAGCTTCCACTTCATTTGGCTGTGCCATCTAATACTGCTTGCCATCCAAAAAGCGGTTGAGTCTCCTCCTCGGCCAAGCCTAAAGCCTCTTTCGCACTTGCGAAAGCGACAAGTCCGGCCCCCATCGGCCCAGCTTGACCGGGAGATCGCCTTAAAACCGCACCTTCAGCCTTCAGCAGCGTACCCGGACGCAGAAAGTCTACTAGATAGACAGATTGGATCTCAGTCTGACTGCTTCGCGCAAAATTAAGCAGACACTCGATCGAGTCAAACTTAAAAACCTTTCCTTTGGCGCTTATGATCTCGCCGCCATAATGTCCGTCCACTATCGCCATTCTGCAAAGTTGACACTGATCCTGCCCAAGAACAATCGGCTGCGCAGTCTGTGGATCTGTACATCCCCACTGCACCAGCGAGATTATAGCAAGCACCAGAACGCGATTCATGCCTTTCGTCTAATAGCGCCGAGTAATGTAAAACCAGCAATTGATAAAGCGATCAGAGCCGCAGCGGTGAAAGCATATCCGCCCCCCGAAGGCCACGACGAAGCTGTGATATTGGCCAATTGTTTGGTCCCGATAAGCGGCGGTTGGTAACTATCTTCTAGTTTCATCGGGGCATCCTCCGACAGCTCATGACCATACCGGTATTCCCACGAATAGAAGTCGTAAAGTCCGGCAACGGCGAAAAGAATTGTGGCGCAACACCAGACTAGAATTAGGCTGCGGCGATTTATAATAGCACTTAGAATCCCGAGCCCAATCAGCACACCGAAGGCGAGTGGAAACATGCGCAGCTCCGGGATTTTGTCCTGCTCGATCTTGGCCATCCCAATGTAATGATTCAAAATATTAATATTCCGCACATCACCGCTGACCTTATTGACCCAAATTTGCAGGGCTAGACCTTCCGGGTACTGGGGCGCTTTCAACCCGATCTCCCAAAGTGGAAGAACGAATACCAACACCATCAGCACAGAGGCTAGTAAGACCCCCAATCGGGTGAATACTCCCATCTAAAACTCCTTCCTCGAAGAGTTGGCTTCGAGCTAACCATTGTAAAGAAGCGCTCTAATATTAGGCTGGCGCGCGTTCAGATTGAACGCGCGCCCCCTAACTGCGATCTATTGGGCGTTCAAGTTCTTACCAGTGCCCCACTTGAGCGGCGTTTTCGCACCAGCAGCCGAAACCTCGAGATACCCTTGCATCTCCTGATGCAGTGCCGAACAGAAGTCGGTGCAATAGAAGGGATACACTCCCGGTTCCGTAGGATTCCACTTATAGGTCTGGGTTTCACCCGGCATTAACAGCAGCTCTGCGGTATTGCCGCCCAACACTGTGAAGCCGTGCGGAATGTCCCAATCCTGTTCAAGATTCGTAACGTGGAAATAGACGTTGTCACCCACCATGATGCCCTGGATGTTGTCGGGACTGAAATGAGAGCGAATGCTGGTCATGTATATATGCACATCCTTCCCCTCTCTAACGACCTTGCTAGCCTCTTCGGTAATGGTGGCATACTTATGCTTATTCTCCTCAAGTGGATATATTTTCCGCACCCGCTTGGCTACTAAGTCCGCCGCGATCCCTTGGGCGTAGTGCGGTTCACCTACTGTTGGAAAATCAAGCAACATCTCCATTTTCGGCCCGCTGATATCGATTAGCTGCGCCGATTGATTGAGCTCTGGACCGGTAGGCAGATATCGACCCTTGGTAATCTTGTTCATGGCCAGCACATACTTGCCCCAAGGCTTCATCGTATTACCACCGGGTACCATCAAATGGCCCAGCGAATAGAAGGTCGACATGCGATCCGCGACCTCCCATGTGCCGAGCTTCCATTTGACGACCTCGGAGCTTACGAAGCATGAGGTATAAGCGTAACCTTGCCCGTCAAATTCGGTATGCAGAGGACCAAGACAGGGCTTCTTCACCTCGCCCGCCATCACCGAGGCGTAGTCTAGGACCGGAACCCCTTCAAAATCGCCGGCAAATTTCTTATCAGCGATCGCCTGCTGCATTTTCTTAAAAGAATAGGCTGTAATTTGTGCCGCCAATTTCCCCCCGCCTACGATGTACTCTCCGGTCGAATCGACGTCCGAACCGTGAGGCGATTTTGCGATCGGCACGTAGTAAATCATCCCCGGACAGTCGCCAACGTTAAGCGTCTTGACCGTCTTGGCCTTAGTTGATGTCGCCGAATGTGTCGTTTCATCGTAAACGTTATGAACGTAGTTCGCGGGTACCTCCTTAGCTTTGCCGCCGGCTACACAACGCTCGGCTTCCTGCCAATTAACAGCAGCAAGAAAATCTTTGTCATTCTTGGAGGCGTTGACTTCTAATAGGTTCGTCGCTTTTTCGCTATTATAGCTAGTGAAGAAGCACCAGCCGTGCGAGGGTCCTTTCCCGCAATGTGCGAGATCATAATCGATGCCCGGAACCATTAACTGGAAGGCCACCGACATCTGTCCGCTCGTGGGGTCAACCTTTATGAAACTGATGGTGCCGGCGAAATTTTTGGAATCAATCGGAACATCTTTCTGCGGAATGGGAACGGCAAAACGAGTCGAGGCCACGAGATACTCGCTATTCATTGTGCCGAAAGGCGATCCATGGTTTCCACCGGAATTCGGAATCTCCAAAATCTCGGCAGTTCTAAAGCTCGCCAAATCAATTCTAGCGATACGCGGCGTATTGTTGGCATTTATAAAAAGCCACCGGCCATCATCCTCACCCTTGGTCTGCGAAAGCCAGGGATGATGCGAATCGTCCCATGGGACGAAGCCATGCGAGGTTTCCAACATCTGCTTGGTTTCCTCGGAGAAGCCGTATCCATTCTCTGGATTCACAGCAAAAACCGGGATCACTTTGAGTAACCGGCCGGAGGGAAGACCATAGGCCGACACCTGCCCGCTGAATCCGCCCGAGAGAAAGGCGTAAAAATCGTCAAACTTCCCTGGCTCTACATAAACTTTTTTGGCGGCATCAGCGGCCAAATTATTGAGCGAGTCCGCTAAGGCAAAATGGGGCAAAACTGCCGCTATCGCCAACGCGATGAGTGATTTTGCAAGCACACGCTTAACTTTTATAGGTAGCATACCAACTCCTTACTTTTAAAAACTGCTTAACGCTGAGATCTGCTTTTAATCGGTCTTTGCCATATAGCGCGGCTTGAAGTTCCCGCGCCGCTATAGCAATATACAAAAGATATCGATGTCCATAATGTAAGAAATAACGGCGCTAATAAGCAAGGAGCAATCGCACATGAGAACAGTTTCACGCGTGGTCGGGAGTTTGAAGTTTTACCTCATCTTTTCGTTGGTCTTCACGGTTTCGCATGATCGAACGGCGGTTGGTGAAACGAGCGAGATCGGCGTAGGCCCAATCAAGAAAGTGGAGCTGCAACCTATTGATTCTGCACTGGCAGCCAAGGGACAAGCTCTGTTTCAGACTAAGTGCTCAGCTTGTCACAAACTTGACGAGCGCTATGTCGGTCCCCCATTGGCCGGAGTCACCAAGCGCCGTACCCCGGAATGGGTGATGAATATGATCATGAATCCGCAGGAGATGACCCAAAAAGACCCAGCGGCACAAGAGCTGCTCGGAGAATATCTCACTCAGATGGCATCGTTGAACCTTACGGAGCCGGAAGCCCGTTCACTCCTCGAATTCCTGCGTCAAAACGATTCGCATTAAGGCGCTTCTGCAAGGAACACCGGCAGGCCAGGGACAGCCGCGAGCGCGGACTGGTTTAAGCGAAGTCAGGAACAATTCGCTGCCGCGCCGGATTCTGACATTTGAGCTCCTGCGCTTTTAAAAACTCAATCATATTTTGGCGGGCCATCTTCCAGCTCTGATGAAAGCTGCAGCAGCTCTTTCCCCCGCAGCGTTTCCTTGAAAGCACGCAAACATCGCGAACTATCGGATCATTCATGGCTATGCATACGTCAAGAAAGTGCAGCGATTTGCGGCGAGGTCGAATACAGGCGCCGCCATTCAGGCCCTTTTTTGTCACTAAGATCTTTTTCCGCGCCAGAGCCTTAATCACCTTTGCAAGATATGGATGAGGTACCCCAGCCTCAGCGGCAATTCGTTCCAGTGACACAAACTGTCCGCACGGCTGACTTGATAGCCAAAGAAGAGCTCGTATTCCGTACTTTGCCGAATTGCTAAGCATCGGGAGGAAAAATTGAAGTCTATTCTACCTAAAGCCAATTGAAAAGTTTTAACGCGGTGACGCATTCTGGAGTGAATCGATCAAGTGTTTGGCCTTCGCGACTAAGGCACGCTTGCCGAGTCCTAGATCTGCCACATTGACTTCCCGGCCATCAACAAGAAAGCGCATCTCGCCCCCCTCCCTAAAGGGTCGCTCGACAAGCACGGCGCTGTAACGTCGACCTCGGTGTTGGAAGCGAAAGCGGGTCAGACGCTCAGTCACGGGAAACTACTCCCATTCGATCGTGGCTGGAGGCTTGCTCGAAATGTCCAATACCACCCGATTAATGCCGCGCACCTCATTGACGATGCGGCTGCTGACTCGTCGAAGCAAATCATGCGGAAGATAGGCCCAATCGGCCGTCATACCGTCCTCCGACACTACCGCTCGAATGGCCACGGTTTGCTCATAGGTTCGACCATCCCCCATCACCCCTACACTCTGCACCGGCAATAACACTGCGAAGCTTTGCCACAGCGTGTGATAAAGTCCCTGAGCTTTGATCTCCTCTACCAAGATGTGGTCGGCCTCGCGCAGCAGGTCTAGCTTGGCGGGTGTAATATCGCCGATAATTCGCACCGCCAATCCCGGACCGGGAAATGGCTGTCGCTTCAGAATATCTTCGCTGACGCCGAGCTCCGCGCCGATTTTTCGCACCTCATCTTTAAAAAGCTCGCGTAACGGTTCAATCAGTTTGAGCTTCATCTTCTCCGGCAATCCGCCCACATTGTGATGCGATTTAATGGTAGCCGATGGCCCGCGTACCGAGACCGACTCGATCACATCGGGATATAAGGTTCCCTGCACCAGATGGGTTACACCCGGAATAGATTTACTTTCATGATCAAAGATCTCGATAAAGGTCCGGCCAATGATCTTCCTTTTCTCTTCAGGATTGCTGACCCCTTTGAGCGCCGCCAAAAATGTATCGGAGGCATCCACCGCCTTGATATTAAGATTTAACCCTCCGCGACCTAAGCGAGCCATGACCGCGGGAGCTTCTTCCTTTCGTAGCACACCATTATCGACAAAGACGCAGTGCAGCCGCTCCCCAATCGCCCGGTGCACCAAGGCCGCGGCCACGGTCGAGTCCACCCCGCCGCTCAGGGCGCAAATCGCACGACTGCCCTCAGGCAGCTGCCGCCTGATCGTTGCAATCGTCTGCTCAATAAATCCGGCCGAACTCCAATCCCTGGAGAGGCTACAGATATTAAAGATGAAGTTAGAGAGCATCTCCGTGCCGCGGGGCGAATGCACCACTTCGGGATGAAACTGCAGGCAGTAGGTCTTCTTGTCAGGATTGCCAATTGCTGCGGGGACGCCCGCCAGGGTGCGCGCGAGCAGTTTGTAGCCAGGCGGCGGCTTGCCCACATGGTCACCGTGACTCATCCACACCGTGGTGTGTTCATTAAGCTCAAAGCCCGAAAGCAATGAGCTGTTGTCGGCCACCTCGATTGTCGAAAACCCGTATTCGCGGCTACTGCCCTTCTCCAAGATACCGCCGCTAAGGTGGGCAATCAGCTGCATGCCGTAACAGATCCCCAGCACCGGAACTCCCAATGCCAGCCAGGCGGGGTCGAATTTGGGCGCGTCTGCATCGGTAACGCTGGCGGGTCCACCTGACAATATCAGAGCTTTGAAGGTCGCGTGCTTCGGCGGCGGATCAGTACAGGGTCTAATTTCGGTGAATACCCCAAGCTCCCGGATGCGGCGCGCAATCAGCTGCGTAAACTGGGAGCCAAAATCCAGGATCAGGATCTGCGCTTGCATGCCGGAAGTATGCTCTAAAAGTTAGATCCAATCAAACCGCAGCTTCACGCTGGGCCCGATCGGCCTTCTCGGTGCGCTTGCGATAATGAATCTTAATGTCATAGCCGGGGAAAGGGAAAATATCACGCAGGATATTCTTTAGATAGCGCTTATAGGAAAAGTTCAGCTTGGCCGGATGGCTGACGAACACCACGAATTCCGGCGGAGCGATTCCGACCTGCGTGGCGAAGAAGATCTTAATCGGCTCTCCGCGGTAGTTCGGAGGCGGTTTCTTCTTGAAGGCCCGTTCGAGCACTTTATTGAGATCAGAGGTCTGCACCCGCTCTCGCCCGGCGTCATAAACCTGCTTGGCGACCTCCAACACCGAAGGGCAGCGTCTGCCGCTAAGCGCAGAGATAAAAAGGATCGGCGCATAGGTTCCGAATTTGAGGTTCGCACGCACCGTGCGTTCGTACTCCTTGACCGTCTTATGGTCTTTTTCAACGGCGTCCCACTTATTCACCGCAATGATTAGCCCCCGTCCGCGCTCATGAATTAGACCAGCGACCCGCTGATCCTGCTCGGTCGGCATGCCCTGCGTAGCGTCGAGCAGCAGAACTGCCACATCGCATTCGGCCAGAGCGCGCAACGCTCTTAAGTTAGAGAAGCGCTCTACCGTGCCATCATCGACCTTGGCCTTCTTTCGTAAGCCTGCCGTGTCCAATAACACGAAATCGACCCCGTCCCGCTTTAGCGGAATCTTGATGCTATCGCGGGTCGTTCCTGCCAGATTCGAGGTAACTAGCCGCTCCTCGCCGATCAATTTATTAATCAAAGTCGATTTTCCGGAGTTGGGCTTGCCCAGAATTGCGACCTTGATTACAGACTCAGGCCGCTCTTCAACCAGAGTTGCGTCCGCCTTCAGGCTTAGCTTCTCCTCGATCTTGGACACCAGCTGCTTGATTCCGCTCTTGTGGGCGGCGCTGATAAAAGTCAGCTCCTCGATGCCCAGGGCATAAAACTCGGCCGCAGCGAGTTCAATCTTCGGGCTTTCGCACTTGTTCACCACCCAAATTACGGGAGCCTGCGCCTGATGCAACATGCGAAACACATCGGCATCCAAAGGATGCTCCCCGTGCAATCCGTCTAATACAGCCAGGATCAAATCAGCCTCTTTAATCGCCGTTTCAGCCTGCGCACGCACCGCATCTCTTAACGGATTCTCTTCCTCTCCCACCAATCCACCGGTATCGACGATCGTAAATGGGAAATTGAACCGTTTAACCAAGGCATAGTTTCGATCGCGCGTAACGCCGGGCTGGTCCTCGACGATCGAGCTGCGCCGCCCTAAAAGCGTATTGAAGAGGGTCGACTTCCCGACATTTGTGCGCCCGACGATCGCAATCACCGGAATCTTTTTAGACATCGGCGCCTCCTGCGGTACCACTATTAGTTTTTGAAGACTTGGCGAGTTCGCGTAAGGCCTCCGCGGCAGCCTCCTGCTGAGAGGCTTTCTTGGTGGCGCCCCGCCCCCGGCCCATCTCTTGTCCGTTAACTTGGACAACGGTTACGAATGTCGGAGCATGCTCTGGTCCTTCGACCGCCTCCAGTAGATACACAGGGGCAGTGGCACCGACCGCATGCAGAACTTCCTGAAGCTCAGTCTTCGGATCTCGCGGGGTGACGGTGACCACCATTTCGCCGAAAAGCGTCTCAATGCAAGCATGCGCCGCGTCGAAGGTTGAGTCCTTGTAAATGGCACCCATCAAAGCTTCGAAAACATCGGCCAGGATGGAAGCACGCTCCGAACCTCCATTGGCGCTTTCGCTGCGGCTAAGACGGATGAACCGGCCAAGCTCCAAACGCTTCGCAGCCTCAGCCAATGTTCCGGTGTTTACCAGCGCCGCTCGCATCTTCGAGAGTTCTCCTTCACGCGCCTCCGGGTGTCGATCCAAAAGGAGCTGCGCGATCGAAAGATCAAGCACCGCATCCCCTAAGAACTCCAACCTCTCATAGTCATTCTTCGGTCCAAGCCCATGGACCGAGCGGTGTGTTAGAGCGCGCTCAAGCCACTGCTTGTCTTTAAAAACGTAACCCAAGGCCTTCTCAATCTCACCTAAATCGCCGCTGGGCGCGGAGATATCACTATTTTCGTTAAAGCTCGCCATCGGACAGCTCCCATAAGTCGGCCCGCGAAGAGGCCTTCAATCGTTCAAAAGGATAAATTTGGAGCCGGAAAGGTAGGTACCGATAAACAGACACCCAGAAAGGAACTTAACTCGAGCCGAGATAAATGCCTGTTTAGCCGTATCCTTTGGTTCCGTGCTCCTGAAACAATTGTAGTAGAAAGCCCCAAATCAATCAAATTGCCCCCATTCCAGGCCCCCCTCGAAACTCATAGTTGAAATCCAGCGCTTGTGCGATACAAGCTCTACCGTCATGTGCTCCGAAATGTTTCTAACTTATCTAGTCGATCTGCTACTTTGTGCTGCGCTGGGGGAACAGATCATCTTTCGAGCCGAATCCCATCTGCTGCTAATTCCGGTCGTCTTCGCCATTCTGTTAGTGCTGGTGTTGAGGCTATTTGGCCGCTCAGCCGCCCAACGTATCTCCTTGCCCTTCTTTATTGCCTACCTCCTTCTAATAACGTTTTCTCTAAAGGCGGATCTAAGCGCATTAGATTACTGGGAACTACACGGCGAGATTGTTCCGACCTTAAGCGCCGAAAATCTGGCCGGGCTTCTGATTATAATTATCTGCGGCTGGCTCAGCTGCTCGGGGCGCCTTGGATCACCTACACGAACCGCGACAGGAAAGATCCTAGCCGGTGCGGCACTCTTGCTGTGGGGGCTATCTGCCGCTCTGGCCCTGCACCGACCGGCACCTTTCTTCAACCTCACATTAGGGGAACACCCCCTAGCTTTATTGGTCTATGGCTCAATTGCTTGCCGCCTTCTAATGGCACAGGGCACCAGCGCTCCCCGAGCCTTAGAACGGCTGGAGATAATTGTGGTTGCGGGTGCAGGAACGCTTCTAATTTTATCTGCCCTGTACTGCCTATCACTTCTCACCCGCAGTATCTGCTCAGCTCCGAATAGTGCGTTAAAGGTCAACCATCCATTTCTGCTCTATCTGCTGGCAGCGGAGGACCCGCGCTTTCTGCGGCACTCAGGAGTAGACTATCACCGCCTGCGGCAGGCCATCCGGGAGGCGCTGGAACACGGAGAGATCGGTCGAGGAGGAAGCACCATTACGATGCAGCTGGCCAAAGTTTGTTATGTAGGGGAGCAGAAGACCTTCTTGCGCAAATGGAATCAGATCGTAATTAGCTGGATGCTAGAGGCGCGGAGCACAAAGGACGAGGTAATTCGCCAATATCTTGAGAACGTACCCTTCGCTCCAGGTATCACCGGGATTACAGCGGCGGCCAGGAATCTTTATTCACAAACCCCCGAGACCCTTGATCCCGAGCAGAGCCTAAAACTGGTTATAAGTATCTTCGACCCGACCCGCTATAATGCCGCTATGCGCACCGAGGACTCTCGAACTAGGAACCGAAAGGCAGTGGTCCTGGCATTGGCGAAGAAGTGGCGCGCGGTTCTGCAGCACGATCTAAGCCGCCTCTCGGAGTTGACCTCCCCTCACCCGACATGATCGCGATCAGTCGCACACCGCGGAGAAGCCCCCGCGCATGTTGCTCTCGCTCCATGCATGTTAACTGTGGTCCACTGCGCGCTTCTTAGAAGCGCGATTACCACCCAAAAGCATAGGAGAATTATGAAACAGTGGAAAACTCTCGAGTTACTTGGTTGTACCATCGCCCTACTAATCCCAGTGGGAGCGTGGGCGACAGGCGGCGCCTGTCAGGGCGTAAATGCCGATAATCTTCTGGCCTGCGAACAGATCGCGATTGTGGACTGCCGAACAGATCTGGCCTGCAGCGCAGATCGAGCCCAGGCATTTACAGTCCAGGACGCAATTAATGCCGCCGCGAACAAGTGCTGCTCCAAGCCACGTCGAGCTGCGCAGGTACTGTGCTTAAATGCGGAGGTTTTTAAATACACTCAGAGCACCGTGCTCGCTCCGTCTGCCATTAAACCTCTGATGCGAGCTGCAAAAGCCGGCATCCGGGATCTGAAGAGCAACGGCTGCGAAACCGGCTCCTTAGGCGATCTATAAAGCGCGGACTTGGACGCGCGTGACTCTACTCCGGGTGTACCGCTGCTAACTGCAGCGGTACGCCGCCGGTGAACAGGCTCTGTGGTTGCGTTCTTAGGCGCTAGAGGTAGCCCAGAGACTTTAGCTGTTCAACCTCTTCGGGCAGCGGCTGATGTTGTTCATCCGGTGCCGCGCCAGCTCTAAGGGGATGAGAATCTTCCCATTTTTTTAGCGCTGCCTGTAGCTCGGCCGAAACTTTATCATCAGCTCCGCCATACAGGTCGGTCTTCAGTCCATCTTGGGGACGATCTCGTCGTTGCAACTCTTTTGGATTGACCCCCTTCCAGTGATCTCGGTTTTCAATGTAGACGTAATCAGGCGAGTACACTGCCAGTTTCTCGACATCGCGCCAGCGCGTTTCGGAGATCGGGGCAGGCAGCAGCGGCATCTTTTCCATGCCGTGCAGGATCGCGCTGAGATCTTTTCCTTCGACACCGGCAGGCACCGCCGCTCCCACATATCCCAAGACCGTCGGAACCAGCTCCAAGAGCCGCACATCTCCATCAAATACCCGACCCCGCAAACCGTTATCGGCCGGATTGAAGAGAATCAGCGGCACATGCAGCTGCGATTCGTAGAGCAGGTTCCCATGATGCGCGCTTTGCCCTACGGAGGGATGGTCTGCCAAACCCTCGCCATGATCAGCGGTGATGACAAAAAGGGTATTCTTAAAATTCTCCAGCGCCGCAAGCTTGGCAATAAAGGGTCCCACCTCGCGCGAGGTATTTCGCACCGTTTGTAAATAGCGGGGCCGCGGATCGGAAGCCAGATCAGGATCAACTGCTTCGCGCCGCATTTTGTCATGCGCATGCACGTCCATTAGGAGAAGCTGCAGATATACCGGGCGTTTGGTCTCAGCGCCGGCCTGCTTGAGCGCCTCACCCAGCAACTCGGCCGCACTGGCAACGCGATCATGTTTAGAAGATTTCTTCTTGCCCTCTTCCTTTTTCATCCAGCGAAAGATCACGCCGCTGTCGGTGTACTGATCGAATCCCTGGTGGAAATTAAACGTTCGATTGATTTGAGGGTTTGCAGTTAGTCCGATCGTAGTATATCCGGCGCCTTTCAGGGCTTCTGCTAGAGTAGTGGCATCCGCAGGCAAGGTGTCCCACTGTTCCTTTAGCACTCCGATGCTGCGCGGATACTGTGAGGTCAAAAGCGAGGCAATAGAAGCGCGCGTCCAGGGGGCCTGCGATATAGCCCGCCGGAACACGGCGCCCTGCTTAGCAATTGCATCAATCTCGGGCGACGTATTGAATTTACAGCCGTATACGCCAAGTTTATCGGCGCGCAGAGTATCGATCATGATCAGCACAACGTTCGGCCGAGTATCGGCCCGGAGATAGGTTGGTAGAAGTGCTGCCGCAGCGGCGATTAGAGAAACGATTAGGGTCTTCATCGGAATCAATTACGGACTACACCTCCAACACCGGCTTCCCGTCCATGACCGCGGGCGTTTCGATTCCGAAGGCCTTTAAAATCGAAGGCGCCATATCCCAAATTGCGGGCCTCTCGCTCAGGCAGCGCTTATTGGACAGGAACACCCCCGGCACAGTAGAGGGATCCATGCAGTGATCGGAGGACCACTTGTTGGTGCGATCCTCAACAATGCCCTTCGGAAACTTTCCTAAGATCGCTTCATCAGAGGCGCGGTAGCCGCGCTCGTACCCGACCTGAATATCGGGAGCAAAATCAACGAACGGCCCGCTATACAATTTGCGTGAGTCATAGGGAGTTCGGACCACGCGCTGGCCGTTCAGCGGATCGGTAACCGTACTAAGCTTCGCCATGATCTCCTGCTTGATCGAGTCAGCTTCGGCGGGCTCGACCCAGCCGTTCTTTTCCCGGCCCTTTTGGTTGATGTAGATACCATTGATTCCAAGCGCGTATGCTTTTGACTTGGACCAGTCGACGTAACGGTAAAACTCCCCCTCACCCAGCCGCTGCGGCGAGGTCAATGTAGTAAATCCATTTTCGACCAACCAGGTACTAAGATGGAATTCCCGGATAAATGGCGCAAATCCATGATCCGAGAGCACCATTAAAGTCGTATAATTATCGACCCGCTCGAGCGCCCGGGCCAAAGCGTAATCCATCCCCCGATAAAAATGCCGGATGCCATCCTTCACTTCGGGACTCGCATTTGGATTATAGAGCGGGTGCGTCGGATCCATATTGCGCATCAGCATGTGGCAATTTTGATCAACGCTGGAGAAATAGAAGAAGAAAAAGCCTTCGCGAAAATCGTTCAGCAGATGCTCATAGACACGGGTGCTTTCGTTCAAGATCAGACTCGATTGCTGCAGGAATTCATCGTCTGAGAGGATGCCGTTAGATAGCGCCTTCGTATCGGCCGGCAATCCCTGCGTATGGAATCTGCCGATTGCTTCGCTGATGTCGCGGGAATACCCGCTCGGACTGCAGATCGGCAGACTCGCATCCTGAGGATCTACATTTACCGGCGAAGCGTAGATCCGCAAATACGGATGCACATCGCGCACGAAGAAGCGCACCATTCCGGAAACAGTGGAGAAAAGCGGCACAAATTCGAAGCTAAGCGGCACCCACTCTGACCATTCGCCCGCGCGCAAAACAATCTGACGGTCCTGAATACCAATCTTGACCACCGGTTCCCAGGGATCACGGGTGAACTGCAGCTCAATTGCAGCGTTTTCCGGCTTAACCATGAAGGGATTCGATGGGCCTCGCAGCGTCGCTTTGTATACGTGGTCGATGCCCTTAACCTTTTCAATCACCCCGCCTTCAAACTGTTTGCCGCTTTCTGTGGGGGCATCGGTATAAAGCGAGCAGGTTCCATATCCACCCAGCAGATCAGGAGTTCCCATGCCGCTCATTTGGCGCGTTGCGCTCTCAACTACCGGAAAATTGCCGGGGATCTGAAAAACCGTGGAGTCGATATCCCGATCCTCGAGGTAACGCCAAAAAGCCGGGCCCTTGCGCATCAGCTCAACATGTCCGCTCTCCAGCGGCACCGACCACCGGCCCACCGAGATCGAACGCTTAGAAGGAAAAGAACGCGAGGTCGACAAATAAGGGATAAACTTGGCCGGATCACGGTGAATAAAGTCGAAGATCCCATGCCCGCCGGGATTCGTACCGCTAATAAAGCTTGACCATGCTACCGGACTCTGCGGGGGCATGGTGGTTTGAAGCTCCCCGAAGTGATTGCCCTGTACGAACTTGGAAAAGGTCGGAAGGATGCCCTCGGCCATGAAACGTTTCAAAAGGTTGGGATCGAGCCCGTCCATTCCCAAAACCAGAACCTTGTTGGCAATCTTTGAATTCTTGATATAGGGAGCGCGCGCTGTGCGGCCCGAAGGAGCTCCCAATCCCGAGCAGGCCAACGCCGACACACCGAGCGCAGATTGCTTGAGAAACTGGCGGCGCCCGATACTTTTCGACATTAGGACCTCCGGGGGCTAGGCTATTCGGCCTTCGACAAAAAACACCTCGAAGACCTTCTCATGGATCACTGGACCGTGGCCAAAATAATCATCTTCGCCAAAAAGCTCCCCGTGATCAGAAGTCACGATGAAATGGGTGTTCCGCGGCGCTTTTTGGTAAAGCTTTTCAAAAAGCTTATCCAAGTAGCTCACGTTCTTAATCTGCTTCTGATGCAATTCCTCCATCTGGCTCATATCGAAAAATTTATCCTCATCCGCTATGTCGCTGGCCGTCTTACCCTGCAAAATCAGATCATCCATGTGCTTGAAAACCCCATGCACTCCATGAATTCTGGGCAGATGTTCGCCGCTTTCTCCCGGCACCGTATAGGGATAGTGGGTCTCCCCGATATTTAAGAGATAAAATGACGGCTGAGCCTGGTCGAACTCAAGCTCATCTAAAATGGCGTCAAAATTATTGTGCTCCTTCATCAGCTGAAAGCGATCAAAGTGCTGGTTGAAATTTGTGGTGGGATTCAGTACCGGCATCGAGACCAGCGCATTGGTGCGGTACCCGTGCTCCCGCAAAAAAGCCGGCAGCGATAGCCGCGGCACGAACTTCTTAAAAGAGATATCTTCAATATTCAGCCGCGCGCCCCAAGCGATAAAATCCTTCTTGTAGACCTCCGAGGCAAAGACGCCTTTCGGACTGGTATGCGGAGTAGCGCCCAGCATGTAGACAGTATGAGAAGGCACCGTCCAGCTAGCGTAAGAAAAACGCCGATCAGTTGGACCTAACTTGGAGATGTTAGGAGTCTTGGCCGCAGTAAACGAATCGTAACGGCAGCTGTCAAAAGTTATAAAAACAAGATTATTCTTCATCGCAGCGAAAAGCTATCACAGAACACAATCTTGCACCAGCCGAGCAGCTGCTCCAGCGCCGCGTTCGGCGCCAAGAAAAAGGCGCGCTGCCCCGAAACTGGAACAGCCGCGCCTCTCTCGAAAAGGCTCTATTTTCTAGGCTTTTCGCTTGTAATGGATCTCCATGGTCTTGAACTCATGGCCATCTTCGGGGTTACGCATGTACATCTCAAAAGTGTGGTGATTCTTATCAACGAAGTTGGTAACGAGCCGAGTGCTCATCTCTTCCTCAGTCATCGGACAGCTAAACTTCCCTTCCATCTCGAGAGTCTTAGCGCCCGGGGTAAAATTGCCTGCGCTCTGCATATAGCCGGTGCTCATAGAATCGTACCAGGTCCAAACATATTCGCGCTTCACATTATCGAATCCCAACATACCGACTCCCTGAAACGGCTGCCCCATAAACTTGCCGTTGAACTGCTCCTGCACAAAGCGTTTTCCGAGCACCCATTTGTTGGTTGACTGCCCCTTGGAGATCTGCGGCTTCCCACCAGGTTGTTCCCAGCTCTTTACTTCAACGTTCCAGCTCCCTACCAACGGCTGCAGCGCGGTATGCTCCTGCCCCGGGGTGCTTAGCTTCATCATCTTTTCCATCATCTGCTCTTTGGTCATCGCAGGTTCGCGCGGGGTGGTTTGCGGCTGCGCGTGATGCAGGCGTCCGGCACAAGCGCTGGAAACAAACAGGCACAAGCAGGACAGTAGAATTTTCTTCATGGAAGACTTCGTATCAAAATAAAATTGAATATAGGGCTATATTATTTGCGGCCAAGAATCAGGACGCAAGCCGAGAGAGTATGATCAAGATCGGGGACTGGGCTAAATTTGAACTTTGAGCCAGCGGGAGGCAATTAAACCGCTCGCCAAAGACACCAGGAAGAACACCACCAACCAGTGCAGATGGACCCCTGGAAGACGCAGATCGGACGCCGGATAGTCTATGGAGATACCCTTGAGATTGGGATCGGCCCGCAGCCCCTGCGCTGCTGGATACATCAAAGACTCGAGCCAGGACTTAGAGTAATGCGCATAAACCTTCTGTGCAGCATTGTGCACGGCCAGATCTAGATCGATCGGGTTTGCACTGGCCGCCAATATGCGCAGCGTGACCGGCTTGGTTTCATCCAGCACTCTCACCCGCCAGCTGACCTCATTCAGATTCGGCGAGCGCACCGGCGGGGACAGCTCCAAGCCCGCACCAGGCTCCGCTTTCACCCCCTTGGGATCGAGAAGCTTCTCAACATCCACAGTCAAGACTGCCGACTCCCCGGTCTTCAGGGGACGCACACCGTAATGCAGGTTCAGCTGTGACAGCATCAGCACACACGGAATCGCCAATATAATTAAGGGCGGTACGGCATATCCGAAATATTTAGCCGCGTAACCGAAGAGCCGCCCTTGTGCCTTCAACGAGACCAGAATGTCGCGCCGAAAAAGCACCGCCTCATACATGCTGGCCGCAATGTCCCGCTTGACCTGCTTGATACCGGACTGACTCGAAACCTTGCCCCAAAGAAACAAAAGTACAACCCCGCAGATAGCCGACACCAACGTCAGGCCGATCCATCCGGGCAGCGACTGAACCGGCGCAATCATCAGATCGACGATCCAACCAACAGCGCTGTGCACTAAGTCGATTGCCTTACTCAAGGTATCCCAAGCCTTTCATCTTAGCCGCGATCTCTTCCACTTCAGCAGCCGACATTTCGCGCTTAGGACCCTGACTCAAAACGCGATCAGCCTCCTTGTTCAAGGCGCGCTCAACGAATTCCTCGAGATTGGAGCATCCTGCAATCTTGGCAGCCTCGGTAATCTTGCTCATCAATTCTTTAGTGACGGTAACTTTTGGTTTGAACATGTTCTCTCTCCTCCAAAAAAGAGGGCTAAACTAAAACTTTGCCTTCCATGTGGCGGGGCACTGGGACCGCAAAAAGATCGAGCATCGTGGGGGCCATGTCAATGATGTGCGGCCTCTCCGCAGTAAGCTTGCGGTTCGAGAAAAGCACACCAGGAATAAGCTCCGGATCCACATGATGGTCCCCACTCCAGGCCTTCGTGTTATCGCTAAAAACCTCCGCTTCGACCGTACCGGTAATCGAATCCCACGAAACCCGGTACCCCGGGTTGTAACCCACGATCAGATCGGGTGCCTCGTCGGCATACAGCCCTTTGTAGCAAAGCGCGCTGTCATGTACTTTGCGAATCGAGACTGCGCCATCTTTGGGATCCTTCAGCCCCTCCAGTTTTTTTGCAATTTCGAGCTTCAGCGCCGTCGCCGCCTGCTCTTCGACGATCCCCATCCGTTCGCGTCCGCGCTTGTTTATATATAGCCCGCTAAGTCCAAGCGCATAGGCTCTCGTGCGGCTCCAGTCCACATCCTGCAGATAATCTGCCCCTACGGTTTTGCCCTCTTTGAGCACTAAATATCCCTCGCGCATCAGCCAGGTGTTTAAATTCACACCCCGTCTAAATGAGGAAAACCCGTGATCGCTTAAAACAAAGAGCACGTCACCAGGATTAACTTTGGCCATCACCCTGCCCACCAGCTGATCCATGCGCTCGTACATTTCGCGGATGGTATGTTCAAGCCCCGGAGTCTGCTCGCGCGGCGAAGGATGTCTATCATCAAGGTACCGCCAGAACATATGCTGGATTCGGTCCGAGGCGTCAAAAACACATACCGCCACCCCTTCCCTAGTGCGGGCCAGCAGATCGAAAAACATCTTCTCGCGCTCTGCATGAGTCAGATAGGTCTGCTCCAGAAACCGGGCATCATCAAGCGCGTGTTCATTTCGCCCCCAGGTGTCCTCCATCAGCCCGAGGGTGCCGTATAGACCGTTGCGCTTGGCCAACCAGGACGAGAAAAGGAAGGGACTCGATATCGGAAGTGCGGGCTTCTCCGGACTGACATTGACCGGCGACACGTACAGGGTGGTCTCGGCCCCCAATTCACGCAGGCAAAATCTCGCGATTCCGGGGATCTCCTTCCGGCCCAAGGGGAATTTAAGCTCAACCCAATCAGAAAAAACGTTCGGCTTTAACTGCACGCATAGCCCGCCTGTACGCAACACTGCATACCCGGCCTCTAGCTGAGGTTCTAACGTGAAGGCACAGCTTAAATATTTGCTCTTCCCGCTAGGATCAGGCGGTCCATCAACTGCTCCGCACAGCAGCGACCCCTGCCGATTAAGCAGCGCAAATTCCCCTCCGGTACTCCGTTCGGCCAGAAGCTTGGCGTTGGTAGTGAAAAGCGAAAAGCTCCCCTGGGTCCCCTTCAGATCGGGAGTACACATCGCCGAGAGAATATTCCCTTCAAATTTTTCTGGAGGGTATGAGATCGGAACCCTCAGCACATTCGAGAAAACCCCGTAGCGCCCGAGGATCTTCCAAAAGGGCTCCGATTTTCTGGTAATGCGCACACTGTCGTGCCCATAATTAAATTTGATCGGTCCCAGCTTGAATGTTTTTCCGCCTGAAACGCTTTCGGTGGAGGCCAGCAAGGGCATGCACACGCGCTTATCACGGGTCAGGAAATCAAAGATATTGTGCGCGCCTGGATTCACCCCGGTCTGAAAAGTTGACCAGGCGACGGGAGAGAGCGCTGGAAGAGTGGTACCGAGCCGTGAATACGAGCCCTGCTCACGGAGGCGCTTAAGGTTGGGAAGCCGCCCCTCCTCCATGAAGCGCTCTGCTAGAGTCGGCTCCAGACCATCCAGACCAACTACGATCACACGCCGGGTACGAGCGCGCTTGCTGATAACCTTGCCGCGCACCCGGCGCCAAAGCCAGATAAAGGGCCAAAAGGCAATCGTCACGAAGGCCATCAGGATTGCCGCGATAAAGACAAAACCGGAACCTAGGAAGGCGAAACCGGCACCGGGCCCGATGTATGCGAATGCCTTTAGCGGTGTCGCCAAAAGCAGAACAAACGCGCCGTAGCACGCTATGTTTCTATAGGTGATTCTCAATGCAGATAACCCAGCGATTTTAACTGCTCCAGGGTTTTATCAGAAACGGGGGCCTCGGTCGACTCAATGCGTCCTTTCACGGTATCTGCATATAGCTTCGACAATTCCTGCTTTAGCGGCGCAATTAGCGCGGGATCCAGCGACGGATGCAGCTCGGCATAGTCTGAATGCCGATCGAATACCCCCAGAACCTTGCCACCTGCAGGATCCTCCTGCACTAGCCCGCTTTCCAGCGGATATTCCAAGATAAGCTTGCGGCCTTCGAAATTGGTGAAAGCCTTTTGGTTGTACTTGCGCTTGATCTCCGAGAGCACTCCTTCGCGCGCTCTAAAATTTTCATCATTAAGCAGAGAAAGACCTTGGGCGGTCGCCGGCACGGGGATACCAGCCATCTCTAAAAGGGTCGGAAAGATATCGATGCTGCTCACAGTAAAGTCCGGCGCGCGGTGCGGCTGACCAGATTTCACCAGGAGCGGGATGTGCAGCTCCTCCGTATGCACCATAAAGCCGTGGGTCAGATTGCCGTGCTCCTTGAACTGCTCGCCGTGGTCACCCAAGATCACGATCCGGGAATTATCGTAGAGCCCCTGCTCCTTTAGAAAGGCGAACAGTTCTCCAACTCGATCGTCCATATAACGGATCTCGCCGTCATAGGCGTTTATCAGCTGCTCCATCTCGGGGGCATAATCCAGTCCCGGAGGTTTGCCCTTAAACATCGATCCGTAGGGCTCCGGCGCATCATAAGGATCATGCGGGTCTAAATAGTGAAGGAAGAGGAAGAACGGTTTCTTCTGTTTGGTAATTTCCGAGATAACTTTGAAGGCCGCCCCATTAATTTCTGCGGCCCGATCCCGATCGCGGTAGTGATAGCGATCGAACCCCTGGTTATAACCGAACTCCGATTTGAGCCAGGGGTTGGGGGTAATACCGGCCGTCAGATAACCGTGCGCACTAAAAATCTCGGCTAAGGTTTCGACCTGACTCTCTAGGCGGTGCGAGCTCTGCTTAGCCAGGCCGCGGCCATCCGGGGGCATCATGCCATGCCGCGATGGATAGACACCGCTGAACATGCTGGCCAGGGAAGCCGGAGTCCAGGGGGCGGCTGTCATCGCATAATTAAACTGCAGATTCTCGGCGGCGAATTGATCAAGATGCGGTGAAGTGTCGCGCGCATAACCGTAAGTGCCGAGGTGATCGGCGCGCAGGGTATCCAGCACGATCAGAATAACATTCGGCTCGGAGCTCTTTAAAAGACGCCCCATCGCGAACACTAACGTCCCGAACAATGCTGCTAAGATGACCCAGGCTGTGAACTTTTTCACCCCTCAGCTCTAACCCGAAATAGTCCGTGGCACAATTGACCGGCGTGATTCAAAGAGCGCCTGTTTCTCCCGCTCGATTTTGCAAAATCCGCCAATTCAGGTACTTTATTGGTCGCTTTATAAGGAGAATTATGAGCAGTCTAATCAAGCCGCATGGCGGCCAATTAATCCAACTTATCAACCCTTCTGAGGTAGCGGGCCTCAGGGCTCGAGCCGAGAAGCTTCCCAGCATCTCGCTTTCGCACCGTCAGATCTGCGACCTGGAGCTGCTTCTGAGCGGCGGCTTCTCTCCGCTCACTGGCTTCATGACAAAAGAGCAATATCTTTCCGTACTGGAAGGCATGCAGCTGCCGGACGGCACCGTTTGGCCGATGCCGATTACATTAGATCTGGATAGCAAGGCGCTGGAGCAAATCAAGGGCGCGAGCGAAGCCGTTCTGAGGGACAACGAGGGTTTCCCACTGGCGATATTAACTATCAGTGACATTTGGGAACCGGAAAAGGCCAATGAGGCACAACGTGTCTTCGGTACCACCTCGCTGGATCATCCCGGGGTGTTCTACCTGATGAAGCAGTCCGGCAGCCACTACGTCGGTGGTAAACTCGCCGGTATTAGCCTGCCTCGGCACTATGATTTTGTGGAGCTCCGTAAGACTCCGGCACAGCTCCGGGCTGAACTTGAGGCCAAAGGCGCAAGCAAGGTGGTTGCATTCCAAACCCGCAATCCGATGCACCGTGCGCATGTGGAGCTAACCTTCCGTGCGGCCGAACAGATCGGTGGACATCTTCTTATTCATCCGGTGGTTGGCATGACCAAGCCGGGGGATGTGGACCATTTCACTAGAGTGCGCTGCTACAAAGAAGTGATGCGCTACTACAAGCCCGGCACAGCATCTCTAAGCCTCCTGCCTTTGGCGATGCGGATGGGCGGACCGCGTGAAGCGGTGTGGCATGCGATCATCAGAAAGAATCACGGCGTGTCGCACTTTATTGTCGGACGGGATCATGCCGGCCCCGGGAAAGACAAGCAGGGCAAGCCCTTCTATCAGCCTTATGAGGCACAGGATCTTTTGGCTTCGCTCTCGCAGCAGGTCGGGGTGGAAATGGTGCCGTTCAAGAACATGGTGTACGTGGAGAAGCTCGACAAGTATTTCCAGGAACATGAGGCCCCCGCTGGAGAAAAGACGCTGCAAATCTCCGGAACAGAGCTGCGTGGGCTTTTGGCAGAAAGCAAGCCAATCCCAAGCTGGCTAAGCTATCCTGAGATCATCAAGGAGCTTAAAGAAGCCTTCCCATCCAACGCCTCGCGCGGCATGGTGCTCTTCTTTACTGGTCTTCCCGCCTCGGGCAAATCGACCCTCGCAAACGCCTTGGCGATGCGGCTGATGGAGATCGACCGGCGGCAGATTACCCTTTTGGACGGCGACGTTGTTCGAAAATATCTAACAGCCGAACTGGGATTCTCGAAGCAAGACCGCGCCACCCAGGTGCGTCGAGTGGGCTTTATTGCAGCCGAGATTGCCAAGCATGGCGGCACGGTGATCTGTTCATTGATCGCCCCGTACGCAGAAGATCGGCGCATCAACCGTGATGCCATTTCACCGGTCGGAGAATACCTCGAAGTATTCGTTGCCACCTCGCTAAAGGTTTGCGAGGAGCGAGATCCGAAAGGTCTTTACGCCAAAGCTAGGAAGGGACAGGTCACCGGCTTCACCGGCATTGACGATCCGTACGAGGCGCCGGAGCGTCCGGAGCTGCATCTGGACATGGGTACGCTTTCAATTTCAGATGGCGTTGATAAGATCGTATCGTATCTCCGGGAGCGCGGCTTCATCACCGCACAATAGTTCCGCCGCCCAGCACCTCGATGTTGGCGGTGTCATAGAACACGGCTGCTTGGCCTGGAGAAATAGTGCTCCACTCGCTGACAAAACGCGCGCTGCATGCGCCGTTTTGGTCAATCTTCAAAGTTACCGGCACTCCGGCATGCCGATGCCGCACCTGCGCGATCGCGGAGAGCTCCGCGGCGCCGTCCTTCGCGAGGGTCTCCAAGAGTTCTGGATTAATCCAGTTGGTTTCGGCAACCCTGAACCCCTCCCGTTCCAATTCCTCCTTAGGCCCCACGATTACCTGGTTTGAGGCCGCATCTATATCAACCACGTAAATCGGCTCCTCGTTACCGCCGATACCGATGCCGCGGCGCTGCCCAATTGTAAAGTTATGAATACCGTCGTGGTGACCCAAGACCTGCCCCGACTTATCGGTAATTTGACCTGCCGGCCGACGGCCGCCGATGCGGGCGACGAATTCTCCGGCGCTCCCGCTTACAAAACAGATATCCTGGCTTTCAGCCTTCTCCGCCGTAACCAGCCCGGCAGCCTTAGCTAGTTCACGCACCTCCGGCTTGGTGAGAGCGCCGACAGGAAAGATAGTGGCGCCCAGCTCTGCAGCCTTAGTGCCGTAAAGAAAATAGCTCTGGTCCTTATTGCCATCGATCCCTCTAAGCAGCCGTTTCCGTCCAGCCTCACCCTCCACCCGGGCATAATGTCCGGTGGCTACCTGTTCAAAACCCAGCGTGTGCGCCCGGGCCCGCAGCTCCCCGAACTTCACCTTATTATTGCACTCTACACATGGATTAGGGGTGTAGCCCTGCTGATAGCTTCGCACGAATTTATCGATGACCTTTTCTCGAAAGCTGCTTTCAAAATCAAAGACGTAGTACGGCACATCGAGCACCGCGGCAACTTTCCGAGCATCCATAAAATCCGAGGGCGCGCAGCAGGTGGCGCGGGTACTGCAGCCGCCATGATTGCGGTAATCCCAAACCTGCATCGACACCCCGATCAGCTCATGGCCTTGCTGCTTTAGCAGCAGCGCTGCCACCGACGAGTCCACTCCACCGGAGAGCGCCACCACTATTTTGCGGGTCGCTTTGGGCATGTTAACCGCGGTTGTCATGCTGCACCTCGAAGGCGCTCAACCGCATCGCCAAGCTTCTCGATACAATAGGCAAGCTCGTCATCCGCTGCCTCAGCAGTAAAACTTAAACGCACAGTAGAGCGGGCAGTGGCTGGCGCCAGCCCTCCTGCCAAAAGCACATGCGAGGGCTCTGGCTTGCCGGAAGCACAGGCGGAGCCCGACGAGATTCCAATTCCAGCTAGGTCGAGCGCCACTACCAGGTCATCAGCATTTACTCCGGGGAAGGTCAGTGAGGAAGTATTTGCGACTCTCTCGGTGTTCGCACAGTTGATAATAGTGTCCGGGAACCGCGCTGAAATTTCACGCTCAAGGGTGTCACGCAACGCTGCATATCTCGCAAGCCGATGCGCTAGGTTTTGCCGGACGTATTCTGCCGCCTGCCCAAATGAGATAATTCCCGGCACATTCTCCGTTCCCGCTCGCAACCGCCCTTCCTGCGGCCCTCCCACGACGAGCGGCTCTAGATCAGTCCGGTTTCCCACTACCAGCGCCCCTACCCCCGGAAGCGCGCCGATCTTATGTCCCGAGAGCGCCAACATATCCGCTCCGAGCCCAGCAAAGGAAAGATCCAATTTCCCCGCAGCTTGCACCGCATCGGAGAGCACCAGGCCTCTATAACCGGCGCTTCTCAAAGCCTGCGAGATCTCCGCAACCGGAAGAAGCTGTCCCGTTTCATTGTTGACGCACATCAGGTTTACAAGCAGGGGCTTTTCAGCAAGCGCATTTAGAAATGGAGCTTCAGAAAATTCCCAGTTGCGGCCCGGTGCCACCCAGCGCACGACTCCGCCAAACTTTTCGAAGCGCTGCAGTGCAGCGAGCACCGCCGGGTGTTCAATCGTAGTACTGACAATCGTCCGTCCCCGCGCGACTTCTGGAGGAAAGTTCAGCGCGAGATTAAGGGCTTCCGTGGCGCCAGAGGTAAAGATCACTTTAAGCGCAGAGTCGCTGCCTACCAGTTCCCGAACCCGGTCGCGCGCTAATTCAATCGCTGCTTTGGCACGCTGGCCGCCGCGATGGATGGAGCTGGGATTGAGATAGTCGGAATCGAGGATAGAGGACGGCTTTAGCGCCGGAAGCGGGCCGTAGCTGGCATTTGCGTCCAAATTAATAAATTTCCGCATAACTTCAAGAGGTTGGGCCGCATTGAAACCGATCTATCTAGCCCCAGACACTAAGAAAGAGGCCCAAAAATGCCGATCTTAACCGGTGAATAATACTATGGCTTCAGAACTAACTGCAATTATATCGAGCGCCGCCTCAAAGACTGCGGCTAGCGCCAATACTAACCCTAACGCTCTCCCCCAACGGCCGGTTAGCGCCGAGCAGTTATCCCAAACCTCGGTAAACCAGGCGCAGAAAGCCACGGGGGTCGCACAACCCAATAATAAGCGAACGATTCAAAACCCCAAGCGCACGGAAGCAACCTTTTCTCAGCCTGACGAGGAGAAGGAACAAACCGCGCAGAGTCAGACGAATACAGTTAGAACCAAGCGGCGCCGCGGAGATGGATCGCTGGACGTGCTGGCATAAAAAGCACCTGAAACTCCAATACCCGATCAGAAGCAGCCGGTTCACCCCGGTTCATAGCTATGCTAATGTTCCGATATGTCCCCACCGTTTCTGGATGAAACAACTTCGACCGGAGATCTCAACGCCCGCGTTGATGCGCTCGAGGACGCAATCCGCCGCATTATCGAACGAAACCTGAGAGTCGAAACTGAGAAGGCCTGGGAGACCTCCAGCTATCGCATCGGCAGCCTCGCGGCTTTTACCTACCTGCTGGTGAGTCTGGCATTTTGGGCGCTAGGGAATGAAAAGTTTTATTTGAATTCGATCGTCCCCACTATCGGCTTCATTCTCTCAACCTGGAGCCTGCCGATGCTTAAACGCCGCTGGATTCAGAAACGCAAGCGCAGCGGCGTAGAAGGTTAGCCCCGTACGCACTAGGTGGACAGATCTCCTGTCGTTGCTATACGAGTTGCCCAATTCAAAGACAAAATTACCGTCATTGCTATAGCTGCTACATATTTCGAGGGCGAAATATTTGCCTGTATGCGTGACTCTGTCATTGCGAGCGAAGCGAAGCCCGGTGTCATTGCGAGCGAAGCGAAGCCCGGCGTCATTGCGAGCGAAGCGAAGCCCGGCGTCATTGCGAGCGAAGCGAAGCCCGGCGTCATTGCGAGCGAAGCGAAGCCCAGTGTCATTGCGAGCGAAGCGAAGCCCAGTGTCATTGCGAGCGAAGCGAAGCAAACCCTAACTCCATGCCACTTATTACTTTACACAGCTTTAATGGGGAGAGAATCCCCTTACCCCCTGGCTCGGAGCATACGCACTGCCGGGCAAATTGATAGGGATTGCTTCGCTTCGCTCGCAACGACAGAACAGCGCGCATCGGCATGCATTCCGTCCCAGAAAAATGCGGCATCTACAGCAAGTACAGACAGCGGCACTTCGAAATTTCTTCAATCTAGTTCTCCCAAGTCCCCTACTTCGGCGCAACTTCCAGGAAACTCCAGCGCTCCGCTAACGAACAATCTGCACATCCCATGCTCCAAGCTCTAAGACAGTTAGCGCTCTCCCTGACGCTCTTCTCTGCAGTGGCGCTCTGCTTCCAGCTCCCAGGCCGCGAGCGCCCGATCGAGATCGAGCGCATCTTCGAGCTTGATCCGGCTGAAACGACCCTGGCTCTGGGCCAGAAGCTGCTGCTCTCTGCTGCCAGTATTTATGAACTCGAGCTAATTAAAGGAGTCTCAGATACCCTGGCATTCAAAATTGAACGCGCCAAAGCGCAGCTGACAATCTGCGAAAAAAAGTCCGCGCGAAGCCCGCTTCAGGCAATCAAGGGCATCGGCCAAAAAACTGCTCAGAAGCTGGAGCAGCATCTCGAACTGGGCTGTGAGTCGATCAACCGCCACGCATTTAAAAGCTCAGGCTCAAACCGCAGCAGCTCCGCGTTCCAGCGCGATCTCGGGTTGGTTTTCGATAAAGGCGCGGTGCAGCGCACGGATTGAGACTTCGGAGAACTTGCGGGGCACCAGAACAGAGATCTTGATCTCTGAGGTAGCGATCATGCTCACATCGATGCCTTCTGCGGCTAACGCCTCAAACAGCTTCGCTGCCACGCCGGTATGGTATCGCATACCCACCCCGACTACCGAGATCTTGGCGATGTCACGCTCCAAGGAAGCCCCTTCAGCCTTGATTTTAGGAACCAAGGCCTGCATCAGCGCCAAAGCTTTGCTGCTGGCTTCGTCCGGCACGGTAAAGCTGACGGTAGTCGTTCCATCAGCCGCCCCCGCCTGGGTAATCATATCCACAAAGATACCCTGCTCTGCCAGCGCGGAGAAAACCAAATTGAAGCTCTTGATCCCCTGCGGCATATGGTGCACGGAGATCTTGGCTTCATCATTCCTATAGGTAATCCCTGTGACAACTGCTTTCTCCACCAGCTCCTCCTCCGGCACCACCCAGGTGCCGCCTCTTTCCGGGTTAAAAGTTGATAGCACCACGAGGGGCACAGCATATTGCATCGCGAAATACACCGAACGCGGATGAAGCACCTTGGCCCCGAGACTCGCCATCTCGAGCATCTCCTCGTGCGAAGTCTGCGTGAGCCGCTTCGCATACCTGCAGATCCTCGGGTCGGTCGAGTATACACCATCGACATCGGTGTAGATATAACAGGCATCCGCTTTTAGCGCGGCCGCAATTGCGACAGCCGTAATATCGGACCCGCCCCGGCCCAAGGTGGTAATACTCCCCTCCTCGTCCACTCCCTGAAAGCCTGCAACAACCGGGATCTCGCCCCGGGCTAAAGCGGCATTTAGCGCAGCGGCGTTGATGCCCTCAATCTGAGCCTCCAGATGGCGATTGTTGGTTGCGATCTGTGCCTGCTGCGCATCGAAACTCCGCGCCGGAATGCCGAGTTGTCTCAGCGCGATCGATACCAAGGCGATCGAGACCTGCTCTCCCGTGGCCAGCAGCGTATCGAGCTCACGCGGATCGGGCTCAGCCACCAAGCTTTTTGCCAGCGCAGTCAAGCGATTGGTCTCGCCAGCCATGGCTGAAACCACCACTACCAAGCCAACCCCAGGATTTTCAGCTAAAAATTTACGCAGGAGCTCGGCCACCTGCGAAATCCGGCCAAGATCTCCCACGGAGGTCCCGCCAAATTTTTTTACAACTAACTTCATGCCGAAAGCTCTCCGCTCAGAGTTACCTTTCTGAGCGCCGCGCCATCGTCTCCGTAGCCCAGATCAATTGAAATCACTCCATCCAACCGCGCCGCGAATTCAGTGTCGCGATCGGCCCATTCCACCAATCGGATCGTATCGGGTTCCGGCGGCTCGTATAGGTCCAGGGGAAGATCCCGCAGCCGGTACAGATCCCAATGTTCAAAACGCACATTGGCTCCGGCGTACTGATGCTCGAGCACAAAGCTCGGGGATGATACCGGCTCAGTTACCCCTAGCTCGCGGCAGAGCGCCGAGATCAGCGTAGTTTTGCCGGCACCCAGTTCTCCGATGAATCCGTAACTTTTGCCGGGCTTAAGAGCCCGCGCTAACGAGCCGGCGAACCGTGCAGTATCTTCTAGGGTTCTAAGTTCCATCGCCGTCCAATTTTACTGCAGAATCTCACCAAAAGCTTGCGGAATCGCTGCAATTACATCGCTCGCAATAATCGGCAAACGGCCCTCGTTGCTGGCCAAATCTCCAGCCCGGCCGTGCAGGAAAACGCCTAGTCTTGCAGCGTCAAAATTTTCCAGATTTGTAGCGAGCAGCGCCGCGAGCAGTCCACTAAGAACATCTCCGCTTCCGGCGGTGGCCATAAATGGGTTCCCGCTGCTATTGACGGCACCGATCGCAGCGTCCCGAACCAAACTTGCCGCGCCTTTAAGTACGACCACGCCGCGCAGTTTCTTTTGGAGCTTCGCTACCGCCGCGTAACGGTTAGCCTGAACTGCCGAGGTCTTAATTCCGAGCAAGCGTGAGGCCTCACCCGGATGGGGCGTAAAGATGCCGCGCTTGCAACCTTTAAAGCCCTTCAGCTCAGCGATTATATTGAGCGCATCGGCATCGATCACTGCGGCGATTTGACGGCGCTCTAATTCGACCAGCAGCTTCTTGACGAACTCGTGCGTCGGCTTGCTGCTTCCTAGCCCCGGCCCAAGCACCACCGCATCGCACTCCTTAAGCGCCTCGACGATTGCCTTCAAGTGCGTCGCTTTGAAATTTCGATCGGTGCGCGATCCGACCGGAAGCCGGATGATCTCAGGGATTAAGTCATAGCTGGCGCCGGCTGGATGTGCGACCGTGACCAAGCCAGCTCCGGCTCTAAGCGCTGCATGCCCCGCTAGTCCCGCAGCCCCGGGATATCTCTCGCATCCCCCGATGATCACGATTCTGCCGGCCTGGCCCTTATGCAGGTCCGGAGGCCGTGCAGCAAGCGTCGGCAGGTTGTCGGCGCGCTGCAGGAAATATTCAATTGCAAGTGCGGGTTCAATGCCGATCGGCACAATCTCAATCTCCCCGCAAGCTTCGCGAGCGGGCATCTGCAGCATGCCGCGCTTCGCAAACTCGACGCTCACTGTAAAATCAGCCCGAAAGTGCGGTTCGAAGAGCTCTCCGCTGTCAGCATTTATACCGGTTGGAAGGTCGGCAGCTAGCAGTAACGGTCGTCCGTCAACGCCATCCGTAGCCGAGCGCAGGCACGATAAGATTTCAGCAATTGTTCCCCGCGGAGCTGCATGCTGCGCAGTACCCAGCAGGGCGTCCACCACCACCCCCGCCTCACTCAGCAATTTTGCCAGTGCAGTTTCGGAGACCTCTTCAAACTTGAAGCCCGATGCTCCCGCCTTGCGCCCGCCGAATAATAGAATCTGGACGCCAGCCCATCCGGCTTTCTGGATCTGTATCAAGCAATCAGAGCTGTAACGTTCAGAGCTCGCAAGCACGACCACCGGCTCGCGCCGCACCTCTTTAAAGCGCTGCGCGATTACCAGCCCATCCCCGCCGTTGTTGCCCGGGCCGCAAAGAACGACCACCCGATCCAATCGCGACTCCTGCGCCTCGCACATCGAACAGACTGTGTCGAACATGGCCGTCCCGGCCCGCTCCATCAGCTCCAGGCCGGGCGTACCTTGCTGAATAGCGTTTTGATCTAGCGCCGCCATTTCCTGCGGCGAAGGGAGTTGAGCTGGCACGCTGGAGTCACTTAAATGTATCGACACCTATAATGCTCCGATCTCGCGCTCCACGACCTCCACCAGGTCATCAGCATGCTGCCTGCAGCTGTCTTCGTCCTCGCACTCTACCATCACCCGAACCTTATTCTCTGTTCCAGAGTAGCGCACCAGTACGCGCCCTCGCTCTCCGAGGGTCTTCTCCTTTTCATGAATCAGGCGCTGCAGCTGCTCCAACGAATCAAGCGGCGGCTTTCGTGAGACCGGTATGCTGATCAACTTCTGCGGAAAACGTTTGAAGTCCGCGGCTAGAGCCGAAAGCGGCTTGCCGCTTCGGAGCATCACCGACAGCACGGCTAGCGCGGTCAAGGTCCCATCCCCGCTGGTAGAATAGTTCGAAAGAATTACATGGCCGGACTGCTCGCCGCCTAAACAGGCGTTCAATTTTCGCATCTCTTCCAGCACGTATCGATCGCCGACCGCAGTACGCGCAAGTTTGATTCCGAGCTCCGAAAAATAAACATCCAGCCCCAGATTGCTCATCACAGTTCCAACTACGACGTTGTTGGTGAGCAGTCCGCGCTCTTTGAGATCCTTGCCGAGAATGGCAAGAACCACATCACCGTCGATCAGCGCACCTTTTTCATCGGAGAACATGGCGCGATCGCCGTCCCCATCCAGTGCCACCCCTACGTCCAGGGTGTATTCGGCCACCAATTTACTCACTACCTCCGGAAAGAGGCTGCCGAATCCGGCATTGATATTTCTGCCATTAGGACTGACGCCGCGCGAGACCACCTCTGCCCCTAATTCAGTGAACGCCAGCGGTGTCACGACATAGCCGGCGCCATTTGCGCAGTCGACACCGATCTTCACTCCGTCCAATCCGATCTCGCGGGGGAAACTGCCCTTTAAATAAACTGTGTAGCGCCCTACGGCATCATTGATGCGCTGCGCTTTGCCGATTTCGGACGGCGCCGCGCCTTTGCCTTCTAGCGCCCCCGGCTCCATCAGGGCCTCGATCTGAAGTTCAAGTTCGTCCGGAAGCTTAAAACCATCGGCTCCAAAGATCTTGATGCCGTTATCTTCATAGGCGTTGTGGGAGGCCGAAATCATGATGCCGGCGTCAGCGCGCATGCTGCGAGTCAGGTAGGCCACCCCGGGAGTCGGAATTGGACCGCATAGCAGCACATCAGCACCCATCGAGGTTATGCCGGCAGCCAGCGAGGTTTCGATCATATAGCCGGAGAGTCGCGTGTCCTTTCCGATCAGTATGCGGTGTTTGCGCCCGCGGCCGAGAAATTGCCGAGCGATGGATTTCCCAAGACGCACGAGGCTTTCTGGATCAAGCGGGGGGACGCTCGCCACCCCGCGAATTCCGTCAGTACCGAAAAAGCGCCGTTCCTTTTTTATCTTTTCTTGCATTACACCAGCCATGCCGTAAATCCGCAGCTATTTTGTCTTGGTCACCAGCACTTTGCTGGGTTCTATGGCGATCAGCGCCACTTCCTCAGGGAGGTTGAGTTTTACCTCAAGTTCAGCACGAGATTCAAACTGCTCCCCAACCGTGACGTACGGAGCAAGGTCCTGCTCCTTAAGGTGCAAAACCGTATTGCGCGGGCCACTGACCTCAATTTCCACCGTTTTGGGAGCAATTTTCACGGCCGCATCCAACGGTTGAGTCTGGATCTGGACATTGCGGAATTTCTTCTCAAGCTGTTCAATCGAAACTTTCACCTGCACTTCGACCCGATTAGGAACAGCTTCGCTGTATCTGCCCGGTACCCGCAGCCCCGCAGCGAAAGTTTCGGGCCGGCTAAGCCCGCGCAGATCGACGGGCATCGTCTCAATACTGCTGACATCTTTCAGTTCATTGGCCGCGCCGATTAACTGAACCGAGGTTGGAGTAACCTGCAAACTCTCCAATCGATGACCGGCTTTAACCGTGCCGACAGACACAATCTCAATCGGCACTTCACGGGTAACTTTTTCATCCAGAGAAAATTCCACTTCAGGCGGGTCGATCTTAATAATCTCAACGGAGCTTGGCAGATTGAGCTGCGAAGCTTTTAGCGGGCTGCGAAAATGCTCCCCCGGATCCGGCGGGAGAAAGACTCTAAAGCTTGGCGGCGATGAATAGATTCGAGTGACCAGGAAAGACGGCCCGCTAATCGTGACTTCAGCTTCGGTCGTGGCGGGGGCCAGCACCAGCTTATTAGCCGGCAAATTGCGAATCTCCACCGGCACTACAAAAGTAATTTGACTGGTATTGCTGCCCGATTTAACGAAGACCGCCAATCCCACGGCGATCAGCACCGACAGCAGCTTCAAACCAAAATCTTTGGAGCTAAGCATGTAAATTACTCTCCAATCTCATGCTCGGTTACGCTGCTGGTAGAAAGCAGCCGGTGCAGCGAATCACGCAGCGTCGAGGCATCCAAATTTCGAATCAGCCGGCCGTCGCGCGCCACCGAAATCGTACCATTTTCTTCCGAAACGATAATAATCACAGCATCACAGCGCTCCGAGAGCCCCAGCGCGGCGCGGTGTCGTGTGCCCAAATTCGGGTCCAGATCGGGATTAAAGCTGAGCGGCAACACACAGCCGGCCGCCTTAATTCGGCCGCCGTCGATCACTACCGCGCCGTCATGCAGCGGTGATTCTTTCAGGAAAATACCGTAGAGTAATTTGCGATTAAGCTCGGCATCCAGAATTACGGCGTCCTCCAAGAATTCATCCAGTCCCACCTCGCGCTGCAGTACAATCAACGCCCCGAATTTCTTCTCGGACAGATGCACACAAACCAAAGTAATATCTTCGATGCTCTTGTCGTAGAAAGGCTTGCTCTGACCGGTCAGAAGCGGCTGCAGTCCGACTTTGGTTAGGCCGCGGCGGATTTCATCCTGAAAAATCACGACAATCACCAGGATGAAAGAGCTTAGGACGTTTTCCAGAATCCAGCTAAGCGTGGTCAGATTCACCCAGCTGGCCAGGAAATAGAGCGAAACGATGGCCAGCAATCCGAGCAACATCGCCGCCGCCCGCGTACCCTTGATCACCAACAGCACCCGGTACACGAGATAGGAAACAATCAGGACATCAGCAACCGTCCTAACGTAAGGCAGCAATGATTTTAGGCCCTCTGCCATGTAAATCTTTAGACCAACCAATAACTGCTGTTCAGCTCCAACGCCCTACTGCCAGTTGCCGGCGTTTCCCGAGCGGCGTGCTACTGCGAAGCAGCTACCGGGCAGAGCTATTAGACCGCAAAAGAAACTTTCCCTCCTAATGGACCGGTCGGCACACTCTCCTCTTTCGGCGGAGTCTTCGCCGCTTCGGTCCCAGGTCCGCCGCTGCCGCCCGGAGGAGGAGGAAGCGGATTGGGTTTCTCACCGCGCATGATCTTGGCAATATCGTCTGCATCCAGGGTCTCTTTTTCAATTACCGCGCGTGCCAGACGGTGCAGCGTATCGATGTTCTCGGAGATCACCTTTTTGGCCAGATGATACTGCTGGTCGAGGATGCTCTTGACCTCGTCATCGATCTCCTGCTGCGTGCGCTCGGAGTGCTCTTTTGGCTTACCGAAATCACGCCCCAAGAAAACATGCTCGTCCTTACTCGAATAATGCACCGGTCCGAGTCGATCACTCATGCCCCATTCGCAAACCATCTTACGCGCGATATCGGTGGCGCGCTCAATGTCAGAGCTAGCGCCGGTGTTCATGTCGCTAAATATGATCTCTTCAGCCGCACGACCGCCAAAAAACACTGCCAGCTGATCCATCCAGTAGGATTTCGAATAGGTATGCTTATCATTCTCCGGAAGCTGCTGCATCAACCCCAGCGCCATCCCGCGCGGCACGATTGTCAGCTTATGCACCGGATCTGCGTGCTTCAAAAGCTTCGCCACCAAAGCATGCCCGGATTCATGATAGGCGGTAGTTTCCTTCTCCTTCTCGGTCAGCAGCATGGAGCGCCGTTCCGCACCCATCATGACTTTATCTTTGGCATACTCAAAATCGCCTTTTCCAACCTTGTCCTTATTCAGGCGCGCCGCATACAGCGCCGCCTCATTAACCAAGATCTCGAGATCGGCGCCGGAAAAGCCAGGAGTGCCGCGAGCAATCGTCATTAAATCGACATCTTCTGATACCGGAGTCTTCTTAGTGTGGACTTTCAAAATGCCCACGCGCCCGTTCACATCGGGACGCGGCACGACCACCCGCCGATCAAAACGTCCGGGGCGCATCAGCGCCGGATCCAACACGTCTGGGCGGTTTGTCGCCGCAATTAGAATCACCCCTTCGTTGCTTTCAAATCCGTCCATTTCGACCAGCAGCTGGTTCAGAGTCTGTTCGCGCTCGTCGTGACCTCCACCCATGCCGGCGCCGCGGTGACGGCCAACGGCATCAATTTCATCGATAAAGATAATGCAGGGCGCATTCTTCTTTCCCTGGATGAAAAGGTCGCGCACCCGCGAAGCTCCCACCCCGACGAACATTTCAACAAAATCCGATCCCGAAATACTGAAGAACGGCACCCCGGCCTCGCCCGCTATGGCTTTAGCCAAAAGTGTTTTCCCGGTTCCAGGGGAGCCTACTAACAGCACTCCTTTCGGAATACGTCCACCGAGCCTGGTGAATTTTTTCGGATCTTTAAGAAATTCGATGATCTCGTTCACCTCCTGACGGGCCTCGTCAATGCCGGCGACATCTTCGAAGGTGACCTTCTGCTGACTCTCGGTCAAAAGCCGCGCCCGGGATTTACCAAAACTCATCCCCTTGCCTGCGCCGATCGAAACCTGCCGCATGAAGAATATCCAAAAGCCAATGATTAACAGGATCGGCAACGCGTTAATCAGGAACATCACGTAAAGCGGCTGCTCCGCGGGCTTGCGTACCGAGATCTCAACCTGATGCTTATTCAAGCGCTCGATCAACTTGTCATCATTGTTCGGGAAGATGGTCTTGAATTGCGGCGTACGATTTCTGTACTTCCCGGTGATCGTCGTATCTTCAATCACGACCTCTTTAATCTTGCCGTCATCGACCTGCTTCAAAAATTCTGAGTATGAAACGTCCTCTGCGACTTCACCTGCTTCCCGGAAAACGCTAAGCAGCGCCATGCAAAGCAGAATCACAACTAACCAAAAAAGTGCGTTACGACTTATCTGACCCAAGCGAGCCTCCGATGTTAATTTCTCTTAGATTATTAGGAGTCGATTTCATCACCTAAGAGTGCGAAAAACTTTGTTAATTTCATTGGGCTCTATGCGCCCAGCCGCTAAAAATCCCTAGTGATATAGTAAACTTACTTCATAGCGGCGTGGGACACAAACTGGAGCCCTCCTGCTTTAGCTCTAAGTTCATATCCGCCGGGCAATTCGAGCCCTTCCCGGCCCTCTAAAATCATCTCTACCAACCGCTGTGAATGCTTGCGCCCCAGATTAAAACCGAGTTTCTTTTGCGCCACTCTCTCCGCTAACCGCCACCTGAGTGGGACCGCGAGCTCCTGCAGCTCCGCACGGAGGCTCCTCAGCCATGCTTTGCTGCCAAACTCAAATTTGTCGCACCGTTCGAAGGCTGCGCTGGTAAGCTGGTAGAGCAGTTTAATGTCCGCTCCAACTGCCGTCGCCTGCTCCGCCAGGATCTGATCAATCACAGCGGAATATTTTTCGCGAAGTTCTGGCAGGAGTTGATTCCTAATCCGATTGCGGGTCAGCTCCAGGTTGGAATTGGTCTCATCTTCGCGAAACTGCAGTCGGCAGTCCTTAATATAACAATCGACCTCCGCGCGCGTCACATTCAGGAAGGGACGCGCAAGATGCCGCAGCGGATCGAAAGCTTCGATTGTATTAAGCTCTTTGTTGGCGAATAGTTTAATCAGTAAAGTTTCAGCCAGATCATTCGCTGTGTGCGCGGTCAAGATTAACTCCAAGCCTCGCTCCGCCCGGACTCGTTCAAAGAACTGGTAGCGTTTGCGCCGCCCCCAGCCCTCCAGGTTTTCACCGTCGGGTTGCTCCGCGGCTCGCTCTGTATGCACTGTTAACCCTAGAGCGGCGCCGTATTCCGCAACAAAGCGGGCATCAGCAGCGCTTGCTTCTCTAAGTGCGTGGTCATAGTGAGCAACCTCAATCGCAAAGCCCTTCTCCTCCTGCAGAGCCTTCAGGGCGTGAAGCATGCAGACACTATCCCTTCCACCGGACACCGCGGCCAAAAGCCGCGCCTGGTTGGGCAGAGTTTCACGCAAAGCGCGGAGGATTGAGGGGGAACTCTCAGCCATGCGGAATTTTAGTGGCAGAGCGCCAGAGAAGGCAAACTAAAGCGGCGCTTACCCGCCCTTTCTGAAGCGATCGATACTAAAAGCTCCGGCGCCTGTGTAGAGGAGCGAAAGCGCCGCGCAGAGCAATATCACATCCTTATTAAACAACCGGGTGGTGAACATGTCATTCTTATAGGGGAAAAGTCCGGTTGCAAAAATGAATGACCCCAACATTAAGGCGCTTACAATTCCAGCAAAGGTGGTCCAGATACCCACAATTAGCAGCGCGCCGGTCAAGACCTCCAGATACGGCACTAAAATCGCATACAAAGTGGAGACATGTTCGGGGAAATGGCGGTTCCGCTGCACCGCGTCGATGAAAAGCTCCAGGTGATCGATCTGGGAAAGTCCGGACAGCAGCAGATAGGCTCCCAAACTGCAGCGCAGGAGAAGCGGCCCATAATGCGCCTCTCCGATTGGTTCATGCATTTTTACAGCCATCGATACCTCTTCTGTGCGTTGACTCGGATTCTAACTTCGGGTGATGGCTTTGCCAATCTGCAAAAACGCAGTTCTTGAGTGCTATCCAGCTGGTATTCAAGCATTTTCACCGCTCGGCACCTCCTCGATCCTGCTTGTGAACCCTTAAATCTCAGCATATTGTTGTGCGCGTATCTACGCACCCTGATCGTGAAGGCGCGGTCGGGGGAATTGGCACCTTTAATCTCTCTTGCTGGGGGAAATAAACGATATGACCTGGTGGCTTTGGTTTGTATTTGGGTGCGGTCTGCTGGTGCTGGAGCTTTTTAGTCCAAGCGGCTTTTATCTTTTCGTGCTTGGTCTTAGCGGCATTCTAGTCGGCTTACTAGCCATGACTGGGCTGCCCATTCCTTTCTGGGGACAGTGGCTAACCTACGGCCTATTCTCGATCGTCCTCTTAGTCGGATTGCGCGAAGAGCTCGCGCGTCGTTTCTTTGCAAATTCGCGGGACGTTTCTGACGAGCTCACCGGTAAGCGGGTCAAACTTACAACCGAAATTGCTGCTGGAGCAGACGGCTCGGGCGAACTACGTGGAACAGTTTGGAAGGTTCACAACGCCGGTCCGCAGGCGCTGCGATCGGGCAGCAGCTGTCCGATCGATCGGATCGATGGCTTAACGCTTTTTGTGTCTAAGGAGGACTAACACATGACCGCTGGTTTGTTTATTACAATTCTTCTTGTCCTGGTGGTGATCGTCGCGATCGTGAAGACCGCAGTGGTAGTGCCCCAGCAGAGCGCCTACGTGGTGCAGCGCCTAGGAAAATACAGCCGCACCTTGGACGCGGGCTTTCATATCTTAGTCCCTTTCATGGACAGTATTGCGTATCGCCACTCCCTCAAAGAGGAGGCTATGGATATTCCAGAGCAGATCTGCATCACCAGCGATAACGTACAGGTCGGCGTCGACGGCGTGATCTATTTAAAGGTACTAGATCCGGAGCGTGCTTCATACGGCATCAGCGACTACACCTTTGCGGTAACACAGCTCACCCAAACTACCCTGCGAAGCGAAATCGGCAAACTTGAGCTTGACCGCACCTTCGAGGCCCGCGCCGCGATCAATGCCGCAGTGGTTATGGAGGTCGACAAAGCGACCGAAGCTTGGGGTGTCAAAGTTCTGCGTTATGAGATTAAGAACATTACTCCACCCGCGGATGTATTGGCCGCCATGGAGAAACAGATGCGCGCCGAGCGTGAAAAGCGTGCTATTATTTTGCAATCGGAAGGTGTCCGTGACGCCAAGATTAACGAGGCCGAGGGTGAAAAGCAGCGCGTAATTAAAGAATCCGAAGCCCGTATGCAGCTTCAGATCAACGAGGCGCGCGGTGAAGCTGAAGCGATCCTCTCCGTAGCACACGCCACCTCCGAGGGCTTAGCGAAAGTTGGCGGCGTTCTGAACAATGCGGGCGGCGATAAGGCCATGCAGCTTAGAATCGCGGAGCAATTCATCGGTGAGTTCGGAAAGATTGCCAAAGCCTCAAGCACTGTGGTGATTCCGGCCAATCTTTCCGATTTAGGCTCGGTCATTACTATGGCCAAGGGTTTGATTGATCCGAAGAAGGCGGCGTAATGACAGAGACTTCTGCCGCGCTCGTCGCCGGTCTCAAACAGGAGATCGCCCGCCATATAGTCGGACAAGACTATATGGTGGAGCGGTTAATGGTGGCGCTGATCTCGAACGGACACGTATTGCTTGAAGGTGTCCCGGGATTAGCCAAGACCCGTACGCTGCAGGTTCTCACCTCCTGTCTAGACGCCAAGATGAGCCGCGTGCAGTTCACCCCGGACCTGCTGCCCGCCGACCTGATCGGTACCGAAGTTTTCAGACCGCAGAGCGGTGAATTCGTGCTCCGGCGCGGGCCGATCTTCACCAACCTGCTGCTAGCTGACGAAATCAACCGTGCGCCGGCGAAAGTACAATCGGCGCTGCTTCAGGCCATGCAGGAGCGCCAAGTTACGATTGGAGAAGAAACCCTGACGCTCCCCGACCCGTTTCTGGTGCTGGCCACTCAAAATCCGATTGAGCAGGAGGGCACCTATCCGCTGCCCGAGGCGCAGCTGGACCGCTTTCTGATGAAGATCAAGGTCACCTACCCCGCGCGCGAGGAGGAGCTGCAAATTCTGAAGTTATTCGATCGGGAGCAAATCGATCGCTCAGACCCGACTCGGGTTCTGAGTCTGCATCAGCTCTTGGATCTGCGGCGGCAGGCGCTCGAGGTCTTTATCGATCCCAAGATCGACGCCTACATTGTGGCGCTGGTGCGGGCCAGTCGCGACCCTAATAGTGTCGGCCTTAAAGGCCTAATTGAATGGGGAGCTTCCCCGCGCGCCAGCCTGGCTCTGAAGTCATGCGCACGCTCTCTGGCCTTCCTGCGCGGCGCAAGCTTCGTCACTCCGGACGAGGTGAAGGAGGTCGCGTATGATGTATTGCGGCACCGCATTCTGACCACTTTCGAAGCGGAAGGACGCGGGATCGACAGCGACGAGGTAATTCGGGTGTTGCTGAAGAGCACCACCGTACCTTAAAGGCAGGACTGTATGTCAGCCGCGCAGTCCGACCTCTCGACCCTGTTAAATCCGGCGCTGATCCCCGAGCTAAGACGCATCGAACTTCGCACCCGCAGGGTCGTCAGCACCGACTTAATCGGACATTACCGCAGTGCTTTTCGGGGTAGCGGCCTGGTATTTTCAGAGCTCCGCGAATATCAACCAGGCGACGACGTGCGGCATATAAACTGGCGCGCGACCGCACGCACCGGCAGAGTCTACGTTAAATCGTTCGAGGAGGAGCGTCACCTTAACATCATCTTGGCCCTCGACATCTCGGCCTCGACCGCTTTCGGCCCGGCGCGCTCGAGGCAGGAGCGGGCCCGCGAATTCGCGGCGCTGCTGGCGGTGCTGGCGTCGCGCAGCGGAGACTCACTTGGACTGGCGCTATTCTCAGATAAGATCGATCTGCTGCTCCCCCCTGCGTCGCGCCGTTTCCAGCTGTATCGGGTGCTATACGAGCTATTAAATGAGCATGGCTTCCAGGATCGCACCGATCTCGCAGCCAGCCTGCAAGCGCTCCACGGGAAACTGCGTCGACGCTCGGTGATTTTTCTAATCTCCGATTTCTTAAGTCCGGATTTTGAAAGCGAGCTTCTTACCCTAGCGTTCCGGCACGATGTGATTTTGGTTCTTCCCGAAGACCCTGCCGAGCATCAGCTGCCCGCCGCCGGCTTGGTCAGGCTGCGCGACCCGGAGAGCGGGGAGATTGTGCTGGTGGACAGCTCCAGTCCCGCACTTCGCGCGGAGCTTCAATCGGCATACACTAAACGCCTTAGGGAGCTCCAAGAGCTGTGCGACCGCGCCGATTGTGATTTACTACGGGTGCAGACCAGTCCACTGGCGCCCCTGGCTGAACTGATGCGCAAGCGCTCTGCCCGTATGCGCTAAGGAATGACGTGGAAGCTGACAAGATCTATGACATAACCGACATCCCCTATTTCGCCTGGGGGCCTGATACCATCGCCTGGGGCGCGCTAGCCCTGGCCGCCTTGGTGATTTTGATTGTGCGGATGTTTGTTTCGCGGCGCCGCGTTCCCTCCGGGTCATCCCTGGAGTCGCTCCGGCTGGAGCTGGCCAAACTCGAAAACCGCGCAGCGACCGCGCCGCATACCGCCTTAGTTTCCCAGATCGCTTTGCTGCTTCGGCGTTATCTCTCACTGCAGGCAAGTCAGGACCTAACAACTGCGACCCCTGCCGAGCTGGAGCGGCTGGCCCGTGCCACCCCCTCGGAGGCTCGCAGTCAGATCCTCACCTTTATCGCCGAGCAGGAACGCACCTTGTATAGTCCAGCTGCCGCAACCGACCCCATCGCTGTAATACGCCGCGCTAAGTCACTGGTTGATCAGCTGCCGCAGGAGCTCCAGGGGTCATAATGCAGCAACTTCTGTTAGCGTGGACCGGCATTTCATTCGTCTATCCTCTGGCACTGCTCTTTCCGCCGCTCTTTCTCCTGGTCCGTCCGCTGCGCTCAGCAATCGTGCCCTATCCAGTTTACCCCAGAGCAGCGCTTCTCAAACGGGCCCCCGCCGGTCTGCGGGTGTGGTTACGGCGCTATCTGTTGCCCCCCCTCTTACTAGCCGCGCTGCTGCTGATCAGTCTGGCTGCCGCGCGTCCCCAACGCATCAGCTTTCTTAACAACTCCGGGGAAGCCAGAAACCTCGTACTGGCGTTGGATCTCTCGCGCAGTATGTCGGCTCAAGATTTCTATCAGCAGGGACGCAATATTTCGCGACTCGATGCGGTCAAACTAGTTGTAAGTGAATTCCTGCGCGAGCGTCCAGGCGACCGCATCGGCATCGTGGTCTTTGGCAGTACCTCACTGCTGCTTTCACCTCTCACCCTCGATCACGAACTTCTAACCCAGCTGGTCGCGCGTCTTGATGTCGGAATGGCGCAGGACGGTACAGCCATCGGCGACGGGCTGGGGCTTAGCGTCAAACGACTGGCCTCTGCTCCGGACGGAAGCCGCGCGGTCGTGCTGGTAACTGACGGGGCCAATAACTCTGGACAGGTCGATCCCGAGAAAGCCGCTCACGTCGCCAAAGATCTGGGTATTAAGATTCACACTGTCGGCATCGGTTCCGACAAGCCGGTCGTGATTAATTCCCCCTCCAATTTTATCTTCGGCGGCGGATTGCGGCAGGTTGAATTCGACGAGAAGACCCTGCAAGAGATCGCCAAAATCAGCGGCGGCATCTATTTCCACGCCGAGAATCTGGAGGGACTTCGTGGCATTTATCAGGAACTGGACAAGCTGGAGAGCAGCACCGCAGAGGACGCCCCGCCACAGAAGATCGACGAGTTATTCCCTCCACTCTTGGCCTGGGCTCTGGCGCTCTATCTTGCGGCGCTTATACTTTCTAGAGGACTACTAGCCACGATTCCATGAGCGAGAACGGCTTCGTTGATGCATTCCATTTGGTTTGGTTAGCAGCGCTGGCCCCCTTGCTGCTGCTCTTGGGCTTGCTCGCTAAAGCGCGGAATAAACGGATGGAGCTGGTGGGTCTCCGCGTTAACAAACACAGCGCTTCTATTTGGGTGCCGCTCTTACTGCTGGCGATAGGAATTCTGGCTTGGGCCCGTCCCTATCTCGGAATTACAGAGATCAAACGCGCCGTCATGGGGGCCGATATCATGGTGGTTGTGGATGTAAGCCGCAGCATGCTGGCGAACGACACACCACCATCAAGGCTTGAACTTGCGCGTCGTGCGATCTTTGATCTGGTGGATTTATCGGAGCGTCGAAAACGGGGTGATCGCATCGGACTGGTGCTCTTCGCCGGAGAAAGCTACCTCTATTGCCCGCCCACCAACGATCACGCGGTGCTGAAAACCTTCGTACGCTCAATTGATTCCGAGATGATTTCGAGTCAGGGCTCCGCCCTTAATCAAGGGCTAAAAAGTGCGGTCGAGTCATTACGCTCCGCCAAGGTCGGAACAGCAACGATTGTACTCTTAACCGATGGCGAAGATCAGAAGTTCGATCAGAGCGACGCCGCTGCGGTGATTCGAAGCTCGGGATATAAATTAGTGATTGTAGGAATTGGCACCACCGCCGGAAGTGTGATTGAACTGCCGGGCGGATCTTTCTTAAAAGACAATGACGGCAAGATCGTAGTAAGCCGCCTAGCAGAGGATGCGCTCAAAGAGCTAGCTTCAGCCACTGCCGGGAGCTACTTCCCTACAACCGAGACCTCTGCAGCGCTGGAGCGCTCCTTTCCGCAAGAACTTCCGGGAGAGGTACAGGAAGCGGAAACCCTACGCCAATACCGAGACATCGGCCCGTTGCTGCTGTTGTTTCCGATGGCACTCATGCTAGCGCTTAAAATTACGGGACGCCGCGCCGCCTTTCTTGCCCTGATTCCGATCCTACTCTGCTCGCGGGCCAATGCCGATACTCCCCCTTCGCCCCACCAGGCTTACCGCGCCTATCAGGAGGGAGACTTCGATTATGCTCTGAGGGGGTTCGAAGCACTCTCGGCAAACACTCCCGACGACCCGAACGCACTAAAGGCTCTAGGCAGCGCACAGTACAAGAAGGGGGACTACGAGTCTGCTGCTCAAACCTTTCGAAAACTTGAAGCACTGCAGAACGGGCTCCCCAACGAGTCACAATTCGACGCAAGATACAACCTAGGCAACGCTCTCTTCATGAAGGGCAACTTTAAAGAGGCGATTAAACAATACGAAGGAGCACTCGAAATAAATTCGACCGATAGGCGTGCGCAGCACAATCTCGAAGTGGCGAGAAAGATGCTTAAAGAGCAGGAACAGCAAAAGCAGCAGCAGCAGCAGCAGCAGCAAGATCAGGACCAGCAGCAGAACCAGGATCAGCAAGAACAGGAGCAACAAAACCAGAACCAGCAGCAGCAAGACCAATCTGACCAACACAATCAGCAAGACTCATCGAATCCCGAGGATCAAAATTCCGCGAAAGAGCAACAGGATGCCCCATCCCCCTCGCCCGCCGCAGGCCAAGATCAGCAACAGCCCAAGCCGCAATCTTCGGAGGCACAGCCGGGGGACCAGGAAAAGGAGATCCCGCTATCCGAGCGTGAAGCTAGAAACTGGCTTGACTCGCTCCCCGATTCTCCTGTGCTAATTCAAAAACAGCGCCACCGCGCCCCATCATCAGAGCAGCAAACGTGGTGAGGCATCTATTCTCGATTATGCTGTGGTTCTGCTTAGCGGGTGTCGCGCTAGCAGATGCCCCTCGTCTCACCCTTTCGGTCGATCCAACCAGTGGTACTAGCGCTGATCGCTATACCTTCAATGTAACAATCGACGGCGCTTCCGACGCAGCTTATCCGATGCTGAGCGGGGGTGACGATTTCAGCCTAAAGCTCTTAGGTCCGCAATCCAGTGTGATGGTGGTAAACGGTAAGGTTTCCCAGCGGGTAACTTTCGTCTACGTTCTGACCCCCAAAAAAGACGGATTGCTTCAGACCCCGGCGGCCGAGGTGGAGGTCGATGGCACAAAGCTTAAAGCCGAACCGCTCCCGGTACAGGTGAGCGCTGGCCCGACCGCCCCGAGTGCCCAGTCCAGCAGTAAAGATCCATATTTCGTGGAACAGGACGTCTCAAAAACTCGCGCCTATGTCGGAGAGCAGCTCAGTAACTCGGTCGATATCGTCAGTCGGGTTCCCCTGATTGAAGCGCAGCTCGAGAACTTGACCTTCGATGGGTTCTGGAGCGAAGTCCTGGGACAGAACCGCTCCGGTCAGCGCTTCATCAATGGCCAAGACTACAGCACGCTCTCCATTCGCCGCGCCCTCTTTCCTCTAAAATCGGGACAACTTACCATTCCGGCGCGCACCATCGATGCTATAATCCGTGAACGTCAGCGCCGCCCCTCGCGCATGCCGTTTTTTGAGAACGATCCCTTCAACCAGGACTTCTTCGACGATTTCTTTGGCAACGCCGTTACCAGGGACATTAAGATCGTCTCCAACCCGTTGAACGTTCAGATCTCGGAGCTGCCCCCAGCCCCGGCCGATCTCCCGCACTGGGGGCTCAGGGAAACCTTGGTGGGGCCGACTAAGGTCGAACTCAAGTACGATCGCTCCGCGATTAACGCTCAGGATAGCAAGACGATCGAAGTTGTCGTAGAAAGCGAAGGCAACCTCAATCCTCTAACCGAACTGCCGATCAAGAATAGCTCTAATTTCAAAATCTATCAGGAAACAGCTGAAATCGATCGGCGTGAACGTGCCGGAAAGCTCGTAACCACCAAGCGCTTTAAAGCGGCATTGGTGCCAAGCTACGGCGGCACCCTTACGATTCCGCCCCTGAGCCTCGGATATTTCGATCCGAATACAAGCAGCTACCAGGTGGCCTCGACTGAGCCGATCTCTTTTGAGGTAGAAGGACCTGCTGCGCCGCTGGACACCGCGCCGGTCTCGCCCGCGCTCGAGGCTTCGAAAGGGATCGAACCCACACCCGCCCAACCGCAGATCGAGCCGGGCTCTGCTTTCGCCTCAATCAATTTCTCCAGCCTGCTATTCGGCATCTGCGCCCTCCTAGTGCTGGTACTTGGATGGATCTCATTTCGGCCCCTACTTAGAAGGAAGGCCGAAACACAACTTCAGCTTACCGCCATTAACCAAGCCTGCGATCCAAATGCACTCTGGAGAGAATTGGGAACGGCCCTCGAAAAACGGCTGGGCTTGGGTGCAAACCTGCGCGGCTACGCCCTTAAACAGGCCGTCGACCAGGCGCTGCATGCAAGCCCGTTACGGCTCGATGTAATAAGCTTGCTGGATCGATTGGAACAGGCTCTCTTCGGCGGTATCCCCATGGATAGTGAGGAACTTAGTGAATTAAGAAAACGCGCGGCGGAGACCCTTCGAAAGCTGTGATTGCGCGGCCTTCGATGATTGGGACTCGGCTCTCATAACTGAGCGAGTTATCCCTTAACTACACCAAAGAAATCGACAGACTTCTTCCGCAGCCGATTAGCGCGACAGCAGCTAGTACCACCAACATTACAACTCTCTAAATCAACTAGAGATTCCTCACTGAACGCGGGCCATGCGAAAGCCGGCGGCTTTTCCGCTCCTTCGTTTCATGCGCATCTTTCACCGACAAAAAAACCCCTTAAGTTTTGCTTACAGAAATGATTTAATGCACGGCGCTCTCATCACACTAGGAGGCAGTATGAGTCTAGTTACTGGCAATGGTCCGCGATTCTCACCCAGTGGCCCGTCAGGCAGCACCCCCCGAGAATTGAAAGAACACCCGGAGCTAGCTGCGATTCGACCGGCCGCGGTCGGCCAATTTTTCGCCGATTTTTGTAATCGGCCTTGCAAGGCGGGCGGTGAAGAAATCGTCATTGCCAAGCTCGTCGAGTTCGCCGAACTGCATGGCTTTGAATACGCTCGCGATGACCACCGGAATCTCGCAATCTACGTACCGGGTCGCGGCAAGGGCACGGAGGCGGCCCCGGTGGCGCTGCAATTTCATACCGACATGGTTTTCTATCCGGAGCATCACGATTTCAGTGGACTCGGAATCTCTCTTGAGTCGAACACGCTTGCCGATGGGGAAACCGTAATTAGCTCCGGCGGCACCACCACAATTGGCGCGGACAACCGGCTTGGCGCCAGTATAGCGCTGGCGCTTGCGATCGATGATCAGCTTGCGGATCGTCCCCCTCTTGTCTTGCTCGCCACCTCCGCCGAAGAGATCGGACTTGTAGGCGCAAAAGAACTTAAGTCGGAGATGCTACGCGGCAGCCAATTCCTGATTAATCTAGACAACGAGAAATTGGGGCATGTCTTTAATCGCTGCGCAGGTCAGGCGACCGGCGCGATTTCGATGCCGCTTGAGAGGACGGGCATAGATGAATCCGTGCGCTCCGACTATCGCCCGATTTTGGTCAAGGTTATGAATCTGCCCGGTGGACACAGCGGCGCTGAGATTCATGAACGACGCGGCAACGCAATTACAACCCTGGCGCAGGCGCTCGGTTCCGTTATCCAAGACGAATCGGGCCAACCTCTCCGCGTTGGAAGCCTGGCTGGCGGAGAAGCAAGGAACGCAATCCCGTCCGGCGCTAGTGCTGTTCTCTGGATTCATAAAGATGAAGCGGCGGCCACGATAGAACAGCTTGAGCGCCGCGCTATGGCAATTATCGAGGCTACAGTAGATCCAGTGTTTTTTAAGAGCGGCAAACCTCCCCGTGTAGAAATTGAAGATCTATCTGAATCTGCCATCAGATCACATTTACCTGAGCCGATCTCCCCGAGCGATGCCCGGGCGCTCCTGGGAATGCTGAACACTCTGAAGCACGGTGTACTTGAGGACGACGAACATCAGAATCCTGAGTTAAGCAACAACGTGGCTCAAATACTACAACGTGGACAGGGACTAGAAGTCGTCTGCATGACCAGACATTTCGATGAAGATCGCTGCGTTGAGTCACTCACCTCACAATTTGATGCTTTGGCTCCGCTTAATGCGAGCCTGGCTCTTCGACTTCGCTCCACCTCCGCGGGCTGGTATGGAGGAGACTCTTATCGCTTGCTTAGCGTGGCTTGCGAAGCCTACCGGGAAGTAAGCGGAGACGAGGCGATAGTCTCCGGCATTCATGCCGGAGTCGAACCGGGCGAGTTTAATAAGATTGCTCCTAACATGCAGCAGGTTTCCCTCGGCCCTACCATCCTTGGAGCACATTCGAGCGAAGAACGGTTTATAGTAGGTACGGTAGAGGTTTGCTATAACCAGGTTGCCAAGATGCTGGAGATGCTGTGTGAATAGGCTGCGCCCTAATTGTTAGACCACGACGAGCTTCAGCATCAGGTCCGGGCGATGTGCAATCCTCACTGATCGGAGCTGCCCCCACTCTTCAGTTCTGTCCAGAGTTCGCTTCCAACTCTGTCGTTTTGGCAGGTTCCCCCTCCATAATTTGTTCCTGATCCACCACAATGCTAAAGTGAGCCTATGGGAATTGAAGCCGCCAGCGTCGAGGAAACCTATCAGCAGATGCGCACAAAACTTAGCGCTGTGGTTCCGGATTTTGAGCTAAAGCTGAAGGCCGAGCTGGTTTATAAGATTAATAAACTAAAGCGTGAACGGGGTGCGATCATTCTGGGGCACAACTACATGGAACCGGCCCTGTTTCACACGGTGCCGGATGTAGTTGGAGATTCGCTAGAGCTATCGCGCAAAGCCGCTACGACGCAGTGCGATCCGATCATTTTCTGCGGCGTGCGCTTCATGGCGGAGACCGCCAAGATTTTGAACCCAACCCGTACGGTGCTGCTACCGGCCAAGGTGGCGGGGTGCTCGTTAGCCGAGAGCATAACCGCAGACGATGTGCGCAAGCTCCGCCAGACCTACCCCGGGGTCCCCATTGTTACCTATATCAATACCTATGCTGAGGTTAAGGCTGAATGTGATATCTGCTGCACCTCAGGCAACGCGGCCAAAGTTGTAGAGTCATTAAAAAGCGATACGATCATTTTCTTGCCCGATGAATATCTGGCCAAGAACGTGGCGCATGAAACGGGGAAGAAGATCTTCGTCGCCGGGCGGGGCGGCGCCCTAAAACCTGCTGCTTCCGGGTATGAGATGATCGGCTGGGAAGGACGCTGCGAGGTGCACGAGAAGTTTTCGGTTGAGGATATCGAAAACGTGCGGAAACAGTTCCCGGATGTCTGCGTCTTAGCGCATCCTGAATGCAGTCCGGAAGTAATTCAGGCTTCGGACTTCTCCTCCAGCACCTCATATATGTCCAGATTTGTTAAGGAGCATCCCAAGAAGCAGTTCCTAATCCTGACTGAGTGCAGTATGGCGGATAACATCATCGCCGATAATCCACAGAGTGACGTGCTCAGACTCTGCAGTATTCGCTGTCCGCACATGAATGAGATCACCCTCGAAGACACGCTGCGTTCTCTTACCGAAAATGTTCAAAAAATCGAATTGCCGGAAGATTTGATGAACCGCGCGCGCCGTTCACTCGAACGGATGCTGGAGGTACAGTAGCCCGCGCGCTCAGTTCTGCCGTGGCTGTACGAGTTAGGCGCTTCGAAGACAGATTTTCTGTCATTGCGAGCGTAGCGAAGCAATCCCTACCATTATGTCTAAGGAGCTTTTGTCCCTTGGTAGTTGCAAAACGTTTCTTACAAACACGCAAGCTGCGGCTGTTGACTGAAAGAGCTAGGAGAATTGTTTGCGCATTCGCCAGCCAATCGCCGTGGTCTTGATGCTCGAAAGGAACTTTTACGATTATCTAGAAATAAAGCCTGCATCGACATAATGTTAGGGGTTGCTTCACCCTCGCCACGCTCGGGTTCGCAATGACAGAAAATCTGTCTTCGCATTACCTAACCCGGACAGCCATGACAGAAACGCTAAAGCAGCGTGCCGCCTAGCAGGCGCGCCGCGATCGTGAAATAAATTACGAGTCCAGTGACGTCCACCAAGGTTGCAACGAACGGCGCTGAGGATGTGGCGGGATCGATTCCAACCCGTTTAAGGCCAAAAGGCAGCATTGAGCCGACCAAGACCCCCCAAACCACGACGGCGAAGAGCGAAAAGCTAACGACCAACCCCACATTGAACCAATGCGGCCCGTAAATATTAAAGAATAAAGACCACATCACAATACGCAAGAATCCGATCGCACCCAGAATCGCCCCTAGACAGGCCCCTGAAATAACTTCGCGCACAAATACCGTGCTCCAGTCTTTAAGGGTAATTTCTCCCACCGCAAGCGCACGAATGATGAGCGTAGCTGCCTGGGAACCGGAATTTCCGCCGCTTGAAATAATCAACGGGATAAACAGCGCCAAAACGACGGCACGCGAGATCTCGCCCTCGAAGTATCCCATCGCGGTCGCCGTCAGCATTTCGCCTATCATTAGGAGCACCAGCCAGCCGGCTCGTTTCCGCACCAGCTCTGCCAGCGGTGTGCGAATATAGGCGTTTTCCAACGCTCCCACGGCACCCAACTTATGGATGTCCTCGGTGGTTTCCTCTTCAATCACATGAATTACGTCGTCGATCGTGACGACACCGAGCAAATGGCCCCCCGAATCCACCACGGGAAGAGCTGGGCGGCCGTACTTCTTAAAGAGCTGTGTCGCAGCCTCCTGATCCTCAGTCGCCGACAGCGAAACATACTTACGATCGACGATCTCGGAAAGCTTGGTGCCGAATTTGGAGAGCAGCAGTTCGCGGATATTGAGGTCATCGACCAATTTGCCGTTGGCGTCCGTGACGTACACCACATCGAGATCGCCCTTTTCGCGCCCCTGCTCGCGGATATACTCCAAGACCTCAATGACAGTTAGGGTTTCCTTGACGGCAAGGTACTCCGGGGTCATCAGGCGCCCGACACTACCCTCCGGATATCCCAGCAGGGTCAGTGCTACCGCACGCTCCTCTTTTGACAATAGCTGCAGCAGCTGCTTCGCGGCCTGCGCCGGCACCTCCTCCAGCAGCGCAGTGCGATCATCCGGCGACATCTCGTTCAGGATGATAGCCACGCGCGAATCACCGAGCGCATTCAGGAGCGATTTTTGCTGCTCCACATCAAGATACTCGAAGCTTTCTTTAGCGAGCGGCCGGGGGACGATTCTAAAGATCACAGCCTTGTCGGCATCATCCAGCGATCCCAACACTTCGGCTACATCAGCTGGTTCAAGCTTGATTAGATCATCACGAAGTTGATGAAAGTCGCGCTTTTCAATGAGGGCGGCAACACGCTCGGCACGCTGTACCAGCTTCTCTGCACGTTCATCTGTGGTTTTATCGCTGTCCGCCATCTTGATAGAAAACCTTTAAGGCACTCGCTCGCCTATCTTGAAAGCAGCGCTGCCAAAAGTCAAAGCCGGTTCGGGGTATTACCGCGATTTTTTAATGATCTGAGGTTCACGCATGCTATCAAGTCGCCTCCCCGGAGCTGAACGCTGCCCCGGTTTTCATGGCGCACTAGAAACACCGGGTAAACTTTCGCGGGAGACGACCGATCGCTGCCAACAGCTTGTTCTTTAGCCGCGGAGAACTCTTCGCGCTCACGCTGCGGCCACAGTTCTTAAGACTCTGCAATTCAGCCTTTAATGCCGCGCTCGAGAGTTTCTTGGCCTGCCGTTTTAGCCGTTTAATTGTCTTGCTAGTACTCACGGGAACACACACTCCATAGGGACAAACTAATTTGGTTTGGCTAAAGCCGTTTCTAAGGGTCTGCGTCAAATTGCGGTACCCACCCTGCCCTCGGATTACCAAGCTCCTTAGCTCCAGAGCCCCGCAGCGGCTCGATTTCAAAGAAAATCTAGCGATCTGAGTGTTCAATTTCGAAGCTAAGCGTTCAACGACCGACAGCACCTTGAGCTGACTACTTAGCTGGCACTCGGGCGGATTGGAAGCGTCGCGCCAGACGGGATTTAGCTGGGAAAGGTCGATGAAAGGCTCGAAGGCATCATCTAGCCCATGACCATCCGAATCTACGCCTAACTCCGTAACTTCGGGATTGCCATCGGAATCCAGGTCAAAAGCCTCCTGGTAATCGGTTGCGCCATCATTGTCGGAATCGAGATCGAGATAGTCAGGGGTCCCGTCGGCGTCGAAATCATTAGGCAAGATCAGATCACCGCCGTCGTAGCCGTCGTCTATTCCGTTGTGGTCCAGATCCACTCCCGAAGGACGGTGGAACTGAGCGCTGCTTTGTCCCTCAATATTGTCGCGAATACCATCGCCATCCGAGTCTAAATCGAGATAGGCGGCCAAACCATCAAGGTCGAAATCGGAGCTGCCCTCAATCCGGTCCATAATACCGTCGCCGTCGGCATCAAGATCATGCGCATTGTCAACGCCGTCCCCATCTGAATCTCCCCCCCCTTCTGTCCCGTCCGGGATGCCGTCCCCGTCTGAATCGCCGGGCGCTGGCGTCGGAGTTGGAGTAATCGTGGGGGTCAAGGAATGCGGCCCCCCTTCCACCGTGGGCGTAGGCGTGGCAGTGATAGTGCCTGTAGCGGCCGGTGTTCCCTGGGATTCCGTTGCTGTGGGCGTCGGCGTTATTGTTTCCAACGGATCCGTTGCAATGGTCGGAGTCGGCAACGGTGTCAAGGTCTCAGTCGGAGTGGCGGTTGGCGTAGCCGTTGGAGTCGCCGTTTCCGTGCCTAATGGATTAGGAGTCGGGGTCGGAACAATCTGCAACATGGCTCGGAAATCAGCCTCGTTAGCACCATTGTTTCCTACCGAGAACCAAGCGGAGTATGACAGATATGGTAGATACTGGATCCGAGCACGCCAGTGGTAGCTTCGTCCGATTTCCAGCCCGCTTATACTCTGCGCCAGCGTCGCCCCAACATTGCCGATGTCAGTCCAACCCGACCCTGCTCCGAGCCCCTGTCCATTAAAGCTTACACCTAGGGCTTTACTCTCCCATACAAGCCTTGCGCGTGTGCGACCCGCCGGGACACGGCCCTTTAGCCGCATTTCGAAGCTCGTGCCGTAACTCAATCCCAGAGGCTGCATTAGAAATCCAGCGCTGCCTGCCTGCTGAGCTGCTACGGACAGACCCGCAGCTCCATTTCCCAGATAAAGAGAAACTTTTCCCCCATCAACCTGATCCCCATCAAAGCCGGGCGCACCGACAACGATATCGGAATAGCCGTCCCCATTAGTATCTCCGGCTGATGCGACGGCGGTTCCCCACCCTTCATCATCCTGGGTGCCACCGCTGGACCACACCGCTGCGGACTGGAGCCCGGTCGATGAGCCGAGATAGAGATAGACTTTGCCCTGGTCAACCCCGTTGTTGTCGAGTTTGGCAGCCCCAACCAACAGATCAGAATAGCCATCGCCATTTACGTCGCCAGCAGGGGCCAAACTTGAGCCGAACTCGGCCTGCTCTTCGTTACCTTCGGCGGTCCAAGCGGCGGTCGTTGCTAAGCCTGACGCGGAACCGAGATATAGAGAGGCTCTGCCCTCATTGTTCTCCCCGCTGTCGTAAAATTTTGCGCCAACTACCACATCGGAGTAGCCGTCACCGTTAACGTCCCCCGCCCCGGCCACCATGACTCCGAAAAGAGCTGCATTTTGATTGGCCTCAGCACTCCAGCTCGGCGCACTGGCCAACCCCGAGGCTGAACCAAGATAAACGAACGCTTTGCCCTCATTGGTCTGTCCACTATCGTAGAAACGGGCACCGACGATAACATCAGAGTAGCCGTCCCCATTGACGTCTCCCGCGGCGCTAACTGAAATCGCATAGTCGCTTAGATCTTGATCTGATTCCGCGCTCCATGCCGGTAACGCTCCAAGCCCGGTAGGGCCGCCTAAATAAACAAAAGCCCGCCCCTCATCCAGATCTCCGTTATCGTAGCGGTAGCCCCCGATGATGACATCCGCGTAGCCATCGCCGTTCACATCACCCGCGGCCGAGAGTGTATAACCAAAGAAGGTGTAATCCTGATCAGGTTCCGCCGTCCATGCAGGGGAAGCAGATAAACCTGAGGCCGAGCCGAGGTAAAGATAGGCTCGCCCTTCGTTAATTTCGGTGTTGTCGTAGAACCGCGCGCCCACTAGCACATCCGAGTAGCCATCTCCATTTACGTCACCGGCTGAGGCTACCGCGTATCCAAAGGAGGCCTCGACCTGATCACCCTCGGCTGACCATGCCGGTGTTGACGAGAGTCCGTTCGCGGAGCCGAGGTAAAGATAGACCCGCCCCTCATCACTCTCACCGTTATCGTATGTGGGTGCGCCCACGAGTAAATCCGCATAGCCGTCGCCATTTACATCTCCGGCCGAGGCGAGCGAGGCGCCCAAAGCCGCAGCAGCTTGGTCGCCGATAGCGCTCCACCCCGGGTTAGCCGCTAAGTTAGCGGCAGAGCCCGCAAAAAGGTAAACCCTCCCCTCTTCACTTTGACCGTTGTCGTAAACATATGCGCCAGCGAGAAGATCCCCGAAACCATCGCCATTTATATCCCCCGCGATCGCTACGGCGCTGCCCAGCAGCGCCTCGGTTTGATCTGATTCGAAGCTAAAATCGGGGAGCAAAGATACCCCTGACGCTGAACCAAAATACACCACGATCCGTCCCTCGTTGCTCTGTCCGTGATCGTAATTCGGGACACCGATCAGCACATCCGCGTAACCATCGCCATTTAGGTCGCCCAAGGTTCCGAGGGCAAATCCGTAGGCCGCCCCATCCTGATCTCCCTCTCCCATCCACGCGGCAGTTGGCCCCAACCCTATGGCCGAGCCGGTAAAGAGATACGCCCGCCCTTCGTCGGTATTGCCGTTATCGTAGTTCGGTGCTCCGACGAGTAGGTCGGCGTAGCCGTCCCCATTCACATCCCCCGGCGATCCAACCGCCGTGCCCAGGACCGCGCCGGCCTGATTGGCCTCGAAGCTCCAGGCAGCACTACTGCCTAGCCCGCTGGCCGAACCTAGATAGACATAAACTTTGCCTTCGTCATTCTGTCCATTATCGAAATTGGGAGCGCCGATAACGACATCGGAGTAACCGTCCCCGTTAAGATCTCCCGCCGTAGAGACCGCTTTACCAAAATTCGCCGCGACCTGGTCGCTTTCTGCGGTCCAAATTAGCGCGGTTCCAAGTCCCGAGGCAGACCCCAGGTAGAGAAACGCGCGCCCTTCCCCCGCACTGCCGTTCGAAAAGCCGTAGGCACCGACTAACAGATCGGAGTATCCATCGCCGTTAACATCACCGGCGGTCGAAAGCGCAAATCCAAAGAGCGCACCGGCCTGATCACTTTCCGCCGACCAGCTTGGCTGAGTACCCAATCCGCTGGCCGAACCGAGATAAACGAACACCCGCCCTTCGTTGGTTTGACCCCGGTCATAACCCGGAGCACCAACCACCACGTCGGCATAGCCGTCACCATTCACATCGCCGGCAGTCCCAACCGCGGCACCGTATGCGGCGCTAATTTGGTCGCTTTCGCTGCTCCAACTGGCACTAGCAGCTAGCCCCGTCGCAGAACCGAGAAACAGATAGGCGCGCCCCTCATCCGTGCTACCGTTATCAAAAAGCGGGGCTCCAACGATTACGTCCGAATATCCGTCACCATTCACATCTCCAGCGCTGGCGACGGAGTAGCCGAAGTATGCGCCGACCTGGTCCGACTCCCGGGTGGCCGCTGGAGAACTCGCTATCGGATCGACGCTGATCGGATACTTTGCATTCTTATCGGAGACTAAAATCTGGAGCAGTCCGGCGCCGTTCTCGAGCGGGCGATACGCGAGTACGCAGGGCAGCTCTCGTTTATCGGCATCCCAAGCTTTGGGCGCGCTAATTTTCAGCAGATCTTGGTGCTGGTCTGAGAATGTTACCTGCTGGGAAGACCAAGAACGGGGAGTTAGGCTACTATCGACCCGTCCTGCAATCACGAGATCTCCACTTTGACTCTGTAGCGGCCGCTCACTCAGCTCGAAGCCCTGCTCGATTCCAGCCTCCGAATTCAGGTACCACTCAGTCACGAGACTAGAGGAATGACTTTCGACCCGCTCCCCCACTCTGAGGAAATTCGGTCGTTGAATCTGGATACCTTCGGTTCCAGATCCGGCATTTCGCGATAGGGCTGAGAAACGATAGCGCCAGCGCCACTTTGAAGTTTCGTCGCTCTGAGCACGCGGCTCCAAATCCCAACCATCGGCACTGAAGTACGCCCGTAAATTTTGCTGCCGATTTGCAAGGTGCCACCGCGGAACTTCAAATTCTTGTCCCGTGGCCGATGCTCTTTGCAGCGAGGGTCTGTATTCCTCAACTTTAACTGAACGGAGCGCTTGCTCCTCGCGCGAAGTGCGCGCACGCATGGCGGAACGGGAAGAGTCGGGAGCGGACGCGGCGCCGGAGACAAACAGCGCGGCCAGCACTAACGAGATCCCCAGCAGAATGCTTCGACCTGCACGGATACCTGCATAATTTAGTGAGCGCGCCATGCCCATTGGGATGTGCACTATTCAGCGCTGGATTCCCCAATGCAGTCGGCAAATTATGCCCGCGGTGCGGCACTTTTAGCCTATAAGATCGGTTTGAAGACTATCTAAATTTCCGGGTCGGCTGCAAGTTTTCAGATCCGTTGCAGCTCTAGCTGAAATCTAAATTAATCGGGTTATGCAAAGTGCTGCAGCAGTCCGCCAAGCAGCCTTTTTGCATTCCGCTATTTATTAACATTGCCATGGCAAAGGTTAGCCTCGACTCCGTCATCGATAAGAGCCTCATTAACCGCTTTCGCGGTCTCGCCTCTGGCAGCGGGTCGAGCAATGCGGCCAAAAGCGTAACCGCGGCGCTGAGCGGTAAATCCGGAGCTGTCACAATCGCAGATGGTCTTCGAACCGGCGCACGGACCTTCGCCTCTGCCGTCCAGAACATCAACTCTTCGATCGGACTAGTGAATGTATCGCGTGCCGTTCTCACCAACTTAGGAGAACTAACCGACAAGATGCTGGCGCTGGCCGAACGTGCCAGTCAAAACGGGACCGGCGCGGGTATGCGCGCAAACCTAGATCGTGAATTCAAGAAGCTAAGTCACAAGTTTGTTAAAGCGGTCGAGGACACTAAACTTGGAGACCGTCAACTCCTTACCGTAGAAGGACTCACCCAGGTGTTCCAAACTCTGGGGCTGGACCCGGATACTTCAGCTTCGATTGCAGAAGTATTCTCGCAGTTCACCACCCCGGCTGACGACGATTCGCTGGCAAGTTCTAAAATCAAAGGATACCGGCCAGTAAAAGTTCCGAGTAATAAATTCGCCACACCGGTGTCGGATACCGGATACAACATTGAGAAGATCACCGACAACGCTATTTCGGGAAGCGCCGCCAAGATCACCCGGGCCGGCAACGTATTTATCGACACCGATGACATCCTGAATGCCAACCCCGGATATGATTCAATCTTTATTAAGAACTCGAACGGCACCCTGCAAACTATGGAGGCCGGCCTCTTAAACCAGCCGCTTGAAGTTCTGACTATCAACAGCACGACAGGTTCAAGTTTAATCGGCACTAATCAAGATCTTGGGGGCAATTCCGGAGGAGATTACTGTCTCTACTTAATTGACAGCAGCGGAGCTGTAAAACATCGCTTCAACATCCCGGCCGGGATCGGAGGCGCAACCTTGGAAGGCATCTCCGATTTCCAACTTTCCGAAGATGACACCACAATTTCTTACATACAGCAGCAGCGAAAACTTGGTATTCGAACCACCTCAGTAGTGAAACAAACGGCCTCAAGCTTCTCTTCAACGGGAGGTTCGACCGTCGGAACTACGGTTGCCTCAATCAGCTACCAATATTCACTGGGCGACCCGGTGCGCTCCTTTGACACCTTAAAAATGAGCGATGACGGCACTTCGTTCGCCTATAATCTCTTCGATGGCGATACCGGAGAGTATTACACCTACTTCGACCCCTGGACCCAAGCTCAGGGTGTCGTTCTAAATAGCTTTGATTTTCTTGAGAACAACAAATTAGTATACATCGATTCGGGCGACGGCCAGGTTCATAGTCATACTTACGCGGACGGATCGTCCACGGCTTTAACTGCAGGTCTTTCTGGCATCTCCCAACTTACAGCGCTTGAGGCCGGCAGCGGAAACTCCGGTTATTTCGCCGTAAACTCAAGTCTTGGAGGCGGCGCCCGCAGGTTGCAGATGTACGGCGCGGATAGTGCCACAGCTCTTTATACTCTCGATTCAGCTACCACCGATGTCCCGCTCGATCTGAGTTTAGCGTACAACACCTCTGATCAGGCGGAGATGGGAATCTTCGGCGTCATGCGATCGCTTTCGGGCGATGCAGATGCGGAGTTGTACCGCATTAAGAAGAACGCACAGGCCACCACCGGGCAGCGTTTCGAGCGCATGTCGAACGAATTTAGCTCGCTCTTTGCGAGTGATGCTAACATTCGCTCCCGCGCCGATGCCTTCCGAATGAAGGTCGATCTAAAAGCGCTGCGCGGCCAGATCGACGATAACATCAAAGCGATCGATCATGCCCTGGAGGTCTTGGGCCAAAACCTGGAATTGGCCCGGCAGTCCGGACTAGCTTTCCTCTCGGTCTCTGACACTATCAGCTCGAGCGCCGATGCGGCACAGGTAGCCAAGGACCTGCGCACAGCAATTCGGAAGAACGCGGGCGCTGCAATCAGCCAGGCCGAGAACCTAGAACCGATGATCGTCGCGGCACTTGTGCTCGATACTTCGGCCTAAGTTCCTGCGATAGCTCTCGGTGTCATTGCCGTAGGTGTTACAGAGCTCAATGGCAAAATTCCTGTCATTGCGAGCGTAG
>JAIBBU010000036.1 GCA_019694515.1 Oligoflexia bacterium | reverse complement strand
TCGCGCGTTTCGCAGACGTGCTGGCTTCTTCACTCAAAGGATTTGGGTGAACGGATGATGACTCAAGGAGGACTTTAACATGCCGATTACTCTTGGAACCAACGTAGCCTCATTACAGGCGCAGCGCAGATTAGGCCAGGCTTCCGACAAGCTGGCTTCCACCTTCGAACGATTATCTTCAGGACAACGCATCAACAAGGCTAGTGACGATGCGGCCGGTCTTGCGATCGCCGATTCGTTACGGGCCGACCAGCGCGTGGCTGGTGTGGCCATTAGAAACGCAAATGATGGTATCTCCACCATTACTTTGGCCGACTCGGCCTTGGGCGAAATCGGAAACGTACTTTCCCGTCTCGCGGAGCTGGCTGAACAGTCAGCCAACGGCGTGTTCTCTGTCACGCAGCGTTCCGCGCTAAGCAATGAATTTACCGCCTTGGCCTCCGAGGTAGAACGTATTGCGGCTACCACGGAGTTTAACGGCGTGAAGCTCCTGTCGGGCAATGCAACCGTGACCCTGCAGATTGGGTTCGATGCTTCTTCGACCTCGCAAATCTCCTATACCGGAGTCTCTGGGACCCTTTCTTCGCTGGGGTTAGCTGCTAACAATTCGTCAGTTTTGACCTACTCGATCAACGGTGCCTCCACGGATGCGGGGCAGTCCGCAGCGCGGGCTACTCTGGACGCGGTCAATAACGCTATTGATTCGCTGGCGAGCACTCGCGGGCGCTTGGGAGCCGCGGAAGCACGGCTGCGCGTCGCGATCAATAACCTGTCAGTGGCGCGTGAAAACTTTGCATCTGCTGAAAGTCGCATCAGAGATGTCGACGTAGCGGCTGAAGCTGCAGAACTAACCCGCTTGGGCATCTTGCAGCAGGCCGGTGCAGCCGTCTTGGCGCAGGCTAATCAACAGCCCTCGCTGGCGCTGAGTCTGTTGCGGTAGGGGCGCTTTCAATTAGAGCGCGGCCGTACCTATCGCCAGATCTGACGATCTAAGTTCAGATATCTGGTAAAGAAAGTACGGCCGCGCTCAAGCGTAATCTCTGACTTAAGCACTCCCTCTGAAAAATTTGGCAGTCCGCCCACGGTCCGTCCGAGTGGATCGACCACTGAGGTATACCCCGAATTAGTGGATCTAAGCAGGAAGCGCCGATTCTCGATGGCGCGAAACGACGCAATCATGTGGTGTTGATAAGGCGCGACTGAGTCTCCGAACCACGCATCGTTGGTCAGATTGACCAGTATATCTGCACCCTTCTGCACCGCGCGCCGGGATAGTCCGGGGATTACATCTTCATAGCAAATCAGAGGTGCCGCCGTGAATTGGCCTCCATCCCCAGAGCTAAAGTTGAAGACCGTCACATCGTTACCGGGGGTAAAATCGGGGGTGGGGTGGATCGACTCGAGCCACGGAAGAACCGATTTGAGAGGGGTAAACTCCCCAAACGGCATTAAGATCTGTTTGTGATAGGGGTAGGGTACTGACCCATCCTGGAGTACTGCCACGGCGCTGTTGTGAAAGCTTTCGCGACTGTCATAAGTCAGAGCACCGAGCAGCAGATTCATCGTCTTAGCTGAAAAATGCGGTAAATGCGGATCGGACTCCACCGAACCAACGTTCGCCGGAATCCAATCCTGAATGACGGCCTCCGGCCAAACCATAAAGATGTCATTCTCAGCCGCCGCCTCAGAGAGGCGCCGGTATCGCTCGGTATTGGCCTCGAAGAACTTCTGGTTATGCTTCTCGCTGATGCTGATATTGGCTTGTACCAGCGCTACTTTGAGCCGCTGCTTTCCATCTGTGTGTGAATACTCGATTCTCTGCGAGTAACCGTAAATCAGGGTGCTTAGGAGCAGGAAGGTGGCTAACCTCACGCGTGCAGAGCCACCGGATTTGGGAGAGTTAAACGCCGCTCCCAGCAACAGCTCGCTGACCCAAAACATCAAGAGTGTGATGAGTGGTACTCCGCCGAGCGATGCCAGCTGTGCGAGCTCAACCAGTGCCAACTGGGTGTGTCCCGGTTCCCAAGGAAAGATGCGGATTGCTAGCATCTGCGCCAAGATCCAGCTGATTCCGGCCGCTAAATCTAAACGTTTCAAAAATGGCGGGCAGAAACGATAAATCAGCAACCACAACGGAAATTGTAACGCGCTTCCGACGATGAAGAGCGCAAAGATGGCGCTGCTCGTGAATAAATTGAAGCCGCCAAAGTCAGAGATCGTCCTAAGCAGCCAGTAGAAGCCCCCTGTATACAACACCGCCCCAGCCAGAAAGATCCCGCGGTAGGAAGGGCCGCCATTCCGAAGAGCTGCGCAGAACAGCAGCACCGAGAGCCAGCCTAGGACTGCGCACAGCACCGTTCCGGGAAAGTACCAGCCCGTCGCCATGGCAGCGCCGCCTAGCAGCGCCAGGCAGGTGCGGCGGGAGGTTGTGCCCAAACGCTTAGGCAAAGGGACTTTCGCAGTAAGATTCACCGGCCAACATGGTTTCGATATATAACAGCCGGTTATATTTTGCCGTGCGCTCTCCGCGGCTGACCGAGCCGGTCTTGATCTGTCCGGCCCCGGTGGCGACTGCTAAGTCGGCGATGAAAGAATCTTCTGTTTCTCCACTGCGATGCGAGATCACCGCGCGATAGGAATTGCGATGCGCGAGATCGATCGTTTCGAGCGTTTCCGTAACGGTGCCGATCTGATTCAGTTTTACCAATACCGCATTGGCCACCGAGTTTTCGATGCCGCGCGCCAGCCGTTCAGTGTTAGTTACGAAGAGATCGTCGCCTACCAGCTGGCACCGTGTGCCAAGTTTTTCCGTCAAGCTGCGCCACCCGTCCCAATCGTTCTCATCCAGCCCATCTTCGATACTGACGATTGGAAACTTTTCGCACCAGTCGCTGTAGAGATCGATCAGCTGTGCCGAGCTCAATTTGTCGCCGCTGCTCTTCTTGAAGACATACTGTCCGCTCCGGCGGTCGAATAGCTCGCTGGCCGCCACATCCAGCGCCAGAGAGACCTCTTCGCCAGGGGTATACCCGGCATCACTGATCGCATCCAGCAGAAACTTGATCGCCGCTTCGGAGCCTGGAAGATCGGGTGCGAATCCGCCTTCATCCCCAACGGCAGTAGTTAAACCCTGCTTCCGCAAATTCTTCTTTAAGGTGTGAAAGACCTCGCATGCAATTCGAATGTTCTCGAAAAAAGTGCTGGAGGAGTGCGGTACTAACATGAACTCTTGAAAGTCGAGAGTATTGGCGGCGTGCGCCCCGCCATTAATTACATTGACCATCGGGATTGGCAGCCGCCGCGCGTTCGGACCACCCAAATAGCGAAATAGGGGAGCTTTGGTAAAGGCTGCGGCCGCCTGAGCGCAGGCCAGACTTACTCCAAGGATGGCGTTGGCTCCAAGCTTCGATTTGGTCGGCGTGCCGTCCAACTCGATCAGCTTTCGATCAATCGAGGACTGTTCCAGACAGTCGCTGCCTTTTAGCAGCGAGGCAATCTTGCCGTTCACATTCTCGACGGCTTTGAGCACGCCTTTTCCTAAATAGCGCTTCTCGTCCCCGTCTCGTAATTCATGCGCTTCATATTCGCCGGTCGAGGCCCCTGAGGGTACCATGGCGCTGCCGCTCGCCCCGCTGGCAAGTTCGACGACCACTGCTACGGTTGGAAAACCGCGCGAATCAAGGCATTCATGCGAAAGAATTCTGTTAATTGAGCTGTTCTTCATAAATTTCGGCAGTTTGAGGCTGGAAAATCTAGGTCGAGTCTAAAGCTACTGGTTAATAATTTCAAGAATGTATATCCTTTGCGGAAGGTCAGACCGCATGAAGATCTCTCCAACCATAATTCTTTTCGTGTGTGCAGTAGCGGTGATCGTATCGCTGCTGAGCGCTAGCGGCATCTCGCGCATAACGGCTTTGCGCCAGGGAGTGGATTCGCAACGCCAGTACAACCATGAGCTAGAGGGTCAAGTTCAAGATCTAGACCGGCAGGTTAAAGGCCTTCAGCGCGGCGGTCGTGACCTCGAGAAGGCAGCTCGAGAAAAGTTGGGAATGTCAGCCCCCGATGAGATGATTTTTATTTTTGACGATAAGAAGTGAGCCGCAGGTTTTCGGAAAATACCGCACTGCGTCAGGAGCAGGGCAGCGCTAAGCCCTCCAGCGTGGAAGCCGTGCTGCGGCAGGCGCTTAGAAAATTCGGGATCGATCAGGAGCTTACCAAGTACAAGTTCGTGCTGCATTGGCCCGAGATTGTGGGTCAGGATATTGCCGATCGCACCAAACCCGAGAGCCTGGCGCATGGAGTGCTCAGCGTGCGCGTGGTCGATTCGGTTTGGGCGCAGGAGTTGGGGTTTCATAAGCAGGCCATTCTTAAGCGCTTGAAACGCTACCTCGAGCCTGATCAAAATGTCGAAGATGTACGTTTCTTTGTCGGCAACCTGCGCTAGGTCCGAGATCCGTCTCCGACTCAGAATTCTGATACTGCATCGGTGCCCCGATTCTGAGATCGGTTTCCGGCTTCGGAAGCCGAGCGCCGTTAGCCGGCAGCTGATCTCAACGGCGCAGCATTTCTGTCCTGGAATTGCATAACTCATACAGCCACAACACTTTCGAGTATCACGCTAGTAATTCCGATCCTGAATTGTGTAACATCTCCAGGAATTACCGTGGCTGTCCCCGCGAAGAGCGGGGCAACGACGCATTCTCTAACGGATCGCCACAATAAGTAGGCAGCAGTTTATGAAAATAGTATTGCAGCGAGTTAACGAAGCTTCCGTCACGGTCGAGGGCAGGATCACCGGTGCGATACGGCACGGATTGCTGCTGCTGGTAGGATTTGGCCTGACCGATGACGAGGCCAAGCTTCGGCCTGTTGCTGATAAACTGGTTAACCTGCGGATCTTCCCGGATGAGCGTGGGCGTTTTCATCACTCTTTGGCAGAGGTCGGAGGCGCAATATTGGCGGTTCCGCAATTCACCCTTTTTGCCGATCTTTCCAAGGGCGGTCGCCGACCGGAGTTTTTTGGAGCACTCGAGCCCGCCAAAGCTGCACCGCTTTTTGATCGCTTTGTCGAAACCCTGAAGCAGGTCGGGGTGGCTCAGGTCGAAACAGGGATTTTTGGAGCAGATATGAAAGTCAGGCTAGAGAATGACGGTCCAGTAACGATTCCGCTTGAGTTTTGACGCTCGTGATGTCAACGCAACCTATGGTGCGGTTCTGGATGCGAGCTGCGGCTGCTGCCGCAGCTCTTAACTAAGCGCTAAGTTCGATAATCGAACAGTGCTACCCAGATTGCGAATGCAACCAGTGAGCCGATCAGCACTGTTTGCGCCAAGCTGGGAGAAACCGGCAGCAGCAAGAATGCGATCAACGCAAGCGCGAGCATCACAGAGACGCTAAGCCCTAGATCGATATCGTCATGCTTTTTTATGGTGCGGCGGAGCATAGGCGACCCTCCAAAAAATTGTAGTGGTACGACTACTGCTGAACAGAACTACGATTCTATCACACCCAAACCCATTTTTTTAGTTAAATTTCAGGGCCAAGGATGTGAGTCTGCTCGATTTTATCGCTGCGTCGCGGCATAAGGGCGACCCTCGACTGTCATTGCGCTTTGCACATGTTTGACCCCGTCTACCATCAATGCAATCGATAGAATCCGATCAACATCCCGAAAGCTGCTGCGCGATCCGTAGAGGGTGACGTTGCCGTTTTGACTTTCGATCTGCAATCCCGAGGCATCGATATCGCCCTCCTTAAGCAGTGCATTCCGGATGGCAGCGGAGATCTCCGGATCCGAACGGCCGTCGCGCCAACCTGGACGGGGTGCGGAATACTCAACCCGCGAGGGCTGCGGGAGGACCTGCAAGTCATTCCTCACCGTGTCAACTCCGCGCGTGTGAGCGGCGATATTTTCTGCCAGCGCACGGGCCTGATTTGAGGCCACCTCGCCCGAAAGGGTAACCTGACCGCCGTACACCTCAACAGTCATGTCGTATTTCCCAAAATTCGGCTGCCGATCGATCTGTTGAAAGATCTGCTTTCGAATCGAGATGCTGTCGGGCGAGGCCATCGCGCCGGTGCCGCCAAAACTGATGAGCGCACCAAGAAGAATTGTAACGAGTTTGATCGCATTCATATGAGAGCTATCCCCAGAAGTATTGCGGCGAGTAGTATACGATCCCCAGGCGTAATTCAGAGCAACTTTTTCAGACAGATATGATCAAGCGCAGTGCTTGAAAAAAACTAGCAAACTATTCCCATACTTGCGCTGATCGGCTTCCACCAGGCTGGCGAGATTAAGTGGCTCATACTCGTTGGGATCGATCTGAACTATGACCCGCCCATCGGCTGTAACAATCTCCGGCCGCTCCGCGATCGCCTGCATCGCTTCCACCCAGATTGCTTTGTATTGCGGCGGGGCGATGTAGATCAGGTCGAAGGACTTACGGGTATTTCTTAGAAACGTAAAGGCATCCTGATTCCGGACCTCCGCACGGTCGCTTAGGCCGGTAGCCTCGAGGTTTTCCTTGATCGTGCGGATGGCGCGCGGCTCAATCTCGGTGAAGTAGCAGAAACCCGCCCCCTGGCTCAAAGCTTCAATTCCCACCGATCCTGAACCAGCAAACAGGTCAAGCATGGTGCGCGATTCAAGCTGCGGTCGTAGAATATCGAATAGCGCAACCTTGACCCGATCCATGATCGGGCGAGTAGAGCTGCCGGGCACCGCTTTGAGTTTTCGTCCGCGCGCCGACCCGGCAACTACCCGCATGGTATCCGCCTATCGTCTCTCAACTAAAAGAGCGGTCGGGCCAGATCCCAGCTCTCCAGATACTGAGTTACGAATTGGAGGTATTGTCCGGCGAGGGAGCCGTCGACGATACGGTGATCATAAGAGAGGGTCAGATAACAAATCTCACGAATTGCAATCATGTCATCTACTACGACGGGCCGCTTCTTGATTGCTCCCAGGCATAAAATCGCCACCTGAGGCTGGTTGATAATCGGCGTGCCGATAATCGTACCGAAAACACCGGGGTTGGTAACGGTAAAGCTTCCGCCAGTTACATCATCGGGCAGCAACTTCTTATTGCGAGCGCGCAGCGCTAGATCATTGAGCGAACGCGCTAGTCCCACGAAGTTCTTCTCTTCCGCGCGCTTAATCACAGGCACAATTAGCCCCGAATTTCCCAGCGCTACCGCACATCCTAAATTGATATGCTTCTTTAGGATGATTTTCTTACCGTCAATCGAGCTATTGATGTACGGGAACTGTAGCAGCCCCTTAACCGCAGCTTCCAAGAAAAACGGAGTAAAGCTGAGTTTGAATCCTTCGTTCTCAAGGAAGGTAGCTTGGTGTTTCGCACGATATGCGGAGATGCGCGAGCAATCGACCTCCTGAGTAGAATAAACGTGCGGGCTGGTGTGCTTCGAGCGCACCATGTGTTCCGCAATCGCTTGCCGCATGTTGTCCATAACCACGACCTTCGAGCCATCCGCCTCCCAATCGATCTGCGGTGCCGGCGCTTTGGTCGCCGTCGGGTTCGCAGCAGCCGCAGGAGTCGGCCTGGAAGCGGGCGCGGCCGCTTTAGCTGAACCGCGGGTCTCCAGGTAGCTCAAGAAGTCCTGCTTATTTAACCTGCCACCCTGACCGCTCCCTGTAACAGCGGCCAGCTCAGAAAGTGGCACGCCGTGCTTCTCAGCGAGACTCTTTACTAAGGGCGAGAAGAAACGATCCGATTCCTCAACTTCCTGATGAACGCCATGGCCGTTGGTGCCGCTCTTGTTAGCAGCAGGACGGCTCTCGGGCGTCGCCGCAGCAACGTGCATACCAGCGCTGGCAGCGCTGGGGGCCGCAGCGGGACGACTGGGCGCAACTGCCGTGCCACCAGCAGCAGCCGAATCGATCGTAGCGATCACCGTCTTAACCGGAACGACGTCGCCCTCTTTAAAGCGAATCTCAGTAATCGTACCGCTTGAGGGGGCGGGGATCTCGGAATCAACTTTATCGGTAGAAATTTCAAGAATAATTTCGTCCTTCTTTACGGTGTCGCCCACCTTCTTGAGCCACTTGGAAATGGTGGCTTCGGCAATCGATTCCCCCATCTGCGGCATCACCATCTCGGTCTTCATTTCATCCTCTCGGCAGTATACGAATCTCTTAGACTAAAACGCTAACAGTTTGGCCAGCGCCTGCAACACATCATCATTCTGCGGCAGAATCACGGCTTCCAAAATAGGGGAATGTGGCACAGCCGCGACGGGCTTCATACCAACCCGCATTACAGGAGCATCCAGATATTCAAAGCACAGCTCTGAGATTTGTGCGCTGACTTCCGCTCCAAAACCCATAAAAGTAACATCTTCATGGGCAATCAACACCCGCCCGGTCTTTCGGACACTCTGGAAAATAGTCTCCAGGTCGAGCGGAGCAATCGTGCGCAGGTCCACGACTTCAACCGACTTGCCCCGTTCTTCGAATTCTTTGGCGGCAATTAAGCTCTTATTAACCAGGGCGCCCCAGGTAAGAATCGTTGCATCTGCGCCAGGGCGCACTACCTTGGCGCGGCCCAGCGGTATCAGTTGATCGCGGCCGCCTTCAGCCCCTTTGGCATAAACCTGGCGGTAGAGGCCCTTATGTTCCAGGAATAGCACCGGATCTTCACCACGAATGGCGCTTTTTAACATGCCTTTCGCATCGGTGGCGTTGGATGGATAGGCCACGATTAGGCCGGGAAAGTGGGCGAAAGTCGCCTCAATATTCTGCGAGTGGTAACATCCGCCATGAATATATCCACCCACCGGGATTCGAATTACGGCCGGGCAGGAAAAGTCGCCCCCCGATCGATACAGCATCATCGCAAGTTCATTACGGATCTGCATCATGCCGGTCCAGACGTAATCGCCAAACTGCACTTCGGCTACGGGCTTAAATCCCATAGTCGCCATTCCCACTGCCACGCCGCAGATTGAGCTCTCGGCTAAAGGAGCGTTGAACACTCGCTCGTTTCCATATTTTGCCGTGAGTCCCGTGGTTACGGTGAAAACTCCGCCTTTGCCGTGTGCGACATCCTGGCCAAAGACGAACATGTTCGGATTACGCTCAAGTTCTTCGTCCAAGGCGTGATTCAAAGCATCTACCAGATAAACTTCTTCACCGGTCGGCACGCTCTCGGTGATGCCTGCTCCCGGATCGGGCTTGATGCACACATGGCTCAGTGCATCAGCCGCGTCGCAGTCAGGCTGCTGCTCCGCCCATTCAGATGCTGCATCTACCAGGGCTTTGGTATTCTCCTGAATCTGCGTCAATTCGGCTGCCGTGACTAGTTTCTGATCGATTAAATACCGTTCCATCCGGACAATCGGACAACGCTTTTGCTCCTGATCGATATCGGCCTGGGAGCGATACTTCAGATGATTGTCAGAGATCGAGTGACTCTGGAGGCGCGGTACATGCGCTTCAATCAAGCTGGGGCCGCCACCACTGAGGGCGCGTTCGTAAGCTTTTCTCACCGTGGTGTAGCTTTCCAGATAATCGGTGCCATCAATCTCAAAGCGATCGAGGTTTTCGTACCCTGCCGCGATCTTGTAAACGCTCTGACCGGCTAACTGTTCAGCGATCGGTACCGAGATCGCATACTTGTTATTCTGAACCATAAAGAGCACAGGAAGCTTCTCGCGCGCAGCCCAGTTCAGGGCTTCATGGAAATCACCCTGGCTGCAGGTGCCTTCACCAAGCGAGACATACACAACTTCACCCAGCTGCTTACGCTTGATTCCAATGGCGCAGCCGACCGCCTGCAAAAGCTGCGTACCGGTGGGAGAGCTCTGGTTAACTATGCGCAGAGCTTTGTGCCCGTAGTGCATCGGCATCTGCCGCCCGTGGGAGTTGGGGTCCTCCTTCTTATTCATGGCATTCAAAAGGAATTCTTCGTTGGTCATGCCCAATGCGGCACAAAGCGCCATGTCTCGGTAGTAGGGGTAAAACCAGTCCTGGCCGGGGCGAAAGACATTCCCCGTAGCTACCTGCACCGCTTCGTGCCCAGCTACGCCGATTTGGAAGTGACACTTATTCTGCTTATAGAGGGTAATAGTCTTGGCGTCGACCAGCCGTGCCCGGAGCATTTGGCGATAGGCTGAGATCAGCTGTTCTTTGGTCAACGGCGATTGTTTACTGTGGGATGAGCCATTTTGCCCCCCATTGGCGGAACCGTTAGCGTGCGGCTTCTTCGACGATCGGGATGAAACAGAACTTTCCAAACGTGCCATTAGTCTTCCTCGCTTTCTCTCAACAGTCCCAGAAACATTGGGTTTTCAGCCTGTAGGAATATCATTATCGGCTGCGCCCGTCTAGGACGGGCAGCTCATGGGAGATAATGATTTCAAGTGCTTAAACCAACCAAAAAAAGTTGTGGATAACTCCGGTACGCACCCATTTTTCAAAGTATAGCGCTCGTCAATGCTTTCCGGATTTGTCACGATGCGCCTAAGCGCTGCATTAATTTAGTAGTGGAGAATTTAATGAGCACACCGGTTTCCGCCCACCAGTTTCCCGCTAGACTAGAATTTGAAGACTCCCTATGTCCGGGAGAGGTGCGTATTGCACTTGAGGAGGCTTTTCGAAGTTCCGGACAAACGCGCGAGGAGCAGTGGCCGAGCTGTTGGTTTAAACCGCAGCCGGGAGTGTATGTTCATTTGCACCGACGCCAACCGACTCGCACCAGTCCGGGCGAGATCGTGATGCATGTTTTTGAGACCGCTGAACTGCGGGGCATGCTCGAGGTGGAGCGCGAAATTCAGGCGGCCTTCAGCTTTGAAGGAGAGTTGCGTTCGATGACCCATAACGGCTGGGTGCTTCGGCCTGGCGAGGAGCAACAGGAAATTAGTCCCTTTATGCGGCTGCCGCTGCTGAAAGATTCCTGCCGCATTGGCCAGCCCGCCGCTCTATTTGGCCGTACAGGTCTCGCAGGACTCGCCAGCTTCGAGCAGAACTAGCCGGGGCTCAGCTCATCAGTTCTGAAAACCTGCTCGAAGTGCTTTAGAAAATGCTCTTCGGCCTGCGCAAGCGTAACTTCTACGCCCAACTCGCGCATGCTCGTCATCCTGATATCTTCAAATCCGCAGGGATTAATGGCGGCAAAGCCGCTTCCTGCTTCAAGCACATTGAGTGCAATGCCGTGCATTGTACACCACCGGCTAATCCTTACTCCGATCGATGCTATTTTGGTTTGAGCATCAGTCCACACCCCCGTGCGCTCAGCGACACGGATCCCCTTTAGCTGGAAGTGCGCTAAGGTGCGAATCGCGACCTCCTCCAGCTGGCGCATGTACCATCCGACATCACGCCTAAAGTTGGTCAGGTTTAGGATCGGGTAGCAGACAAGTTGGCCGGGCCCATGAAAAGTCATGTCTCCGCCGCGTTCAACCTCAAACAGTTCGATCCCTAACTTTTCAAGCTGCGCCCGGGCTACTAATAGGCTGGCGGGCTTAGAACTTTTACCGATCGTGATCACCGGGCGGTGCTGGCAGAAGATGACGGTCTGCGCTCCTTGCTGGGCGATCAGCTCGCGCTGCAGCTGCTTCTGCAGCTCCCAAACTTCGGCATAGGGCCGAAGTCCCAGGCGTAGAACCTTTATTCCCGCAATCGCGGCGTTAGGTATTAATTGGTCGGCCAAGTGCAAGCGCCATCGCCTCCGCAACTGATTCGGAAAGGGTCGGATGAGGATGGATCGTGTCGAGCACACTTGCCGCAATGCCTTCGTGCGAGCGAATTACGGCAGCTTCGGCGATCAGTTCGGTAGCTTCAGCGTGCAAGATATGCACACCCAAGACTTCACCCACCTCTTCGTCGATCAATACTTTAATCATGCCCTCCGGTTCGCCAATTGCAATCGCTTTGCCGATCGCGGAGAAGGGGATCTTGCCGACCTTATACTTCAATCCCTTGGCCTTGGCCGCCTGTTCGGTCAGCCCGACTGAGGCGACCTGGGGCTGGCAATAGGTACACGAGGGGATGTTGTCCCAACGCATCGGGTGGTGCGACTTTCCGGCTGCAACCTCAGCTGCGACCAGCCCCTCATGGCTGGCTTTATGGGCGAGTAAGGCTCCGCCGCGGCAGTCGCCGATGGCGTAATGATGCGCGACGTTGGTGCGCAGAAATTCATCGGTGGCGATGAAGCCTCGCTCCACTTTGATACCGGCCTTCTCTAGTCCAATATTCTCCGTATTAGGTACGACCCCGATTGCGATCAAACAACAATCGCCGCTCCAGCGCTCTTCCGCTTCCTTGCCCTTGATTACAGCCGAAACCGTCTTTCCGGATTTCTTCAGATCTTGAACCGCGGCACCGGTCTTGATGATCATACCGTTCTTTTCGAAGATCTTGCGTAGCGCGTTTGCGACTTCGGTATCCTCGAGTGGCAAAATCTGATCGAGCATTTCGACTACGGTCACCTGTGTGCCCAAGGAGCTCATGAAGTAGGCAAACTCAAGTCCGATCGCGCCGGCGCCCACAATCAGCGCTTTTTGCGGTAAACGCTTGTACTCGAGGATCGTCCGATAAGTGTGAATCACCTCGCCGTCGATTTCGACCCCAGGAATCGTGCGCGCCCGTGCGCCCGTAGCGATGATAATGTCTTTGTAAGCGTAGGTAGTAAGCTTGCCCGTACTATCTTTTACGGCGAGACGGTTACTACCCTCTAAGGTTGCATTGCCGGTAATGACTTCAACCTTATTCTTGCGCATTAAAAAGCTGACGCCACCTGAAAGCTTGCCCGCTACCTCGCGAGAGCGGTCAATGACTCGGGGAAAATCGATCTTGAGCGCGCCGGTTTCAATCCCGAATTCAGAACCGCGCTTCATGTCGTGATAGAGTTGTGCAGATTTGAGCAGTGCCTTGGATGGGATGCAGCCCCAATTCAAGCACACCCCTCCCAGTGATTCGCGTTCGATGATCGAAACCTTTCTACCGAGTTGCGAAGCCCTGATAGCGGCAACATAGCCGCCGGGTCCAGAACCTAAAACGATCAGATCGCGTTCCTGAGTGCTCATGAGGTAGTTACTCCCGAAAGATTCGTAAGTTCAGCATTTTTTGTAACACTTTCGAATGGTAAGGTCCACGCTGGCAAAAGCTTGTCCGGAACAGCAAGCTCCATCTTGGCTCTGCTTAAAGGGTGGATGAATCCCAATCGAAAACTGAGCAGGTGCAGCTCCGGCGCCTCGGCCCCGCCGTAAAATTTATCGCCTACGATCGGCAATCCCAAATGTTGAGCGTGTACCCTAATCTGGTGCGTCCGCCCCGTGCGCGGTCGAGCTTCCAGCAAGGATCTGCCCCCGCGTTCGCGTACCTTAAAAAGTGTTTGGGCCGCACGGCCGCCGGAACTCACGACAGTCCTTAGAACCGGATGGCGGCGATCCTTGTCAATCGGAGCATCTACCAGTTGTTCATCCCAGGGAACAGATCCGGACACCTCGAGTAAATAAATTTTTTCAGCTTGACGATGTTCGAACACTGACTGTAAGCGATGATGCATTTTTTCAGTCTTACTTACCGCGACTAAACCCTCGGTCGACATGTCGATGCGCGAGGGCATGTGCACCCGCGAGCCCAGATGATCCTCCAACATCGCCTTTAAGCTGATGCGAGTCTGATCGCGGCCCGGCATGGTGGGCAGCCGTGCCTGCTTGTAAACCACGATCAGATCCTCGTCCTCAAAGACAATATGCTCAGCCTTAAAGCTGCCGAAGACCGTGTCGGCATCTTCAATTTTGTAGCGCGGTTCGTAATATTCCAAACGGCAGGGCGCAGTTAATGCAGTATCGGATCTGAAATCTGCGCCGTTTAAATAGAAACCGCCCCATTGCAGACGCGCGGGCCATTCCAATTCGGAAATATGGGGGAGCTCTTTGGTCAGCGCCGCGATGACAGTCGGTGGGCACTCCTGCGGAGTCCAATAGGTGAAGCAGCGGTATACGCTGGTGAAAGCAGCCTGGATGCGCTCAAGATCGACCATAACGGCCGCACAGTATATCAGTTTACGAGGCTAGGGGTAGGGCTAGGCACTGGCTCTGGGGTGGGTGACTCTACAGCGGCGGCGACTGTGGTTTTTCTGTCACGTTGAGCCTTTTCATACTCAAGGTTATCAATCGCGGCTTTAATGCGCAGCAGCCGGTCAAGCAGATCGGTTGATGCTAGTTCGGCACTTAGCGCAGCCGAGCGCTCTAGTCCAAAACCTTCTTCCAATTTCTTAAAGCGCAGCAGGGTGGGCTCATCCAGCTCCGTCGTGATGGCTTCCTTGAGCACCTTGGCTCTTTCGGACCTCACCCCGACCAAGGATTCGACCAATGCAAACTGATTAGCGACTTTGCTGATATCGATGCTATCCCCAGGGCAGGTTGGCAGCGAGACGAAAGAAGAGGAGGCGGATTGAGTATCAAGACTTATCACTTCCCCGAAGGCCATCTCGCCGGCGTTCGACAGTACCAGCGCGGATGCGAAATGATCGGCGCTGAGATCGGCAGGCGACACCTTAAACGATACGCTCCAGAGGTGTTCAGCGATGCGATCCAAGCTGGTCTTTAACTTCTGGGTGGAGCTGTTCTTTGAAATCACCAGCCCGACGCTCTGGGTCGGCTCGAAAGCAGCATCCACCAGAACTTTCACCACACGCTCCTCAGCCCAACAGGGCAGTGCTAAAAGCCAAAACAAAAGTAATTTAATCGGAGCCCTATTCACTTCAGTCTTTCCTTGAGATCGTGCAGCAGCTGCAAGCTCTGTTCATATATAGCCAGATCGCGCTCGAGCGCCTTGGCGCGCTTCAGCATCAAAAGCATGTGCTCTTCCTGACTATTTCCGGCTGCATTTTCCGGTGGCGTCTCGGCGAAGGCAATCTCGGCGATGCATTTTCGGCGAATGCTGTAACGCTTCGATACCGCGGATTCGCCGGCGGCATTGGTGAAAAGAAATTGGTAGCTAATCTCTGCTAGAGGTGAATAAAACTCGAAATCGAAGACCGCTTCCCCGTGATCCCCCATGTAGCTTCTGAGCGGGGCAACTTCCATCAACCGGCCGTCACGGATAGTTAAAGCCTTTACTTTGGCCCCCAGTTCCTTCGTACCTTTGATGGCGATGCTTGCCGGGAATAGCTTTCCAACTAATGGCAGCTCCTCCGGTTTAATCGGGGCATGCGAAAATTCAACCTTCGCACTCTTTTCGTTCTGAGGCTCGCCCAAAAGCTCTTTCACCACATCTTCAGCCAGCGCTGTGGATTCAAACATGCCCGGCAAAAAAATTCCGCCGCGGAAGTTTGCTGACTCCGGCAAAAGACCGCACCCCAGCGTGGCAAAAGCCGCTATCGCAAGAGCGCGGCTGCAAGCTGCTAGGGCAGAGCATCGAAGGCATTGAAATCGAAGACACTGAAATCGAAGATACTGAAATCGAAGATACTGAAATCGAAGGCATCGAGATTTCAGGCAGCGGCGGAGGTGCGGCGTTCCGATGATTTTCTTTACTACTCGCCAAGCGGCTTTACAAACCATTGTCCCTGCTGGCCTGACACTACATTTTCAAAATACCCAATTAACTCGCCATTAAAGTTTTGTCCAGTAAAATCAAGGACAAATCCGTTGGATTTAATCCGCAGCGCGTCTGGGGAGGCGCCGATCTGCGCGGCATTGATAACTACCGGGCTCCAACCCTCCATGCCGACTAAGATGATCATCTTTTCCGCATTCATTGTGGAAACGATCAATAGCGGCAGCTCTCTTCCGGGGATGAGGTTGTTGATGCTTCCCGCGTACATGCCCGGGGGCAGGAGCGGGAAGGTTAATTCCGCGCCCTCATAATCAGGAAGGGGAGAGATCGAAGTGTCATCAACCGCAGAATTGACAGCTGTCTTTTTTGCGGCTTCGCCTCCCAAAGAGGAAAGCAGCCCTGAAAATAGCCCTAATTTAATGCAAAGCAGCAATGCTGCCAAAGCGAGCCCAGCTCGCATCAGGCTTCCAGGGAAGCGTACAGGCGCGATCGCTACATCTTTCTCTAATTTCTCGAAGATTTCAGCAGGGTGGCGCGGCGCACGTGGCGGAGCACTCTGCAGCGCGCGATCGCTGGCCCGTCTTGCCTCCTCGACCTGTTCGCGCTTGATTAGCATGGTTGGAGCGCCTTCTAGCGGCAGCTCGGCCGGGCTCGGTCCAGCAGTGCTTTCGGTTGAAGCAGCGGCGGATACCTTTTGAGCTGTAGCTTCGGGCGACGGCGCAGAGGGCGGAGAAGCCGGTGGCTGGGGGCGGGGTTTCGGTTTAACGGTGTGAATTCCCGCAGGAGTTCCTTCTTTTAAGCGCTCTGTTGGAGCAACCTCATCAGCATTGGACGGTGCAGCGCTTTGAGTTGGCGCGGGGACGGGGGCTTTCGAGGAGCTCGGCGGCATGGCCGGTTTGTTTGGCAGCTGCCGCTCCGATCGGGGAGCGCGGTTCTCCTCACGCGGACGATCTTTGGGGGGCTGAGACTGAGGGCGCTCAGCGCTGCGAGATTTTTCCGATTGTGGAGACGCCTCACGCCGCGCGTTTTGCTGTGATTCAGCCGGACGCGTTTTTGAATGCTCTGGTTTGCGATCGCCATTTCTCTTGCTTGGTGCGGCCGGACGCTGCTCACGCGCCGTGGACGGCAAGCTTTTCTCCGGTCCGCCCTTGAAACTTCCAGCCTTGGCCTGCGGCGGCGCTTTGGGGGTCTTATCAGCGGGCATTACTAATGCCTGAATAAGCTCGCGTGCGGTGGCAAACCGCTTTCCAGGATCGTGGCTCATCGCCTTCATGATCGCATCAGCCAGTACGGCTGGCAGCGCAGGCACCAAGGTAGAAAGGTGCGGGAAGGCGCCGTCCTTGCGAATCTCAAGTTGCTGCAGCAATGGCGCACTTTCGAACGGATGCTTGCCGCTTACCATCTCGTAGAACGTGACACCCAGTGCGTAAATGTCAGAGCTCTGATCGTATCGCACGCCTTCCAGAACTTCTGGCGCCATGTAGCTCATCGTTCCGACACCACGCTGCAAATCGTCCAGGGAAGATTTCTCGCCGGGCAACACCGCTACCCCAAAATCGCCCAGCCTTACTTCACGATCGGAGACTACCAAAATATTGTCAGGCTTGATGTCGCGATGAATGATACCGGCCTGGTGCGTAAAGTTCAGCGCTTCCGCTGCTTGAATCAAGAATAGTTGAGCCTGAATCGGGCCGAGCTTGCCCCCGAGTTTGGCGGCATACTTTCTAAGATCAAACTGGGGCGCGTATTCCATCGCCAAATAGGCCAGATCGCCGACCGTATGGAAGTCGTCCAGCCTAATCACATGTTTGTGACGGGCCGAGACCATGGCCAGAGCTTCTTTACGCAGCAGCTCGGCCGTCGAGCGATCATCCTTTTGAGTCAGCAGAACTTTTAGGGCTACATCGCCATTGGCGGAGCTTAAATGCCGAGCGTGATAAACAACACTCGCTGCGCCTCGTCCGACGATCGAAAGGATCTCGTAACGATTGTCGAAGATCTTTTTTTTCTTCGAGGGCAGACCCATGAATCAACTACTCCAAAATCACTAAGCGTCTCTAACGTGCAGGGCCATCAATCAAACATAACTGGAAGCGCGCCTTAGTTCCGATTCTCAGCCAGTCACCATGTTTAATTTCTGCCGGTCCGCTAAGCGGCTGCTCTTCGCTGCTGCCGTTGCGTGTGATAAAGCTGCCCGCTTCCGAAAAAATATCCTGTACCTGAAGAGTATGCTTGGCGGAGGCGTTCATCGCCAGGTGTGGCGCCGATAGATCAGAGCTGCTGATCGTGATGGTGCGGCGGCCATCGCCATTGCCTGAGGTGATTAAGGTCCGACCGGCGCGGATTTCGTAGGCTTTGCCTAGGGCGTCGAGGTCGTATGAAATTAGCCATCCGATCAGACGTGAGCTTTGCTTTGAATTGTTCATTAAAAAACCTCCATGACTTTGACGCCTTGATGATGGAAGTTTCTAGAGCGGAATGGGCGCGATCCGAAAAAAAATCCCGGACATTGCCAACTGCTCTTTGCGCTTCCGTCCGGTAAATCCGTTTACCACAATCCGGGCGGTTCCTTCGCCCAGCATGTCAAAGAACCAATCGTTCATGGATGTTATGGGACACAGCTAGTACGGTGTTTCATAGAGAAAGGACACCCATTGTTTCGAAAAGGCGTTCAAAAAGAATAAATAAATCAACTTGTTACGTGGCGCGGTTTACGCCTATTTCGATATATGCGAAACCCATCTGACTGAATCGTGCACCCGTAGCTCAGTCGGATAGAGCACCTGCCTTCTAAGCAGGGGGTCCCAAGTTCGAATCTTGGCGGGTGCGTTTCATCAGTGATTCTTTTTGTGGCATGGACTTTCCGCGCCACCGTCCCTTAGTATCTGAATATGCTTAGCCCCTACGTTGGAATTGTAATCCTTGGAATTTTTGCTGCCGGGTTTTTGATCACGATGCTGGTTTTAGCCAGTGTATTAGGTCCAAAGAATCCCACTCGTACTAAACAGCTGCCCTTCGAGTGCGGATCGGTATCGGTCGGGGATGTGAAAGAGCAGCGCTTCAACGTGCGTTTCTATCTGGTGGCGATGCTATTCATCCTCTTCGATATTGAGGTGATCTTCATGTATCCCTGGGCCGTAAACCTTTCCGTTCTGGGTTGGAATGGATTCTTCGCGATGCTCAGTTTCATCTTTGTTCTGGCCTTGGGGCTGGTGTATGTCTGGCGCAAGGGCGTGCTGGACTGGAACGATTGAAGCTTCGATTCAATAATCCGCTATTAGCATTTTTTTGGTTGCTGACGCTGCTGCTTAGCGGCCTCGCTTGCCTCGCTCAATTGCCGCTAAGAAACTATGCAGTGGAGCAGCTGAGCCGGTTCCCGATTTATTTTGCGGGAGCGCAGCTAATTATTTTGGCGCACCTCCCGATGTGGTTCGTTTGGCGGCCCAAGAATGAGGTGCGGCTCTTGGCTCTGCTCAATATCGTGCTGCTGGTGAGGGCCGGCTTGATCGCCTGGCCTTTTGTATCTGCGCAAGCGGAGTTGAGGGAGGCCTCCGATCAGCGGCCGATTCGGGTGCTGTATGCCACTTTGGCCGACCCCTCCGCAGACTATCGCGAATTGCGGGCAGTAATTGCAGCGGCCAGGCCCGATCTAATCTGCATTTCAGAGCCGCAGGTCAAAGCGATTCAAGCGCTGCACATTCCCGAAGGTTACAAGTACCGATTTGACACTCAATCAAACTCGTCGCAGCCGCTAATGCTTTATTCCAAGCTTAGATTTTTGGATCAGCCGCAGAGCGATCTGGGCGTAGGAGTACCGCCGATCATTTATGTGCGTCTACGAGCGCACGGAAGACCGCTCAACTTTGCATTCTATGACGTTCCCGAGCCCAGAGACGCCAAGAACTCTCGCGTGGCATGGCTGATGATGCGCCGCATCTCCAGTCTGCTTCGCGATGCAACCGAGCCTGTTGCCGTAATCGGCAATATGAAAGCCACCCCCTTTTCGATGCTCTACCGGAGTGTGATCGAGTGGACACTTTGGCGGGATGGGCAGCATGGGTTTAACTTGGCATCAACTTGGAACGGTAGGAGCAGCTGGCAGCGCGCCACACTGAGTCATTTGCTGGTTAACCGGGGAGTGCACGTCAGCTCGTACGAGGTCTTAGGAGCTGTCGAATCGGCACATCTCCCGATTCTGGCAGATCTGGAGCTTCAGTAGAGGCTACTGGCTTAGTCCTCGTTCGGGATCGGAGGCAGGGTGCCGGCAATTCGATTGAGATGCGCGTAGACCCCGATGCTGGCGTAGAGAGCTTCTTCAGGTTTTGCCATGATGCGCTTATGCAAGGCGGCGATTTTTTCGGATCCGCCATTCTTCCAGTCTTCCAATGCCTCAATCTGCGCCCGCGCATCGGTGAGCGCTGCGTTAAAGCCCGCTTCATCCACCAACGGTGTGACTCCGAGATCCGCGCACCGCGACTGATAATCTTCGAACCTCTTTGGCCAATTGTCTAATTTTAATGGACTAGTAGGGGAAGTAGGTTGCATCGCGCTCCTTCAATTTTCCTTTTCAGGCTATTTTAGAGCAAGTAATGGAGCTACTCAAACTGGTGTCCATGAATTAGCTTTTACGGGTCTCACGGGCGTGACGAAACTCTGAGGGCAGTCTCGGCTGCCGTTGGGGCGCTGGCACAGCGTCCGAGGCTGCAGCGAATCTCTGCAAAGCTGGGACCAGCAGCCCGGTCGATTTGGCGCGCATAACCCGCGCCGCCGCTAATCAGCATTGCCCGCTTACGCGTTCGCCTTGACTCTTTGCCAGAGCTCTTCAAGCTTAGCTCTTCCGAGCGCCTGCAGATCAGCGTCGGCCAGTTTTTCGAGGGCCTTGAAGCGCCGAATAAACTTATCATTGGCGCCGGTAAGCGCGCCCTCGGCATCGAGGTTGAGTTTGCGGGCGAGCTGCGCCAGGGTGAAAAGTAGATCTCCGAATTCTTCTTCCAATGCAGCGCGATCCGTTTCGCCAGCGGATAAGAATTCCTCTAGCTCCTCTCGGATCTTGTCTCGAATGTCATCCGCACTATCCCAATCAAATCCGACCCGGCCGACCTTAGTGCCAATGCGATGCGCTCTAAGTAAAGCTGGGAGCGCCTTGGGCACGCCATCGAGCATGCTGGCACCGGGCGCCAGACCTTGCTTCTTAATCGCTTCCCAATTTTTCAGCACCTGAGTGCTGTCCTTAACTTTAGTTTCTCCGAATACATGCGGGTGACGAACTACCAGTTTGTCAGCGATGTGCTGAATTACATCGTCGATGTTAAAGCTTCCGGAATCCGCCCCAATTTGGCTATGCAGCATGACCTGCAGGAGCACGTCCCCAAGCTCTTCTGCGAGTTTTTCTGGATGGGAGTCGATTGATTCCAAGACTTCATAGGATTCCTCGATCAGGTACTGTTTAAGCGAGCTATGAGTCTGTTCGAGATCCCAAGGACAGCCGCCGTTCGGATCGCGCAATCTGGCGACGATGGCAGTCAACTTTTCGAAAAGTTCCCCGGATTTTTGCGGCGGTTTCTTCATTGGCGTAGTCCGAATCTGGCCGAGTATTGCAGGAGCGTCTGCGGGAGTAAAGGATCTTCAGCGCTCGTGATAGAGACGCTCGCGAAACTCCTGCCATGCACTGGAACGTGCCAGAGCAATGAGGTCAACTGAATATGCGCCGCCATCCAGCAGCGCTATGCCGGCAGCTTGGGCCGTAGCGCCGGTGGTAATCACATCATCCAGAAGTAAAATGCGTTTGCCTTCGACCACGGACGCGCGGGCTCGAAAGGCCGCTTTGATATTTCCGAGCCGATCGGCATGTCGCAACGAGGCTTGGGGCGGATTGCGACCCGGGTGCGCCAGCGCTTGGGGCCGGTATTCAGCTGTAGGCAGCGCGCGCTCCAGGACCTTAGCCATAACTGCGCATTGATTGAATCCGCGCCGGGTTAGACTGTGTGCCGATGAAGGCAGCGGCACAACCAGATCCCACCCCAGTTCGGAATAGAGGCGAGGCAGCAGGGAAGAGAGCAGACCCCCGGCATGCCGGCAGAGCCGGAAGCTCGGGGCATATTTTAATACATGGATTAGATTCTTCGCGCGTTCGTCATAGTTCCAGATGAAGCGCATCGAATTGAAGAGCGTCGGGGCCCGGCGGCACGCTTCGCAGCGCTGTTCGGCGTCCAGCTGGAAGTCGGAACTGAAGCACTGCAGGCAGCGCTGGCTAGTATCCTGAAAGCACACTGGCGGCAGGCAGCCGTAGCAGAGCATTGCTTTGCGCAGCCGCCGATGACATACGAGGCAGCGCCGCGGGAAAATTAGATCGAGCGGATTCATGCCCCATCTGTTCGACAGAGGACGAAGAGAGTTTCCGATCTTGAGACTGGGACTGAGTTAATCCGCGCGCAGAGAGCGTCCGCTCATTTCTGCCGGTTTGGGCAGCTCCATCATATCTAAAATCGTTGGGGCCACATCGCAAAGCGCGCCATCTGAGGCGAGCTTGCGAATGGCAGCACAATTGAATCCTATAACTGGCACGGGAAATTTGGTGTGGGCCGTGCTGGGAGTGCCGTCATCGTTCAGCATATAATCAGCGTTGCCGTGATCCGCGATCACCAGCATCTGACCGTGGGTCTGCTCAAGCGCAGCAGCGATCTCACCCAAGCAACCGTCGACGGTTTCTACGGCCTTAATTGCGGCAGGAATTACGCCGGTGTGTCCAACCATGTCGCAATTGGCGAAGTTCACCACGATTAACTCGAACTCCCCGGATCGGATGCCATCGAGTACGATCTGACATACACCTGCAGCGCTCATCTCAGGTTTCAAATCATAGGTTTTTACGTCTCTAGGTGAGGGCACAATCTTGCGGCTCTCGCCGGCGTACGGCGTTTCAACCCCGCCGTTAAAAAAGTAGGTAACGTGGGGGTATTTTTCAGTCTCAGCTACTCGGAGCTGCCGCAATCCCTGCGCCGCGACGACCTCCCCTAGGTGATTCTTGATCGACAACTGCGAAAATAGGAAGGGCACCTTGAAGCTATGGTCGTACTCGGTGAAACAGAGCGCTCGCCGTATCGCTGGGATAGCACGCGGGAAATCGTTGAACGATTCTAGACATGCCGCTGCCGTAATTTGACGCACGCGATCTTCTCTAAAATTCCAGAAGATTACGCCATCGTTGGCGTTGATCGCGCCCGCATGCAGCTGGGCGGGTTCCATAAACTCATCGGTAATTTTCTGCTCATATGAGTTTTGAATGTAGGCGGCTGGATCTTTTATCAGCGGTGCTTGACCTTCGAAGATAGCTCGATAGGCTTTTTGTGTGCGCTCCCAGCGTTTATCCCGGTCCATTGCAAAGAAACGCCCGCACAGGCTCTTAATTCTTACCTGCGGATATTCCTTGAGCAGTGCCGTAATTTCATGGATCTGTTCGCCGGCCCGAAAAGGCGAAGTGTCGCGGCCATCGGTAATCAGATGCAGCCAGATCTTCCATGGGCCAAGGGCGCACAACTTCTTGATCAATAACTTGAGGTGTTCGGAGTGCGAGTGCACACCGCCATCGCTAAAGAGGCCAATCAGGTGAATCGCGCTGTCTGATTGGAGGTTCTGGCAAAAACTAGAAAACGCACCAGATTTTTCGAGAAAATCACTCTGCAACGCGCGTGAAATTCTAAGTAGCCATTGTTCCACAACCCTGCCCGCACCGATATTGAGATGGCCGACCTCGGAATTTCCCATCTGTCCATCCGGCAAGCCAACGCGCTCGCCGTGCGTGATTAGTGTATTTCTCGGGCAACTATTCCAGAGTCGATCGAAGTTAGGTTTTCGGGCCTGCGCGATCGCATTACCGCGGGTCTCGGGATTCAAGCCAAATCCGTCGAGAATACATAGCACCGTTGCCGGACGTTTCATTCTTACCTAGGGTGTTGATAGGACCGGAGAGGGCGCACTGTTGTTGCCCGTGCTTCGTCTTTCAAGAACCGAATCCCTGATTTGGAAATCACAGTCACAAAGCTTCTGCCAAACTTCGGCCGATTTTTCATATTCACCCAAGCGGCTTAGCATCAAGCCCTTGAGTATCAAGTAGTCATGCATCAAATCGTGCGAGATCTCGGTGTTTTCAGCGCTGGCGAGAGTAGGGAAGCCCTCAATCGACCGGCGCACCTCTTCCATCATGTTAAGCGACATGAAAAGCCCGATCAGATCCAGCTCGGCTCGCAAGCGGGTTTGTCCCTCAGCTTCACGTGCAGCGCTTCGAGCTGCCGAAACCGCGCGGTCAGGCTGCCCGTTCTTTAACCAAAGCCGGGCCGCTTTTAACCAAAAATCAGACGATCGTGCGGCTCGACCAGCTTTGATTAGATGCTGCGCGGCATCTTCTACTTTGCCCCCGCGGGCTTCCAACTCGGCCAGCCGCTCATAGGCCGGAGCGCACTCGGGGAATTTTTTGACGAAAGTTCGGAGCGCCGTTTCGAGCGCCGCCGCATCTCCATTGATTTCAAGCAGGGTGCGCTTGAATTCAATGCGCCCACGGACTTGCCGTGATTGGTCATCGCTCGCTCCCAAGCCTTCCAGACGCGCCTGATATTCGAGAGCATCACCGTAGCGCTCCAGTTCTTCAGAAAGGTCGCGTGCCATCGCTGCGGCGCGCTTGTTAGGCTGGTTATGGAGTATCATCGCCAAGTTGTCGATCGCGGCGGTCTTATTCTTTAGGGCCAAATTGAGCTCCGCAGCCCTAAATAAAACCTCAGTGTTGTTGGGATCGGCAGTGCGGGCTTCTTCCAAGATCTTCAATGCTCCGCGCAGATCGCCGGCACCTTCAAGGCAACGTGACAGCTCTACCCGTGCGATGATGTCAGTAGGATCGCGTCTAATAATCTGTTCCCATTGATCACTGGCTTTGCCCCATTCGCCCGAGACTAGATACCCGCGAGCCTTCAGCATGCCGTGATAGAAATCTTGACGCTGCTTCTCCCGCGAGTGCAGCCGCCGCTCTCTGAAATATGCGCGGATGCCGAAGATCAAAGAGATCAACGCAGTAAATATGATCCCCAGAGCAAAGAGCGCGATGTAAACGACCCCGGCCGCGGCGCTGACTGAGGTGCCGGGTGATAGATGCACCGTGACCGAATCGCGGTTGATTAGCACTACATAAAGCGCTAACCCCACGATCAGAAAGACTAAGACGAACTTGTTGATGCGTGAGATCATCACGCAGGATTCTAAGGGCCGTTAAGCCAAAAAGCAATTAGCAGCTCAATCCGGTAAAACGGGGCCGATCGCGGTGCCTTAAGCCGCTTTGAATTCTATGGCGCTGCCCGATTTTTGCGTTTCGATCTGCAGCCTTCCAGCTCTGAACCAAAGCCCTTCCAGGTCGTAGTGCTGGCGCGTCGCTTCGTAAAATACATGCAGCACCACATCCCCTAGATCGCAAAGTACCCAGTGACCCTCTTCAAGTCCCTCGATCGAGTCGGGATGATATCCGTGCTGCGCCAGTGCTTCGAGCGCTTTGTTAGCAATACCCTGCACCTGGCGGTCGGACCGACCGCTGACCAGCACAAAATATTGCGCCATGTCGGATACCTTTCGCACATCAAGAACCAGAATATCTTTTCCCTTGGCATCAGAGCACGCGTTAATAATTTCATTTACGACTCCGAGGGGAGTGCCAGGACCGGGATTAAGAACTTCTGCGGCGTTCTTCGACATGCGGGTGTATATCCTCCATAAAGGTTAAAGCGAAAACTTCAATCAAGGTATGCGGAAGATCAAGTAGGGGGAAGAAGCAAAATGCTGCTGACTGCTTGGCGAGACCAGAGGTCTGAGATAGTAGGACTGCGTGCTGCTTGTCCAAATATGTCATTCGAAGGGTAACTTCACCTCAGTAGTTATATAATCGGCTAATTCCAAAATAGTCTTTAAGAGATCCTCGTAGTAGGCCATACACACCCAAGCCGGGTAAAATCGACGGCAAACTAACGATTGCAGAACAAAATGCCAAGGAAAAGCGCATCCGGGCTGGATGGACTGGGAAGCGAGCGTTGGAAAAGTAAAAGCCTTTTATCTCCAAGCGGTTAACGGTTTAAGCAGACACCTGATTCAAAACCTTCACCTATAGTTAGATTTTACCAGATCGCAGGAGGTTTCAGCAATCGTAAAGGTGAAAGCGATGTTTCTGAGCTCTCAAAGCTAGAATGACTCTTCTAGAGCGCTTCCCGAAAGTCTTTGCCGCGAGCGGAGCGAGTGGCAGAGACTTTCGAGCGCTCGTCCGCCGGAGGCGGACCGCCCGGAGGGAAAATATCCGTAGCGGTTCTCTGCGTACTAGTGCACCGCGGGCGCGACGATTGTTCTTACTTAGGGAGAAGCTGCGCCTCGCAGCTCTGGAAGCTTCAGATCTTCCCATCCTCGCGGCAATGACACTTGGGAAACGCTATTGTTCCACGGTGCGTGATTCCCGCACGGGTGATATTCGCCGGTACGGGTGAGGGCGGCGCTAAGAGATTTGCTGCAATCTTCTAGCGATTAGGTCGATCAGCTCCTCGATGCCGGTGCCAGCGACACTTGAGATCTGACGGCATTCAATTCCCGAGCGTTTTAGAGTGGCGAGAAAATCCTGCGCCGGCGCCTGGTCGGTGACAGTATCAGCTTTGCTCACCACCACGATCTGTTCGCGATCAGCCAGCTCCTGAGAAAAGGCGCTAAGCTCTTGGTTAATTGCTTCAAAAGCATGTGTTAGTGGAACTGGCCTTCCTTCGGTATCGAGCTGGTTCGGATCAACTAGATGCACTAGCAGCCTGGTGCGCTCAATATGTTTCAAAAATTTGATGCCGAGACCCTTCCCGGAGTGGGCTCCCGGAATTAGCCCTGGGATATCTGCAACCACAAAAGAGTTGCCACCTTTTGCCCGTACCACACCGAGATTAGGTTCGAGGGTAGTAAAGGGGTAGTCCGCAATCTTTGGACGGGCGGCTGATATCCGAGAGATCAGGGTCGACTTCCCCGCGTTGGGAAATCCGATAATACCGACATCCGCGACCAGTTTGAGGGAGAGCCGATATTCCCCCGATTCGCCTTCCTCTCCGGGTTGAGCGTGTTCGGGAGCTTGATTGGTTGCACTCTTAAAGAAAGCGTTGCCCTTTCCCCCACGTCCGCCTTTTGCCAGGACAAAACGCTGACCATCGCTGGATAGATCTCCGATGATATCGTCGACCTCCAGTTTAAGAATCTGTGTGCCAACTGGAACGTGAATGATTAGATCCTGGCCCTGTTTGCCATCCTTGCCCGAGCCGCCGCCGGCAGCGCCGTTTTCCGCGTCCCAATGAAAACGGTACTGGAAATCGAGCAGGGTATTCTTGTTGCGATCGGCGAGTAATATTACAGAACCGCCTTGTCCGCCGTTGCCTCCATCCGGACCGCCGAGTGGAACGAATTTTTCACGTCGAAAGTGGCGCGAGCCTGCGCCGCCCTTGCCGGCTTTGACCTTGATTATCGCCTCGTCAATGAACTTCATAGTGAAATTTGGCGCTTAAACGATGGGGTTGCAGTTGTCCGAGAATAAATACCCGGTCCGAGAAAACCCGAGACTCTGTGTTCTACCGGGCTAGATCTAAGCAAAACCTCCGTGTCGAGCAGTCGTCCGGCACGGCCCAAATTATCGTTAGGGCTGTTTGCTGAAAGGTTTCAGACGGCCGGAGCCATCCGGCCGTTAGTTCACGCTGGCAACTGGCTCAATTGAAACGAAGGCACGATTCCCTGTTTTGAAGCGCACCTTGCCGTCAACCAGAGCGAACAGCGTAAAATCCTTACCGGTGCCGACATTGTTGCCGGCGTGATAGGTGGAGCCGCGCTGGCGCACGAGAATGTTTCCAGCCTTAACGACTTCACCCTCAAAATGCTTGAGACCTAGCCGTTTGCCACGTGAGTCGCGTCCGTTTCTTGAACTTCCACCAGCTTTTTTATGAGCCATGACTAATTCTCCAAATCAGGCGTTAATGCTCTCTACGAGCACGTCCGTATATTTCTGCCTGTGACCTTGCTTCTTGGTGTACCCGGTGCGGCGCTTCTTTTTGTAGATAATGACCTTATCGCCCTTGCTATCACCAAGAATCTTAGCCGTAACGGATGCTCCGGACACGAGCGGGGCGCCGACCGAAGTCTTGCCGTCAACGCTCACGAGAAGCACCTCGCTCAGGGTCAACTTCTCGCCTGCCTTCAGATCGGTGACATTGAGGGAGAGTTTTAACCCCTTGGTTACTTTGTGTTGGGCGCCACCGGCGCGCACAATCGCGAAATCTTTGGACTGTCCCTCAGATGGGGATTTTGTCGCCTTTGGCATAACTGCTTAAATTTAAAGAGTTTTGACAGCGTAAACTAGCGGGATAAGGTACCTGTATATTGATTTAAAATCAAGCGCAGCACCGGCGAAATCGTAGCCTCTGCGCAAATCTCCTATTTTCCCAAAGGGTTAGCATTAATAGATGTGAAAAATCGCCCTTTCTGATATACTTTTCCCCTAGGGCAAGGCGACGGTTGGTCGTTAGATCGCTATGCCTAAGTAGAAAGCTTTTCTACTTTCGAACTTTGCGGTGTTGGCGCGTGCGGTGTCATTTCTAATCTGCGTGAAGGACTACATCTTCAGTCATGAATAACAACAAGGGTGAGCCTGGGTACTTAATCGCAATCGTCGAGGATGACGAAAGTGTACGAAAGAGCTTAGTGCTCAACATGGAACTCGAAGGGTTCCTTGTTTGCGCTGCTGCGGACGGCGAGGAGGGGCTGAAGATCATCGAAGAGAAGAAGCCCGATCTGATCATCATGGACGTAATGATGCCCAAGAAAGATGGGCTCCAGACCTGTAAAGAGATCCGTACCCGGGGAATTTCGACCCCCTTAATTCTACTGACTGCTCGAAGCGCCGAGGTTGATAAGGTGCTTGGTCTGGATCTGGGAGCCGATGATTACCTGGCAAAACCGTTTGGGATGCGCGAGTTAATTGCGCGGGTGAAGGCGCTGTTGCGCCGCACCCAGTCGACGCAGGAAATTAATGAGGTTTCCTTTGACGATGTCTCGATCGATTTCAAAGCATACCGCGCGCAGCGCGGAAGCAAACCTCTGGAACTATCAGCCCGAGAATATCGATTATTGCGATACCTGGTGGCTAAGAGCGGGGCGGTGGTAAGCCGCGATGAACTGCTTGATGAGGTATGGGGTTATAATTCCTATCCATCCACCCGCACAGTGGACAATCATATTGCACGCTTACGTCAGAAGATCGAAAGCAATGTCGACGAACCGCGTCATATCTTAACCGTCCACGGCGTCGGATATAAGTTTGTCGCATGAAGCATTGGGCAACAGCCCAATGCTTCATGCGACAAACCCAGAGACATGCGCAAGCATGTCGAAGGGTCTCTAACGATCTCCCCTTGAATCACATTGGGCCACAATGCATGCGACGGAGCGCCACGCCG
>JAIBBU010000035.1 GCA_019694515.1 Oligoflexia bacterium | reverse complement strand
TTCAACCCAATCAAAATGATTATGGGCGTAAAATTCTATCACGCACACATGGAACCTTAAGGAATCCAGAATGGGTTCGGTACTTGGAGTCACTTTTCACTGTCGATTTCAGGTTTTGACGGGGGGTTCATCTTTCCAATCCTCCCATTCAAAAGCGGTAGTTGCCCGAAAGGATCTGATAGTTGAATGCCTGTGCTTCATTTCTGAACCAAATAGATCGACGACTTCAACCTTGCCCGATTTAAGCAGTGATAGAAGATAGTGAACGCTAAGGGGAGGAAGGCTAATTATCGCATTCAGATATCCCTTCATTGAATCCATGAAGCCAACCCCGTTAGGCTTAAATTTCTCATCCACTTCCCGAACATTGCCCATGATGTGAATTTTAACGGGTGTACCCAGCTTCACCTTTGCCGAGGTGGTAATTTTAACCACGCCGTCAATCTGGATGCTGAAATGCTCGCTATATGGATGCGGATCGTAGTCATGCCCAGAACCAACTGAAAACGAATAATCAGCAGAATACCTATCTACTGTTGAGATGTAGGTTACAGGGTATTCTCTTGGCTTTGGTTTTCTCTTTTTGGACACATAGTCATATTAACTGGTTAGGCTTTTAATTTGTAGCCACTGATGTTTACCCAGTTTTCTTTCTATTTCTCCTCGACTTGGATGCATAATGGATCTTGGTGTTTTGAACAGAGTTTAATTTCAATTACTTAGATGGATTCCGATAATCCACCCCACTACGAAATTTTCGTAGATTTTAAATTCAGCAGCCATCGGCTGCTGAATTCGTCACGTATTAATTTTTCATTGTTTGTGATATTTTCTTTGTCACTAGAACGATGGAAAAAGAACTAATAGCTCGTCTGCATAAAAACTTTGAAGACTTCGTGCGCTATGAAGACGGTGTTGAGTTCTGGTATGCAAGAGATCTTCAAAATCTGCTTGGGTATGCACGGTGGGAGAATTTCACCACAGCCATAGAAAAAGCAAAACAGGCCTGTTATTCAGCAAAAAACGAAACTTCAGACCATTTTCTTAACGCCACGAAAATGGTCGATATCGGTTCTGGAACTCAGCGAGAGATCGCCGATGTCAAACTTACCCGATATGCCTGCTACCTTGTAGCTCAGAACGGAGATCCTAGAAAGGCTGAGATTGCATTCGCGCAAACTTACTTTGCCATGCAAACCCGCAAACAGGAACTCATCGAGCAACGGTTCGCTGAATTTGAAAGAATTTCAGCGAGAGAAAAACTGACCCAATCTGAGAAATTATTGGCAGGCATTGTTTTTGAGCGTGGAGTTGATCAGGAAGGATTCGCAAGAATCAAAAGCAAGGGCGATCAGGTTCTTTTTGGCGGATATTCTACCAGGGAAATGAAGCAAAAGTTGAGTATCCCTGAAAAACGAGCTTTAGCCGATTTCCTTCCTGAAGTAACGATATCTGCTAAACAACTTTCAAATGCAATTACTTCCCACAATATCAAAGAAAAGAATCTAAAAGGCGAAAATCCTATCTCTATTGAACATCAAATGAGCAACAAAGAGGTTCGAGGTGCTTTGACTCGCGCAGGAATCTATCCAGAGCGATTGCCGCCTGCCGAAGACATTAAGAAAGTTGAATCCAGGCTGAAATCGGAAACTAAAAAGCTTCCAAAGCAGGTTAAAAAATTGAAAGGCAGTCAAAATGAGTTGAAGCAAGGCAATGCCAAGAAAAAAAATTAGTACTGCCCAAGCTAAGTTCAGCGAATATAAAAATATGCTGAATGACCTTTGTGTGCTTGGGGATAGACTTCAGGATTTGAACGAACAAGCTCTTGTAATTTACAAGCCTACAGTCGAGCATATTATTGCTTCAAACTGCATCGACATAGACCATATTGAGCATACTCTTGATGGTCTCGTTAGCATTTGCAATTACGAACCAGCCATAGATGTTTTTAAAAAGCTCTGCCGCTATTACTGGAAAATCGACCAACATGCCGCAGCTCACTATGTGAAAGCCTACCGTGAAATGTGGGATCCCTAGACATCTCAGGAATATTTCACAGCATTTCAGAGCCTTTCATAATCTTCTAAAAACTGGCTGCTGTTCGGCTGCCGAGAAAAAATATTCCTGAGTATTTCAGATAGTTAGAATGTCTCAGATACTCCACCCCATACATTTCAATTTAAGAAGTAGCTTCCATAATATAAATAGCGCTGTATCCCGTGGGCTTGAACCCACGACAACCCTAAAATAAAAATAGGGAGTGGGTTTTAGCTACCCACAGCGTGGATAGCGCAAGCCCCATCGCCCACCCATTTATAATCTGCATTTCAAGAAACCACCTGAAATTTCCTGAAATGTCATTAAAGCCGTGCCACTCCCATTTCAAAGCTGGGACATCGCTGATCAGAGATTTCAGTCTGCCTTTGGTCTCATCCACGGCAGGTAGCCAGTCTCCCGATAAATCCAGTAGAGGCAAAAGCTACAGATGGCTAATTCGGTTAGCAATGTTGATATAGCTGCTCCCACCGCTCCAATACTCGGAATCAGAATTAAGTTTCCTACAACATTTACCAGTAAACTGAGCAACGTCGCCCACATATAAATATGTTGCTTTTTTAGCGAAATAAAAATTGTCCCAGACGGTCCATTTATCCAAGCAAATATTGCAGCTGCCATTAGAATTGATAAGGATACCCATGCGGTTGCATAGTCGGCGCCATAAATAATTCCCAGAAGCTGCTTCGAGAACAGTGCAATAAGAAGTGCTATAGGCAGTAAGTACCTACCAAAAAGCCTCAAAATGCCGCGGTACAAAATCTGAAAGTCTCTGCCACCCTCGAGTGAAGTACGGGCAAAATTAGGGAAAAGCGCGCCCATCATAAAGTTAGAGAGAATCATGAGTTGGTCGAGAAACAAATAGCCAGCACTATACTGCGCAACTACGACCTTATTGGTAAAATAATCCAGCATAATTACGTCAATTCGCACATAAAGATGGGTAGCTAGCACCATTACTAATACAGGGAGGCATTCAACAGCGAGTTTCTTTAGAAGATCGAGTCTGACGCGCCGCAGTGAAATGGCTTGCCATGCACGAGACTGGAAAAAGAGAACTATTCCCTGAGCCACGTTACAAGTTGCCCAAGCTCCTACGAGAATGGAGACAGAACATCCACGATAAGCTGCAAAACATAATAACGCGGTAGCCATTACCTGCCCGACGATAGAGGCAACTACCACCCTACTAATTTGCTCTTGGCTCACTAACAGCGCCTGCGACAACTGAAAAATCAATGCTCCTAACAGAGCTATCGTACCCACGGAGAGAGGAAGAGCAATCTGCGGAAGAAGTAGACTAAAACTAACAGCAGCGACCGCACAAAGTGGTATAGCGACCAACACTTGAAGAAAAAAGGCAGAAGAATAAATCGCCGATCGTTCGGAATCGGTACCCTGCGACAACTCCCGAGTTGAAACCATTACTATTCCGCCAAAACAAGAAAGCGCCGAAACTAAAAATAACCAAGCGAGCACCAACTGATAATCACCGACGGTGACAGGTGTATATATATGAGTAATGACTGCTAGCTGCGTAAACGAAGCAGCCATAGTAACAACTGCTTCTATTGCCTTCAGAAAAACGTTTCGGCTAAGTCTACTTTCCAAAAAACGTCCTCAAATAAATTAGAATCGGACTAAGCGGACCCTCCGTCCCATCTTTTTTCATTGGGTAGCCATTTCGCATTTTCTGTTGGATGCCGTGAGGCATGAGACAAGAATTCCCTGAGCAGATCTATAGTATCGGAAAACGGGATTGTAGGATCGAGCGCAGATCTTTTCAGAAAGGCAACCCACATCTCCCTGAGAGTGCGGTTGGCAATGAACTCCTCGGCAAAAATGAGTTCGGCTTGCTTAAGATCCGTACCACGATGAGCAAAGGTCGTAGTAATAGCGGTCGATAAAATCTGAGCCTCAAATTCTTCATGCTCCGCCAAATACTGTATATCGTAGAAATCCTTCATTCTTGAATTAGCAGTTCCCAGTCGGACTATTGCCTCAAATTTTTCCGCGATAGCCGTTTCCTTGGAATAAACCAGAAGCTGCGGTACGGGTTGATCCAAAATAACGGGATAATCCATTTCGCGTGGACCTTCGGTGATGAGGTCGCCAAAGCCGATATCAATCTGAAGTTTCTTACGGGCAGAATCGAGGGTCGCCTCAATCAATACTCGAAGACCTTCATAATCGGCATCTTCCTTAATGCGGCTTACGATGATTGAACTGGGATCGAAGACTACTCCGTCGTCACACTGAATTTCAATAATCTCCCGAATTATGGTCACAAAAAGGTCGGCTTCTGGACCTATGCTGCGACCGAGCAGGTCTATGTCTTTTGTTGGTCGTGTAATCGCAATTCCGTAGGCGCGAAACATCAGCGCACCTTTAAGAATCAACTTGGCGCGATATCCTGATTGAGCAAGGCGATATAGAAATCTTTCCTGAAGGTATTGTAGCAGCACCACATCAAATGCTCGACTGCTCGCATTGGCGACATTAAGCAGTTTTGCTCTGACTGAGGCGGCAGTGTTGGTCGGTTTCTTTTTCATCTCGCGACCATCGCTTTTATGTAAGGATTTATAATGGTGCTGACACCACAAATCTGAGCATATTTTTGGAGCAGCTGAATATTAGCTTTTTTGGCGCCGAGATAATTCTTCAGCCCTTCAAGAGCAATATCCTCCCCAAATGTTTTGCGATATCTAAACATGTCGCAGATCGTTTTTTCTTTGCTGAAAATTTTGATCGTGCCCGCTTTGATCTTTAGCGTTTCGAGTCCAGCCTCATAATAACTCTTTGGGAAATAATATACCTTTACTGGCAGGTCGCTTTTCTTAAAGGTCCCGTATGTATAGTTGTGAGGAAGCGCAATCGTGATTTCAGAAGGCGAGTATGTCGTAAGACCGAAAAACTCAAGCGCCGATGCAAGTGCAATAACTGCCTGTGACTTTGCAGTACAGATATCAACAAGCTGGGAATGCTCATACATTGGTGCGCCAGCAAACTTGTAATAGCCATGGCGCACTTTCAGAAGCGTTTTGTCTTCGACTAGTGCTCTAATCTGTCTACTTTGAAGACCAAGGCTGCGTAGATCCATGGTGCGCGCATAGCCGTTGTGCGCCTTCATGAATTGTATAAGTGGTGGTTGTTTCTTGTTCATTGCATTTAATTGTATGCTGATATGATATATCTGCATATAAATAGATGCAACAGCGAAATGGCAAAAGACCGAAATTGCGGCGAATCTGGACGCAAAAAGGCTGCAATAATAGATCAGATGGCAATCATATCAATAGGTTAGATATTCCTAGATACTCCACCCCATTTTGGAAATGTCTTGAAATTTCAGGACATTTCGAACGTCATGTTCAAGTTCAGTTTTTAATTCTTGATTCCCCAGACACCATCTGGGGAATCGTGAATCTGAGGATTCTCAGGTCATTTCAAATCACTTTGTTAACGTCAACAAAGCGATCAATCAACAACTGGATTGTTCTGATCGAATTTCTCAGCAATCCACATTTTTACAAGCGATTGCCGAGTAACCCCAAGGCGTCTAGCCTCTCTATCCAAACTTGAGATGACCCAAGCTGGAAAATCAATATTAACGCGGCGCAGCTCCTCGTTCACTCTGCGTACCTTTGATTTATCAAGATACTTGGTGACATCGTCGCCGCGATCAAATGCATCATCAAAGTCTTTGGTTTTAGCTTTCTTCATATAGGTCCACCTCTTCTTTTCGTGAGCGCCTCACAGAAATTATTCTTACTTTCTCTCCACGATACGTGACTACAGCACTCCAATGCTTCCCCGCGATCTTGCCGATTATGAGAAAACGTGACTCTCCAGTTACTCTTGCTTCTATCTCCAGAAGAAAAGGGTCCTCCCAGAGGGCCTTGGCTTTCTCGAAATCGATCCCATGCTTGTCCTTGTTAGACTTACTTTTGTTGGGGTCGAACTCAAAAACCATATATTATATATACCATAAATATACCTAAAGTGCCATCTATTTAGTAGGATCCTTTGCAACTAGTCGTAATTACACAATATTATATGGCGACTTATGTCTCTATTCGTTGGTCGCTTCAATTACTGAAAACTATCACCATTGGTGATAGAACTTTGCGGCGAGGCAAATTTGCATTAAGGAAGATTGAGCAAAACTTGTTTCAAGAAATTTCAGAACATTTCCAAACTGTTCAAAAGTAGGCTGCAAAAAAGCTGCAACGGAAATAAAAGCCATCTAAAGCCAGCAAGTTAGGCACCCCTAGATACTTCACCCCGCCATGCGATTTCTTCGCTCCTCTGCTTGAGTTGTTGCCTGGCGGTTGCTTAGCTTAGCTTTTAGGAAGCTGATAAAAGCCCGGGCAGGGGAAAATTAGTATGGAAACTCGCAGAATAGGGGATGAGGATCGCGATCGCAGCCACGGTAAACTGAGAGAATTAAAGGTAGGGGAAAGGGGTGTCGCTCCTGAGTTTAATGGCTCTCTCGCCGATCTTCTCGTCTTTGAAACCGCGCCTTCCTTAGACAAACTTTCGGATCGATCGATATATCTGATTCTCGACGCTCTCAGGGTTCCAAAAAGAGATGCGGTTAGAATCCCTGCAAATCTCAAGATTGAGCTGGAGCAAGCCGGACTAATTGAGTCAGTGGCTGATAGGGAATACCGGAGACTTGCTAATCGAGTGGCCATGCAACCAGATGTTGTAAAGGAGCTTGGCGCGAGAAGGGAGAGCGCGGAGGCTCTGCAGTCTACAGTCGATGCTTTGGGAGAGAAACTGAATTCTCGTTGGCATAGATTCTGGTGTTTTGTTTGGCTAGGAGCAGAAAAGCTCACTCAAGAGCGGGAACAGCTTAATCAAGCGAATTTAGCGCTGGCCCAAGCCAGGCAGGCGCAAGAATCTGCCTCGCAGTTAAATGATGAATTGACCGGGATTCAGGGCCGTCTCTCTAATTTCAGAAAAACAAGTGAAGGATTGCTGGCTCTGACTGCAGCAGGCAGGTCCTTTATGCAGGAATTCGAAACGGCAAGTTTCAAACGGCTATTCGCAGTTGAATCGCAATTTTTGAGAAGTGTAGCAGGGGTGTGGAATCCAAAAACTGAACAGGTTGAATGGGAGACTGCATATAAGGGCGGCATAGCGGGAGTGTGGAATCCAAAGACTGAACGGGTCGAATGGCAGACCGTATACAAGCACAGCGTAGCAGGAGTCTGGAATCCAGTAACCGAGCAGGTCGAATGGGAGATAGCATATAAGAGCGGCATAGCAGGGGTATGGAATCCGAAAAGCAAACGGGTTGAATGGAAAACGGGCTACAATAGCGGCGTAGCAGGGGTCTGGAATCCAAAGACTGAGAAAGTTGAATGGAAAGCCGAGTACAGAAGCGGCGTAGCGGGAGTGTGGAATCCGGAAACTGAGAAAGCTGTTTGGATCGCAGTGTATAACTCCGGGGTAGCGATTGTGCCCCGCTTCAGCGCCGCAGTTGGTGCATAGCACCTTTTGACGGGGATGAACGCCCATTGTTTGTCTTCGGTACCCGAGGGGCCGAGCCGAGTTTGTGGTGCAGAGCTCCGTGTCGTAGGATCGCTCAATGCAGCGACTATCTTTCAGTCTTATAGCCCTTGGTTTCATTATGACTATTTTCCCTGGCTGTTCGGTGTTTGGAATTCGGAGTGGGTACGAGCAGCTCGACTATGCGGTCATAGACAAGGTAGGGGACGCCGAGGTGAGGCAATATCCCCCGCGGGTAGTCGCTGAAGTAAGTAACATGAAAGATAAGAACGAAGCCTTCATGGCGCTCTTTCGTTATATCTCAGGGCAAAATAGTTCCAAGGTTAAAGTCGCTATGACGACCCCGGTGCAGGTGCATAGGGAGTCAACCAAGGTTGCCATGACAGCGCCGGTCGAAACCTCCAATTCCAGCGAGGGGGGTCTCACCATGCGATTCTTCCTGCCGCGCACCCTTAGTATTGATAGTGCTCCGGAACCGAAGGACCCGCGCATAAAGATCACTAGTTTACCGGAAGAAACCTATGCCGCGCTTACTTATTCTGGTTCCAACTCGGACGCGCGTTTTGAGAGTAAGAGTACTCAGCTAGTGGAATCCCTAGCAGCCTCAAAATGGCAGCCCGTATCTCCCGCATCTTTTCTTGGTTACGATCCGCCGTTCGCCATTCCATTTCTCCGCAGGAATGAAGCAGTGGTGCGGGTCAAATCGCGGACGTAGCGCGCGCCTGGGCTCTTCCCCTAGCATACGGGCCCATCGGCGTGTGTAAAGGCGGGCTGGCCCCTAAGACCCAGTACGAACGCTTTGATCTCGTCCCGCACCCTTCGATAGTGCTCTAACGCCGCCTCCTCATTAGGCGCATGCTTCGCCAGTGTGGGTGGATCATCAAACGGCGCGTGGATGACCTTTGTTCCGACCGGGGGGACCGGACAGCGTCTGGCCGCTTGTTCGCAAACTGTAACGACTAGATCGAACTGAGTGTGGCCTAAACTTTCAAGCGACTTTGACTTGTGGTGCGAGATATCGACACCCGCTTCCCGCATCACCTTTACTGCGAGTGCATTCAACGTGCATGGCTCGATGCCGGCGGAAAATGCGTCAGTTGTGCTATTAAGCAGCTTGTTAGCCCAGCCCTCGGCCATTTGACTGCGGCATGAGTTGCCGGTGCACAGAAACAAGAGCTTACGTCTCATGCCTCGAGCTTTTCGCCGTATACCGTAATGCTAAGAATATGCGCACCGCTTTTCTGAAATTTCTGAGCTTCGGAGGGAGCTAAGTACTTTGAAAGCACCTCCAATGGCAGATGAATAGGTTTCTCGATCTTAACCTCTACATTCCTGAAGCCGGTCTTTTCGATGATTCCCAGGTACTCCGACTTAAGAATGGCTCCCGACACACACCCCGCGTACATTTCTGCAGCCTCTTGAATCTGCTGCGGCAGCGCTCGCGCAAGAACAATATCGGAGACCGAAAAGTGGCCCCCGCATTTTAGTACTCTAAATATTTCGGAGAAAGCTTTCTCCTTGTCGGGGACCAAGTTGAGCACGCAATTACTTATCACCACATCTACAGCAGACGATTCAACCGGCATCTGTTCGATGTCGCCCAAACGGAACTCAACGTTCGAATAGCCCAAGGCTTGGACGTTCTGCCTTGCTTTTTCGATCATCGGCTCGGTCATGTCGATGCCAATCACCCGGCCTTGATCACCGACCAAAGCCCTGGCGACAAAGGCATCGTTGCCGGCACCTGAACCCAGATCCAGGACCACATCGCCTGATTTTATCGCTGCAACCTCGGTCGGTATTCCGCAGCCCAGCTTAAGGTCCGCTTCCTTGTTGTAGCCCTTGAGCTTGGTGTAATCGTCGCTGAATGCTGTGTAGTCGTGCGCGTCGCCGCAGCACTGCGTCCCGCAACAGGTCGAATTACTGAGTGTACTGAGAGATTTCTTCGCGATCTCTCCATACTTTTCCTTCACCACCGATTTGAGATTTTCACCTTCCATAACGATCTCCTAGCAACATTTATTTCTATCAACCCCGGTCCTTAGAACCTTGAGCAGCGACCCGGAGAGTTTTTCGAGTTCTTTTACCGCCTGGGGATTCAAGCAGTAGCAAGACTTTAATCCATCAATCTCGCCCCTAATTAACCCCGCATCTTTAAGCTCCTTTAGGTGTTGGGATACCGTGGACTGGGCGAGGGGCAACACCTCTACGATCTCCCCGCAGATGCAGGTGGCTTTTTTGGCCAGGGTCTCAAGTATTGCAATACGCGCGGGGTGGGAGAGCGCTTTTGCCAGTCGTGCCAAGGCTGTGAAGCGGGGTTCAAAATCAGCGGATTTGGGTGCAGCCATAGTGATATACCGTATATCGTAAGTATACGATAATAACTTTAGCAGAGAATTGCAAGCTGCTAAACGTGGGCTTTTCGCCGCTGGCAAAATAGCGCCGCTCTATTCAGCTTTATTCCCGCCTTAAACCGTAGTCGATTGCGCCGAGGCGCATGCAATCGTAGAACGACTATATGAGAAAACTAATTGCGTCCACATTCACCTCTCTGGACGGCGTGATGCAGGCTCCGGGGGGCCCGGACGAAGATCGTACAGGAGATTTCACTCTCGGGGGGTGGGTATTCGCCTTCGGGGACCCGGAGATGGATATTTCGACAGCGGGGTTCGATGGTAAAGAGCGAGAGCTGGTGCTGGGCCGTAAGACCTACGAAATCTTCGAAGCCTATTGGCCCTACCAATCAGTGGAGAATCCGATTGCGAAGACCTTCAATGCTGCAAAGAAGCACGTGGCATCCCGCACCTTGAAAGTGTTGGATTGGAACAACTCCTCGTTGTTGGGAGCCGACGTGATCTCAGCCCTAATCGCACTAAAGGCGCAGCCGGGATACGATCTGCAGATCATTGGCAGCGGCAATTTGATTCAAACGCTACACTCCGCGGAGCTGATTGATGAATACAACATATGGACCTACCCGGTGGTGCTGGGCCGGGGAAAGCGGCTGTTTCAAAACGGTATCAAACCCTCAGCTCTCCGGCTTGTAACTTCAACAGGTTCAAAATCCGGGGTTTTGATGAGTCGGTATGTTCCCGCCGGAGCAATCCCACCAAGTGCTCCTGTCGCAGGGGAGCCCAGCGCGCGGGAATTAGCGCGGCGCGCCAAGTTAGCGGCAGAGAGCACCTAGAGTATGTTCAAAGGAATTGTGCGACGTGCTGGGCCTGCCTTCAGACTGCTCGCAATACTGCTCTGCGCAGCCTTCCTGGTTTTAACGCTCGCGGACCTGATTCATCCGTCTTTGCAGTATCAAAGCGGCTCCGTTGAATCCATGGATCTTCCCTTGGCGAACCATAGCCTTCTCATGGACTCCATCACGCGCGCGCCGATCGCGCTCCTTTCGCTAATTCCCGAGCAGTACCAAGTCGAAGCCGGACTCATTGCTTTTTTGCCCCTGTTTGCAAAGAAGCTTCCCTCCGAAACCAAAGTCCAGATTAAGAATTCCGTTCGCGAGCTGTATGGCGCAATGCGCCGCGACACCGAATGGAATCGTCTTCCATCTGTGACCGGCTACGCTGCGTTGGACCTCTTGGGAATCTCGCCGCAGCGGGCGCATGCTTACCTGTACCTACCCAGGTCGGCGCAGGGGCACCCCAAAGGTGCGGTATTGTTTCTTCATGGTTCGCTTGGGAATCTTAAAGCCTATCCGTACCTCTGGGCGGAGTATGCTGAGAAAACTCAATCTCTCATTATCTGTCCATCATTCGGTTTCGGTCGTTGGAGTAATGAGCAAGACAGCATTGAAACCGTGCTAAACGCGCTTCCGGAAGAATTGCGGGTTCCGAGATCGAAAACCGTGATAGCGGGATTGTCTGCCGGAGGAATAGGGGTGATGCGTGAGCTGCAGCGCCACTCCGACTACCAGGCGGCAGTGTTTATCTCGGCAGTGCTGCCTGATAGTGCCACAACCGCTGGGCTTGCTGCGGCGTGGCAGCACAAGCTGTTTTTGCTCTTTAACGGAACCGAGGACTTTTTGGTAACGGAACAGTACGCTGTACAAAAAACGCGGGATTATAGTTCGTTTGGGGCAGCGTTAGACCTGTTTCCGAAAGAAAACCATTTTCTGTTTATGTCTCAAGCGCCGAAAATCTTTGAGCGCCTTGAGCTGGCGCTGGCGCCCCTGACGAACCATGGAGGACGGACGGATTAAAGCCGATTGCACCGAAATTTCGTAGCGCTAGGTGATAACCGAGATTACGCGGAATGTTCCACCACAGCCCCGTTCCTGAAATGCGCATGCGCTCAAGAATAGAAGCCAGGCTGTAAAACTGTCTGGCCGCCCATTCCATTCCCATCAGCAGTTCATGCGCAGACATCTGTGCTGGTTGAAAAACTACATTCTTCTTTCCGTCATACTTTGACCAATCGCGAGTGAGGATTCTTCCTTCACTATCCAAGCGTTTGAAGATCGGGGTATTGGGGAATGGAATCAGGACGCTGATGGTGGCGGAATCGAGCCCGGCGTCGCGGTAATAATCAACGGTCGACTTGAAGATCGAGCGATCCTCTTCGTCAAACCCGAAAACGATCCCGGCCTGCACCGCAATCCCAAATGCATGCATCTTCTGAATAACGGCTTTGAATTTTGCCGCCGTATTGTGCGCTTTATTCGCCCCCAAGAGACTCGCTTGTGAAATCGTTTCGAAGCCCATGAAGAGCGCCTTGCACCCGCTCTGGGCAGCCAGTCTAAGGAATTCATCATCCTCTGCGCAGTCCATCGTCGCCTGACTAGTCCACCATCGTTTCAGCGGGGCTAACCCAGCGAAGAGCTCTTTGGCATATTTTCGATTGGCTGCGATATTATCGTCCCATAAAATAAGCGCCTTCCCCGGCATCATTGAAACTTCGTCCACCACCTGCTCGACCGGGCGGTATCTCATCTTGCGTTTGTACATCTGCGGGATCGTGCAGTACTCGCAGGCGAATGGACAGCCGCGCGTAGCGATGGTCACCCCTTTGCCGTAGCATCTGCCTTTGATTAGATCCCAACGCGGGGCCGGCATGTGCTGCAGGGTTGGGAGCACATCGCTGCGGTAGACGCGCTTAAGTGTGCCGGACTCGACATCCTTCAGAATTAGGGGCCATAAAAGATCGGCCTCGCCAACCACTGCAGCGTCTGCGTGCTCTGTCACTTCTTCGGGCATTAAAGTCGCGTGCGGGCCGCCGATGATTACTTTAATCCCCCGTTTTCGGAACTCAGCCGCTAATGAATAGGCATGGAGTGAAGCAGGGGTGTTTGCCGTGATTCCGACCGCATCACAGGGAAGATCGAAATCTACTTTTTGTACGATTTCATCGGCATGCATGACCTCCCAATGGTCCGGCGTATACCCCGCAAGGAGAGGCATAGTTAGCTGGGGAAATCTTATAATGCGTCGATGCCGCACATAGCGTGATTCAGAGGACTCCGCGGTAATTAGATAAACGCGATGCGTGTATCGCGAGGCACGGATAGGACTACCCAAGAGCATAGCGGTAAAACACCAATATTCCGACTACCACAGATGCAATTACCGCTAACAGAACCGCGCCCGCCGCGGTGTCTTTTGATTTTTTGATGAGCGGATCTTGCTCGGTGCAGACCTTGTTACACAGGCATTCCAGTGCAGTATTAAATCCCTCTGCAACCCACACCAATGCTGTGACCAGAACCAGCAGGCACCAGTCCGCAGCAGCCAAATTCAAGTACAGTCCGGCTGCCATCACCCCCAGGGTTGCAATGCCCATTAACCGCACATTGGCGTGGTTGCGGACAAGTTCCCATATTCCAGAAGCCGCGTATCGGAAGCTAGTGTAGTAAGACATAGATGTGCTGTTGGTAGATGGTACCAACTTTAGTCTAATGTGGCAGGGGCTAGAATTTTAGCTGGGCCGGGAAGGAAATAGGCTCTGTACGGTACTCTATTTCCAGTCTTTAAGAGCAGCGTCAGAATATAACGATCTCAATAGGGCAACGTTGGTTTGCTCGTCGAGGACGAGGGGGTCGAGTCCTAAATCCTTCAGGCACCTTAGCGCTACGCTGCGCTGAGCGACGGCGGCGCGATTTTGAAATTCCTGATTTTGCGGTGAAAGCCGGATAATTGTTAGAGCGCAGGTTTGCAATAGTGCAGTATCCAAGATCGATTGACGGTCGGAAGGTGTGGGTGTTTTTTTAAGCGCGGATTCAATCGAATATCCATGGGCTTCCAATATGGAGGCTAATTCAGCGGAGCTTTGATTTGGTTCGCGGAGCGCCATAGCAAGTGCATGGCCGCTGCCTTTATGGTGGTGAATTCGGGAAAAATTTATTACGGACTCGCAAAGATGGTGAAGTGCTTCACGCTCGTTACAGAGTCCGTAGCCCACTAGGTTCAAATGCGAACCAATCAAGGGATCTTCGGCAAGCGATGGTGTTTTCAGTAATCGACTAAGCATTAAGGAGCACTCGGAGATTGTGCCGCGCAACAATTTGCCCACGGGGCCAAAGTGTGGCGCCCCTGTGAGCGGCGGCTCGGTGTTAAGTTCAGCTACTGAAGCGGTCTGGGGCTGGTTAAGTGTATCGGGCATATAAGTCTCGATAGTTACTATATTATAGGAGGTTATGGCGAGGTTTGGCGGCGCGGTAGCATGTCCAGTTATTCAGTAACAGTGATGGAGGGGTATTGATTTTAAGGGCTTCCGCCATAGGTACAGAGGGCATCTCTTGTAAGCGGTAACCGATGGGCGCAGCGGACAGAGGGTAAATGCGCTACGCCAAGCACTTTTGTCTCAGAGCGGCAGCTTTTCCTGTAACACCACCCAATCGATTCCTGCGAAGGCGCACTCGTCCTGCCGGCCCTTAACCTGTGCCAATACGCGCTCAACGAGGGGCCATGGATCTGCGCGGCTTCCATGGCACGCGTTAACCAGTTCTAGGCTTGCGTCCCTAATGAGCTCGTTTGAAAATCCGCCCCAACGCTCCACGATCTCCGCCAACCAGCGGTTGGCTGCTAGAATATCCACGGTGTACTGTGCGAGTTCCACTCGCTTAGGCTCGGCGCTTTCAATGTCAGCTCGTAGCTTCGGTTGATCCTTTAAGACTTCACGTACCAAACGGCTACGCACCTCCTCGGTGGCGCGCTCCTCTGGGGCAAGAACCTCACTGGGATCTTGAGAAGCGCTCTCAATAAGCGAAACTAATGACCGCAGGTCTTCTGTAACCCTCTGATTGTCCCAGTCAATCGGTCTGATAATTGCCGGCGCATCATCCGTTGCCGGTTGGTAATTGATGACCCCGGTTCTAAACTTGCGGTCCGCATATTCGATGACGGCAATGAAGCTCTCAAACTCCAGTCCCTGATCAGGTCGAGAGAGGCAATCGAATCCCAACATGAGTTTTTTAGGTTTTTCCGTGCGAATGGCTCGAACAGCTTCGTAGATCACCGGAGGGATCCCCCGTGCATTTGGATTGCCGTCAATGAGGTTGATGCTCCCGTCGCTAATACATACCGCCAAGCGCAGCTCTTGAAACAGGGAGATGGTTTTGATAACTAGGCTATCAAATTCCTCGGCCACCTCGAGCGGTGTTCTCTGAAAATTATGGCAGGTGTAGGCGCTACCTGATGGATTACTGCTAAGATCTCTCATTGTTTACCCGTGCTTTGATTATACGGGGGAGCAATTCTTAGTCAAAAAGCCGGGGAATGGCTACCTTACTCCCGCATCCTCTCCGCGACCCCAGCCGGAAGTAACCCCAGAATCCTGGAAAACGATCTAGCCTCAAACCCCAAGGCCGTCTTTATCCTCGCATCTCGCTCAATCAAATTCCTTGTCGCCTGCGCTTCCCTCCAACCACCCGCCGAGATCGAGCCTCTTAACAGATTCCAGGTAGCCGAGATTGGGATCGGCAGATCGCTGCCATGAATAATCCTTTCCGAGGCCTCTTCAGAAAGCAGCCGTCCAAAATGTTTCGACCTTAAAGGAGTATTCATCCCCGAATTATCCCCATATAAATTCGGGTGCCTCTTCGTCATCTGGATGAAGGTTTCGGTATAGTTTCGATCCCAAAGCAGCGCCGGCGTCCCGCAGTGCGCCGCGATCACATTGACCCCACACTCAAGTGGCAGGGTTAGAACCTCTGGGGAAGCGTACTTGGCATTAAAAACCGGGACACTCAACTCTCCGCCCGTATGCGCTAAGAACGGCATATGCGCGGCCGCCAGTCTTTCCCAAAACTTGCTAAAGCGCTTATCCGAACAGTTCACATTCTGGCAGTTAGGAAGGAGCTTAAGCATCGCCGCTCCTGACTCAATACACCGCTCCAACTCCTCCATCGCATCCGGACGGGCCGGGTGAATAGCAACTGCGGGGATAAAACAGTCGGGATACAACTTCCCAAGCTTTAGGACGTAATCATTCGGGGTATAGAAGGATCCGAAATTCGGAACTAGCTTCCCGTTCTCATCATAAACATTCTCATGCGCCAGGATAACCGCCGCATCGATCGACGACTCCCGAACCATCTTCACCAAACTGTCTATGTAAAGTGCATCTAACCCCGATTTCAACGCAGAGCCTGGTAGCCCCAGCCCTCTAAGCACAATCCTAGCCAATAGTTTGTGGTACGGTTTCTGAAGCTTCAGCCAACATCCGCTACCCGCGGATCCGTCTCCTAGGATGTGTACATGCGCGTCGATACGGAGGTTAGGGAGGGTAGTCATTATAGGGAAGGATTGCTTAGGTTGGGGGAGGGCGCAAAGGGGGGAAATCAGCCCCGCCGCTGCCAGTTGCGTTCCTTCGCCTGTCTACTACGGCGCTACGGAGGAAAGCGATTCCTCACCGCTCACGTTCATACTCACGAGAACGCTCCTCCATTTGGCGGAAAAGTTCCCAACGTCGGCGCTCTTCCTCTTCTTCCCGTTCGATGGCCCGATACCAAAGCTCCATGGCTTGTTGCTGCCGGAGCAAAGTATCTCGGTATTGTCGTTCCTTTTCTTCTTCTTGACGCTTTTTTTCGATTTCCTGATCGTGGATTTTCTTCGATTTTTCTTCGATTGCCCTTTGCTCTTTATCTAGATCCTCTGGGCTCTCAGAAACGTGAGGGCGACTCAGCTCTAGTTCATTGTCCTCGTCGTCATCCTCACCTTCAGATATGCCGTTGGGTATAGGCGCAAGCTTTCCAGATTTTCCCTTCAGCTTGTTACGCGGCAACTGTTCTAATTCTTTTCTAGTTAGAGTTCGAGCGATCAATTTGCCCTGGTCCAGCTCTCGCTGGGTGATAACGCAACTCCCTACACCATAGAAGTCAAGAGAGAGAGCACCCTCCTTAGTTGGACGTATTGTCGCTAATTGAGCGCACCTTTTATCGGTTGATAATACGGCGATGTATCCGCGATCGTAACCATCAAAAGCTTGCTCAAGTTTTCTAAATATTCCGCAGCCTTTGGGGAGTTCTTGAAAACTCTCCAGATCTATGGGCATCGGATCTACGTTCTCACAGAGCTGGACGCCCTTTAGGCACCCCGATTTGTTGGTTTTGAGCAGTACCCGCAACATTCCCAGGTCATCACAGCAGACAGAGAGCCATTCTGACTTTTGAAATGTGTTCGTCAGCCTCCAGCCAGGTGGAAGCGATGCATACCTCAGGTTGCCGGTGGTTCCCGGAACTGGAGCGCCGAAGCGAAATCCACGCTCCTCCAGCTGTAGTTGAGCGTGATCTGATTGTAACGGAAAAACTAGAGACGATTGAGAGTGCACAAGACTACGCTGGGGGCCTTCTTTCCAAAGGCTATAGAGTTGATCTGGCCCCAAGGGTTCAACGTCCATGAGATTGGGGGTGTGGGGTTGATCGATTGAATGTATGAGGTATCTAAATTCAGCCCGCCGCGGATTGCGGGCGGAAATGACCGGAGCTCCAGCCGGTACGGGGATCAGTTTCTTGAGATCACTCCGTCCCTCTAGATTTGCCAGACACCTCCAAAGCTTCCGTTCACAAAGCTCGATTCGTCTGTCGTCCCCCGCTTTATCGGCCCAGCCGAGCACATATTCCCAAGCCTCCGTGCTTCCGATTCTGATAATCTTGTGCAACGCGTCGTCCTTGCCAGTGAGATCAAAGAGGAGGGACTGAGTGGCCAGGTCCTTTTCGATTGCTTCTTCGGTGGACGCAATATAAAGAAATTCCTCATTTCGAGTAGTTCTCAGGATCTGCCTGACTCGTTCTCGGGCCCCGGGGTGCCTGTTTTTAACTAAGGCAGAGAATGCCGCTGAATTTTCAGGCGCAGAAGATCCACTTGCCAACGCGAGCAATCGCTCCAGAGAGCGCGCGTCTGTAACCCCACTGAGGGCGGTTGCAGCATGCTCAGAGGTTGTTAACGAACGCAATTGATTAAAAAGTACGTCTGTCACAACCCCGAACTCATGATCACGAAGCTCAGTAGCTATCTTCCGCATGCGCTCTGAGCTCTCGTACGGGTGTTTATGGGCTGCAACGGCTGTGCCGAGAAATTGAAATAGGAGCATTAGGTCGCGCCCTGCCACTAGGACGTTTAAGCAATGATCTTCGAGACTTAAATTGGTGTCAGGTTGATTGGGAAATAATCGTCCCATCGTGGAACTCTCCAGTATCTATTGTTATTAGAGTCTGCACGATTCCCGTGTGTTATCGATGAGCCTCCCAGAGAGGGATACCGAAGAGCATCCGCCCCTCCAATTGGTCTCTCCGACTGCCCCCTCTTTTGGTCCATAGCAACTTTTTAAGTAGAGTCCGAAGACTCCTATCGCGTCGAAATTACCCCAGAATTTCAGGCGAAAGGCGGACAGTTGCATATTTGGAAAAGGTGGTATGTACCAGCCCTCGCCCGCTACATTGCCTTCCATCCGCTTTCAGTATTTTGGAAGACCTTCTTATGGGAGATCTCGGTCATAACACGTTCAATAGGGACGATTTTACCAACTGTGCTCCAACTAAACATTCGTTGGTTGTCATCAGAATGAGATCGACGCTCTGGAAATTCATGCTCATTCTTGAGAAACCAAGGTTTTAGCTCGGCAGTGGAGAAGCAGTAGAGCTCCCCAGCTGTAATAAAGTAATAAAAGAACCATTCGGCACGCGTTATAACAAAGGCGCCTGGGCGCCCCCTGTGTTCAACGCTCACAGTTTCAAAGAAGAAATTTCCAGTGTGGCGATTCCTATCTGTTTTCACTTCGATGGTTCGACACTGCAGAAAAGTCTGCACAGGGACAACCCACAACAGGTCGATGTCACAGTCTTGGTATCGCTCCTCATCTTCGACATTGTGGACCAAATAGGTGTCAAACCAAGTCTGTTTGACGATCTTGCTTTCCAGAAACTTTGAAATATCAGCCACTCCCTGCTTTCCGATGGCCAAAGATTCTTGCCAGTCTTGCCGTTTCTTTTTGGAGTTCATTTCGTATGCACCGAACATGGGTTTAAACTTCGCTACTTCTTGATTAGTTTCGTGCCAGTTGAAGATTTAATCAAGTTAAGCGAAGGCGGGTTCCGGCGGATCCCCAACCATCCCCGCTCTCAACCTCCAAGTCTTTCGTGTAATGTCCCTAAGTGTCGGAATGGAATTAGAAAGGCACCACCTTCGCTTTCTTCGGCACGTTACCTAGGAGCGAGCGATCCGCCTACTTCGTTCTGGACTTCTCGAAAAATCCGGCCTGGAAAGCCATTTCGACCCAATCATAAGTCTCGATCATCACGCCCGTATCCAAGTTGGTAGGGTCATTTGTCACCCAGATCCAATAGGTATCGGGCGAAAGAAAGAGTGCGGGCTTCTCTGCTCCAATTGTGCCGTACCTTTCTTCCCTCTCTTTGTTTAACACATAGGCTTCGCCGGGTTGATCCCCAAAGGCCTCAATGTAAATTCCATCGGGAAAAGCGACGCTGTCTCCTAAATAGTCCAAATATTTATTAACTCGAACTAATACTCCCTTGGTTGGATGGTCGAAAAGGTATTTCGCTGCAACTGGACTAAGCTCTCTCAACCGTGAATTTATGACAGGCTCACTTAGGAGATTCTTAAAGGCTTGTCCAATCGCCTGCGCGAAATCCTCTCGCGAGACATCCATCCTTGCGGGTGTCGCATCCATCGGGTAGCGGGGGGCTTCAAGAGTGAGATAGCGAAGCCCGCTCGTAATCCCGGGACGTTCAGGCAATCGTGCATTGCCCCATACTTCGCTTTCAACGGGATGAAACTCGATCGAGCGGGGCCAAACCGAAACGGAAAATTGGCGTGCGGTTTCATTAACGGGAGGCAGATTGAAATGAATGGTTGGATTAAATGGCTCCGCACGAGGCAGCGCTAGGGAGCCGGAATTTTGCGGGGTGCCATTATAGTAATAAGGGTAATTCCAGGGGCTCATGGTTCCGGGAGTTCCTCCCTGGCCCGGTTGATTGGGGCCCGGTCCGGTCGACCCGTAAATGGACCATCCATCTGCTCCGGCAGGAGGAGGGGCCGCGAGCAGGCCTAAGGTTAGCGCTGTCGTCGCTGCCAATTTAAGATCAGCCAGTGGGTCCCGATTCTCTGTCGAATGCTTAGCCATAATCGACGTTGCTCGCTAGATTAAGAGCCAGTAAAGGTTGCTAAAGTTTTCCCCCGAATGCACCAAAAATGCCGTCAAACACATTTGAGTTGCTGCTATGTTTCACGGCGTCGAGCGCTGGAGCTGCCATCTGTTGAGCGAAGTCATCACAAGCTGCTCTTAGTGCTTCCCATTGAGCGAGAAGTCGAGATGCTATTCTTCCTTGCCCGGCCGGATCGGCCATCATTCGTCCCGCTAGATCCTCACCGCTTAGAGCGTCAGCTATTACTCCTAAGGTGCCGTGGTCATGCCGTAAGGCGGTCTTCGCCGCAACTTGAGCCTCAGAATTTTGCTTGGCTTCCTGAATCGCCAGCAAATCGGAAACGGTAAGAGCATGCTTCGAAATTGCGATGTACAAGGCGTTATCTAGCGCGCCGCTTTCTAAATACTCTTCCCTCTGAAGCGCGTCCTCAATGTATGCATTGGCATCATAACCGGCTGCTATCGCATAATCCGGCCGGTATCGGCTCCAAAACTCATGTAGATTAACCGCACGGATTCGTTCCTTCAAGGAGGGATCGATATTCATCGTTCCGCGAATCATTCCATACCGTCTTTGCCCATTGGAAGTGTTGATTTCATAGACTGAATAGAACGTATCCATTTCTGGGTTTACTCCGGAGCGGACGAGGGAAAGATTTTGAAGTCCACTACGCAAGGGATCGAGATTCCAGGGGGTGGCGGACGCCTCGATTTTTCCAATTTCCTTTTCCCGTTTATCTAAGGCAGCTAGGAACGCAAATTTAGCGTCGTTATGTTGTGACTTGATGTACTTGGGGAAATTCCAGCGAGTGTAGTCATCCGGAAGGCTGGAAACGGGGCCGCGGGTCTTGTCGATGTAGAACCGATTGATCAGCCAGAATTCGGAATATGCGATTCCATTGGATAGCGGGTTCGTCCCGAGTATGTCGGCGGGCAAGACTTCAAGGCTACCACGAAGCTGGCCGAGGAGGTCGATGTTGTTGTTAGTGTCTCTTCGATTTGGAATGATGCTCGTGCTACCCAAATCTTGACGCGGCAGTCGCGGCAATCTTCGAACCGATGCGACTTCGCCGTAGACCTGGACCGCATCGCCGATCCAGTGATCCTGTATGTCGTCACGAACTGCCTCCATTAGCAGTATTGAAATCGAATTCAGAGGATCTAAAAGGATACCGTCTATAATATCTCTATGCGGAATCGGCCTTCGATCTAAATTGAGATCTCTCAGGCATAGAGAGGTGCCGATCAGATCTAATAGCCGCCGATTAGCTTCGAGCGCTCCAAGCAGGGTAAAGGGAATCTCTCCGGTCCAGGTGATTGTTTCGTTGGGCTTGTCGTCGTAACTCAGTTCTAGCGTTTCTTGTGCCATCCCTCGGGAAAAATCAAAGCAGCGGCCTATGAGTTTGACTCCTTGCGCTGCAATAAGCTGCTTTCGCAGCAGTGGCATGGAGAAACCCGCGGGATCGATCGGAGCAATGGAAGATACCAGGAGATTCGATCCGACCACCGGATCTGTGAGCAATTCTTGGTTATGGCTAAAGGACGTAGTAACGCGCATGTCGCTTCGCGTCACCTGATGCCGTCTTTTGGCCTGGGACTCCGCATAAAGATTCAAGGCGAGTTCGCGGAACAGCTCGAGACTCAAAAGGGAGGCGGTTCCCCTTCGTTGATGAGCATCAGGGATTTGGGTTTGCAGCGCTTCATCTATGGCGCAGGTTACGTAATTTGCGATGGGAGCAATTCTGGTTAGGGTCGAATCCGACCGACTCTCCGCGATCCCTTGGTCTGCTAAACCAAACGCGGCAGCTCGATAAGGATAGGTGCTTTCGTCGCGGGCGGTGAGGAACGCCGCTGAATCGCTTTGGGCAGCTTTAAATGTCGCGGTTCGCTCTATTTCAATGCCTTTTGTGCGTTGTAGATGCTTCGCTAAAACCCCGAATAGTTCTCTCCGCGCCGCGCGCCGTTCCGCAATTAGAGCAGCCTTTGCCTCGGGTGATTCGGCATGTATGCCGAGCGCGGTTTCGACCACCTGATTCCAATATAGGTTGTAGTATCCTACCGGGAAAAACGGTGCGTTGAATGATTGCGGGGCGATTTCGGGACTGATCAGATTCGGATCCCGTAATCCCGCCGGGCCCGTTAGCCACGGGGCCTTTTCGATCGGGCGCCTCAACGCGCGCTCTCGCAAGACTGATGCATTCGTCACGACCTCAAGATAATGCGGAATCGCGGCGTGTCGAAGAACATTTGCGGCTGCAATCGGCGAATCCAAAAGGAGGTACCGATCGATAATTTGCCGGACAAATTTGGGGAAAGGCTGGTCCTTGTAATCGGGGGAATAGATGTAGGCGAGGCCTGCATTGAATCGGCCAATCGGAATATCGGTCCAGGAACCGGGGATGCATAAACTTTGCAAGGTCAAATAACGGTCGGCATTAAGGCCGTTTAGGGCAGTCAGGATCGAAGCGGATCGTTCCGGTGTGAAGAAAGTGTATCGGTACCGAGTGGTGTCAGGAACCTCGCCGAGGGGAGGGATATGAAACTCCATCATTACCGCCGGAGCATCGACCGGGTTCAGCGCAAAGAGACTGCGAACGAACTCGGGGAAAATGTCATTCCAGGTGTCTAAAGAGGGAAATCGCTCAATTGTTGTTAGTCGTATTCTTAGCGAATCGTAGCAGGCGCGGTAACCGCTGACTCGAACAGCCGCAAAAAGTTCTCTTATGGTAGCGGCGTGATCAAGAGGAGTACTCGATATCAGCTGCGCCAGCGCCGGGTCAAAGTCAGGCATGGGAGTTCGCGCCAGCTCCTTTAGAATAGTGGGGCGATGAGCTGGGTCATCAAGCAATCTCACAAGCTCCGCTCTAAGATTTGCTTTTAAGGCTGGGTCGTGAGCAGCTTGATGAACCCGAAAGGCAGTCGCTATTGTACCTGCGGTAGGCTTAGTTTTTAAAGCTTCGAGCAACTTCGTATCACCTTCGGCGGGCAGTGGCTGGTTGGGCGCAGGGGTAAGCGAGGGTGGTGGAGTGTCGGTAGCCGGCAGAGAGACCCAAGTAGATTCCGGGAGGCTACCGAAAACGGCAGGGTTAACCTCGGGCACTTCAGCCGCTCTCGCGCTTGAGAACTCCATTGCCGAAAGGGAGAGAATCAACGCCGCCTGGCCAACTTTGGAGGCGGAGAGCCCAAACGGGAGCTGCGGATTGCGTTGGGGGCTTGATGTACTACGAGCCGACATTGGGGTATTCAAAACAGCAGATTTCGCTAGGACGAGACGATACCACTGGGAGATTACTAAGCAACTGGGGAATAACGCTGCGGTGGAATTGAGGTTGTTGCACATTTCGAGGACGGAATGCCCATCTATCCGTGCGGCTCGGTTCTTGCGAGCGGAGCAGCCCGGCCTCCGTAGCCCTGTCGCAGACGGGCGAAGGAGGAGAGCGATCCCTAACTTTATGCTGAAATCGTCGATCTATGAAGGAAGTTAGGAGAATTTTCTGCGCATTATCTGGCCAGTCTCTGCAGGCTTTCGCTTCGCTCGCAACGACAGCGAATGTGTCCTCGAAGTATGAAGCATATACAGCGACGTCAGGGAGTCCTCTTCTTATCCTTGAGTTAGGTGACATTTAGAAATGCAAGCCGCGGTGGAAGCTATAAATATGCCGGTCAGCATGATCATGGTGCCATGCTCCACGCCGCGTCGGCTACGTTTCAATTTGCCCTCTCTTCTGATCGGCAGTAGAAAAGAGCAGTAACCGGGTATTTTTCAATCCCGCGCTAACCCTCTTCCTTAAAGGCGACCCCCATGGAGATAAAACGAAACGCTACCCGACTCTCGAGCAAGGGATCGGCAGATTATTTTACCGGAGCTGTGCAGATTGAGCCGTTATTTGAAGCCTCGGAGCCGGCACGGGCCTTTAGCGCCAGCGTCACCTTTGAGCCGGGGGCCCGCACTGCCTGGCATACTCATCCGCTTGGGCAGACGTTGATCGTTACCGGCGGGGTAGGTTGGGCGCAGAAATGGGGCGGACCGAAAGAGGAGATCCGGCCGGGAGATGTGATCTGGTTTCCTCCGGGAGAAAAGCATTGGCATGGCGCTACTGCTGAAAGTGCGATGACTCATATTTCGGTAGTAGAAAAACTAAATGGTAAATCGGCTGAGTGGCTGGAGCCGGTTACAGCTGAGCAGTATCAAGAGCGGAGTAGAGGATAAAAAACCCTCAACCATTTGGTTGACAATCTTCTGGCCTTGATTTATCCTTAACCAAATGGTTAAGCGTTCCTCAGACTCAATCGATGCGATTTTTCATGCTCTTTCGGATTCTACCCGCAGGGCGATTTTGTCTCGCTTAGCCAAGAGTGAGCAGACGGTTTCGGAATTAGCGCGGCCCTTTGATATGTCGCTGGCTGCGGTCTCGAAGCATCTCAAGGTTTTGGAGGAGGCGGACTTCGTTCAGAAGACCAAAGATGGAAGAACTTATCGCTGCCGGGCGAATTTGGCTCCACTCTCGGAGGTGAGCGGACTTCTGGAGGAGCTGGGTTCTTTCTGGAGAGGACGCCTGGATATGCTGGATACTTTTTTGAAAGATGAAATAACCAAGAAGGGAGATCAATATGGGCGCAAACGAAGCAAATAATCAGATGGCGAAGGTGGTGGTGCGGAAGTTCGTGCATGCGAGCAGGGAGCGGGTCTTTGACGCCTGGACCAAGCCAGAGCTTATGAACCAGTGGTTTGTAGGGGGCAAGGGGAAAGCTAAGTGCTCAGTAGATCTGCGGGTCGGGGGGACTTATACCGATGAGATGTTCCTGGACAACAATAAGGATGCAACGTGTGGCCCTAATCCGTCAGAAGATGTTACTAGCTTTATGCATAGCGGTGAGTATTTGGAGATCGTCCGTCCGGAGAAACTCGTCTTTACCTGGAACTCACCTTTTGTGAAGAAGACCACGGTGACAGTGGAGCTAATTGAGAAAGATTCCGGTACGGAAGTAGTGCTAACCCACGAGCTGCCAATCGATCAGTGCAAGGGACACGAAACGGGATGGACCTTCGCCCTCGCCAATCTGGGTGCATATCTGGGATAGTGGGTGTGGAAGAGGAGGCTGGCCAGAAGTTGACCAGCCTCCTAATCAAGAAACTTTTACTGACAGTCGCGGCAAATCAGGCGTGAATTGGGAAGCTGGCTATAGTTCTCGCATCCCACCAACATTTTATTAAGCTCTCCCGCACTAAGAACGGCAGGAACAAAAGGACTCTCTGTTTGATAAGAGGACATATCCGTAGTTGAGGAGGTCGTGATCACATTCGATCTCCACGCGACTAGGCCGGAGGTCAGTGTGCTGGCAGCAGTAGCTCCGCCTTCACATACGCCGGCTACTGGCAAAGTTCCAATCAGCTTTACAAGAGTCCTTACGGTAGTAGGGGACTTATTGGCATTGGGAGCAAGATCGCGGTTAACGGTAATGACTCTAGCCGCATTCGGTGCCACCGGGCAGGTGCAACACGAGACGAACGATCCATCAACCGCTGAAAACGCGTAAAAATTAGCGCAAATTGCGCCGGTAATATCTGCGGTGTTGCCCGGGGTCGTAGAAGCTCCCCGCACTCCAGTATTCGTCACTGTAATAAGGGTGTCTTGAGTCTTGGTGCTCGTTCCAATCCCGATTTGAAACGGTGCATCTACAACCACGGTGCCTTGAGCCAGGGCGATTGAGGGTACAATTAGAAAAGCTAGACAGACGAGAAGTGATTTCATTGGATCTCCGTTGTTACTAATTTAGATGGCTGAATTCGACATCTGCGAGTCATCGAACTGCACCCTGAGGTTCGAAGACGCTACCCATTTTGGAGTAGGCTTACAAGGGTTTTCCTCGGTGAAATGGCGCTTAAGAGGCGATTGCTAATGCCGATCATAGTGGGGAGCCTAGGCGGGAAGGCTCTGGAGGGGCCCGAGTGAAAATGACTGACTCAGAGGGCCTAATCCGCTGCTGAGCCGCGAGCGGGCTACGCCGGAGAGGGAACTTTACGGGTTATGCAATTGGAGGACAAATTTCCTGTCGTTGCGAGCGTAGCAGCCTGTCCTCCGTAGCCACGTCGTAGACGGGCGAAGGAGGAAAGCAACCCCTACCATTTTGCCTGGAGCTGCGCAGATCCCGAAGCAAGAGGCGAGGGGATCCCCTCCCGATTAAAGTCATGTAAAGCGATGAGTGCCATCGCGTTAGGGATTGCTTCGCTTTGCTCGCAATGACAGGAAATCTGTCCTCGAATTGCGTAACTCGTAAAGCAAGGACAAAGCCGCGTGCCCGGCCCTAGTGACAGATCGGTGCGTAAAGGCACGGTATACTCCACCACTGACCATTTAGAAAATTGCCAAAGGATCGGATTGTCGGCAATAGGAACGATTTCGAGACCCCAATTCTTCGAACCCGCAGCAAGAGACCGTGTGATATTGCACCGTGTCTAAGTCCATTATCCCTCGCTTGTCTTAATTCGTTTCCTTGGCTAGTTTTCCCGAATGGAGCCGAATCTAGAGGGCCAGCTTCCTATTATTCCAATCGCAATCGGGTTTCTGGGTCTGGTAGTGGCATCAGCGATGCTGCAAAAGAAGCTGCGGAACCGACACTTGAGACGCGAAGGGCAGATCGAAACTGCTGATGGGCGAATTCCCTCGATCGAAGAGCGAGTGGCAGCTAACTCTGCCTGGTCCAAAGGCGAGATCCGGTCAAAAGGTAGATCTCTCGTAGCTGGCGTTTGGCTGTTGGCCGCGGTGTGGAATCTCACCTTCGGTGCATCTTTTCTTAAGCAGCTCTCCAATCCGGAGATGAAAACCGGAGGGCTTATTGTCCTGGGGGTTTTTGCGACGCTGGGTTTGGTGCCGATCGCATTCGCGCTCCGGCTGACGATGCGGCAGCTACGCTTTGGCGAGTCGCTCTGCCGCGTCACGGGGAAAGCCGGGGTAATTGGGCAGGGAATTAAGGGCACGATCAGCAATCAAGCCGAAATTAAACCGGAGGGAGATTATACCATCACGCTTCAATGTGTGGAGATTTATTCGGTTGGCAGTGGAAAAAATCGCACTTCTAAAACCGAGGTGCACTGGCAGGGAAAGACCACGGTAGCACGGGGCAGCGCTAGCTCCCGGGCCGGAATACCTTTCTCGATTGAGATCCCAAAATTCCCTCCCGAGACGGGCTATCAACTCTCACGTGGGCCCATTAACTGGCAGCTAAGTATCAGCGCTCCAACCAAAGGGGTAGATTACGCCGCGTTGTTTATAGTCCCAGTTTTTAAGATGGACTAGCGCAGCTGATTCGAGGCTGCGGGCGGCAAGTCCTCATCCTAGAGCGAGCGCAGAGCAAGGCGCTAAGTCTGTGTTGCCCGAGTCAGCTTGCTGATTAATGACGCGGTGGCTGCGGCCAGCTTCTTCGTGAACTCATCTGCTCGTTTTGCAGCATCCTGAACAACGGAAGGATCTTTGGCGTTCGTCTCCTCTGCGAGCTCGAACTTTGCTGCCATGCGCGCAGCATCGGCGTACCTCCTAACAGGTTCGCTTTCGATGTAACTTGAGTAGATCTCTTGAGATGGACGTCGCAGTAACGCTGAGACCTGGGAGGTTCCGTTAGATTGCAGATGATACTCAGCTGCGGTGTAACCGATCATGTGTATCTCCAGATCTTCCAGTTCAAACCGCTTAAGCAATGCGGTCATACTTGTTTGCACTCGGCAATTCTGAAGTCTTGGTATAAGAACGCCGTTGAGCATGCCGGCAACAGAGTTAGCCATGTCGGATATCAAATAGTAATCGGGCAGGGTATCTCCGGAACGCAGGGAGGCTGCCACTTTATCTAAATGTTCGCAAGCGAACTGCGCGACTATCTCAGGCAAGAGCTGCTTGCAGCCGCGAACGGATTCACGCACTACTCTTAGCAGCGCTGCCGATTCATTACGCAAGGTCGCAAGATTAACTTCAACCAGTGCGGGGGTTCCACCCAGTTCCGATAGTCTTTGTGCCGCTTCAATCCCGGGTTGTAAATCTTGCTGGGCGGTCCCGATGCGGGTCTCTTGCTGTTGTTGGAATGCAATATTAAGTTGTTTTCTTTCAAATAGTAGCTCTACGAAAGTTCCCAGCGTGGGCGGCTGTGGTTTCGGAGCGGGTTCAAAGAGATGTTGGAGCGCGCTTCCATGAGCGCACTCTTTGGCTACTGTTCTACCGAGCCAGCCAAAGAATTCCGAGACGGCAGCTTCATGCTCCAAAGGAAACATAAGACGGGGCTGTAGCTGGTGTCTGAGCCAATGCAGAATCTCTTCGCCGTAAACAGCGCCTCGCCCGAATCCGACGCCGTTAATCGTGATGGTGTTGGTAATTAGGTTATATTGCGAATGAAGATGGTCAGGGTCTAGTTCAATGAGAGGGGATTGCACCTCGTAGGGAGAAACCCCTAGTTGTCCAAGGATTAATTCCGTCAGTCCACTGATATCCGCGCGCAGGGTATCTAGTGCGGCAGTAGGGATCGCTGGGCGTGACTCGTTACCCGGTTTGACGGGGCTTGATGCGGATCGATCGAACAAAGGCATCAGTTCTTTAATGTCGATAATTGAGATTTATTTATAGGTTATGGATATCAGGCTCTTAGGTGTGCGTTAGCGTTGAGGGGGAATTCCCCGCCGCGGGCAAATTCCGGTGGGCAGTTTTACGAGCTGCGCAACTGGCACTATCGGGAACCTGAGATTGTCGGGGGCAGCAGTTTGTTGATCATACCGCCCCTTCGTCCAAGCCTCTGTGGTTATCTACGACCGCCGCTCCCGCAAGCTTATACATCGGGTTGAACCCGTTAAACACCAGAGCCGCCTCGATCTGTGGACGCAAATCTCGGTACTCCTCTTCGCTGAACTGCATGTTGCCGATGCAAAAGCGCTTCGATCTCAGATTGGTGCAGAGAATGCAATCGTGCACATCGTAGCAGTTGCTAACAAAGAGGCAGCCGCTGCACCTCCCGGATTGGTAGATATCTAAGCAGCGGCTGCAGTTGATTGAATCAATGGCGCGGATAACGAATTGGGAGTAGCCGCTGCTGTCACAGGCTGCCGCACTATCAAGGCCGATGCTGTTGGCGGAAAAGATTACTTTCTGCGAGTCATGAATTGAGCGTGAGCCATATACCTCCCTCGATTTAAAGATATTATCGCTTCGCAATACGGCTTCGCAGTTGTAGTGGTTGTCCCCTGAGAAGACGAGATTGCCGAAGGCGCGATTGAGGAGTTCGGGGAGAGGCATCCCGGAGGCTCCGGGAGTGTCCTGCAGTTCCTCCGATCGTTCTTCTAGTTCTGACTGAGAAACGGCATGTCCGTACGGTTTGGAGACGGCAATTGCGGAAGTGTTCCAAAGACTATTGGTGAAGAGGGGCAGCGGGAGATCGGCGCAATAGGCGGCTTCGAACTCTGAGATTGAGAGGTCGAGCTGCTGTCCGGGGAAGATCATCCGCCAAATAGAGTTCAGAAGTTCCAAGGGGTCACGCATAGAGTGTTCGCTCCTCATTTCTAGAGGTATCCCAAGCATTGATATTCATATGCAGGATTGTG
>JAIBBU010000007.1 GCA_019694515.1 Oligoflexia bacterium | reverse complement strand
CAGAATTACCAGGGCTGGCGCCACAGCCTAGACCTTAATCTCCTCTCTACTCTTCAGCCCCTACACTCTCTGCCTGCTAATTCACTCAAAATTTCTGAGTTTTTGGACAGCCTCATACCAACTTTTTCAGGGCCCGAAACATTTTCCTGCGAATTACTAATTATCAGAATTTACAGTAGAAATTTCAAATCTCTAGGCCTATTGCCTCGGCACAATAGTTGGCATGGACCAAGTGAGAGGGGAATAGGACGCATTCTAGTTACGCTGCCCCGTGATTAGCGCCATTAAGTGACGAGCCCGTCCCGATTTATCACCGTCTCCAAATAATCCGCTATTCGCAAGATTTTGAAGCCCCCCAGCCCGTGCGACCTCTTGATGAAAAGTTTCACGGCCAAGTTTGGCAATATCGATCTGAAACCCGTCCAGAACTTCCTTCGCAGCTTCCACGTTGCTCTCATTGACGGAAAAACCTATTCCACCCGGCGTAATACTGGCGTCTACATGACGCGCATGCAGTGCTCGAATAACGGCACATGCAGCCTCATAAGGAGTTGAATTGTCCTTTCCTTCGCCCCATAAACCCAATAGCTCGTGGGTGCTTATAGCTAAGTGAGTGGATTGAGCTCTTTCTCTTCCCGGTACTCGGTTAGTTGACCTAGGTCCATTTTCATAATCGGCGTTCATCATTGCTCCAGTATATTCAGTCTCTAGTTATTGGGGGTGCCTTCTTCCACGATCAATCTCATCACAGCTTTTAATGCAGCCCGCAGCTTAGCACGGCGATTGGGGTCCTCTACCTCGAAGTCATGGTCTTTGCCATGCACCCGCAGATGCACACTTTTCTTTCTAGTCCCCTCGGCAGTCGTACCAGCACGCGCGTAGAATTCCTCAACGAAACCGGTCTTCATGGCTTCCTTAAGAAAAGCAAAATAATCAAAGGGGGTATGGGATGGCAGCGGGGATAAGAAGCTCTGACGGATCTCGTCCCAGATATTATTGGAATACTCTGGATTGAATAGAAGGTGCATCATTTCCTGTCTGGTGATCGGACGGAGGAGACCGCGCGACGATCCTTCTATACGCCGGTAAGGGACGAGGTCTGAGTACTCCTCAGAAGAGAGTTCCACACGGACAGCCACGGCTTGCTCAAGTTCAGACCGGCTGCGCTCCGAAAGATGAAACTCTCCAGATAGAAGTGCCTCGGGAGTCACCCGCGATAGGGCGCACAGTAATAGCATCTCAGCCTGCCGGTAAGAGCGTTGATCCTGCGCAGACACCTCTTTTACAGCCACGCATTCTGCACGGTCTCTCAGCACCACCCGTCCGATGGTGACCGGCTCCACGACAGCCCCATGACGAATGAAATGATCTAAAGTGGAGACTAAGATCCAATTTTCCTGACGCCAATTATGGATTATCCCGCGCGGGGGGAGCGCGCCCGACAAAATCTGCGCGAGCATGTGGGTACGGACTTTAGACCATTCAGGATCGCTTTCCAATGAGCGTAACAGCACCAAACCCCGCGCTTCTTCATTAAGCAACGCTTGGTCAATCGCCCTATGGACTTCCTGCGCTCTGGCTGACGCTAGAGGCACTCCGGCTCTGCTCCTTACCACCAGGCTGAGTTGTGATGGGCTCAGCCCGGCGAGTCCTGTTTCTTCCGCTGTCTGGATCACTCTCATGAAATGAGCTTTTCGCTCCTCAGGGCTCCCCATTACCGTCCCATGTGTGTTCTGCTGATTCGCGATTTCATCCAACTCTGCGTCGGTATAAGGTGAAGGCATTCCTTGCAGAAAACTCTTAACTAGGCGCTGGTTTACCAGATCGACGTAGCGTCTGATCGGTGAGGTAAAGGGAGCGTATGCACCAGTGTTTAGCGCAAAATGACCATCATTAGACACCGAGTAGTAAGCCCGGGAGGCGCGGCCGTCGCTCTGCGGCGAAGGGTGATTTCGGTAGATAAAGGGACGCTTCTGCGCGAACATCAACCGGGCAATCGCGCTATTTGCGGCGATCATCAATTCAGCCACCAACATGTAGGTGCTGAGTTCTTTCTCGCCAACGAAGGTGCGTGCGCCGCTTTCGTCTATGACTTCGCCTGTCTCAAAGTCGTAGCGCGACCCCCCGTCTCTGCTCTGCCGCTGGCTGTACAGGCTAAGTGACAATTGGGATAGCATGCGAAGCTGCTCAGGAAGACTGCCGGAGACTTGCGATAACAGTGCAGCCGCGGTGCGGTAGCTGAAGTTTCGTTCCACGGACAGCTGCGTACAGCTCGCCGTGGGGCGGAGCAATGTCCCAGCGGGAGAAAACAAGAGTCCGACCGACACTACCGGCCGTTCCGTGCCTTCGATCAGGCTTAAGCGATCCTCTGCCAGCTCACCTGGAAGCATGTGGTCACAAGGCGTGAGATGGTATCTTGAACGCCCTTTGACACGCGCCGCAGCGTCAATCGGAGAACCTTTTTGGACTAGCGAGTCCACGTCGGTAATCGAGACCTGGACCAGCAGTCCTTCAGGAGTCAGCTTACAACCGAGCGCGTCATCTCGATCGGGAGCCTCACTGGGATCGATCGATCCATCAATGGTAAATCCAGAGAGGGTGCGCACAGGGATCGGAGCAGGCACCAACTCGCGCAAGGCATCGGTCTCGCCCGCAGACAGGGACGCCACTGTGATCTTAGTTTCATTTCCGGGGTCTGGGTTCGGCATGGGTACCACAGCAACAGAATGCCAAGCGCGGAATATAACCCAGAGAGGAGAGTAAGTCTAAGTTAGCCGCAAGGCCCACAAATTTTCCGTTAAGGTAAAGCTTAGAAAGCAATTCCAGCCGCGCCTCGCGCATCACAATAGCGACCGGTCCATCAGGTATCGGCACCTGCTCCGATGCGGGAGGGAGATGGTACATACCAACTCTTGGGAGCTATAATCCGTTGCGCGAGTCATGCCAACTATATAGATTTACGGTGGATCTATAGAACTTTTAGGGTGGCAGTCTCCTTCGAAAAATTGATATGTACCCACGCATGCAGGCCGCCCCGAGGCAGGCTGATATATGATCTCCCACACTGACAGGAGAACAGCTGCTCTGCGCCCCGACCTTCTTGGTACCAGGTTCGAGTTCAACACACCGTGGGTTGTAGTTACGGGTGCGCCATCCTCGGGTAAGACTACTGTCTTGGAACGGCTTCGACAGTTGGGACTGGCTTACAACTCAGAGATCGCGCGCGTTTTTATTGAGCAAGAACTTTCCAAAGGGCGTAATCTGCAGGAAATACGCGCCGATGAAGGGCAATTTCAGCTGGGGCTCATAAAGGCGAAACTCTCATTAGAGCGCGAGACACCTCAAGATAAATTTGCTTTGTTCGATCGGGCCATGCCCGATAGTGTGACTTATTATCGAGTTGCGGGCCTGGATCCAAACGAGGCTCTTCCCTACTGTTTTCATTTTCATTACAACACCGTCTTCCTATTCGATCGGCTCCCCTTGCAGCTGGACCACGCTCGAACGGAAGATGACAAAACTGCGGAATTTCTCGATGTGTGGCTCGAACGAGACTACCGAGCCCTGGGTTACGAGGTGGTGCGGGTTCCAGCCATGACGATCGAAGAGCGGACTCACTTGATCCTACAAAATCTTCAAGCACGAGGGCTTCTATAGCCCGGTTTTGCGAACCATTTGCGTATTGCCACCGACCTACGAACGACAGTACGGTGTGCTTCGCGATGAGGTGCTCGACGCTTTAGATAAGTACCTAAGCTACGGTATCTTGCTCCACGGCTGTGCCCGGGCAGTCTGTGAAGTCTGCCATCACTCGGAGCTAATCGCCTTCTCCTGCAAAACGTAATAAATCTCGACTTCGGAGAATACTCATAAAGGCTAATTCGCGGCTGTTTGAATTGATGCGAAACTTTACCAGACAACTCTCTGATGGTGGCAATGATTTTAATCTCCCTCGAATGGCAGGGGCATTATGCTCTTAGTTTTCCAAAGTTCGGATCTTCGGCTTGAGTTAGATCAAAGGAACTCTGCAAATTAACCCAAAGTGTCGCGTCTGTTCCTAGTGCCCGTGCAAGTTTTTTTGCCATAGAGGCGGATATACCACGCTTGCCTTTACAGATAAGACTAATTACTCCGGGCTCTACGCCAATATGCCGCGCAAGCTGTGTCTGCGAAACGCCACGCTCATCTAAAATATCGGTAAGAAACTCACCGGGATGAATTGTGTTCTGTAACATTAAGGCTCCTAATGATAATCGACGATCTCTACACCACTCACATGGCCGTCCGCGTAATCAAAACATATACGGTATTGGTCGTTGATTCTAATACTCCACCGACCCTTACGGTCGCCTTTTAATCTCTCAAGACGAAGCGAAGGCCAAGCACGCAAACTTTCGAGACTCCCGATGTTATCCAAGAAAACTAATTTCTTATACGCAACATAATGCAGGTTACTCGGAAGTCGTTTTAAGGACCGTTTACTTTTCTTGCCATTGGCGATTTCCTCTGTCTCTTTATCTTTGAAGGATTTGATCGACATGGCTTATACGATTATACTGTATAACGATATAATTTGCAACTATTAATTTGGGAGCTATAAATCAATAGTTTTCAAAGCATTATCCCTAAACATCTCAGCTTCCCTTATATACCGTCGAAGAACAATTAAACTCGCATGACCAGTCTGTTTCTGGATCGACCTCTCAGAAGCGCCCATGTATTCGTTGGCGCGCCGATTTCAGCCGCAGACACAGATGCCAGACTCTTCGTGGCGCGCTACCTCAAAAAATGCCCCGTCTCTTTAGAGCGACTACAGCTTATCGAATCAGCTACGGAGCCGGTAGTCCGTTACCTCAAGCCCAAAACCCACGAGTCGCGCGATTGTACACCCCTTAAGTTTTTAGCTGAAATCTCACAACATATTTCCTGACAGATGGGAGCAGACCACACGCTACTTCGGCACCTTCTCAGCCAGAGCGCGTGGTGCGAAACGGCTGGCGGTGCCTATCTCCGCGTTACCTGAACCACTAACCAAACCTAGCCGCAATTGGGCAGCCTGTGTGAAGCGCATATTTGAAATTGCCCCTTTGCTTTGCCCCAAATGCAGCGGTTCCATGAAAATCAAAGCCTTCATTACTGCCACCTCCGAAATCGCGCGCCTCTGCAAAAACCTGGCGCTTATCCCTTGGCGTGCACCACCAGCTTTCACCAAGCCTCCCGGATCTCTCGCCGCCTAAGCTCGCCCCTTCTGAGTTAACTCCGTGGTCTATTCAAAATTTCAAGATCGGGATGCAAGGTCAATACGGGGCAAGTCTGATAGCCTGTTCGTAGCTTTTCCTCGTTCGTTCCCGGGGGCCACTTCCGTCCAACTGCCACTCTTCCACTCTCAATTCGCTGCTCAGGGGAAAGAACCTCTTTGCTTTCCATGCCGCGATTGACCTAACTGCCTATGCTAACTGCGGGTATAAGATTTCTTACCTTTCTCCCCTTGCAGCTGGACCACGCTCGAACGGAAGATGACAAAACTGCGGAATTTCTCGATGTGTGGCTCGAACGAGACTACCGAGCCCTGGGTTACGAGGTGGTCCGGGTTCCAGCCATGACGATCGAAGAGCGGACTCACTTGATCCTACAAAATCTTCAAGCACGAGGGTTTCTATAGCCCGGTTTTGCGAACCATTTGCGTATTGCCACCGACCTACGAACGACTGAAATTCAAGAGGATGAGATAGAAACTGCTCGGCCTATGGGGCATAGCTTCTTTTCGCCCCCACCACTGCGCCACTTATCGGCAGGCGCCGCATAGTAATGGTAGATTTATCGCTAACGATATGTTATCAGCCGTGTTCCAGTTATTCTTCGTTTGTGAGGAAATATGATTGAGCAACTAATGAATCTGGTCCGCGAGCACGCCAGCGACACCATTATTAACAATCCGTCTGTGCCCAATCAGCACAACGAAGCGGCTGTAAGCGCCACCACTGCAGCTATTAGTGAAGGTCTGAGTAAAGCATTCGCACAGGGACAGGTGGGGGGATTGCTGGCATTGCTGGGCGGCAAGACGACGGCAACTAATACCAATCCTATCGTCAGCCAAATTGTGGGTGCACTGACTCATAACCTAACGGCTCAGTGCGGAGTCAGCAGCTCTAATGCTCAATCGGTTGCTGCAAATTTAATCCCGATGATTCTCACCAAGTTAGCGGCACGCACCGCCGATCCGGCGAACAGTTCTTTCACGCTGAACGGCATCTTTAATCATCTCTCCGGGGGACAAACAGGCAGTATTGATTTTACCGCAGCGTTAAGTCGCCTCGACAAAGACGGAGATGGTGACGTCGATTTTTCGGATATTCTCGGTCAATTCGGCAGCTCCCAGAACGTAGCAGGTCTAGTGGGTAAACTTGCGGGGAATTTTTTCAACCGATAGCTTTGCAAGCCGACTGCGGATCACGACTGCGGATCACGGTGGCGCTGACTACCGCGCTAACGGCAGCTTCAGCTGAGTCTCCGAGACATCCAAGAATCGGAGCAGATCGCGCACCACATTAACCAGCTCGACTGGCCAGGTCATGACGTCATTCCGCATCGAGGTGACGTCCTCAAGTACGAATTCGCAGTTGAAAACCTGCCCGTTATACGGATGGTGCACGCGGACGGCGCGGGTTGCGACATCCCATTTAAACAGGGCCACACCACGGCCCTGCTTACGGGCCTGAGCGGCAAAGGACGCTGTAATAAAATCGGTTTCGCCGGCAACCAATGTTAAGTCAGCCAACATCCGATTGTTAAAACGTCTTCCAATCACGCACATCCGCAGCGCTCCCAGCATGATGCGCCTGAGAAACTGTTCATGCGCCTGATGGGTCATATCGACCGCAGTGCTAGAGCCGTAACGGTTTTCCAAGCTGGGCTTGCATAGCTCAAAAAGATTGAGGCCATGAAACTCGGCGGTTCGAAGTTCGGCACTGGGCAAGCAGGTTACCCATTTCTTGGTTTCCCAAATTTCATCGGCATTGATCAGCGTGGAGAGCCGCATGAGATCGAGGTTAGCCCACGAAGCGAGACGCTGCTGATCATGGCTGCAGCGCTGACAGGCATGGATATCGCGCCGCCAGCTAAGTTCAGCGTCGCGATCGCACACGGAGAAGATTCCATTACAAACTAACTGCGAGACCCCGGGAAAAATCGAGCGGAGATAATTAGCCACCAGCGCCACAACGCCGCTCTCTTGGTTAAGCGAGCCAAAGGGGAGAAGAATCGACGCTCTCATATCGACACCACCGAAACCGGACGTTTGGTAAGTACGTCACGATAGACCAGATAGATCGCACAGGGCGTTCGATCGCCGGCGAATTCAAGGCTGCCCCCCCGGAATAGCCCAAATCCTACCTCCTGCGGGGCTAGCTGTCCGTCAGGCTGGGAAGCTGCCAGGCTGTCGAGTTCGAACTCCTTCAGCGCGAAGGCGCCCACTTCGGAGTTGCCGGCTGGCTTTCCGTTAAGCAAAAGCTTGGGCTGCTGCGGTTGATCGGTAGGATTAATCACAATGACAGAGGTGAGATGGAAAGGATCTTTGATTAACGGTGCCACCCGCGAACGACCCACGATCTCCGGGCCGCCCTCGGTACAGACTGGCCAGAAACGCACCGAGCTAACTAAAGACGCAAACTCCAATACACAGCTTGAGTTCTCAAGATCCACTCTTTGCTGCTGACAGGAGATGCAAACTTCCATTCCGAATAGCGCCGCGCTGGAGCTCTTGAGAACCGGGAAGGCCTCGTCCACCCAGACACCTTCAGGCTGACTTAGCCTTAGACCATCGACTGTTAAACCGGTCGGCGCCTGCCCTTCAGCAAAAATCGTCAATCGGCAAGAGACCGGGTACGGTGCTGTGACATTGCCGGACGATGGATAGAAATGGGCAGCAGTGCGTGTTAGCGCACTTGCGATGCCGAATCCCAGCCATTTTACACTTGTGCTCATTTTAACTTACTGAGGTGAATACTTCCTGTCCCTTGTCCTGCTTAGCCAGATCCAGGAGCTGTACGCCGCACTCTGCGCCGTTCAAGCAGCTGATACGAAGATACGCCGGCACACCACGCGCACCCTCTTCCGGCACGAATTCAGGGAAATCAGTAGCGACACTGACTAGCCGAGCTCCATGCGCGGGCACAGATGTTTGCATCTCTGGCATGCGCTTAGCGCAGTAGAGCCGCAAGCGAATTGCCGCTTCAATATTGGAGCGGTTCACCAGAACCATCAAAGGCGAACGCTCGGCGCTCATCAGAACCGGAAAAAACGCACTATGCCGGGAGGTAAGCTCACACGGCGCACCCATTATACAGGCACCGGTGGAAGCATGGATGCGGCTCGTTGTGCGCACGCCGGGGAGACTGCGAACTTCAACATGCGCATGCTTTAGACCTGCTTCAAGTTTGCAGCCGCCCATGAAAGGCTCAAGCTCGAGTAACCCCGTACGGGTGGGATCTAATTCAATCTGAACTTCATTAAAGAGGCTGCCGTCCGGATCGAAGAAAAGAATTTGGACCGGCACAGGCCCCACGGCTTGAAGCTTCTCCTCAAATGAAAATAGCAACGTACTTTCAAAGAAAGGATAGGTACTAACCCACAAATTGACGCTGGATTGCGCTGAACTACTCATAATGTTCACGGCCCGAAGAGTCCGTGCTTTAAACCGGTTAAACATTACCAGAGCAATCCACCATTTTACCAGAGCTGATTTAGTGCAGAATCAATAAAAAGAGCTGCCCTGATGGGGCTAAAAGCCTTATAAAGGGCATTTGTGGCTAGTTAACTCTGGCCGACGCCTAAATTTTTATTTGCGGCTTGCCGAAATACTAAGTAGCGGGATTTGCGGGTCTTAATCGGGAACAAAATGGCACCTCCTCGTCCACCGAAATCGGAATTTGAAGCACTAATGGACCGGCTCACCGAGATGGGTGTGTGGAAATACACCGGCTATGCGGCAACAGCGATGCTAGGCGGATTTTTGGTGCTGGTGATGTTTGGAGGGCGCCTGGGTATTCTCAATTACCTAGGGCTAAGCTGGGTTTTCTCGAAGGAGACCGGCGTTTACACCGACTGTAGTAAACCGGAAAACGCCAACGTGCCTTACTGCAAACCCAAACTTGGAGCAGGTGACCGCGAATGGGATCAGCTGAACAGGAGCGGCGGCAAGTCGGTGCCCTTTACGCTGCACGACTAGTCCGGATTACCTCGAATTACTATTTACCCTGACCTAGCTGAGGCTGAGTCCAGCTTCCAGCACCCTTGCCAAGTCCACGGGCTTCGGGAAGAAAACCTGGAGCCGGCGGAGTCGGGCCGCTTTCTTCGGCCTGGTAGGCGGAATACGCGCTGGGTGCCCAAAGATTCATTGGATAGGTCGAAAGACCCAGATGCTTTACTGGAATCCGCTCAAGGGTGGCCGGGAATGCCCCGCCACGCAGCATCCGCGCAATCTCCTTGGTCTTCTCCATTTCGACCGAGCCGGCCGATAAAACCATCGAGGAGGATGGATCGATCAACCTGGCGTTCAAGTATACGCGCACCGGCGAGGCCACATAGGTACCCACAACCACTCCGCCCAAATCGCGCTCGTGGCGCACTGAGCGAATATCGCGAGACAAAGCAAATTCACCGTCAGAAGCCAGGAACTGCAGTGCATCGGAATGCCGCAGCTCTACCACGTCGAAACCCTTCATTGCGAGTTCGCTCATAACCTGCTCACCGAGCATGCGACCAAAGCTGGAAGTTGAGTAAAGATCGTCGAGATTTACGAAGGTGGTGACGCCGATTGGGCCGGGATTGGTTCCACGGTAATAGTTATCGATCTGTTCCACCAGGTAGGAGGTTTTAAACCGTCCCACTGATTCGTTATCGTAATCTTTAATGGGTAGTGCCGAAAAAACCGGCAGATCGCTGTAGCGCTTGCTGCAGCCGGCTAGCCCCAATAGCCCCACCTGGCACAGGATTTGTAGAGCTACTAACAATCTAGAAGCCAAGATTAACGATCTTGATGCACGCATATGACAATCCGTGTTATTAAACAGGCACTTACTATGAGAGCTCGCACCGATTTCCCTTTCCCCGGAGTCAAAATTCTGACAGCTGGTGCTGCTTCTCGGTCAGCTTTTTCAAAAGCTCTACTTGGATGCAGCATGCTGGCCTTATGTCTCTCCGGGTGTGCTTTCATACACTCCCAGGTAGGAGAGTCGTGCAAATCCCGTGCTCATGTGCAGTTGATTCTCTCGGACTACCTAAGTCACAGGTTTGATTCACACTCGCCAGTGCGGGTCGCCTTAATCCCCTATTCCGTTCCGGCAAATCTTGCCGCTGATAGCAGTCAACGTCCCGGTGTCGGGAATGAATTAGCATGGCAAATTCACCAAAAATTGCTGGCCACGGGGGCAGTGCCGATCGTGGAGGTTTTTAACCGCCCGGACTGGCCTCAGAAGAAGGATGAGTTTTTTACCGGAAACTTCGGAGCATTATCGATGGCCCGCGAAGCGGGCTACGATTTGATGCTGGTGGGCCTGGTGGAGAATATGCGCGCGACCGATGAACTTACCGCCCATAGCAAACTAATCGAGGTCGAATCGGGGGTCACCGTGTGGTACGGCACCGATACTGCTTGGACACGTCGGCCGGAGATGGATATCGTGCAGGATCGCTTGTTCCTGGGAGATCGCTCCCCGTCCAAGATGTACTTTGGTCCGATCGTGGAGCAGCTCTCCAGCTGTATAGTAAACTCGATGACTTCGGAAGAACCGACCCCCGAGTAAAGGTCCAGGGCGTCAGAAAGATCCTCAGCTGCTAATCAAAATCCGCCAGATTTAAACTGAGTCGATCGATATATCCAATCGTGTCGGAGACCAGATCCACCATGCCCGCATCGATCCCCTGCTCCTTGACCAACGCCATGAAGCGCTTCTTATCAACGGCATCCTTAATCACGAGCTCTGCAATCTCGGGGAGCTTGGATCGCACCTTACTGGGGTTAATTTCGGTTTGCTTAACGCGGCTGACCTTGGCTCGCCCAAATTCACCCTCGTAGGGCTTGGCGCCGTCGATCAAGCGGGTGCGCAGTGCATCGCGCAGCATGTCGTAGCGTAGATTGAGGTAGGCCAAATCTGCTGCAATATTGCGCGTCAATTTGAAACGCTCCTTGGCGGTATGATGCAATTCCCGCATCAATTCCGGCACATCGAAGGCTGGATCGAGCGACAGCCGATCCTCAATCGCCTTCAATACCTGATACAGCCGGATTGTGATCTCGGCATCAAGACTAGCATATGCAATTTGGCTCTGCGTTAGCGGGCGGCGTGACCAGTCGGAAACTTGCTCCTCTTTACTCATCTCCATGTCTAGAAGAAAGCGCACGCAGCTCTTGAGGCTAAAACTCGGGAGATCGGGACGCAGGCGGCGAGCTAAATCCAAGGTATCGACAACATTTCGCATCCGAATCGAATGCCGTCCGAACTGACGCTCTTCAAAGGAGGCATTATGGGCCAGCACCACTCGAGACTTATCGTTAAGCACAGCATCAAGCGGCTTGATGTCACCAAGCGCCAGCACGTCGAAGAGGTACACCTTTTCCCTTTTCGGTGCTCCAATCTGAACCAAACAGAGCCGTTCATTGCCCGTCTGCCAACCCGCGGTTTCGGTATCCACCGCAATCAATTCTTCCTCTAACAATTCCCGACAGGCGGCTTCGAAGCGCTCGAGCGCTTCGATCCACTCGAATTTCCAGCTTCCTGAGGCGGCTTTGAGCGCTGATCCGGGGTTTGAATCTACTGTCATAGACGATCTTGGCCTTTTTCTTAATCGCTGATACTTTACCGTTTGAAATTCGCACATATAGCGCGAATTCTCAAAGGCTGCGAGCACTGCCCATTGGGGACAGAAGCACTCAACTGATTCGGCTGGCTATATCATCCGAATCGCTCCAGTTTTTGTTTGCCCCGACCGCCGACGCCCCTGAACAGGCGGGGTTTGCGGTAAAGCGCAAGGTCAGATTGGATACGGAAACCGCCTCAGTTCATCAGCATAGAGTTCACTCTCTGAAACGCAAACTCCTCTCACGCGGAGTGCCGTGGATTATTACTGTTGTCGCTCTGTATCTGGCATTCGAGGGTGTGGATTGGGCAACCCTCATCGCGCATATCCGGGAAGTCACTCCACTGCTAATCGCGGGGGCCTTGGCGCTGACGGTCTGTTCGTATCTGTTTAGATCGCGCCGCTGGCAGCATCTTTTTCCTAGACCCAGTATCTCTTTTAGCGCCTCATGCAAGGTGCTGATACTGGGCTTTTTCATGAACAATATTCTTCCAGCTCGCGCCGGAGAATTTGTGCGCGCCCACATGGGCGCTAAAGTTACGGGCGAGACTCGCACACTGGTCCTCGCCACGATTGCGACTGAGCGACTAGCCGACGGTGTGATGTTGAGTCTCTTCTTTGTAGCTTTTGCGTTAGGACTGGGCGATCAATCGATGTCATCTGGGCTGCTTTATGTGGCTTACTTATTCGCGGCTGCCACTGCCTCGGTGGCCTTAATCCTTGTTAACCGCGCGCGTGTCTTTTCGCTAGCAGATAGAATCCATCAGCGCGTTGATAATCGTGCCTCGCGTTATGCCACGGACCGGCTAAGAATCTTCATGGAGGGATTAAGCCCCCTGTATTCTCGCCACAAGTTCCCGATTTTGACCCTCTGGACCTTTGTGATCTGGAGTGTCGAATTAGGAGTCTACTATCTAATCCAGCAGGGTTTTAATGCTAATCTGTCGTTGCACGGTTGTGTGCTATTTATGGTAGCCGTCAATTTCAGTTCTTTGATTCCTGCGGCCCCCGGTGGAATTGGAGTGATCGAATGGGCTGCTACCGCGGTGCTTACGTCGATCGGCGTGCCCCGCGAGCAAGCTCTTTCGATGGTCATTTTGCAGCATGCCATGCAGTATTTGGTGGTTGGAATACCGGGCGCGATGGCGATGCTGACCTGGAAGAAGGAAATCCCCGAGGTTGAGCGCGAAATCGAAGAGGGGTCCGATGAATGATTCCGGGCGCCATGACCCCGAGGTCGAGCGCTGGATTGCCCGACAGCCCGAGTCCTCCGGCCCTATCGATATCTCTGTCGTCATTCCGTGCTTTAACGAAGAGCGTCGCCTCCCATCAACATTGATTGAGGTGATTGACTATTTCGATCAGCGCCAACTCGCCTACGAGCTGATTGTGGTTGATGACGGCAGCAACGATGGCACCTCAACACAGGTACGGCGCTTCGAAAAAATTAGAAAGCAGGTCAATTTAATCAGGGTGCCGAAGAACTCGGGTAAAGGGTTTGCAGTTCGTACCGGCGTCTTGAATTCCCAAGGCACATTAGTTCTATTTGCAGACGCCGACGGCTCTACTCCGATCGCCGAAATCGAGCGGCTGGAGAAGGCGCTGCAGCAGGGCGCCGATATGGCGATCGGCTCACGTGCTAAAGCGGATGCGCAGACCCATGTGAAAACCAGCTGGTACCGCAAGTATCCCGGGCGAATCTTCAATTTAGCAGTAAACCTGATCGTACTGCCGGGATTCGCCGATACGCAGTGCGGGTTCAAATTATTTAGGAAAGTACCGGGACATTTTATTTTCGAGAGGCAGCGTGCAAATCGTTATAGCTTTGACGTTGAAATTTTATATATCGCCGTACGCTCGGGGCTGAAGATAGCGGAGGTGCCGGTCAATTGGGAGAACGTTCCAGGATCGAAGGTTAACCTGCTTCTGGACTCCCTTAAGATGCTTCGCGATCTATTTGTATTTCGAGTCCGGCATCGCGGACTGGGTCCTGCCGAATATACCAAGTATCTGCAAACGGGGCCGCACCGTGGAAACGTCTAAATTTCTGAAGGAAATCCTGGAGAGTGCCGGTAGTATCGCGCGCGGATACTTTCTAAAGAAGTTAAATGTACGGCTTAAGAGTGGCGTGGGGGACCTGCTTACGGAGGCCGACGAGGCAGTCAGCGATTATCTGATTGCAAAACTGTCGGAAAGATTCCCGACCGATCAGATTCATTCGGAAGAGCGCGCCGATGACATCAACCCGGGAGCCGCGGTCGAGTGGGTCATCGATCCGATTGACGGCACCCGTAACTTTGCTGGTGGGATTCCTGGGTGGTGCCATATGATCGCCGGTCTGAGACATGGCGAGCTTTTTTGTAGTGCGGTGTACGAGCCGCTGGGCGGCATTTTCTACTATGCGGAGGCTGGGAAAGGCGCATTCAGAAATGGGGAGCGGGTGCAGGTCAATGATGTGGAAAGCCTTAATTTCGCCATGGGGGTGATCGTATGTGACCCTCGGGGGGTGCATTTTCATCGATTTCTAGAGGGTTCCCGGCGCTTCTTAGAGCTTAGCGGCTGGATGAAGAATCTGGGTTCTATGTTTGGCGCCTGCTGTGTTGCGAGCGGCGGCATGGACTTTATGATTAACAACTGCGGAATGGATCACGACTATTTGCCTATCGCTCTTATTTGCCGCGAGGCCGGGGCCTTGGTTACCGATTTAGACGGCCAGCCGTGGCGGCGCGGAAAACGTGACATTGTGATTGCAAATCCGACGCTCCATCCCATCGTACGGGAGCTGATGGGCACTGCAGTGTAGCTCACTGACGACCGTACTCGCTGCCGGGGGATCTCGGGCTTTCTATGTCTAGCTGAGTTTTGTCTCGGGGCACTTCTCTCGTGCAATCCCACCTTACAGTCGGGAGAAACTTCAGCAAAACAATCACAATGCAGCAGTTCTCTAATGCACCTCCACTTGAACCGCGCGCTGATGCCCTTGAGGATCTTAAGGTGCCCGCAAGGACAGGTGTATTTATTTCGGCGGAAGAGCCGGAAGTACGGGCTGAATCAGAAGACCTGCTGCTCACTGCAACACCAGCTGAAGTTCCACCGATTGCGCGAAATACCAGCCGGTTTGAGGCGTGGCTTTCAAACTTTGTGCAAGGCTTCCTAGCTGCGGTGAAGCGAATCGCTGACTATTACAGGGTTCTTTGGGCCCCTACCACACCAGAAGAGATCTCGTTCACCGTCATGCGAGGCGATCGGCTGCCGAATCGCTATCAAGCAGAATGTCAACTTTGCGCGGACCAGACTGAACCAGACGAGGACGATTACTGGGAGCTGTTGGATAGCCAGGATGAGGAATATGAGGAAGATTTTGAGACCGAAACGGACGAAGAAATTGATAGTGAAGATGAGGAGACAGACGAGTTTGACGACGATGATTTGGACGACTTTGAGGACGAAGATGATGAGCTAGACCTCTCTTCGGAGGAAGAGGAGGATGAAATGTTCTTTGAGGAAGAAGAGCTAGACGATGACGATGATGAATGGCCGTGAGAGTTGTCAACCGTCTCTACGCTCCCGCGCCTAGCTCTTAGCTGAATGTCTCATTCACTCTCTGCGGCTCATTTGAATCCCTCCGATTCAATGTTTGTGAGAAAAATAGCACCTGTTCCCCCGCCTATATTCGATTAGAGGGGGTTTTTACATTTAGATTACAACCAATTTACCAATCCATGACATGTGCAGCCCCATTTTGAGTCAAAACACAGTGGTTGCTTTGCTTCGCCGTAGGCGCTGCAGGACAGCAACCTAGAGCATGCGGTGGTTTTGCTCAGGTTCGGGTTAAACGGGTTCGGCCGCAGGCCGGTTTTGAAGGGGGTCACATGAAGGCAGTTAAGGAACAGGTTTCGGATTTGAAGTTGATTGAACGTTTTCGTAAGGGTTCAATCGAGGCATTTGAAGAGCTACTTGGTCGGTACGAGGCCAAAATCTTCAATTTAGCCATGCGCTTCACCCGTAACCAGGAAGATGCGGAAGAGGTGCTACAGGATGTGTTCGCCACACTATATCGCAAGCTCGAAGGCTTTGAAGGTAAGTCGGCGTTCTCCAGCTGGCTTTACCGAATTATCGTGAATGCGGCCTTCATGAAGCTGAGAAAGCGCAAACAAGATCATACCGTCGGGATAGAAGATTTGAGCCCCGCGATGCGCCAGATCTGTGTTGAGGGTGATAGCCTTTCAATGGCACGCTCCGATACCATTAGCGTTACTCGCGAACTGCGGGAGATCTTGCAAGCGGCGGTCCAAAAGCTACCGGGACAATATCGCGCTGTGTTTATCCTGCGTGATGTGGATGGTTTGTCCAATCAAGAGGTGGGCGAAATCCTCAAGCTTTCAATCCCCGCCGTTAAATCTCGACTGCATCGCTCGCGCTTAATGTTGCGCAAACGTTTGCAGCGGTACTACGACGATTTCACAGGTGTGAGAGCCGATGTGCCTCTAAAACATCTAGCCGCAGCCAACGCCTAAACAAATTTTATGGGTTGTCAGTTGCGCCGGGAGTGAAGATACTATCGGCGCAGGTATTTTTCAGGATTCAAAGCAGGTTTTTGCCGCGGCGAGTTCTCCTCATTGTCCGCACATGGAACAGGGAGAGAGCTCGCCGCGGTTGTTTTTCCCCCCTCCGCTCCGCTTAGTCCATACCCCGCTCCGCTTAGTCCATACCAACTTTTTTACTGTAAGAAGAAACTTCTGTCCAAGAGTTTCGATTACATAGTCTGGGAGGAGCTGAGATGCCCAGAAGAAGAAGACGGATAAAATCGAAGACCTGCTACGAGCTATGCTTTCGAGCGAGGCAAGGACTACCGCTGGTAGCTTACAGACTTATAGATCTGATAATCGGGGCGTCGGTAGCCCGAACTCAGAGGGATGACAAGGTGACCCTCTGCCACGATATCTGGAACGGCTCACACCCTCATATGCTCGTGGTGACAAAAGACAGTGAGCAGTGCACCCGGTTCTACGGAGAGATTCAAAAGAGAATCACCGATGCGGTAAAGAGATTACTTGGACTTAAACACCTAGATCTATGGGAGGGGACTGCGATGGTGGCGGAGATCCCCGATTTGGAGGCTGCGATAGAGAGGATAGCGTATCTATATGCAAATCCTGCTCAGGATAACCTAGAGGACTGTATAGAGAAGTTCCCTGGGTTTTCTAGCTGGAGAGCTTTTAGAAGAATAGAACCGACCCTTGGCTCCGAAAGTACTGAGGATTTCCCCTGGCTTCGTTTGCCTAGTATCCCTGAAGTTCCCGACCGTCCACTCTCTTCTTACGAAGACCTTAAAGTTACAAGAGAGCTAAGAATCTCAAATAGAGTACGGCATAGCCTTATAAGGAAGCCTAACGCCTGGATGTCCTGCTTTGGAATCAGCTCTGAGAAGGAAATAGCCGAGGTAAATACGCGGATAGTAGAACGAGTAAGAGCAAAGGAAGCAGAAGCTCGGGCATCGAGGGTAAAGAAGGGGAAGGGAGTCTACGGAGCACATAGGCTTCGCTCACAGAAAATCCTGCAGTCCCATACCCCCAAGAAAAAGAGCCGGAAGGTATTTGTTATCTGCTCCATCAATAAGCTTCGTATGGAGCTAATTAGAGACTTCAAAGAATTCTGTGCTGAGTGTAGGGAGTGTCTTAGGCGTTGGAGGGCCGGAGAGTATAGTGTGGAGTGGCCTCCGGGAGCGTTCAAACCTCCCCTCCCTCCGTTAGTCAGTCTGCTGCCGGGGTGACGATACCTGACCTCGTTCGACAAAAAAGGATTTCAGGTCTTAGTGTCGAGATCTATGTACGGCACAAGGGAATAAACGGCTCAGTGTGCGAATCGGCGTGACGGGTGGAAAATTCTTACAGCCTAGGTGATTTCGGTACAGAATCAGGCGAATAATTCGATCGATCCGAGAACCGGACTTGCCCAATTCCTCCAAATTTCAGCGACTCCCGGAAAGTTGATATCAACCAATTTTTTTTAGGGTTTGGATTTTTCGAGGTCGAGAATGTCAGTGCCAGTGAAGTAGCGCTCGGTGCTCCCCGCATCGACTGTCTTAAGCTTTTCAATCATCTCTGCCATACGGCGCGAGTCGGACTTGATCGCCGCGAGAGCGCCCTTAAACTTGGGCTCCTCGGGCTTAGTGGTTTCCAACAGGTGGCAGTTAAGCATGATGGCAGCCAGCGGTTGCCCGAGCTGATGTGCAGCTGTCCCGGCTAGCTGCATCACCAGGAGCTGGCGTTCCTGTTGAACCAGTTTTTCCTGTGCCGCCGACAGCTCAGAGTTCTTCTGCTGCAAACTCAGATTAAGATCCCGGATGCGCAGATGCGCCTTCACCCGTGCCTGCAATTCCTGGTAGTTGAAGGGCTTGGTGAGATAATCGTCCGCGCCGAGTTCGAACGCATCGACCTTGTCTTGCACACTATCTTTCGCAGTTAGCATGATCACAGGAATTAAAGTCCCGCCTTGCTGCTTCTTAATGGCCTGGCAAACTTCTGTCCCGGTGGCCTCAGGCATCATGATATCGAGTATCGCAAGGTCGGGTGGAGTGGAGCTGCAGATTTCAAGCGCGGCCTTGCCGTCCGCTGCCTCGATCACATCACAGCCCAATAAAGAGATAACGCCATTGATAATTACCCGGATATCAGGATCGTCATCCGCGACCAGGATTCGGCGTTTATTAGTGTCAGACATTCGTTAATGTTAAGAATATCAGGCAATTAGGCGCAGCGTGCGCCTAACCTACTGATAAAGAAAGTCTTTCTTCGAGTCGATAATACATAGGGAAAAGCTATCTTACCAGAGAAGCCTTAATGGCGATTGATTTCAGCAAACTCTTTCAGCGCGGCGCTACGCCGATCATGACCGCGCGCGAACGTCAAAGCGCTACAATCCTGGTGGTGGAGACCGACTCAAGCACCCGCAACCGCCTTCGACAAACTCTAACATCGCTAGATTTCGGACAGGTCGTTGATGCACCCAACCACACTACCGCGTTGACCCGCATCGAGGAGCGCCCCTTCTCTCACATCATCTTTGAAGCCCGCCGCACCAGCATGCAGGTCAAAGAATTCCTAACTAAGGCGCTTCAGATTGACAGCCGCATCATCGCCATACCCACTTCGTATGAGCCGACCGTCGACGAGGTTTTTGACCTGCTGATCATGGGGGCCCGCGGATATCTAGTAAAACCGTTCACTACTCACAGCGTGGACGAGGCCATCATCTGGTCCACCAAAGGTGATCCGATTTCGGATTCAATTCTCTTTGCTAAAACCCGCAACGAAGCACTCGCGGCTTTGGTAATGAACAGCTTGGGGCGGCTAAGCACAATCATGAAGCAGTCTCAAACTTTCGAAACTGCCAGACGTGAGCTTCCCAAGCGTCAAGCCGCGCTGAAGCGCGCCATGGAGATCGCTAGGATGTTTGCCCAGGGCGGAGAGGACGCATTGTTGGCTTCACTTATTGATTTCGCAGCGGCGCGAGCAGAAGAGCCGGCCACACGTCTCGGCAAGGTCAGACGCCGTCTTGATAATACCCGCCACGCCAGTCAGGCACTTAAAAAGTCGGATATTGAGGCGCTTGAGACGAGCGATCCGCCGGACGTTAATCAATCTTAAGTACCGACTTTAGGTACTCGACTACCCCCGGATCAGTAGATAGTAAATCATAAAGAAATTCTCGCTCTCCGTCAGATCCCTTACTGCCATCCTCGAGTCTCGCGGTCACCCGTGCAATCAAGGTCTGCAGCGCCTGCTCAATCGACGCGAAACGCTCCTCCCGCAGCGCTTCAATTTCATCTTTCCAGAAGGTTACCCGTTCCTGCATCTCATTAGGGAGCTTAGTAACCGCCCTTCGCGTACGCAGCGCCGGGTCAAACTGCAGAACTTTATGAGAATCTTGATTACGCTTTTTCCCTTCTGGTTTACTCATCTGAATTTTCCTCAAGGTAGCTTATATTCTCCGTGATCATAGGATGTTTCTCAACCGCCTCGGCCTTAAATAGCTCCTTTAATACCTTCCCTGGACCAGCCCCGGAATCCCTCAGGAAGACAGCATAGTTATTACGTCCGCGAAAATTTGCAGGCGCCTCGCGGAGCGCCAATCTATAGGCTGAGTCGGCAGCCGATCTCCTCCCCGTGGCCTCATAAAGCAGGGCCAAATTGGCCAAGGCCTCCGGATATTTTTCAAATTCAGAATAGGCCCGCCTAAAGTACCGTTCAGCGGCGCCAAATTCCCCGTGCAAGAAAGCCACGCACCCTTGACCATCCAGTGCCTGGGGAGAGGGCACGATCTCCCAAGAGCTCTCAAAACTGCCTTGCGCACGGTGAAGGTCGCCCTCTCTAAGCATTAAGGTGCCCTGATCTACCAGATTCAAGGCCTGGCTAATAGACGCTGCTCCCGGCGGCTGCGGCTCCATACACCCGTTTACCACGACTGCCAAAACGAGCAGCATAATACATCTCATGCCGCTAGCTGTTCCTCCCGCGCAGCAAATCCAATCAGGCCCAGACTGTGCACCTGCACCGAGTCCACTATTTCATCATGCGCTACAACGTGGACGTTGCGATTCCTGATTGCGCAAAACTCCGCTAGGAGACGGCGACTTGCACGTGAACAGATCAACACCTGCGCCGACCCAGCTTGAGGCAGCTCTCGCAATATAGTAGCCAACAACTCAGGATCAAGAGGCGTCTTTTCGCGCTCTGCTGCTGAAATTATTAGATCTGTCTCGGGGTGCAGGATCCAGCCATCTAAGCGGTTCGCGCCCTGTGCAAGCTTCCCGCATATGATCCGCCTTAGCGCAATTCTAACCTCTTCCAGCAACCCGCGTTCATGCTGCACACGTGCTCCCGCTTCGGCTATGGCTTGCAAAATTAGATCAAGATTTGAGATCGGGATGCCTTCTCTAAGCAGCGATCGCAAGATTTCCGTCAACATAGTCATGCTGATGGTACCCGGTACAACTGCAGCTACCAACTCTGGCGCCTGTCGCTCAAAAGCGTCCAATGTGCGCCGAGTCAGCACGTCATCAACCAACTCCGGTGCAAATCGCCTCACATTACTCAGGAGAATTTCAAGGACAGAATTAAAAATCTTATCCTCGTCCGAAGTGTCGATCGGCGATCGATGGATCGGAACTCCGCGTAGCCTCAGTACGAATTCAGACTCCAGCGCAGTTACAAATTGAATTTCGGGAACTAGAAGAAAAAGTCCCATTTCGTTGTAAGTGCTACGACGAAATTTTTCCAACATCTCGCCCAGCGCTGCCGGGGATTTGATTAGGGGTTTAAGCGCCGCGCCGAATTCAAGCTGTAAAAGTGGTGGTGGTCGGGGTTTGAACGGCTCAGTTGGAGGGGCGGGTTGACCACGCTTGCGTCTTCTAGAGATGCGGGTTGAAAACACAAGCAGCGCACCGATTAATACGAATGGCAATGTCGGCAAGCCGGAGATCACCCCGGCAGCTAATGCCAAAATACCGATAACGAGCCGCGCCGCGCTAGCTTGCGCCATCTGGCCAATCAGGTCGCCTGCCAAAGTCCCGCCATCTCCACGTGAAACTCGAGTAACCACCATTCCCGCAGCCAGAGAATTGAGAAGCGAAGGAATCTGAGAGAGCAAACCATCTCCAATAGTTAGGATCGTATATTGATTTAGTGCTTCGGCTACGCCATAGCCGTGGTATAGGAGCCCGCTTAGGATGCCGCCTACGATGTTGACGGCTACAATAACCATTCCGGCAATCGCATCACCCTTAATAAATTTCATCGCCCCGTCCAGTGCGCCATAGAAACGGGATTCAATCTGAAGTTCTTGACGTTTGTCCCGGGCGTTCTGAAAGTCGATCAACCCCGAGCGTACATCGGCATCAATCGACATTTGCTTGCCGGGAAGTGCATCTAAGGTGAAACGCGCTGCTACTTCGGCGACCCGCTCAGATCCTTTGGCAATCACAAGGAATTGAACTAAGGAGATAACTAGGAAAACCACGATCCCAACCAGCAAATTTCCGCTGGTAACGACCTGTCCAAAGCTTCGCACCACATCGCCTGCGTCTCCATCGGCGAGAATAAGGCGCGTAGTCGAAATGTTAAGTGCCAGACGAAAAAGCGTCGCTAAAAGCAACAGACCGGGCAAAGTAGAAAGCTTTACCGGCTCGCTCAGGTAAATCACGGTGACCAGCAAGATTAAGGCAAACGCCAGATTTGCGGTCAATAAGAGGTCCAACAGATGCGGCGGCAACGGCACAATCATACTGGCCGTTGCCGCTACAATCCCCAAGGGTAAGAGCAGCTCTGCGCCCATCGCTGCGCTTAACCCACCCGAACGTTTCGAATCGCCGCCATCTGGGTCTCATGCCGCGACTTTTCAAGATTTGAAACCATCGAGACCAGCTGCATCTGCTGCTGCACCTCGATTTGCTGCTTAATCAGCTCTGCATATTCCGGGTCTATGCCAACCGTAGCTCCCGTAGACGCAGCTGACCCGAAGGCGCGCGCCAAGCCACCGGCCACGTTCCGAAAGGCCGACCCCAACTTTAAACTGCTGCGCGGTTCAGGAATGAATCTTCCGATTCGGCCGCTTGCTAACTCTGCAAGATTCGGTCGCAACGCATCGATGCCGCTCATTCTGGACCTCCCAAAAATTAAGTCATCTAATGGTTCGTCGCTACGTTTCCGAAGTTTCCTCAAAAATTGATAAAGTTCTAATTTTTAAGTGGGCCTGGCCGGCTTCGATCGTCAAATCGGCTTTCGCCCACTCAGCGCTTCCAAGCGCAACCGCGACCTCCAAGGGCGACGGCAGATCGAACTGCACGATCTCTCCAGGGCGCAGCGCTAGAATCTCTTCGATTGAGAGGGAGATGTTCCCGAGCAGTAGATGCGGCGAGACAACCTCACCCTGTAATTGTTGAGTCTCCTTTGTGTCCATTTTTTTCTCCGTAACTCTAAACTCGGCCCCACCCGTTTCGAAACGCAAATACCCATCAATCGGCATACCCCGACAGACCGAAACAAGGCGGGCTGGCAGCTCCTCGGCAAGGATCTGCTCCGTGGAAGTAGAAATCAGTGCGACTCGCAACAGATAATCTTGTCTAACCAGACGGCTTAACTGGAGCTGATATCCGGCATCTCTGGTGGCTTTGGTGTCTTCCGTCGCGCCCTGATAGAGGGCTCGCCCAACCCGCATCCATCGGTCCTTTTTCCACTGATATAAATCCAGACACGAGCTGCCTTCGAGCAGCGGCTCCTCATTGGTCAATCGCAATGAGGCAAGGTCCGGATGCGCAGCTTTGAGCCATACACAACGATGCAGCAGCCGCACTAATAACTCAAAATGCGGGATGCCGGGCGGCGTTTGCGTAAAGACCCCAGAGGTGACCAGGAGTGACCCGTCCGAGATCGTCATGCCAATGACGCGCTCTCCTGCCCCGAGACCGCCGGAGATGCGGCGGGTAATCGCGTAGATTGTTGCCCCCGCGAGCTCAGAGAGCAATCGCGAGACTCGAGCCTCAATCTGCAGCATTCAATGCTTCCCAGCTGGCCGCTATGGCCCAGTTCTCACTCAACTTTCCAAGCTCGTTCAACTTTCCTTTTACCTGGATCAGGAGATCTTCAGCTAAACCTGATTCCGGCAATTCTAACCCACTGAGAAATATCGCGGCCGCGAGCGCTTCACACCAAGTCTCCCTGGGATCCTGTTTTTTTCGATCAGTATCCATTGCGGCGGCTTAAGCTGAATGCAATTCCAAGCATCACGGCACCCCCGATCAGCAGCGCAATAGTGCAATTCAATAGCTGGGCCCGAGTCAGTCCGGAAAGCAGCCCTTCTATCGAATTAGCAGGACGAGCTTGGCTCGTATTATGCGCGAGGATTTCCGGTCGGCTGTTTGAGACACGCTGCGAAACCCGTGTTAGTACTACGGTGACGGCTTCCTGCTCCACACCCGCTGCTCCGCTAACCAACGCCGCGATATCGTCGCGACTCACGGACAACTCATCTGCGGTGGTGAGAAGGACGGCAGCGCTGCCTGTGCGGCCCGAAACGGGATGGGGCGCGAGCATCCCCCCTGCGAGCGGCCGATATAGGTGCACCCGCGCATGCAAGACACCTGATAGACTGGTCAGACTATTCTCTATTTCCTGCGCTAAGAGATGCTCCGAGCGCAGCCGTTGCTCCTCCTTGTCCGGTATTAACGAATTGCCGCGCGATTCCGGCTGACGTTCCGGCTCAACCAAACGGCTCTGGTTTATAAATCGCAGAGCACCAGGCACATCTGCGCTCTCCACTCTGAGAGCCCAGCCCGTACCGCTATCCCGAACCTTATCAACCTCATAACCTGCTTCAATTAACTCGCCGAGGAGCCGATTAGCGTTGCCCTCACTAAGCCCATGAATCAGCTCTTCGCGGCAGCCGCACAGCACCGCACAACCCAAGCACAGTGCGATTCTCAATACACTTCTCTGCCATCTGCTTACGATCATCGGCATTCCTCCTACTCGCAGGTTGCTGTTCGAGCCGCGGAAGAGGAAGTTTCCCAAAAAGATATGCAGATCAACTGCGAGCTGGGATGCTAACAAGCAGCCCGGTCTTCTCGGTGACGCTCCCTGAGTAGCTGCTTGCGGAGTCGATCTATCGCTCGGGCATGAATCTTAGAAACCCAGGACTTCGAAATAGCCGGCGGACCTTTTCCGATCTCCTTAAAACTCTTGCCATTGAAATAGTAATCCTCAATTAGCTGTCGCTCCCGAGCGGGCAGCGTCCTCACGACCTCTTTTAGATGTTGTCTGGCTTCCGATTTCTCTAGCTCTTCATGAGGTGTAAGTTGTCGCCGCTCGCCATGCTGGGCCTGACCTTCCCAGTCGAAATACGAGAGCCGGAAGGCCAAGGCGCCCTTGGCAACGCAGTCAAGAATTGCGGCGAGCCGCTGGTCCGCCTCCGGATCTACGGCCACCGGTTTTCCTAGCAGCCGCTGACTCTCTTGCTGCTCCCGCAGGTCATGCGCGGCCTCCAAAGCCCGTGCGAGTCTATAAGCCTTTCCGGAAAGAGATGAGATACGACGAATCGTGTCGATCACGGCACCCCGAATGCGCAGAAAAGCGTAGGCGCGAAAGTCCGTGCCATTGGCTGGATCGAAACGTTCGGCGGCTTCGACCAAACCTAAATTGCCAGCAGAGATGAACTCATCCAGCTGTGAGCTTGGCAAATTCATTCTGCGTGCCAGCTTGGCAACCAGATGTTCGACATATTTCTGGTACTCAAGCACAAGCAGGTCACGACCGGAGATCGACATCGGTTCCTTCACGGCCGGGACCTCCCCCTGTATGGCGGTGTTTTCAAGACTGCGCACATAGCCTGTTCGCCAATATCTTCGATCTGTTTCCTTTTTTCGATAAAAAGGTGCGGGGCTCCAGGCGCCCGCATAGGGCTAAACGAATATGACAGGTGGATCGAACAATTATCGCTCCAAAAGCTAAAATAACTCTGGTTCCGTCTCGATACATACTCCTGAGGAAGCTACCAGTTTGCCCCCGATAGCCCCCTTAGAAATAGTCCTTGAAAAAGCATAAGGAGTTGAAAATGCTGCGGTTTCTATTCGGGATGTTTTTTTCAGTTGTGATCGCCCGCTGGGCGTATTCCGAAATTAAGCTTAGCTTTCCGGGGCTGATTCCTGAGATCGATTACGCCCTCGAACGAGTGCAGATTCCTACCCACGATAAGTGGCCTAAAGAGCGTATGATCGGCGCAGCACGCCAGATTGCATTAGTAGCGATAAATGCCACCAACAATGACCGATCTGACGAAAAGGGCAGGACGGCCAGGGTCTTGGCGGGCCCTTCCCTGGAAACGGAACCAGGACTGCAGCGCTTCTAAGTCGCATCCCAATCTAGACTCCCCCCTATCGGATCTGGATCTTGGCTCGAGCTGACCCGTGCAACCCCTGACTTCAGCTATGGGCGGAACGATACTACGATCTGCGTAGTGAGTGAGCGACGGCGATGCACTGATTCATAATCACTTTAAGACCAGCGGCCTCGGCCGTGGATCTGGCCACTGAGTCTTCCACCCCAAGCTGTGTCCAAAGATAGCGAATTGGTTGGGCTGGTGTCAGGCGATTGCGCGCGACGATCTGTTCCACTATCTCAGACAGGTATTCACTCCTCCTAAAGACATTCACCAGATCGATCTGAATTTCAGCCGGGATCGAAAGAATCGAGGCATAGCTCGGCATACCAAGCCAATCCTGAATGGCTGGGTTAACAGGAACGACCTGATAATGGCGAGCCATATATTCGGAGACTGAGTAGCTTGAACGCTCTGGGCGATCGGAGAGTCCCACTACAGCAATGCTGTGTGTTTGGGCGAGCATTTCGTTGATCAGAGCTTCGTCATCCATCAATATTGAACCTTCTCACCGAAAGCCAGATCCCCGGCATCTCCCAACCCGGGCACGATATAAGCCTTGGAATTTAACTCTGGATCAATTGCCGCAGCCCAGATATCTACATCGGGCAGCTCCTTAGTCACATGTTCGACCCCTGGAATGCAGCCAATCGCCGTGACGATATGGATCTTTGATGGCTGCCACTGCTTGCGCAATTCCTTGACCGTCATCACCAAAGAGGAACCGGTCGCCAGCATCGGGTCCGAGAGCACCAGGATGCGGCCGGATAGTGATGGGCAAGAGACGTATTCCAGCTTGATTTCGAATGACCCATCGGCCCGATGTTTGCGGTAGGCCGAAACAAAGGCCACATCAGCTCCATCGAAGAAATTCAGCAGTCCCTGGTGCAACGCCAGTCCCGCCCGGAGCACAGTGCCTAAAACCGGTACTTCTGCTAGACGCTCACTCGGAGCTATCGCCAAAGGTGTTTGTACCGGTACTTTTGTATAACCTAACTGCTTACTAAGTTCGTATCCGATGATTTCACCGATCCGCTCCATATTACGTCGAAAGCGCATGCGTTCTTTCTGCAGCTCGACATCACGCAGCTCGGACACAAACTGCGATAAGATTGACGAGGTCTTACTTAGATCGTGCAGCATAGCGGGTCTCCAGATTGTTGGAGCATGTTTAGAACAACTAAAGCTGAAAGGCCAGAGCCCTAAGATCTTGGTTTTTATCGGCTCTTAGGCGCTGGCAGGCGCATCCGGAAGCTTCTGTTCGATGCGCCGATCCGGTACTAACCAGATCAGTGCCACCAAGGCGTATAACGCACAGGCGATCCATTCCTGGACAAATGCCATCGGCACGGCGATGGCGTAGATTAGGGGCGAGATTTTCCCTTTCAAATCCCTCCCCACGGCTGCAGCTAAGAGCGACCGCGATCCTTCGCTGGTTATAATCGTGCGCTGCAAAATCCAGTAGGCGATCGCCGCCATCAACAGAATGACGCCATAGAGCGCTGTCGGCCCGGCGGCAAAGTGATTCTCTCCCATCCAGCCAGTCACAAAAGGCACCAACGAAAGCCAAAATAACAGGTGCAGATTGGCCCAAAGGATGGCACCGGTAACTCGCTTGGAAGCGTGCAACATATGGTGGTGGTTGTTCCAATAAATCCCAATATAAATGAAACTTAAGACGTAGCTTGAAAATACTGGCCAAAGCGGCGCCAATGAACGCACTTCAGCTCCGTGAGGGACCTTCAGCTCCAACACCATGATCGTGATAATGATGGCGATGACCCCGTCGCTAAACGCCTCCAGCCTATCCTTCCCCATGCGCCCTATCCATCTAAAATCATTCAATAACCCGACTAAGTCTCAGAGACCTAGTTAAATATCAAACCTGCCGGAAATCGTCATGTAAAATCAAAAAGTTAGCTCAATCGTGGCGCATAGCGCTCAAAAAAAGCATAACATCTAGACTACCACCATGGCGCATGAGGAAATTCGCAGCGTTCCGCTGCCGCATAGATCTTCGGAAAGGTCGGCTGCAGCCGAACTACCGCCGCGTCCCAGAGAGGTGCCGCGGCTGGCTGATTCCGATTCAATATTCAGCGCCCGGCGCGGAGCGCTGAATTACGCGCCCCAACAACTTCAAGCCCTGCAAGCGGTTGACCACCTCATCAGAGCTAAGCTTTGTGGTGTGCGGGAGCCTTCCGAGGTGGTGATTGCGGGGTATGCAGGCACCGGGAAAACCACAATCGCCGAAAATTTTATCACGCATGCACAAAATTGCGGTTTGCGGGTGCTGGTTATGGCTCCTACAAACAAAGCTGTCTCGGTACTTTCGGGGAAACTTCCGTATTTGTTGAATCGCAACAACAGCCGCAGCATTCACTCCGTGCTTTATGGGGCGCCGGACGAGCGTGGCGATTTTAAAATCGGACAACCCAAACTTTTAGGCAGCGACGCAGATGTGGTGCTGATCGACGAAGCTTCGATGATTCCAAAGAATATTTTGGATGATATCAGACGATCTGCGGCGGCTATGGATACCAAATTAATATTCTTAGGCGATGGGTTTCAGCTCCCGCCCGTGCAGCCGCGAGTTCAACCAGGAGAGCAGTCCGAAGAATTTCTGGCTCGGCCTGATGTCGAATTGACGGAAGTGCGGCGGCAAGCCGAAGGCTCGGCGATATTAGAATTAGCCACCCTGCTGCGCACCGAACGGCGGGTTCTAGTTCCGTGTGGGCGCTATGGCGAGGTGCAGTTATTTGAGCGACACCCAGCGGAGCTCTTTGCGGAGCTTTATGAGCGCTATAGCGGCGATGTGGTGTATTTGGTCGGCAAAAATAGCACCAGGGTCGTAGCCAACTGTGCCATTCGTAATCAGCTTTTCGGAGTAGAGCGCGCTAAAGAGGAAAAATTGGTAGTTGGTGAGAGCCTCCTCGCGATCTCGAACAACAATTTTTATGCCAACGGATCGCTGCTACGAGTCGCAGAAATTCGGGCGGACCTGGGCAAGAATGTGCTGACACGGACTGCTCGTGGCGGCACAAGTGGACCGCTTCGCGAGTATTATTACCGCTATGATGTGGTAGATGACGAAGGGCGGGAGTTTAGATTATTCCTCTTTCCCGCCACCGAGGCGCCCTCGATTCATAATCGCGAAATTCCCGAACTGAATCGCGCCATTCGTGGCAAGACTAGAACTGACAATAATGTCGTCGTAGCGACCTATGGCAACGCATTATCTGTGCATAAATCCCAGGGTGGCCAGTGGAAAGCTGTGATGCTCTATCCCGAATTTCCATTTGCAGATGATGCGCGCTGGCTATATACCGGGATCACACGCGCCCAATCGGAGCTACATCTAAATATTGAAAATATCAGGCCGCCGCGGCGGGTCTTGCCCTACGCTTTGCGACGCATGGCCGGCAGTCTCATTTCTCCAGCCGATTAACGTCGATTAGTTTGGCGGTCACCACCGCCAGGAAAAGCTTTTCATAGATCAGCCGGCTGATTTTAGAGTAGCTGGATTCTCGATCGAAGCCGCACTGTTCAAAAACTACGCGCGCCTCACGTTCGCAAGCAGTAGAGTTAGGTTGTTTCAAACAGTAGAGGGAGGTTCGTCTAACAAATTCCGTCGCTGAACCGTAGTCCCGGCAGCTTTTGAAATCTGCTCGATAGCGGCTCTCAGCGCGAAGAGAGCTGCTGGATGCGCAGCACAGCGCACAAATTAAGAGCAGCTGTGCTAGGAGGTTCCGCATGAAATTGTCCGCAAATCGCATTTTCCTACCTCTATCGCCGTTCCCGCCTCTTAAAACGGCTTAATAAGGTCAATACTTTACGGTTCTACGCTGTCCAAAACCTTGTTATTTCAGATAGTTATTCTGCTACCAACCAGTTAACCAAGCATCTATATTAGCTGAGGTAATTCAAGGACTAATCGAGTGGCACCCAGTAAACGTCCAACCCATGCGCTTTCGCTCGTACCGCGCCCATCGTTACCGGCTTCAATCTCGGCTGTTGTGCCCTGCTTCAACGAGGAAGAGGTGCTGTCTGAGCTGCATCGCCGCCTGTCGGCCACTCTCGAGTCTGTAGGAGTTCCTTATGAGATCGTGTTGGTGGATGACGGCAGCCGTGATCGCACCTGGGAGATGCTCCAGGATCTGCGCGGACGCGATCCGCACCTCAAGATTGTCAAACTCGCCCGGAATTTTGGTCACCAACTTGCTTTGACCTGCGGCTTGGATCAAGCACACGGATCCGCTGTAATAATTTTAGATGCCGATCTCCAAGATCCTCCCGAGTTACTGCACGACATGCTCAAACTCTGGCAGCAAGGCTATGATGTGGTTTACGGCAAGCGTCAGCAACGTGCCGGTGAATCGATCTCAAAAAAGGTCTTTGCCTTTCTATTCTATCGTATCTTTGCTAGAGTCACCGGTTTCGAGCTGCCCAGCGATAGCGGAGACTTCCGCCTCATGGATCGCCGCGCGGTAGATCTGCTGCAAGCCATGAAGGAAAGGCACCGTTTCATCAGAGGGATGGTTTCCTGGATTGGATTGAATCAAACCCCGCTTGAATACAAGCGCCCCGAGCGATTTGCGGGTACCACCAAATACCCCTTCAAGAAGTCCCTTTTCCTGGCAATCGATGCGATCACCTCCTTCTCCTATGCACCGCTGCGGATGGCTTCATATCTAGGAGCGATGATTTCTGCGCTGGCATTTTTGTATATCCTCGTCGTGATCGTACTTAAACTGCGCGGCATTAACTTCCCCGGCTATACCTCGATCATGGCTTCGATGCTGCTGCTTGGAGGAGTGCAGCTCGTGGTGCTGGGCTTAATCGGTGAATACGTGGGTAGAATCTTTGAGCAGGGTCAGAGCCGTCCCTTGTACCTGGTAGACCGGGTCGTCGGAGAGCCTCTTCAAAACGGCAAATAGGGGGCAAAGCAATTGGAAAATAAACCCAGCGCAATTATCGTGGGCGCCGGATACACCGGACTCTCCGCAGCCTTTGATTTGGTCCGGCAGGGATATCAGGTCCAAATTTTCGAGAGCGAAGATGAAATCGGCGGGTTAGCCGGTACATTTGAGCTGCAGCCGGGCTACCGGGTCGAGAAGTTCTACCACCACTGGTTCACCTCAGATACCGCAATCTTGGGATTGATTCGGGAATTGGGACTCGGAGATCGACTGCTCTATAAGAATAGCGACACCGGATTGTACTTTGCGAATTCGGTCTTTCGTTTGGCCAGCCCCTTCGACCTGTTACGCTTCACCCCTATTCCGTTGATCGATCGAGTCCGCACCGGACTTATGGCATTGAAAGCGCGACGGATCTCGGACTGGCGTCAGCTTGAATCGCAAAGTGCTGAGGAATGGATCATAAGAAATGGCGGACGCAAGGCCTACGAAGTCATCTGGAAGCCATTGCTTGCTGGAAAATTTGGGATGGAGGCTTCCAATGTTTCAGCCGTATGGTTCTGGAATAAACTAAAATTACGCGGTTCCAGCCGCGACACAAAGGGCGCCGAGAGCTTGGTGTATTTCGAGGGCGGATTCGGAGCGGTGACGGCCGGATTGCGCCAGGCGCTTGATAATGCCGGAGTCAAATTTCACCTCAACACTCCTGTGTTGAAGGTATTGAGCCAAGCTGGGCAGGTTAAAGGGGTCCGTACCGCATCCGTTGACGCTGCCGCCGATCAGGTAGTAGTTACTACTCCTTTACCACTGGCGCTTGAGCTGGCGCCGGAACTCCCTGAAAGCTATACCGCTGCTGCGCGACAAATTCGTTTCCTCGGAAACGTTTGTTTGGTCTTGCGGTTAAACCGCAGTCTCTCCAGCACCTACTGGTTGAATGTCGGCGATCCATCGTTCCCCTTTGTTGGTGTGATTGAACACACCAACTTCGACGACCCAGCGAAATATGGCGGAGAGCGGATCGCCTATATCTCCAAATATCTGCCGATCACGGATCGGCTTTTCAGCATGTCGGAGCGTGAATTCTTCGATTATGCGGTGCCATTTATCAGAAAGATCTTTCCCGATTTTTCTGAGAGCTGGGTTAACGGCTTCAAGCTTTGGAAAGCTAAATATAGTCAGCCCGTCATCACGCGGCATTACTCACAGTTAATACCGGATGAAGCCACACCGATTAAAGGACTCTGGATTGCCAACATGGCCCAGATTTATCCAGAAGACCGCGGCACGAATTACGCAGTGCGCCAAGGCCGCGCGCTTGCCACGCGCATCTTAAGTCAGGGACGATGAACTGCATAATTCGTGCGACGTTTTGCAGCGCCATACTGATCTTCGGACTGGCCGCTTGCGAAGAATCAGTTCCCCCGGGCCGAATTAGGATCTCAAATACCTCTGAGGACACCTCCTACAACGTAGTCAGGGTTCAAGGCGGCGGAGCATATTTCTCATTGAAGCCTGGGGAGGCAAAGCTGTTACCGAAAGGTACTACTTCGATCTTGTTCTCACGGGCCTATAAAGATTTTACGCGCAACTATCAGGTGCAATGCCCGTCTGAGCTGAAGAAAGGCATCAGCATCAAATTGATTGATGTACACATGAACCGCATTGCCGGCGGCTGCAAGACGATTAGTGCCAGCAAGGACTAGCAGCTAAATTTACGCGCGATGGCAGCAGATTCTAGGGAATCTGCGGCTCAACCAGCTGCGCCAACTGCTGGAGCGATTCCTGCCAACCGAGGTAGCACATTTCAACGGGAATTTGGGGCGGAATATTCTTCTGCGTGATCAATAGCTCGGTGCCGCATACAACAGCGCGAAGTGATATGTCAGCCTGCATTTCGCCGGGCAAATTCGGATCATCGAAGCGATCGGTGTAGCAAATGCGCTGGTTAGGAACGAGCTCCAAATACGTCCCCCCGAAGGAGTGCGACTGGCCTGTACCAAAATTGGTAAAAGACATCCGATAGCTCCCTCCCACCCGCACATCGCTATGCTGCACCTCCGCCACGAATCCATAGGGCGGAAGCCATTTGCACATGGCTAACGGTTCCAAGAAAGCCCGGTAAATGCGTTCGGCGGGCGCGCGCAGCACGCGCTGCAGTTTGACAGTGTGGGCTTCATGATTAGACATATCAGATCTCCTTCCAGACAAGCGGGTGAAAGTCGTCCCTTAATTAATTCGAAAGCGCCGATAGCGCAATGTGCGCCGTCAGGGAGATTGGTGCCGGATACTTACCAGCAATGTAGAATCGGGGCTATAGCCGCAGAGGTGCAGATTTTTTCAGGTTTCAACGAGAAAGTGATCCTAGCGCGACTCTATTTCTTGCGCGAATGTCCCTCCGGAGAGAACCGCAGTCCGACGGCTACGCGCGAGACGTTATCTCCCGAATTCGCGCCTCCCATACCCGAGATCCCGACCTTAGCCTCGATCCCAAGTCCTTTCGGCAGATCTAATGTAGCACCCGCATTCAAACCCAGCCCCGCTTGTAAGTCGCTTTGCGGCTGATGCCCGGCGGCCTGCAGATCCTTATCATCACGATCCATCATTACCCGGACGTCACCGCCAAGCCGGATGCCAAGTGGGCCAAGTCGCGCTAATTCCGCATCTACTCCAACCCCCACGCCGATACTGCCGGCGGTTGATGCCGTCTTTTGGGAGACCTCGGCTTCGAATCTTAGGAAGGCGCGTTCGACTCCAATATTTGGGACTACCTCACGTTCGTACGTCAGCCCCAGGGAGTTGTAGTGTTCGCCTGTGCGAATGCGGGACTGAAAGTTTGATCCCGGGGGTAATGCTTCATTGACAGAGCCATTTTCTCGAACACCAATTCCCTGCAGCACGAGTGTCCCCTGCTGATCAAGAAAAATGGAGCTCGGACGCCGATCGAGTGATTGCTGCGCATTTCTTAACGCTTCTGTAGCAGGCGAAGCCTTGAAGTCTTGATGGGGATCGATCGTTTTGGAAGGTCCCTCAGCAGGTTCAACAGTTAGGGATGGTGCGCTCGCAGAGTGTTTCGGTGCAGGCATAAATTCAACCTCTTTCAACAACCAAAAAGAGCACGAATGCTACGACTGCGAGTCTGAAACAGTTATGGCTGGTGAGCCTGTAGAAGTAGCCTAAGGGGCAGGCCAGCCGACGAAGCGCTTAAAAAGCACGGCCGGCTTTGCATGGTAGCTGCTACTGCGCTACTGCAAAGCCGGCCGGAATGAAATGGCTAGGTTAGGCCTTCTTTACGGTCGAGATACCTAGCGGGCAGTAAGCCGGGCACCAACGCACTAGGCCGGTCAGAAGCGGTACGAGCCCAATCGCGCCAAGCCAATTGTGGCTGCTCAAGCCCCACAAGATTATCGCTAGCCCAGCCAAAATTCTAACCCCACGGTCCAGAGTGCCTACATTTGATTGCATAAATATCCTCCAATAAAAATCATTTTGTGCTTAATCTCCGCTGACGGCACGCCGCCGCTCCACGACAGACGACACCGCAGAGTTCCATGAGACTCTCATCCGCGATCTGATAAAGCGCATTTAATCCCCGCTTCTTGCGCTCCACCAAGCCGGTATTAAGTAAGATTTGCAGGTGCCGCGATACATTAGGCTGACTTAGGCCGGTGATCTCTACTAACTCGGTTACGTTATGCTCCCCGGACTGCAGCGCTGCCACTATACGTAACCGGCTGACCTCGCTCAGCGCTCTAAAATGAGCCGCTATGTGTTCGAACTCAGAATCGGATAGACGTTTTAACGCCGCTTTAGCCATGCGGAACTGCCCCTTGAAATATTGATAATATATAATTATACTATTATATAGTGATATTGAACGCAAGGCTAAACAATGACTGAAGCAAAAAACAGCGATCACGAGTGCAAGCAGGATCAGGAATGCTCCGGGGGATGCTGCGGTAAATCCGCCAATTCCTGCTGCTCGAGCAAGCTAAGCTGCACACCATGCCTGTATATCTGGGGTACCGTAGCAGTGGCCGCGGTATTATTGGCGATCTTCCGCTAAGCTAAATGCCCGGCGATCGAACTAGCAGAGAAGAACTGCTGCGCCAAAAGGCCGAAGCTAATAGCTGCATGGCACTCGGCGCAGGAGTCGGTGCATTGGGCTTGGCCGCAGCCGCACTAACTGGCGCAGTCTGTCCTTTATGCTATTTTGTGGCGCCGGGATTACTTGGGGTCGGGCTATTTCAAAGACAAAGAATTCAGAGACAGGAACGACGGCATAATAAGGCCGCCGAACAAACGGAGAAAATCGATGCCAGTTAAGAATGTCGAAGTTAGCGCGGAGATGAAGGAAGGCACGCTGATTGAGTGCCGCGCCGGAGCGCATACCTTTTTAATTGATCAGAACAAAGCGGGCGGGGGGAACGACCAAGGACCTTCCCCGCTGGAATATTATCTCGCTTCGCTCGCGGGCTGCGTGGCCAGCATTGGCCGAATTGTGGCACGCCAAAAAAATATGACGTTGCGCGGGATGTCGATCAAAACCGTGGGCGAAATTAATACTGATGTCCTGCTGGGACGCAGTACCAGCGAAAGGGCCGGTTTTAAAGTATTCAATCTCACGGTAGCGATAGATGCAGATCTGACTCACGAACAGAAGCGAGAGTTCTTGGAAGAGGTCGAAAGGCGCTGCCCTGTTTCGGAGAACACCACCAATCCGTCGCTGGTTAAACTGACGCTGGTTTAACGCGTTAGCAGTCGGGACGCGCGGCGAAACGCAGCCAGGCTCAACGTACAATCTAAGGACATAATCGCTGCCGCTGCGCTCGGAACGACAGGAGTTTTTCCCTCGGATTGCGCAACTCGTACAACAACCACAGGGCCGCGCGCATAGACAGGTAACCCGTCCTCGAATTTTATGAGATCTACAATGACAAGGCGTCCTAAAGCGATTTCAGGAAACGTACTAGCTGCTCGCGCTGGGTTTTATTTAGAGCCTTAAACCCATCCCGGGAACGGGCGCCTTCCCCACCATGCCAAAGAATGGCTTCTTCCAAGGTTCGTGCACGCCCATCATGCATATAACCAATGGAACCGTGGTCCAGCAGGATTCTGACCAAACCTAGGCCCCACAGCGGAGTGGTTCGCCATTCTCTGCCGTTGGCGGTAAATTCACGCCGCTTGTCGGCGAGCCCAGCACCCATATCGTGGAGCAAAAGATCGGTGAAGGGATGAAATTCCTGATTGGAAACCTCTTGAACCTCAGTCTCACCTGTCCGCAACGTCATGACGTGGCAGGTCTGACAATTGAGAAGTTTGAAAAGATTCTTGCCCTCCTGCACATCAGGATCATTCTGCTCACGAGCCGCTGGGACGCTAGCAGCCTGCTGGTAGAAGGTGACTCGCTCTAGCACCGCGGGATCGACATCCAAGGAGCTTTCTGTCGCTCCGAAAATTGAGTTAGTCATCCCCATGTCATTAAAGAACGCGGCAGCGGACTGTTGCTTAACTGAGGGATGCGAAGCGCGAAATCCGAAACGTCCCACTGCCGGCAACCCGGTTGCGCGATCAATTACTCGACTGACTTCTCCCGATATGCCGTCTCCATCCAAATCATCGGGGTCACTTAACGCTTCAAGCGTCTCGACCGGCACAGCCTCCAGCAATCCCATCCCTATGACAGTCGGGGACATTCTAAGAGAACTGACGACCTTCGACGTATCTACATCCGGAATCGTGTAATTCAAACGGGGACGCCGCAAAATATAAGGCGTGCCGTCGAGGTAAGCCCCCTGCAAATATTTCCAAGCTAACGAAATATTATAGCGGGTTTTAAAGCGCAGTGAGTGATCCTGAAGCTGTTCTCCCACTCCCGGAATACTGCGCGGCGAACCGTCGGAGTTAAGTCCCTTTAGCGCAACCTTGATCAACATCGCACTGCCGAAAGAATTGCGGCTGATCTCAATCGGACCGCGCCCGTCTTTGACGTGACAAGCACCGCAGGCTTGGTGATTAAAGAATGGGCCCAAGATCGGTTTTCCATCGCGCAGCACACCACGGAACGAGCCATGGAAATCTGTGTGCCCCTGTAAATGATATTGGAACATCTCCTCCGAACGAATGTTGGGAGCCGGTAATTCCAACGCCGTAAAAAGCGGCATATATGAAGTGAGATCTCCACCCAGCCGAGTCACATCCTGGGCAAAAACTGAGACGGCGGTCAGAATGGCGGCTGAAAGAGAGAGCGAAAGGAAGAAGAACGAACGTAACAACTTTTTCATTTGATCCCCGCGGTTAATTCGGGAGTAGAATGATACCACCTTTTCCATTCATAATCATATCTGCGATTAGCGCTTTGTTGCTCCAAGTTGAGGGAAATATTCAATATCTAGGCACCTTTCCTAATCTCGTCCACGACAGCGCACAGCCCTTTAACCTACGAGAAACTCGCAGATTTCACGCAACTTTCTGAAGATCAGCGACCCGCTTGAGATGCGAGAGCCTTAGATTTGGGATCAAGTAAACAGTGTGCCCGCAATGTCTGAATCTTAAGCCGCGGCTTTCACACTCGGGATTGCTAGGAGTTCTTCGATGAACTTGATCGCATCAAGCTGCTCCTGAATCGGATTTTCGAGCTCTAGCGCGCAAATGTCAGCGAATACGGCGGCGGAGTACTGCTGCAGATACCGAAAATCTTCGAGATCCTGAAAAAGGTGCACGCTGAGCGGAGCTTCCCCCGCTCTTTCTGTCCTGACAGCGCTGATATGATTGGCTCCAATCGGGAAGGCTGCCAGCGCCGGCAGAAATCTTTGGAAGGCCTCTAGGCGGTTGAGGCGCATCTCCTCAAGATGTGAAATATCGACGCAAAGCCCCGCAAAACCGTGCAGATCTGCCGCCGTGAGAGCGCGGTCGGGAGAAGCATTTTCAATGAAAATGCGGCTACGCAATTCTGCATCAAGAGCATGGCTGAGTGGAAACTCGGAGACCGGATGTAGATTGAATCTCTCCGTCCCAAAGTTGGAGATCAGAAATTCAAATTCAGCCGGTGCCATATTGCTGACGGCATGCACGAATGGAATGCGAAACGGCCTATGCTTAGACGCCGCTAAGAGTGCGCTGAACAATGCAGGACGGTCAGTGGATTTCACCCCAGTTACGAAAAGCGCGCATTGATCGATTCCCAGTCTAGTGATTTCCCCTAGCTTGGTGTGCCAGTTGCTATCGGCTCGCAGTCCATGGGTGGTAATTGAGGGCAGAATACGTCTCATACAGCTTCCGTATAGCCTCTAATCGACAGTTAGGTAGGGGATGCTTCATACTTCGGCGCTCATTTTATCGGGGCGCCGAAACGCGCAGCTAGCGGGCGAGGATGAGGTCGGCGGCGGCAACCTGGTAAATGCCGATGCCATTCTTGAATCTTTCAAAGGGCACCTCTGAAAGATAGCCATTCGGCAGCAGCTGTCTTAAGTGCGGAAACACCCGCTCTTTATCACTCAGATAGAAGACAAACGCGGCATCACGAGTTCGATCGAGCTCGGTTCGTAGGACTGCCTCAATTTGACTGCCGCTAACTTGGATATCACTCCCGACGCTGCCCGGGCGACTCAGCCAAATCGATCCGTAACTATAGTAGGTCTGATACGTCGGCGTATTATCAAGCGCGGTGAAGAGATAGACGTGGCTCTCTTTCGGGATCCGTTCCAGACTCCGGATCATGCTGGTCTGAAAGGTGCTGGTGGTATCAGCCTGCATGTATGGATCTCTAAAAAAAGAAGTGATCCCGTACTCCGTTGAAAAGAATAAGACGACGAGTACGAAACACTCCCCTAGCCGCCATCGCGGGAAGCTCAGAGTTAGCACTCCTGCCACTTCGGAAATGAAGAACGCAGCGAGAAGTATGATGAAGGGCAGCTCAGCCCCCATGCGCTGCCAGCCCGGGAGATCGGCGGGGAAACCCAGATACCATGAAAAAATCAGCACGGCGATGGAGGGCACGAACCACAGCGCATTCTCGTAGGTTCTAGACCTTATTCCGCGCACACCACGGCTCAAGCCTAATAGCAGCATGACCACGTAGGCGCCCCCGATCACAGGCAATAGCATGCGCCTCCCCGCTCCAAACCATTCCGAGCCGCTTTGATTAAGGGTCAAAGGAGTAAAAATCAACTGCCCCATCTGACTCAACAGCGCGATCAGATAGTTATCGGTCGACCTAGCAGCAAGATAGCCGTCGGGCAGCGTACCGGTGAAAAAATCGAGCAGCGAAATTTGTTCGCCGCCCCCGCCTGCAGTCGTGAATAACCCCGTCAAAGCGGGGCCGCTTCCGAGTACTATGCCAAGCAGCAGACACAACAGATTCCACCAGCTATGCCTGCGGCTGGAGGCAGTTTGTGCGAAGGGCAGAAGCAGCGCAAGAAAACAGATCAAGACTAGTGGTCTAAGACTCCAATAACTTTGCAGGGCGAGACCTAGCGAAACGCCGCAAAGCAGCGCCATTCTTCGCGAATCGAAGCGCAGCGTACGAAATAAAAAGAGCGCCGCCAATGAAGAGAAGAGCAGGCCCTGACCGTGGGTGGTACCCACCCGCGAAAGCCACAGATGCAGATTCAAGAACGCCGCCAAGGTAAGGGCGATCAACGCCGTCCTGGATCCATAATTTTCATGTACCAGCACGAAGAAGATCAGGAGACCCGCGAGTCCTATAATCGCGCTTCCCAGCCGTGCGCCTTCAACGCTAACTCCGAAAATTGACAAGAATAGCGACTGTATTCCAAACGCTAAGTTGGGGGCGTTCAAATGCCCCCGATCAAACAGCGAGTGCCGGCCATTGAGGATCTCCAAAGCTACCCGCGCATTTTCTCCCTCGTCCCCGTGCACGAAGAAGGGAATATGATTAAGTGCAACCACCCGTGCGATCACCGCCCCTAGCATGACAATCGCAACCAGCAATCCCGTGGCACGCCACTCACCTTTGCCCGCCGATCCGACGCGCCGGATCGGTACAGCCAGCAGCCCGCAAAAGATCAGCACCATTCCCATTAACCAATATCCCTGCCCATTGGAAGGCAGCACGGGACTACTGCTCGCCCAGGCAAGGAAGCAGCAAAGCAGTGCGCCGATCAACGCAGCCACTTGCGTTAGCGGGGTAAAGATAAAGGAGAGCCGTGCTTCAGGGCCGAACTGCGATAATTGAGGGCTAAAAGCCCTGGCGCCAAGCACTGCGGACACTCCCAAAATGATCCAGGCGGCAGGATTGAAGGCGCCGCCCGATGCAACCAAGGCAGCACCGCCGGTACTTAGAAGCAGGGCCCCCAATCCGAAGAGCAACTTAGGTTGAAACAATGAATCCAGCCGCCATGGGAAAAGGATCCCCAGTAAGGTTCCCGCACCCACCATGCTTTTACGACGACTTTCGATCGCCGGGTCCGCCGCCGGCATCCCGCCAGTGGTCTGATCCAAGGTCGCAGCTCGTTTGGCGGTGGCAACCCTTACCAAAAACTCTGCGGCAAAGATCAACAGCACCGGATAGAGCGCAATCAGATAACGCGGAAACTTAACCTGAAAGCGCGCGATCATCAGAAAAGCCGGAATGACATATGCCAGCGCTACTAGCTCCGCCGGATTTAAGCGCTTAAACTGGCGATAAATCGCGCTGCTAAGTCCCAGCAACACCGCGATCGCCACGGGCCACCCCATCGTGTAGAGCGCCATCTGCTTAAGGTGATATAGATAAGGCGCGGTATGCATGTATTGGATGGTATAGGGCGGTCGCCACAGCCCCTGCACCATGCTGGTCTGCTCTGCAGCATCGTGCCGAAAGCGGGCGAAGTCTAAAATTGCATATGGTTCAGCAATTAGAAATGCGACACCGGCAACCGGTAAAATCAACAAGAGACCCGGCAGCGCCCGGCGCAGATTACCGCCCCTCCAATCCCGGTAAAGCACCAGCAGCCCGGTCACACCTAACGGCGCCAGCATGAAGAGCGCGGTAATTTTAGTTGCTACGGAAAGGCCTAGAAAAACACCGCAGGCCAGCCAAATCCACAGTCCTCCGCCCTGAACCAGCATCACCATGCAAAGCAGCGCAGCACTGCCGAGCGTAGCTAGAATGACATCGACCGTATAAAAGCGTGAAAGCTGCAGATGAAAAACATTTAGGCTCAGTAGCAACGCCGCAATCAACCCAGCGCGCTTGTCAGCGTAGATTCGTTGGGCGAGCTGGGCCGTTAAAACTATCCCAGCCAATCCAAACATCACGCACAGCACCCGGCCTACCCAAAAAAGCCCGTCATATCCCGCCAAAAACTTGGAAAAAATCGATAAAGCATGCGCGCTAAAAAAAAGAAGGTAGTAAGGGAAACTCCCATAAGCGAACGAATGCGGATTCAAATCCGCGAAGTGCATATCATTCGCCACCATAATCATGTGGCGCTCATCCGGATGCACCCCCATGCCGTGTCCGAGGTTATAGAGCCTCGGAAATGCCGCCAAAACCACGATTAATGCCAGTGGCCAGTAGGATTTGATCTTTTGCGCCTGAAGCATCGACTGATACTATTGGGGGTGATTTTTTCCCAAGGATCTCTTTAAGTTGGGCGCCGTTCACCCATTTCGTAAGATTAGCTCAGCCTGGCTTCCGGCCATAGTGGTAATCTCTTTTGCCGCTCTATACGCCTTTTGTTTCAGCGCGATCTATTTCGGGGATCACTCCTACATTGAGGCCTCAAAATGGATCGTGGCGCATGTGCCAGCGGAGTCGAAGATCGCCGGCCCGCACTGGGATGATGGGTTGCCGGTCGGGTTGGTTGATACCCCTCAACCGCATTACATCAATCTAGAGCTGCCGTTTTATGACGGCAACAATGCCGGGCGGATGGAGGAGCTACTCTCCAAAATATCGCAGGCCGACTATATTGTTTTCCCAACGCAGCGCATCCCAGGCTCAATCCCCCGTATTCCGGAGGAATACAAAGACACCACTACATTAATCCGGCTGCTGTTTGCCGGGCAGCTGGGCTACCGGCTTGAGAAGAGCTTCAAGAACCGGCCACTGCTGGGTTCAAGTTTCTTCGATGACGACTTAGCCGACGAAAGTTTGTCGGTTTATGATCATCCCAAAGTGACGATCTTCAAGAATCAGCAGCATCTTAGCGTGACTGATCTGAAAGCCAGGATGCTGCACCCCCCCGAGGAGCGCATGCTTCCGACGCTCAGGGAAATCATGCAAACCGACTCTACTGATGCGCAGGGCAGCCGCGCATTCCTGCGGGTCCCCACACTGCTCCAGGCGCTTTGGTGGCTCTGTATTCTTGAGATCGCAGGACTGTGGATCTTCCCATTCCTGGCCGCGGCTCTCCCTAAGGCCGCCGATCGCGGATTTGGCGTGAGTAAAGCGCTCGGACTATTAGCATTAACTCTGATTACATGGGTGCTTTCCTATTTTGAACTGGCAACGCTTCGCGCCCACAGCCTATTCGGCATCCTAGCCGTGCTGCTTACGATCAGTCACACCTTCGTGATGCGGCGATGGGGATCATGGCGCCAATTGGCCGAGGAGATGGGACCGGCGTTGCTAGTTTCAGAGGTATTCTGGCTGAGCTGCTTTTTCTTCTTCCTGGTGGTGCGCTCCTTTCAACCCGAAGTTTTCTGGGGTGAAAAACCGATGGATTTTTCATTCCTGAATTTTTTTGCACGGCTGGACTATCCTCCTCCTCAGGACCCTTGGGCTGCGCGCAATGCGATGCATTACTATTATTTCGGATCGCTGCTTTTCGGTGTGATGCAAAAGTGCACGGCCGTGCTGCCCGGGGTAGCCTATAATCTGGCCATCGCTACGGTGGCCGGATGGCTTTGCTCAGCCGCCTTCTCGCTCTTCGCAGCCTTTGCCGCACGCCTCTGGATCGCCGCGCTTTGCGCCTTCGCGGCGATCATTCTAAGCAATTTGGAGGTGCTGTATTTGACCTGCTTCGGCACGATCAAAATGGGCTTCGATCTATTTTGGGCCAGCACCCGGCTCTTCACCTCGCCTTCATTTACCGAGTATCCGCTCTGGTCGATTCTATTTGCCGATCTGCACGCGCATTTTATGGCGATCCCTTTCGGCATCGTTACGCTATTTCTAGCTTCGCAGCTTTTTCTTGAGCCTCCAGGTGCGGGCAGCCGCGGCGCATTCCTGCTGCGCGCTCTCTTAGGCGTTTCATTTGGCTCGTTGTTCGTGATCAACTCCTGGGATCTGATCATATATGGCGCACTACTGGCGTTAATCTTTCTGCTGCGACTGATACAGTTCATTTCAGAACGGGTGCCAGCCGCTAAGATGCTCGACGAATTATTGTTCGATGGATTCTCCATCCTGGCGTTGGCACTCGTAAGTGTGGTGCCCTTCGTGCTCTCCTCGGGCGAGGCGATTCACACCCACTATGGCTGGGTACAATCCTCCGAATTTAATTCGGTCTGGCAGATCTTAAGGCATTTCGGACTATGGATTGTTCCGATTCTCCTCGCTGCGAGTCTCGAAGTTCGTGCGCTACGCAGCACGCTGCGCCGCAATCGCTTACCGGCATTAGTCGGCGCAGTTTTGGTCTGCTACCCCTTCATTCTGACCGGATGCAGTTTCGCCAGCGGCATTCGCAATATGCCCTGGGCGATCGAGACGCTCGCCGCGCTGCTCATCGCGGCCGGCATGGTTCTTTACCTCGTGGCATCCACCCGTCCGGCGATCCGTTTTGGCGGTGTTTTAGCAGTGATGGGGGGATTCGTAATCAGCACCACAGAGCTGGTTTTCTTGAACGATCGCATGAACACGATCTTTAAGTTTTTTATTCCTACCTGGATATTCTTGGCTGCTGCGGCGCTGTTAACGCTGCCGGGTCTTATTACTGCGCTGCGCGCTCACAGCGCCACCTTGGGGCTCAAAGTACCGCGCGTCGCGGGACTGTGCTTGATTTCTGCGTTACTCCTGATCGCCGGCAGCGGAAGCCTGATCAATTTGTACGTAATGATGGGCTTTAACCGCGTACCCGGTCCCAAGCCCGCATTAGATGGTCAGGCCTTTCTTGGAGCTGATCCTAAGAAGGCCGATGAATACAAAGGCATTCAGTGGCTGGCTCAGCATGTTCCGGGGCTGCCGACGATGTTTGAGGCCCAAGGCGACGGCTACCGAGAGTTTAGCCGGATCGTAATGCACACCGGAATTCCGGTGGTATTGGGGTGGCAATATCATGCCAGTCAGCGCGGCTCCTCAAATGGCGACCTTGAACGCCGCAAGGCCGATGTAAAAACTTTTTACAATACGGGCAATGTTAATTTGGCGTTAGAGATTGCGCGCAAGTATGCGGCCCAGGTTATTGTGGTGGGCGACGTAGAACGCGCCACATACTCTGCCGAGGGTCTAAGAAAATTCGAGGAGCGATCGGATCTGTTTCCGCCGCTTTTTGTTAGTGGTGATTTTAAGATTTATACTGTTCGGGATTCGGCGCTGAGTGCGCTGTCTCGAACTGAAATGACAGGTTAGTACCATGAGCACATCAGAACGGGGCAATGCATCATACCTGACAAACCGCGAATGGGCGGTCTTTCTCCTGCTAGTTGGGGCGGGGTTGCTATTACGCTGGCTGCAGCTCGATGTGCGGCCGATTCATCACGATGAATCACTCCACGCCATGTACGGTATTTATTTCTTCGATTGGCCCGATGAGAAATTTTATCGTTACGACCCGATGCTCCATGGCCCGATGATGTACAACCTATATCCTTTGGTTTACGCAATCCTGGGGATCTCAGACTGGTCGATCCGGGCGCCGATTGCATTTCTGGGATCGATCTTCATTTTTGTCCCATTTATTTTCCGGCGTTATTTTTCATCAACCGCATTGCTGGCGCTGACCGGTGCTGTGGCCCTCTCGCCCACACTCGTTTACTGGTCCAGGTTGATTCACCATGATCTATTGGTATTACTGGGGTGGATTTTGATGCTCTACGGGGCAACGTTATCCCGCGAAAAACAGCGCGCATTATTTTTTCTCTGCGGCATTGCTGTGCAATGGGCAGTCAAGGCCAACGTATATATTACGGTAGCACTTTTAGTGGCTTATCTTTTCTATGAAGTAATTATCAGCCGAGTCGTCGGCTTGGCGGGAGATACATGCGCGGGCAAGCTCGGTCGTTATGTCCGAGCCAACTGGGCTGGCGTCCTGTTCGGACTTGCGGCAGCAGCCTTCATTTTTTGTTACTTCTATTCCTCCGGCTTCCGGTACACAGATGGAATCTTAGACGGACTCTACCGCAAGGGTTTCAGCTATTGGTTAGATCAGCACAATAAAGAACGAATTGTGGGGCCCTTCATGTTCCACTTCTATGTGCTTTCTTGGTACGAACTGCCTTTCATTATTGTAATGGCAGCACAAACGCTGCTACTGCTCTCAACCGCCAGCGATCGCTTCAGAATTGCAATTGCGTCCTGTCTGAGCGCCGCTCTGCTCTGCGCGCTAATGTCACAAACCAAGCCCACTCCGGAATTCGAACTTTGGAAACTCTTCAAACTTAAAGATGGGATCGACATCTTCGGGCTGATTTTCTTGGTCGGCCAGTCGCTGATCATTACAACTTATCATCTGCTGAGGGGCGAGCGTAAACTGGCCTTCTTCGGCTATTTCTTTTATGCCAATTTCTTTGCCTACAGCTACGCCGGGGAGAAAACCCCCTGGCTCTCGATCTATCCCTTCGTCTGTGGGTTGGTGTATTTGACCCTATATTTTGACGATTACTTCGCCAAAAATCCGATTAAGGACTGGCGCGTATTTCCGTTGGAATACTTAATCGGCGGCGCTGGAATTTGCAGCATCTTTCTGGGCCTGCTGTTTGGCTTGTTGGACGATGGCATGTCCCACAATCTGATGTTTTTCGTGTATGGCGCCCTGCTGACCGGTTTTGCGCTGGTATATTCGTGGCTCGGTGATTCGGCGCGTGTCAGCTTGATTTCGACCGGCTTTGTGGTGATCGGATTATATCTGCTGCATATCTCAATCCTGACTAATTTCACCTACGCTGGGAAACCTAACGAGCTCCTGAGCCAGGTTCATACCACCTACGAGTACGATCAGGTGGTGCGAGATATTCGCACGAAGCTGCTGCTGCAGCCTGAGGAGAAGCGGGATCAGGTGCTAGTCAGCGGTGAATCGGTGTGGCCGACCGTCTGGTATCTGCGAAATCTGCCGCTGCGTTATGAAGCTACGAAGGAACAAAAGAAAGACTACAAGTACATTCTCCAAGACTGGAAGGACAACGATCCCGATCTTCCGGAGGGTTTCGAGATTCGCAAGTTGAAGCTGCGGGGTTGGTGGGTACCGGATTATACCCAAATGACGGTTAAAGGTTTCTTTAAGTATGCATTGCTGCACACCCCTTGGAAGCCCGGCTGGGGTGGAGATCCGAGCGGTTTCAGCAATGTGGCGCTTTTGACCCGTAAGTAGGCTCGATTTAAAGGATAACGAGTACGCCTCGGCACGCGGTTATAGTAGCCTAGAGGTGATGCGCATTTTGCTTCCCGAACAGGCCTGGATCGATTACCAGCCGGCTAGCTTTGGCAGCCGGGCGATGGCGTACTTAATCGATTTCGCCATCCGCTGGACCATAATTCTGCTCTTAATCTATCTGATTTTATCGCTTACACCCCTAATGGAGTCGCTGAATATTTGGGGCGCTGTCAGAAGCGTTGCCCAAAATGGGGGCTCTCATATCAGCAGCGCCCTACTAGCCTGCATCGTGCTACTCTTCTTCCTGACCGAATGGGCTTATGCGATCTATTTTGAGGTTCGGCGCGACGGGCTTACTCCGGGGAAGAAGCTGGTGGGGCTCCGCGTGGTGGACGAGCGTGGTTTTTCAATCTCACTGGCCTCATCCTTCCTGCGCAATGCCTTTATGCTGATCGATCTGCTGCCTGGAGTCGGCGCGGTGGGCTTCATTAGCATGCTTTTTACACCCCGCTCCCAGCGTATTGGAGATCTGGTTGCACGTACTCTCGTAGTATATGACTTCAAGGGACGCGAAGATCTAATCCACAAATCCGCTGTAGCTACTGACGCCCTGACTCTGCCGCTACAACACTACCGGGTACTCGAAGCTTATCTGCGGCGCAGGGAGCAGATTCATGCCGCCGAAAAAGCCGAACTGCAGCAGCAGTTAATCCGCTCCATCACGCAGGCACAGCCGAAAGCTTTGCCCCCAGCCCAGGGGTCGAGTCCTGAGCGGCTTGATCAGTGGTTGGACGAACTTTTTAAGCGAGCACAGCCTGAAAAATCCCAGCAATACCATCGCGCCCAGAGCTCCGATCCGATTAAATGGCGAAAACTGCAGTATGATCTGAATCTAGCTGAAGGTGAAATTCGACAGCTCCGACGCGCCACGGGGATGCTGTCTTCGCAAACTCTCCATCGCATCGCCCTGGCTTATCAGCGTTTGTGTCAGCTTTATTCCGAACTCTCCACTTTTTTCCCCGACACGCAGGAAGCACTCCGCGCAGCTTCGTTGGTACGCTTCGGACGGCGCGTAATTTATGGACGGCGGTTAGTAGATCGTGAGGATCGGCGGCAAGCTCCATGGATCGATCGGGTGCGCCATGGCTATCGCGAAGCGTGGCCCTTCATTATGGGCGCAATCGGCTTGATGACGATCAGCGCCGGGCTAACGGCAGCATTAGTGATTCTGAACCCGAACCTCTCCTGGCTGATCCTGTCGGAAGACGCGATTCAATCACTAACTGAGGGAAGGTTATGGACTGAAGGCATCAAGGGGCTCAATGCCGTATCGTCTTCACGCATCATGACTAACAACATTCAGGTTTCGATCCTCGCATTTACTCTGGGAATAGCGGGGGGCTTCGGCACAATTCTGGTTCTGGTCTTCAACGGCGCCTCCCTCGGAGGAATCTTTGCAGCGCTCTCCCACTATGGCATGGCGCACCGGCTCTTCAATTTTGTAGTGGCCCACGGTTTCTTGGAAATGTCGATTATTGCGGTCGCCGCAGGGTGCGGCCTGGCCCTGGGCGACGCCCTATTACATCCCCGAGATCTAACCCGCGTTAAATCTCTGCAGCTTCGCGGGCGAGCATTGTTTGATCTGATAATATTCAGCTCCATGGGTTTGGTCGTCGCAGGTTTAGTGGAGGGTTTTGTTTCACCCTACGAGCAGCTTCCAACCGCTGTGAAATTGATTTTCGGCCTGGCCCTCGGGGCGGCTTACTGGCTGACGTTACTGGCCCCTTTCGCCCCGCGCACCGCTGCTGGCACGCTTCTAGCCTCTAACCAGCGCTCCAGTTCACCGTAGAGCCTTACTACATCGCCATCCAAGATTAACATGTGTCCACCACTTACCTGGTGCAGATATTTATCTGAGGTACCGAGCCGCCCAAAGTGCTTCTTGATCGTAGCTGGAGTAGAAAACTCGTCTTCACTGCCATGTACGAAGATTACGGGGCATGAAACCCGGGTCAAGGATGCCACGGTCTTCAGCTGTAGCCGCTTTAGACATAGAAATCGGGAGAGCGGCAGAAATTCTAGGCGCCGTCGCCCCTTGGCATTGAAGGTGTTCTTCACCAGCAGATCGTTCCACGCCAGGGGCACCGGGATATAGGGTGTGAGCATACGCAATGCGGTGAAATGGGAGGCCAACATCTCGGCCACTTCGAGCGCAGCCACGTGGACACGGTTGCGCAATTCAAGCGGTGTGCCGATCAGGACCAATTTACTGAACAATTCAGGGCGCTCTGCGGCCGCTTTTAGCAACGTCAAACCACCGGTCGAAAACCCGAATCCCGTAGTGGGATTTCCAGTTTCTGCCAAGACCCTCTCTGCGCGCTCGATTACATCCCTCACCCAGTGGATTTCCGACTGAGCAATGATCTTACGCCAGGAGCCCTGGTGACCCTCCAAGCTGTAAAGCTCACAGGTATAACCGGATTGTTGATTAAAGAGCCGTGCCAATTCCAAACACGGCAGCGAGGTTTGACCGAGCCCCCCATAGAACTGCAACACCGGAGCGTCGACCCGACCCTGCAGCACCACCGGCTGAGCATGACGCACGAATTCCTTCGGGAGCTCCTCCTCTAGGTCAATTCCGAATGAGAGCGCCTTGCGCGGCAGCGCGGTTGGGTCAATTTCAGGTGTTTCACCCGGCTCCGCGCGAAAGCGGGTCATGCCAGCGCTAAATGCGCCCTGGATTGCACTTAATATTCCCGGATTGGATCTTGTTATTCCGGACCGATCCTCTTCCGGAGCGATATGCTGAGGACCTGTTTCGGGCTCCATCAAGCCCCTCTATGGAACGACGATCGGCACAACATCTTATTGCTATATATATATACGAAGATGCTGGTGCGGCAACTACTAGCGGCGATTTATTGTATCTTTAGAGCCGGCCGCCGAGCTTTAATTGGAAATAGCGCCGTTCAAGCAAAGATTCCAGTTCAAGCGCATCGCCGTATGCGCATTCGATACCCTGACGGGCCAGCCCGTTTAGTCGGGTGCGTAACCCTGTGATCTGCTGGTTAGCAGCGCTGATGATGAAAGCTTCCTCGATGCTACGCGCCGGCTCGCTGTTCAGCGCGATCAGGTCACGATCGGCGATCGCCAGCACTAGCGGCAGATGTTTCTTCTTTAGCCGTGTTAAACTGGCGCACAAACTCTCGACTGCTGCACTATTGGAAACACTAGTGATCAATACCAGCATCGTGCGCCGGCGCAACGCTGCTGCACACTGCGCCACAATCTGATAGTCCGCCTCAAAGTCTCCCGGCTGAATGGAGGTCAGTTCTTCAAGCAGCTTGCCGGCATGCGCGGCCCCCTGAGCACAGGGACGAAAGCAAAGGCGCCTATGATCAAAAGCCAAAAGGCCGACCTGGTCCGAACAGCGGTAGGCCGTCTGAACCAGATGCGCGGCAGCATCAGCGGCATAGTCTAGATAGAGACGTTCCCCCACGCGGGTTGACATCCGGCGGCTACAATCGATGGCGATCATTACACGCTGGTGTGATTCAGGACGATACAGTCGCACAAGCAGCGCATCACTGCGCGCACTGCGCTTCCAGTCAACCCGGCGCAGATCTTCTCCGGGCGAGTAGTATTTTAGAGAATCAAATTCACGCCCCTCCCCCGCATTATAATGAAAGAGACGGTTACCGGAGATATATTTAATCGCGCTACGTCTAATTCGACGGTCGTTGCCGTCGGAGGCCGGAGTGACGACAGTTCTCACCCCTGGTTCTAGTCGCAACGCCGTCTGAACAGTGAGATGGCCCCGCCTCAGCCGAGCGCGCACGTCGAAGTTGACGATCTCCACGCTGCCCCGCATGATCGGCCGTATCTGCAGCGGCTGCGAGACCAGGGTACCGCGGCGTTGAAGCATGAAGTTTAGCTGCGGCTGCACGAAGCGCACTCCTGTAACCGGTGCGAATCTCAGCATCAATTCGGTGGCGTCCGAGCTGACACGGCTCTCCACCTGCACCTCCGCGTTGATCGCCTTTAGCGCGGGCAGCCGGCCGGGGAGGGTCAGCCGTACCTTGAGCGCCTGAACTGTGCGGCTGAGTTTGAGCCACTCGCTTCCAAAGAGCACCAACGCGAGCACCAGCCAAAGACTGCAGAGCGTGACGACTGCATTGAACGGCAGATCCAAGGCGACCCCAAGCAGCGGAAAGATCAAACCAACTGCCAGGAATGTGACCCCTCTAACCGTCAGCAGCGGCAACAACAGCGCCTGTCGGGGGTTCTTTTTCATCTGCGCATTACCCCTCCACCTTTGAAGGCACTGGGGTAGTCTTTAGGAGCTGATCCAAAACCGATTCTACTCCGTCAGCGGAATCGTATAGGTCGCTCTTCGGAATGAGGCGGTGCAGCAGTACTGGGCGCGCAACTTTCTTCACATCGTCCGGGATCACAAAGTCACGCCGCTCTAGCGCCGCGCTAAGCTTAGCAGCCAAGGCCAGTCCGAGTCCGGCGCGGGGACTAGCGCCCAGTTCGAGGGCGCCGTGGGTACGGGTGGCGCTGACCAATCGCAGCACATAATCGGAGATCGCTGGAGCCAGCCGTACCCGCCGCAAAGCAGCGCGCGCTTCTAGCAGGTCACTTAACTGCAAGCCAGCCCGGCCAGGACTCCGCTCGGGACTGGGCTGCAAGCTTCTGAGCTGCGGTTCGGAACTAAATCGCTCCAACATCTGCTGTTCCGCTGTCTTGTCGGGATAAGAAATCTGGAGCTTGAACAAGAAGCGGTCCAGCTGTGCTTCCGGTAATGGAAAGGTCCCCTCCATTTCAATTGGATTTTGCGTTGCTACAACGGTAAAAAGTTCACCCAGCTCATAGGGCTTTCCATCCACAGTCACACGATGTTCCTCCATGGCCTCAAGCAGCGCCGCCTGCGTCTTGGGGGGAGTGCGATTAATCTCATCGGCTAAAACAATGTCCGCGAAGAGCGGACCGGGTGCGAATCTGAAGGTCGAACTTTCCCGATCGAACACATTCACCCCGGTGATATCAGAGGGCATCAAGTCCGGTGTGAATTGGATACGGCGAAAGCTAAGTCCGAGAGTTTCTGCAAAACAGCGCGCCAATAGCGTCTTGGCCACCCCCGGAGGCCCCTCAAGCAGCACATGACCGCCAATCAAGAGCGCTCCGAACAGCAGCTCGCTTACCTTGGCTTGACCAAGCACGGTCTCGCCAATCTGCGTCACTACCTTGGTTGTTAAATTACTGATGATCTCCCGGTCTTGCATTTATCTCTCCCGAACTTGTGAAAATTCTCTCCAGCGCCTGAAGCTGCGAGGCTTCCAGAGGTGCGCCTGCATCAATCGCTTTGGATGTCCTAATAATAGCCGCTGCCGAGGCCGCGTTCAGCAGCCGGCGGTGCAAGAGCTCCTCAACCGCACTGCTGTGAGCAAGACTGGTGGGGATTCCGAAAGCACGCTGCAATCTCGATCTCCACGCTGCGCGGTAGTATTTCAGCATATCCTGCGCTCCGTTCTCGGCATACAGCAAACCGAGGGCCTGGGTAAACTGCACGCTGGATGAGTGCGGCGCGGGCAGCTCCGGCGTCGGCGGTCCAAAGCGCACAGATCGACTGAGGGCTGCCAGGACCAGCAGCAGCGTTAGATAACCGCTCAGCATCAAAATCGAATCCCAGCGTGCAGCATTCTCGGCCGCAACGGGTGCCGTGAATCCATGATGAAACTCATCGATCAGGATGCGCTTGCCGCTCGATACGATCTGAAAGAGCAAGCGTAAATTATCGAATTTATCGATATTCGAATTAAGCAGCGGTTCGGGCCCTGGAAAGGCGAACAGCTTGCCCCGATCTAGCGCCATACCGACGGCCAACGCATTGCCGGTTGTTCCTGCCAAGATCTGAGCGCCCGCTGGGACCGTTTCGAAATGTCCCAGCGGTGTGCTGATTAAGCGCACCCCTTCGCAGATCGAATTGAATTCTCCGCTACAGTTGACGGGCACGCCCTGGTCAGCGAAGCCTGCTGCTTGCATCAGTAACTGCCGTCCTTCAGCCGCTTTCCATTCGAGGTCAAGAGCATCAAAGATCGAATTCTTCTGGTCATCGAGAAGCACTAGAGTATTTCCCTTCCTGACCCAATCAAGCAGCCCCTGATGCCCCGCGACGGGAGTAATTGGTGCTGCCAGAATGAGAACGGAACCCTGCGGCGCTCGAACGAGATCTTTAAAAGGATAGAGCCATTGCTCGACCGGCGTTCCAACTTGGCTCAAAAACAAGAAGAATGCTTTAGCGCCCGGGGGATTTGCGGCAAATGAAGTTGGCGCTGCAGGCTTTTGAAACAGAGGCCCCAGCAGCATTAACAGCAGGGCTACAACAATCAGCGCGACATATCGTTTCTTCACGGCCGATCTGCGATTCTACAAAATCGTCCAAATAAGCTTACGACCGCATCAGCATCGAGAGTGCCACCCTCGAAGGCGCGCTGCTCGAAGAGCAAGCTCGCGTCCCGGAAAAGCTCCAAGGCAGCAAGTCCGCGGGGCGCGGCGCCTAGCATTTCACGGTCCGTCATTCCGCTCTGAAGAGCATAGCGTCTTTCGAACTGGCCTCGCAAAATTAGCCGTAAACCTTCCAGTAACGCCGAGTATTGCCCGGCGCTCAGATAGGCATTTAAGTTGGCCGCAGTAAGCTCCGCGCGCTCTTCCCCCAGCGGCGCGATGTTGCCGGACTCTTGGAAATATGGGCGCAGATATGAATACGCAATTCGAGCAAAGATCCAGAGTGCTGCAAGCAAGAGCACGAGCACCAAAGTTTGCGCCAGAGCGCCGAGCAGCTCCCCCAGCTGTTTTAGCATCGCGGCCAAATTACCCAGAAAGTTCCTCAGACCCTGCGGCAGCCAGGAATCGATGGCATTATTGCGACCCCAATCTTCGATCCGATTGAGAAATTCCTGCGCTTGGTGCATCAGGTACTGTCCCAAACGCTCACGCCAGCCAGGGTTGACCGAGCGCGGTTGAAACTCCGGAGCAGAAAGAATTTGGGTAAGCTTTTGTGACCCGTCCGGTGGCAGCCTTTCAGCCAATGCTGCCGAGCACCCCAGCGCTACCACTATAATCAGCCAAAAAAGCCCGCGCATCAGGAGAGTTGGCTGATTTGTTGGCTCAGATCATGACCCTCATATCGATTTCGCAAGTCGTAATAAAAACCGATCAAGGCCGCTATCCCGAAGCACGAGAGCACCGATTGAAAGAACACCTGGGCTCCCTGCGCAATGCCGCTCACAATTCCCGCTTCCGAGATGAACGGCACCGCTAAGGCCCCTATCAAAACATACCCGGTAAGCCAAATAACCATCAAGATTATCCAGAGGCCTCCCAAGCGCATCGTAGGACTACTAAGCTTATACCAGCGCTCCCCGGTCATCAGCATCTTGCTGTTACTTAGCGCCTCAGAAATGCTGCATCCTTCCAGCACAAGAACGGTATAAGCCAGAGTGCGATTAACGAGGTAGATCAAACCCGGAATGATCAATAGAAGCAAAAGCAGCCCGCCGATAATTGCCACCCAGACCGACAAGAGACACCATCGAACCGCCAATCCAAAAGTGGTCCTTTCACGTGCGCTGCTGATAGAACTAGGGCTGCCGTGCCAGCCGTCTGCAAGAATGAACAGATAAAGCAGGTTAATATACAATCCTGCGATAGCGCCCAATATCCCGAACAACATCATCAAGCCGATGTGATCTGGGCCAACTACATGCGAGGCTGCCGTAAAGACGGCCGGGATCAAAGCAAGAGTCATCAGAGCTTGCAGATTCTCCTTCACTACTTTGAAAGCACGATCCAGGATCTCGACAACTCGCAGCGGTCTAAGTTCCACCTGCGCAACCATGAGCACCTCCAGTTTAAATTACGGTAGTCCGTACAGAGTATAGTCCCCCGAACTAAAGAGCGTCTTTAAACATCCAAAGCTCGCGGCATCAACTCCGTGGTACTTGCGCTTCTCTAGACTGCCGTAAACCAGATACTCGATACCCTCACGACGCAGCCCCGCGGCCTTGTTGGAGCAATCACCCTCGCGATAAAGCTCCTCGGTCAACTTATCCCGACGCCGCACCTCGGCGTATTGCCGCGTCAGTAGCTCCACGTGATTGGCCCATCCAAGGAAGCTCTGGTGATTCGCCAAGGTGCTCACGAAAGTGGTGTAATCGTAGGGATTTCCCTGGGCCTCGAGTACGACCCCCGGAGGCAAACCGCGCAGATATCGTATCGTTTCGCTGGACCCCGGGAAGAGTTTTTGGACAGTCGAAAGCCCCTCCTCCGTCGGCACGTCATCTGCTCGATCCACTGTGGGTCTTAGCTCACGGGCGGTGTGTACAAAAAAACCGATCAAGCAGATTGCTAAGATGCCCTGACCGACGCGGAGGACGCGCTGGCGATGGGCCGTAGAAATCCAGGCTGCAAATGCGCGCGCCGTTAAGTAGAACGCAAAGCAGTACAGCAAGAACCAGTCGGTGGTGTAGATCTTAAAGATCGTATTCATGCGCTCGTTTTCACCGCCGTATGCATCGTCCAAGAACACCAGCTCTGGTATGATCAAAAGCATGATGCTCCAGAGCCCAACCGCATTAAAAAGCAAGTTCTTGGTGTCGGGGTGTTTGGCCTTTGTCGCTCCCAGTCCGAAAATAGGAATCAAACGCAGCAAATTCAGAAACAACAGCAGATAAAGAAACGTCAAACCATCCTCAAATAGCAGCGATCCCGCCAGAAACGCGCCCCCCAGCCAGCGCCAGCTAAGATCGGGAATGAGCATGATTGTAGATATTGCAATTAGGGCGAGCGGTAATCCCCAATGCTGCACTAGATTCCATGAATGCGAGCGCTGAATCGGATCACGCACTAAACTAAACTTGCTTTCAGTTCCGCCGGGTATTGAAGGCCAGGAGAGGAGCAGCGAGACCGCAGTCAGCAAGATTAAACCGGCAATTAAAAGACTCGCCGGCGTGACAAATGTTCGTAAATGCGGGAGGAGGCGATAGCCAATGCTGAACATCCGTCCGCGAGTTGAAACCAAGAGGAGCAGTCCGAAGATTCCAACGAGCCCGAGCCACATTGGAACCTCCCAAGCGTTGGCATTATAGAGCCAAAGCGGGGGGATCAGGATCAGCGCCCCGTAAAACAAAACCTTTTGGGGGGAAGGACGTAACTGGATGTGAATTGCAGAATGGTTCGCGACTTCCAAAAAAAGCAGCAAGATTAGCGGAAAGAAACAAAGATTCAGATAATGCGGATGTAAATCGCCGAGCAGAAAAGACCAGGCGGGAAATTCGTTAATTGCTCCAGGAATTACCCGTGAAGGCCCCCACCAATTGCTGTCGGAACGAAAGAAATTGAGCATGCCCTCAACATTGGATCCGATCGCCACCAATAGTGCAGCAAAGAGCGCACTGGCACTCTTGAATCCCAAATGACGTTGAAAAATTAGAAAAGCACAGGTGAAATACAGCGCCAAGCTAAAGGCAACCAGAGCGTGGTAGGTGCTCCATACCGGCATGGCCAAAGCCGTGCTCAGCATGGCGCCAAAGCGGTACCAATAGGCATAGTAATAGAGCAATGCCCCTGACATCCAGGGCTCCTTGATATGCACGGGGTCAAGCACGCTTGACCCCAGGATGGCATAGTCACGAAGCCGCTCCCCCATCGCAATGAAGTCGGGCCAGCGCAAACACAAAGAAAGTAGAATCAGATATGCCAGAGCGAATATGCCGCACGGAAAGAGCTGCTTTAGCTCGCGCCTCTTCGCCAGCTCCCGGCGGCGCGGTACCGAGAAATAGGCTGCGACGATCAGCAGCGCCATGATTAGAAAGTGAACCCAAAGAAAGGCCCCAAACTGCAGCTGCACCAAATAAGCTATAATCGGAGTAAGCAGCATGACGCCCACTGCAAACTCGAAGGCCGGCAAGCCCGCGCACCAAAAAATTGCCGCGAGCACAAAGAATAGAGCTAATAGATTCATTGCTGCCTACTCAGATACCGACACAGGCCTGCACACAGCAGGCGATGCGCCAAATAGGCTTATAATAGAATTTGGAACACGCGGATGGGAACCCGAAAACTTGTCACGGATCGCCCAATGCCGCGGACCAATCGCCTTTAACGACGGCGCCGCTTGCCAAAATCTACCACCCCGAAATCGATATAACCGCGCTCCACATTGGTGCTGAGCAGCCGCACCTCGACCTGGTCGCCGACCTTTAGGCCAGCGGTCAGTCCTTCAACCTTGCCTTCCACAGGCGGATTGGCAATGCGCACCCAAACGCCCTTTTCACCGGCACCGGTGATGAATCCTGAGAACTTCTCGCCGATGCGATCCTGCAGCGCCAGGGCAGCGATGCTCTTATGCACCTGTCGCTCTGCTTTGCTGGCAGCTTGCTCCATCATGGAGCATCGCGTTGCCAGTTCCTGCAGCTCCGCTCTGTTATAGGGAGATTTCTTGCCTTCAAATGCAGCATGCAGAATGCGCTGCTTAATCAGGTCGGGAAAGCGCCGATTGGGTGCAGTCGTGTGCCCGTAACCAGGTACCGCCAATCCAAAGTGGCCCTCACCTTTCTGACCCGGTGCCTTCATTACATATTCGCCCCGACCCATCAATTTAATCATGGCCAGTGACAGATCCGGAAAACGATCGGGATCTTTACGCTCCTGACTCACTAGAAACTTAGCCAAAGCTTTACCATCTGGTTGCGCCGGAAGATCGCCATCGTGCTCCGCAGCGAGCTCCACCATACGCTGCCACCTTTCCGGCTCGCGGACGATTCGTTCGAGATCCGGGTAGCCCTTAGAGTCCAAATATTCCAAAACCGACTGGTTTGCCGCTACCATGAACTCCTCGATTAGCTGCGTGGCGCGATTGGATTTCTGCGCAGCCAGGTGAATAGAGCCATCTGGTTCGATCGTTGGCCGAAGTTGTTGCGTTCCAAAAACCAGCGCCCCGTTCTCATGCCGATTCCGGCGCAAGGCCTGCGCCGCTTCGTCCTGAATCTTTAATTGTGCTTGTAGTTCGGGGTTGGCACGGATCTTCTCCAGCATCCGCTGAGTAATTTCAGAATCCGCCGGCTGATGATCTTCTAACCAGGCTGCCACCGCCTCATAGGTGAGCTGCGCTTTATTCTGCACAATCGCCGGATACACCTTGAAGCTTTCGACTTCTCCTTCTTTTGAAACCACCGCCTCAATCACTACCGCCAGGCGCTTTTCCGACTCATTCAGCGAGGTTAAATCAGTTGAGAGCCGCGGCGGCAGCATCGGATAGGTCTGCACCCCTGTATACACTGAGGTGGTGTTATTACGGGCGTGCTGATCGAGGGGACTGTCCTTAGGGATTACGGCCGCAACATCGGCAATTCCAACAAGAATTCGGGTACGTTTACCCTCAACCGTCGCACACTCGACCTGGTCAAGATCCTTGGAATCATCATTATCGATGGATGACCACGGTAGTGCAGAAAGATCGGGGATCTTCAATGCTGAGAAATCGGGAAGTTCTACTGCGGCCGCCTGGCGCTTGGCCTCCGCCGAGAAATCGGTACGCAGTCCGCGCTCCCGCAAAGCCTCGTCCGCAATTTCATGAAGATTGATCTGTCTGGTTCTTTGCATATCGATTGTATTAGTTCTCGGCGTTATTTCCCAAAAATGAGCATGTCTCTGTTATGTATATTCGGCTTCAGACTGTAATACGTCATACCGCGGCAGGCCATATTAATTGAATACTGGAGGTGGTCGCGCTTCAAGAGCTGGATGTTAAGCGCAGCCGCAGCGGCTTAGTGCATCAGGTTGAAGAAATTGCGCACGAGCTCGATATGAACTTTCACTTTCGCCCCGCACTGGAAGCCCAGGGCGAGCAGTACGGCGACGCTATTTTTAGTCGCCTACCGATGCGTCTGATCAAGGCTGCCGCGCTACCGGGGCTCGAACTCAACCCCAGCCTCGAACCGCGCGGCGCGCTGTGGGTGGAGATCAGCGCCGCCGAACAGAAGATCCAAATTATTAATACCCACCTGGGATTGCGCCCCGCGGAGAAGCGGCTGCAGATCGAAGCGTTGCTCGGCCCGGATTGGCTCCGCCATCCTAGCTGCACGGCGCCGGCGCTGCTGCTCGGTGATTTCAACGCCCTGCCTCGATCGTTCGTTTGGCGGGCAACCGTGCGGGCACTCAAGGATACTCAACAGGCCTCAGCCGCAAGGCGTCCGCAACGCACCTATCCCAGCAGGTTCAGGTTAGGCCGGATCGATCATGTATTCGCCACAGCCAATATGAAAGTGTTAGGGGTGGAAGCTCCAAGCACTACGCTGACCCGGACAGCCTCCGATCATTTACCCCTGATTGTTGAGTTCGAACTCTAGCACGGCGCTGCCCTGCAACTTTAACCTCTGCACTTAAAGCCGGCGCGAAGTGCTGATCAGGCAAAAAAAGAGGCGGAATAAATCCGCCTCTAAAAATCTAATTTTGACTAAGGCTAATCTCAGCCTTCGCCGTCAACATGCACCTGCACACGACGATTCACAGCGCGTGCCCAATCTGTTTGATCGGAGAAGATCGGCTTGGTCTTTCCAAAGGTGACGGTTGAAAGTCTTTCAGCCGGTACTCCCAGCGCCAGCAATTCCTGCCGCACTGCTTCGGAGCGATCCATGCCCAGCTTTTCGTTGTAGGTATCACCACCCTTGTAGTCAGTGTGGCCCTCAAGCACAACTTTTAGATTGGGCTCCTTATCAAGCATGGCCTTAATCCGGCGTGCCTGACCTTTGCCCAAATCATTCAAGGTACGAACGTTAAAGTCGAAATTCACATCAGGCATATACACCTCGCGTACATGATCCCCCGTGTTAAGCGCGGTTTCCTGGGTGTCAGCGTTGCCCGCCCCGGAGTCGTAGTTAAACGGCGAGATCGCCCGACAATCCGGAATGCTATCATCGGCTGAGAAACACTCAGGCTGCCGATAGTCGAACGGCTCGCGGTATCCCATCACGCTTCGGGTGGTTTCAGTGGATGAGGCAAAATAACTTAGCGGCCTAAACAGCACCTCGCGCGCCACCCACCCGATCGGATGCGCGACGTAAGCAAGAATTCTTAATGGGTGCGACTCACTTTCGCGATAGCGCGGAGCCGTATGATATGTAGCCAACCCATTATCGGCCGGCAGGACGTCCTGAGCGATGGCGCTCTGAACAGAGACCAACGCAGCAAATAGAATAACGATCAGACTATAGTGGCGATTCATTAGTAGACATCCTCCAAAACACAACCAGTGAGCCCAACCAGTGAGCGTGGCGAAGCCAACAAAAACACGCGCCGCGGGCACGCTGGACTCCGGCAGATCAGACTCTTAGCAATTTAAATAAACTACTCTGTCAGTATAGTAGATTCATCCAGTTCGGAATGGGAACAGGAATTCTCCAATTAACTATCGGCTATCATTTGAGGCCGGGTGGAGAAAATTTAAAATAACAGCGTTGACACGGTCCTGCGAACCGCTCGCAAATCTCAGCAATCATGAATTCTCCATGTTTCTAATATATTACAGTTAAGTCCTTAACTAGCTAGGAGAATCTGACGATTATTAAAACAGGTTTCTAGCGCATCGGGGAGCATTATAACTTTATTTCGTTCTCTGGGTTCCCGACCTGCATCTATAAGCAGAAGCAAACCCTATTGTGCTTTTTGGAGCTAAAATTTTGATCAATCCGCAATTTTCCAAGAGGGATTTGAAGTTCTCACTCGGACTGGGTCTGGCCGCGCTGGCCGTCAACGTGACCTGCAGCAATTTTGCGCCGACCCCACTCTATAATTTGGGAACGATCTTTATTTTCTTTGCCGCGTTGGCTTTCGGTCCCTCTGGAGCGCTCAGTGCCTGCGCCGTAGCGCTGGTTTTTCCTTTTTTTGCTAGCGGCGAATACTTCGAAGCGCTGCGAATTGTCACGATTGCCGTAGCGATCGGTTATGCCAATATTCTTGCGCCGCAGCTGCCGAGCTTCACCGTGACCTTCGCCGCATGGCTGTTAGTTTTCGGGCCGCTGGCATACTGGATTGGCCCCAACACTATCCCTAATCCGATCATTCACAATTTCGGTGTGATATTTCAGCTGTTGCAAGAGACGCTCATGACGCTGCTTGCAGGAGCTCTGTCTCTTAGTCCGGTACTGTGGGGCTGGTGTACGCAGAAGCCGCGCCGCGGCGCTCTCGATGCCTTGTTGATCCACACCGTAACCTTGGTGTCAGTGCTCACGATATTCTGTGTGCTATGGATTGGCGGCGGCAGCCAGCAGCCGAGCGGGCTGCTACAACAGATTGCGGCCGGCAATCTGCTGCTGTTGGTCACATTCTGCATAGCAGTTCCAGCCTTAAGCGCCTGGCGCTTGTGCGGCGTGCTGCGACGGGACTTCCGTCAATATTTCGCTGCTCAGCTAATGCCCGACTCTCGTGGGCAAACCTTCTCAGGACTTTCAAGCGACTACTGGCGGCGGCGCAGTTCGGTCAACATCCAGCCGCCCAGCGAGGATCAACGCAAAGAGAAATCGAGCGATGGCGGCGCCCTGCTCTCCTTTGCGGGGACAAGAGGCGTGTGTGCGATCGATACAACCGGGACGGTCACCTATGCCAACCGTAAATTACGCACGATCCTTAACTTACCCGAGGGTGAGATAACGGGCAGGAATATCGCGTCGCTGGGCATCAATCCGGAGATCTTGAAACCCATCTTGGAGCTGGTGGAAACCACCCGCACTGTTGGCGCACGGACAGTCGAATTCAAATTAAATCAGCTTCCCGACAAGCTAAGATTCTTCGAGCTGTGTTCCTCGCGTCCCGAAAGTTTTGACGATTCGTCGATTTCAAGCGGACCAGACAGCGTGATTTTAACCGTGCAGGACATCACCGACAAACGCACTGTAGAGGGTCAACTACTGCAAGCCCAAAAAGTGAGATCAATTGGCGAGGTCATCGGCGGGATTGCGCATTCCTTCAATAATTCTCTAACCACCATCATTGGCCACGCCAGCTACGCGCGTCACACTCCTGATCAAGCCGAGGTCCAACAGTGCTTGAACAAAATTTTGGGAGCTGCCAAGAGCGCTGGTGATTTGGTGCGCAAGCTCATGGATTTTGCCCAGGGCAAGCCGGATGAAATCAAACAGGTTGATCTAACCGATGTCTTAACCAGCCGTTTAGAACTGATTAAACGCATGGCTGGCGAAAATTACGAAATTAAACTGGCGCACAGCGGACAAAAGATGCCGGTTGAGTGCGACGTTAACCTAATGCTGCAGGCCCTGACCAACTTAGTGCTAAATGCCAAAGAATCCTACAACGGCAAACCAGGCGAGATTGAAATTGTTCTAGACCAAGAGGAACTCGACCAGAACGTGGCGTATTTGCACAGCGGCGCGCATGCCGGCCGGTTTGTGCGCATTCGGGTGCGCGACCATGGGCAGGGTATGAGTCGCGAGATCCTGGCACGGGCCTTTGATCCCCTATTCTCCACCCGATCGGCCAGCGGGCATTCCGGGCTCGGTCTTTCGATGGTCTTCGCAATCGTGCGCGCGCATGACGGCTTCTTAGCCGCCGAAAGTCACCCCGAAAAAGGGACGACTATCACCCTGTATTTACCGCTAAAAGAGGATGCTCGAATCGATTCACTGGCTGCCGAGTCGAAAGCAGGCTCCATGAATGACACCAAGGAAATCAACTCAACACTGCGTGGCAATCGCCAGAAGATCCTGGTGGTAGAAGATGAGCCGACAGTTCGAGAATTAATCGCCAAGATGTTAGCGACCTTAGGCTATAACGTCTCAAGCTGTTCAAATGGCCAAGATGCTCTAAAGCAACAGCATAGTGAGGATTTCGATTTGGTGTTGGTCGACATGATTATGCCGAAGATGAACGGCACCGAATTGATCTCTAAATTGAAAGCTAGCGATTCCTCAGTGCGCACTTTGGTTATGACCGGCTACGGTCTTAATCCTCCCGGCGGCGATCCCAGCGAGACCGTGATCCCCAAGCCGTTCGATCTGCAAACATTGGCAAAAGCCGTGAAACAGGCTCTGGCCTCGGCTCCTTCAGTCAGCCAAAGCCCCCGCATCGATAGTGGTGCTCACGGCCCTCATTAGATGTAGCTGTCGCGTTGACCGCATCAAAGTCAGAAGACCGCGTCCCTTAACTAATCGCCGTGGGCCAGCATCCGGCTTGCATCTCTGAATTCCGAAACGGAATCAGCGCGCAGTTTGCCGGTGCGCAGAGCTGATGCTGAATCCGAAACCCGTCTCTAACACTCGACGCCGAAAATAGGGGGCTAAACGCGCGACCCTGTCATTGCGAGCAGAGCGAAGCAATCCCTAACATTGTACCGAAGGAGGCTTTGTTCTTTGGTAATTGCAAAAACTTCTTACAAGCATGCAAGCTACCGCCAATGACTGGAATATGCACAGGAAATTCCCCTAGCTTCTTCAATAGAGCGTTCATTTCGACTTAAAGTTAGGGTTTGCTTCGCTTCGCTCGCAATGACGGAGCCGTCCGGATTGGTGGCGATTATTCCGTTGTCGAAATATGAAATATCGGCAATTAAAGCTTTCCCCGGTTTCGAGCACGAAAACCGTTCGTCTTGTGCTCTGTTTTGTCATTGCTGTACGAGTTACGCAATTCGAGAACAGATTCTCTGTCATTGCGAGCAGAGCGAAGCAATCCCTAACACTGAGGCACGCTCTATTTTACCCAGTTATGATCGGAAGCGTGTTCCCCTCCCCCCATCGCAGGGTGTTTGCACTGCCAGGCAAAATCTTAGATTACTTCGCTCCGCTCGCAAGGACGGACCAAGCGCACTGGCCGGAACTTCATGCTCGAATCGGAGAACTACCAGGCCCCATACCCATCCAAAGTCCGACGCCGTTAGCAATTAGCTGCTCCTCCAACCTCCGGCAGTCCCGTATGTATAAACCTTACGCCGCTTCTCCCAAGGCCATGTTTCCCCCTTCAAATGCAGCACCGCCGCAATCAGCCCCTCAAAACTTCAGCATTCAAGATTCCTCAGAAATCTTCCGATATAGCCATAGGAAATTAAGGTGCAAAGATGACCAAGAAAATCATGATAGTTGACGATGATCCGGTGATTCGCACCCTGATTAGTGATATCGCGGAGAGTGCCGGCCACACGGTGGAAGCCTTTGAAAAGGGCGAAGACTGCCTGCACAGCATGGACAATGCGCTCCCTGATGTCCTGATTCTCGATCTTCAAATGCCGGGCATGAATGGCATCGACGTACTGAAGCAGCTCAGACAAAATACGCGCACAGCCGGTGTCCCAGTGATTATGCTCTCTGCAAATTCCGATTCACCGATGGTGCTCGACCAATCTGTGCACGCCGATCTTTACTTACAAAAACCTTTTAAGGTCGCTGAATTTCTTTCTGTGCTCGATAAGAAATAGTCGCGCAAGCGACTGGTCCTCTTATTGCCTGAATTAGCATTAAGTAACATATTAAGCCGAATGGACGCGTGGCTGCTCGGACAACATGGGCTAGTACTTTATCTCGCCCTCTTTTTCATGCTGATGGCTGGAGCTGTCGGGCTGCCGCTGCCTGAGGATCTTCCCCTGATTTTGGGCGGCGTTCTAATTCAAACTGAGCAGGTGCAGCTTTGGCCCACCCTAGGCGTGTGTTACGCGGCGTTGATTCTAGGCGATCTAGTTGTATATTTCGTGGGCCGTCGCTTCGGCTTAGCTCTTTTCAAGACGCGCTGGTTCAGATCGCGTGTGCCAAGCGGAAAAATCAAAAGCATTCGCGGTCGTCTTGAACGCCGCAGCCTGCTGATGATTTTCGTGGCCCGGCATCTCTTTACATTGAGGACAGTCACGTTTCTAACGTGCGGTGCCGTCCGCATGAATCTTCGAAAATTTTTGGTGGCTGACTGTTTAGCCGCACTGGTCAGTCTGCCTTTTTTCTTGGCTGTGGGATATTTAGTCGCAGACAATTACAAGATGGCGCTGCATTATATTTCCGAAGCGAAGTTCATGACGGTAATTGCAACGATCTTATTGGGCACAGTCGGCTACTGGATATATCGCCGCCGCCGTCGCCAGCTCGAATCGCTGGTATTGGGAGAGAATGATTCAGGGGATAGCGATGCGCCCAACCAATCGGGCTCAGCTAATTAACGGCCGCCTGGTTATCGATTAGCAGCAGATCCCTGAGCGCGAGTCCCATGGCAATCCTCAAGCTTTCGCCTTTTTGTTCAATCTGTTCGTCGCGTTTTTGAACGACGGTCTTATAAAGCATAGAATAGTTGGAAAGTTCGAGCCCAGCATGAAACAGAATCGCCTGACGGCTCTCAAATTGCAGCACGATCTGCTCCACTGTAGGAAGCCACAGGAAGGTCGATCGGAGCTCTGTAGGGGTCATCCCCTGGGGATCAACGAGAATCGAGACCGACGCTCGCTGGGCGCGTTTGGAGACCTCGTCTCCGATTTCGGGCTGCCAGATTAAACCGGCTAGCTCAAGATGTTCCGCAATCTCGATGAACGGCACGGTGCCCATCGAATAACAAAACCTCCAGTAAATGAAGATAATATAGTTATATCGGCAAGCTGCCAATAAGCCTTAAATCTGGCGGCCCTGCAATCCGGCAGGGCGAAGCCTAATTCATGCTCAATATTAAGATGTTAACTAGATACAGTTGGAAGCAGTACTTCGACTAGAATAATCATTCCCGAGAGGGCCCCCTTACGACGGGTTCTCGTCAGAGGAGGGACCGCGCTTCTGTCCGTCCGGAAGGGCGTATAGCCAAACTCCAAACGCAGCCAATCCCGCAATCACCAGCAACATAACCACAAGCTTTAGCGCCAGCACAAAGAAGATACCGGCCAGTAAACCAAAGACCAGTGCAAGCTCGCCGTTCTCTTGGGTCCAGATCCGGGCATTGGTCCAGCGTTCGCGCGCTAGCGCTTCCCATTCCTCTCGGCTTTTACTGCGGATAATTTCAAGTGGTTTGAATGGCATAATAAATGTTTCATCTACTCAAATGCAGGGCGAAACAGTGGGGTCTGAAGCACCGATCCGATTTTCGAGGGATTCCAAGCCCTCATGCCAAAGCGTATACTCTTCTAACTTATTTAACCTTATAGAGGCAAATGATTGCTAGATACGCTCTAATTTTAGTTATTCTTGCACTCCCATTTACCGCTGCCGCGGACCTGGAAAAGGGCAAGGCCATCTTCATGGAACGCTGCATTACCTGTCACGGTACTGAGGGTAAAGGCGATGGCCCAATTGCTGCTGGGCTTCCCGCGGACATGAAGCCGCGCGACCTGCAAACCGGGACAATGAAGGTGGCAGTCGACGATGCAAAATTTAAGGAGCTAATTCTGAAGGGGGGCACCGCTTTCGGTTTGAACGCGCTGATGCCTCCGCAGGCCGGACTGTCTGACGCAGATATTGCCAGCCTGATTGAGTTCGTGCACTCACTGAGGAAGAAATAGCTGGGAAGCCTACCAGTATTTTTCTAAATGCAAATTACCGGGCACTCGTTTCGAGTGCACGGTATACCCGTGCGCCTCAAGATACTTCTGAGTTTGATCAATCATCCCCGGATTGCCGCACATAAAGACATGGTCCACCCGCGGGTCGAGCACGATAGTGCCGTCATTGAAGAAGCTCTGCACATAGCCGCGCGGTCCGTGCCAGGCTGGATCTTCACGACTTACGATGGCGTGATAGGTGAAGCGTGGCTCGCGTGCAGCCAGCGCCAATAATTCTTCCCGATAAGCCAGATCCTGTGCATGCCGCGCACCATGCAGCAGAGTAATGCGGCGCTGCGGTGTCCAGCTACTTTCAGTGCGAAGCATCGACATATACGGGGCGATGCCTGTGCCGGTCGATACTAGAATCAAATTATGATCAGCTGGGACCTCATGCAGCGTAAAGGTTCCGGTAATCTTAGGATTCATGAACAGACGGTCTCCCTCATGCAACATCGCCAGGCGCGAAGTTAAAGCACCCAAAGGAGCAATCGCGATGTAAAACTCCAGGTACTCCTTTTGTTGGGGGGGAGAACCGATCGAATAAGCGCGCTTGATGATCTTGTCAGGCGCAGGCAGCTGGGCTTCCGGCGGAAAGTTTGATGGGCGAGCAGCCGACCCGGGCAATCCTAGAGCTACGTATTGACCGGGAGAAAAATCCGGCACTTCGGTATCCGGTTTGATCTGAAAGATGATTAGATCTGGAGTGACTTCAAATCTTTTTGTAATCGCGGCGTTTAACACAACCAACCCTAAAACAAACACGTCCTAAATTAGCCCTTGGGATGATAGCAAAGGGTGGGGGTGATGCAAAGTTGGGGGATTTTTCCGGTCGAGTAGACTTTCAGCATATCCTCGGATAGTAACAGTTCAGAAAAGATGGGTTGATTGAGATGCAAGTCGTACTAGTCGAACCGCAAATCCCTCAAAATACCGGCTCTATTGCCCGAACCTGCGCAGCTACCTATACCCCGCTGCATATCGTGGGAAAGACTCCCTTTGAGATCTCCGAGCGTACCGTCAGACGGGCTGGACTGGATTACTGGCCCTTTGTCGATCTGCAGCTGCATGCCACCTGGGAGGAATATAGCGCTCGTTCTCCCAGCCGCAGAGTCTGGTTATTCTCCAAATTTGCTACGCGCTGCTACTACGAAGCCGATTTCTTTGCTGAGGATGCCTTGGTATTTGGCAGCGAGACCAAAGGGCTGGGGAAGGAATTTATGTCGCACTTCCCCCCGGATCAGGCACTCCGCATTCCGATCGATTGTGACGGGGTTCGGAGTCTTAATTTAAGCAATGCCGTTTCGATCGCATTGTATGAAGCTAGACGACAAATCGCCCAGCGCCCTATCCGCTCTTGAGCCGCGCAAAGAGTTTTCTTAAGGCCTGCACGCGATGGGTTTCGACCTCGACGCCCTGCTCCTTCAGTTGCGCTAGGGTCATTCCGGTTCCTGCGATGATGCAGAGTCGATCATAACCAAAGCCTCCCGTCCCCGCCTCCGCGTGCGCAATCTCTCCCTCTAATACTCCATCGGCCATCAACAACTGCTCCTGATTCAGCTTGAGACAGAGTGCCGAGCGGTAACGGGCGGTACGACGCTTCACCCCCTGCAGTGCGGAAAGCAATTTTGCGCGGTTATCTTCGTCGCTAGCTTGCGGACCGGCATATCGTGCCGAATGAATGCCGGGTGCTCCATTTAGCGCATCAACCTCAAGACCGCTGTCATCCCCCAGGGTTGGTACGCCGCTCCAGGCATAAAGAGCCTCAGCCTTAAGTTTCGCATTGGCCTGAAAGGTTAGGCCGGTTTCCGCGACCTCTGGCGGAAGACCGCGTTCAAGCTCCGCTGGCAGCACCACTTTAATACCGTGTGCAGAGCCAATCCGTTTAACTTCAACGGCCTTCCCACTGTTGGTGGAGGCAAATAATATTAAGTCGGGCTTTGGATACATTCGGGCAATATACCCGCGAAAAGGTAGGTTCTTAAAGCACCCAGTCTCAGCTATATTTGACGGATGGATTTATCACTTTTTTGGGACCCTGAGATATCAAGGCATTTAATTCTCTCCGCCGTGCTGGGTGCAGTTATCGGGCTGGAACGGGAGCTAGCCGGGAAAGATCCGAGCCTGCGGACCTTTTCCCTGATCTGCATGGGTTCATGTATCTTCGCACTGATGTCGCGTTATGTAGCCCAGACGGTCCCTGGTGCCGATCCCGGGCGTATAGCAGCCCAGATCGTGCCAGGTATCGGCTTCTTAGGTGCGGGCGCGATTTTTAAGAGCACCCGCGGCGTATCCGGAATAACTACGGCCACCTTGATGTGGATCACGGCCGCAATCGGCACCGCGGTTGGATTTGATAAGTTTCCGTTAGCCGTTTCGGCTACCCTCGTAGCCTTGGCCGCGATCTATTCACTGCGATTGGTACACATGCTGCTCTCATACGTTCGAGCCAAGAGCGGCGTCAAAGAAGCCGAGATCGGAACAGGGAGCTGAGTCAGTCCGCAACTCAGGCTGCAGATCGCAATTATAGTGAATCGCTAGCTCTGCCGGGGCCCAAGGGTAATTTCAACCCGTTTGCCGGATCGAGATCTATTGGCGCGGCCCGGATCGCACAAGCTCTAACAGGATTTTCTCGCGCTCAACCCGCCCGAGCACCCGATCATATGAGGAGCTTAACTTGAGCCTTTCCTGCATCGACCAGCCAGCTTGCACCCACTTCACACGCTGGGTATCGATCCAGCTACGGCTAGCCAGCAGCAGGCCCGGTAGCGGTTGGGCGTCCGGAGGGTGCACAATCACCGGACGTTTCAAATAATATAACAATACGTCAAAGGATTCGTCCCACTCACTCTTCATAACCACTAGTTTTTGGTTGGCGGGAATGGCTGCAGCCAGTGCAGCACTCTGGGCTGGATACTCCTTAAGCTGATTCTTAAACCCGTCCCCCAACAGGATGGCCGCATAAAAAACGATCAAAATCGCGCTCCATGAGAGCACTGGGCTGCGGTAATAAGCGCGCGCGCTTGGTAGCATAGACAACGCTAGCATCACAACTCCGCAGGCACTCAATAACAGCTCGGTACGAACTAAGATCAGATTAAAGCTAATCTTAGCGTTCAGCACCGCCGGGTTGTGAAACTCATCAAACACCCGCAAGGCCTCTAACACCAAGATCGCCCCTGCGAATATCGTTCCGGGATTTAAGGCGCGCGCGATGCTGCGCAGACGCTCGCCACTGCGATCGGAAAGCCGTGAAAGCCACTGTTCGAGATAGAGCGCGGCGAACACGGCACACGCGGGGTAAAGAGGTAAAAGATAGGAATGGCGCTTACCAGAGGCGAGCGAAAAAAACAGAAAGCCGGTCCAGAACCAGATGGAGATTATGCGGGCCTGCGGATCCCGCAGCCGACGATGAAAAATGAGAAACAGCAGCGAAACCGGAAACGCAGTGCGCAGCAACGAAGGCAGATAGAACCACCAAACTTCAGTGTTCACCTGCTCCCCGCCGAAAAAGCGGCGCATATTCTCAAAGATCAGCTGCCGGTTGATGAAGGCATCGCCTCCACGAAAAAATGCGCTGCAATACCACGGCAAAAAGATTGCTGCTGCTATGAACCAGCCTGCTCGCGGACGTAATAGGTAAACCACGGCAGCCCGAAAGCCAGCTGTATAGATTAAAACCGCCCCAAGGCTAAGGAGGGGGAGCACTATCCCAAGGGGGCCGCGCGCCAGTACACTAATGCCGCAGATCGCATAAAAAAGATTAAGATCTAAATCCTCGAGCGGAATGAGGCGCCCCGTCCGGCTAGTAAAATCAGGGACAAAACGGCGCAGCACGATGAACATCGCCAGCGTATTCAAGAATGCGAAGAGCATGTCCACGCGGGCTTCGCCCATAAGCTTTACGAAGCCATAGGTGGATAAGAGCAGCGCGGCGCTGAGCAGTGTCAGGCGCGGACGTCTGCCGCCCACCGCATCTGCAATCAACGCGGTCGAATACACGGTCAATCCCCCCAGCAATGCTGAAAGAAGGCGCGCCAGCCATACAGAAGCAGCGCCGACCGGGAAACTTATGATCGCATTTAGCCAGTGATAGAGAGGCGGCTTAGATGGCACCTGCCCATTGCGGAGCGGTAGGAGCCAGGCATGGTCACGCAAGATCGTATCAATTACCAGCAGCTCACGTGCTTCGGTGGACGAACCGACCGGCAGAAGGCCGCAAAGATATACAAATGGAACTAAGGCTAAGGCCAGTAGCAGCAGTATTGTGCCGGAGCTTGATCGGGTTTCGGTCAATGGATGGTGATCGCTTTAAGACCAGCCGCCGAATACCATGGTGAGCACCATGGCACCCGCGCAGACAAATGCGAATAATTCGAAGATCGTCACAAAAAATACCTCAAACTTTACCCATTATAAGTCCCATCCGCGGTGAGTTGACCAGAGCCGATCTGAAACTTTCGTCGGGGTCTGAGCTGTAGACACCCTCATAAAGCAACCGCCGCTACGAACCCTTCTGATTCATAGCGGCGGGCTTATATAACACCATTTCGATCGGATTAGGAATAGGCTGCTACAATTGAATTTGCCTTATCCATCGAACGCTTAAGCGCACCAGCACTCGCTCTGAACTTGCCGGCCTTCATTCCGGCGCGCGGCTTACGGCGGTGAATTGGACGGCGTGTTGCTACCGCCTCTAACTCCTCCACCTCAGGCCGTTTCATCGATGCTCCTTCCTCGCCATACACGGCGCGACATACCTCGCCGTATAAACTTTCTAATGCACGGCGCTTAACCCGTGAGATATGGCAGCGGCTGTAACCAAGCGAAGCCGCGACATCCAGCAGCTGCTCTTCCTGCAAGAAGATTCTGAACAGGACTTCACGCTCCAGCGTATCCAGCTTCTGACACGCATCCAAACTTGCTCTGATCAATTCTTTACGAGCCAAGACCTCATCGGGCAGCGGTGCTTCGCGGCTCGAAAGCGCGTCGGCTACCTCTGCGGCACTGATACCACGTCCATCAGATTGCTTCGCAGAATCTTGATCCTCGGGCTGCATCGGATCCAGATCGCTCAGCGGAATTGCATTCAGTTTAGCCGCGGTTGTTACGGCGCGAATCAAATTGCCGCGCAGATGGTAGAACAGGAAGGTCAAGAAGCTCGCACCCTTGGTGGGATTGAAATGCTTAACGGCCTCACACAGCGATAGATCTACGATGCTGTGAACTTCCTGCAGATCCAGACGCGAATGCCAGCGACGCAAAATGCTAAATGCCATCTTACGAGCTTTGATCTGGTAAGTGATAACTAAATTATCTTTTTGACGCTGGGTTAGAATGCCGGCGCGGGGAGCTTTGAAAAGCGAAACGACCTTCGCGCTCTTCGCTGTCTTAACAACGGCGCGCTTGGCGTCAACTGCATGATCGAAATCTTTTACTTTGAGATTACTTGCAGGCATTGATTCCATCTCCTAACTGACAACCGGAAGTGAGCTTTCCCTTTTCGAACTCGGTACGTTGCGAGGACGTACTGTCGAGAAGATGTCCGCCCAAACCTCCCGTTGCAGGGCGTAACAGGTCCTCTTGCCACCTATCAGCCGAATACGTATAAGCACTTCAGTTTTTTGTTAACTTATTGAATTAATTGAATTATCGGGGAGATAAGTCACATCGGTTCCGCAACTTATCCGCTCCCCGGCTGGCCGGAGATGGATCTAATAAGCTAGAGTCCGAGGAGAGCTTTCCAGCATCAGTTAACTTAGCGGATATGCAGACAAAAACGCCTTCGACAGTGGGTCAACATCCTACCCTCCCGATTGAGGAAGCTGATCAGCTGGCGCTGGAGCATCGTGGCTGGGCCGAAAGTATCGCCCGGTCGGTCGCCCGGGGCTGGAATTTGGACTGGCAGCTGGACGGGCTGGATGGAGCCGCTATGGAGGCGCTGCTGTTCTGTGCGCGCCGCTTCCAACCCTCCCGGGGAGTGCCTTTCCGCGGCTATGCGCGCAAGCGCATTCATGAAGCCTCAACTGAAGCCGCGCGAAAATCACGCGGCTGGCGCAGCGGTTCACGCGCGGAAGTTCAAACCCGCGAGATTTCTGCTGAATTATTAAATGTCTATCCGGACTTACGAACCGGACAGCTGCCGCTGAGCGACGAATCCTCAGGTAATGATGAAGCCGATACCCGCATGGCGGTCCGACAACTCTTGATCGGCGCCACCTTGATCGCCGCGCGGCAGGGTCTGGCTACTGCCACTCCTGAGGAAGCCCTTGATTACAAGAAGATGATCGAAGTGGTGGCTGACATGGACCCCGTTCATCAATCCCTGATTTGGAAGATCTACTGGGAGGGCTGCTCGCTACGTAACGTCGCCGATGAGTGGGAAACGGACGAATTAAATGTAATTAGAGAACATAAAGTGCTTTTGGAGCATCTGCTTGAAAGCCTATCGAAGGGCAAACGGCGCACAGCCGTAAAAGTACGTCCCGGACTGAAGCAAGTTGCGATAAAGTTACGAAAGAAGTCTGAACAGGGAGAGTTCCGGCGCTTGCTGCGGAGTGGATGAGGAGGAACAGATGACCAAAAAGATCGGCGATAAGAAAAAAGTCGGTGAGGTAACCTCCACCAACCGGGCGACCGAGGTTGAGGGTACTCAAGCTGTCGGGAATGTTCAGGGGATCAAGCCAACCTCCGCCATCGGGGGTGTAACCAAGGCCGGCGGCATTGGTAAGCGCGGGGCAACCCGTTCCATGACTATGGCCGAGCGCGAAGAGCTCCTGCGGCTGATCGAGGAAGAAGCCGAAGACATGTTCGGGAAGTCGGCCTCTAATGCCAACAAGCAAAAAGTCGTCAATGCCGTGAAGATGGCCGTGGATATCGGATTGATGTCCGCGCAAGAAGCGACCGATCCTAAATCCAAAAAATAGCGCGGCCGTTCGCTGCGAATTACTGTAAAACGATCGCCAAGTGTCGCTCAAGTCGGCATTAGCATCGTACCAAGCTCCAGCAGTCCTGCCTGCTGCCAACGCAGAATCGATTGCAACGGCCAAAGCAGCATGATCACATTGATCGTGAGCGAGTCTCTGATCGTGAGAAGCAGTACTATTTCGATCATGATGAATAGCAAGATCGTACGGCGCACTCCGAGCGCTTGTGCCAGCAAGTATCCTGCGAGGCAGCAGATCAAATCAGCAACCGAGTTGGCGATGCTATCACCGAAATAGTCCAGGGAGATCGTTACACTACGATAGCGCTCAATTATGAAGCTGGTATTCTCGGCAATCTCCCAAACAATCTCGATCGTACAGGCGATCGCCAACTTTAGATCGACATTCGGCCGCGGCCCCCACCATCTCAAAAAAAGAAAAAATATCAACCCGTGAGAGAGATGGCTGAATGAGTAGGGATCAATCAGATGCTGCGAATTATGGCGGCTCCAAATACTCCACGATGCGATGAAAAACTCGTTGCAGCCGCACCACCACACACGCCCCATTAACCACATGGTTAGAATTTGCAGCGCGACGGCGCAGCTCAAAAATATCAGGAAGGGTACGAGACGTGCTCTGCTCATATTTCAGTCCGGCACGCACTAGGTGCAGGTCCTGCGGTCAAAACGAACTCAGCGATTTTGATAACGCGCCAGCATGGCCTTATAGAAACGTACGACTCGCGGATCGTCGCTAAGTCCGGCGTCTAATTTCTCACCCACCTCACCCAGATATGTACCGGCGCTATTAAAGTCGCCCAGAGTAAGAAGCCCCGCCACCAGGGCCAACATGGCTTCGACACTTTCGGGATCGTGCTTCAACGCGTTTTGCGCCGCGTTTACTGCCGACTCGGTGGCCTTGTTCGCAAAATGAATGTAACTCATGGCTAACCAGGCCGGTGAGTATTCGCCCATGATCTCCAGCAAGCCCAACATAATCGTCTCACCGCGTCTTAGATCGCCATTCTCTAAGAATAGCCGGCCTAATTCGTAAATGTTCGCGATTTCGTCGTCGGTATAACCGCGCTTCAGGATTTCAGAGGGCACTCGCGGACGCACCTGGTTCATGCCTGACCTTCGGGCTTAATGTTGAGCCACTCCAAGACCTGGCGCAGCATATTTTGCTCCCGCGAAAGACGGGTTTCTAACTCAGGGGAGGAGCCCGCCGCAATCTCGCCCAGCAGCCCTGTAACCCTTTCATAGCGGGCAAAGAGCGAAGCCGAGAGGGTCTCTAATTTTGAGAGCTGTCCTTTTTGCGGCAGCAATGCGAGTAGCGGGGACAACGAGAAGGCTTCAGGGGGGTCAAATATGCTGCGTTTCATGGTTCTACTAACTCAGGCTGATGATAGCTCGGGGCGGCCAGATCAGGCAAAGCCACAAATTACACCGAGTTACTCACCAACCTCGCTTTGCACCTCACGGCGAGTCATGCGATGTCTCAGCATAAAAATGAGGCGTGCCGCAATCCAACCAAGAATAGCCCCTGCCAAAGCAGCCGCTGCGGCGATCAAGGCATAGCTCTTCAGCATGTCGGTCAGCCGGGCAATCCCCGGAGCAACGCTCTGATTTAGCAGTCCTAAGAGCAGCGCCGACTGCGAACTAAAAAGCAGGAATCCACAAAAAATTCCAAGCACCAGCCAGAGCACCGCCGATAGGGGGCGGGCAATGGGCCTTGCAAAGCTTGCTGCTGCTGGGTTCCACAACCGCTCACCCTGAGGCGCGAGCGTGGCAGGCCTGAAAAGAAAGCGGGTTTGAACTACCCCCGCAAGGATTACCAAGAGAGCTGCTCCCAAAGCCGGCAGACATAACAGTTTAACTATCTCGCCCTGATGCGCCGCTAGCTCGGCCATTAGATTCGGAGAATCTGCTTGGGTCGCCGCACCAATTTCCAGCCAGCGCTGCGGGAAATTCCAGGTGCTGCCTAGAACAAAGACTGCAATAACACAGCCGATTAACGCGCCAGACCAAAGCGCCAGCCTGCTGACCGGCACTAAACCGCGCTCCCTTAGTTCTCCCAGCTTGGCAGCAGTCGGCCATTCCGTCCTCTCGCTCATGGTTGATTCCCCAGCGGCAAAATGCGTAACGGTGCGAGCTCCTCGAAAAACAAGCCCAGCAAGAGGTTCATCGCCATGGAAAGCACAAATACCACAAGCAGCGGCCGAAAAAGTGTGATGTGATGGTCTGCTTTAAATTCTCCGATGCGGCCGGCAATCACTAGCGGCACCTCTGCCAGCAATACGACACCCATGATTAGCAGCGCGGCAAATGAACCGACTGACAGTGCGGCGCTGATAATCCCTGCGATAGCCTGCCCATAATCGAGCGCTTTGCCATGCAATTGCGCACGTTCAATCACAGTGAAAAAGGAAACCGGCAGCCCTGTCTGCAAGAATGCGGTTGTAGCAGTGGCAAGGACCAGCGCATTCAGCTGCCCATTACGTCGCACATGCACAAAAGTATGGCGCTCGAGCGCGGCACCGCACACTGCGGCACTAAGCGGAACCGCCGTCACCGCGGCACAGGTTAAGACTACCAGACCAACGGCAGCGGGATGGTACTGAGAGGCGGCGTAGGCAAAAGTCCCCGCTAACATCACCAGTCCCGGCCACATTCCGAACAACAGGGCGCCGCCGAGCAGCATCGTCAGCAATGAGATTTCTAAGATCATGACTGTGCGAGCAGTGCCTGCTCAAGCAGGTTCCGCACCCGTTCCCAAAAAAATCCGCCCAAGAAATACAACGCCGCAATCAGCGCCAGCAGCCGCGCAGTGTAGCCAATCGCCGGATCGTGAATCGAGGTAACGCTCTGAAACGCGCCAGCCAATACCCCTGCACAGCCGATCAGCAGCGCCGATGGCACCCCGACCAACAGCAGTACGCGAATAGCCTCAATAAACATGCTGTATAATACGGCGTCCATTTATCCAGCCCCCGTATATGAATTGAGCAGCTTTTCGCTAAACAGAGTCCAGCCATCCAGCGCTAAGAATAGCAGCAACTTAATCGGCAGGGAGACCAACGCCGGGGAAAGCTGCTGCATACCCAGCGCCATTAAAATATTGGAGGTTAAAAGATCGATGATGATCAGCGGAATGAGAAGTAACAGCCCAATTTCGAATGCTGATTTCAACTCACTCAGCAAAAAACTCACTGTCAGTAATGAGAACTCCGGTGTGTCGTTCTTTTGCCCTTCGGAATTTGGGCGCAGCTTTTCAAGTTCCGAAATAATTTTCGCATCCGAATGCTTGACCAAGAACGGCGTAAAGGTCCTAGGCAGATCTACCTTCTGGTTTTCACCACCATTCAGGATGCTCCAGCCCCCATAGGGCCTAAGCTGCGGCTCCACTGCGAAGATCGAGAGGGCCAAAGCCAAAACTCCGATGACGATGCCGAAGCCCGCTTGATCGAGGCCCAGACCGTAGCGCGCAATACACAGAGCTGTGAAGATCTTAACAAAGCCGGTGAAGACTAAAATTGCCAGCAGCGACTGCAGAAAGCCATCCATGCTTCAACTATAAGCAATCGCAACTTTTGAGGCTACCCACTTAAGGGGTGTGGCTGACAAATGCAGATTGATTCAAAGCGCTCGACCGAGAACTAGGTTACCCGCAGCGCAAAGCGCCCCTCAAAGATCATCAGCTCGGCAGAGCCGACCTTTTCATCGTTTATTACCATGTTGGCCGCGGGACCCAGTTTCAGACCGGTCTCCCAGATTGCGCCATTCTGAAGAAATTCCGCTGATTGATTGCCATCGACCGCAATGCGCCCCAGCTCGACAGCTAGTCTGGTAGTACCGTCGGGCAGTCTAGGGTTGGCTACCGGCTCGTCTAGCAAGGAGATGCCGTAGCGACCCTCGATGTTCACCAACCGCGCATAGGAAAGCGGCTTGCCGCCTTCGCGGAGCAAGACCCGGTCTGAGACGATCGTCTCGAGATCGATGATTGCCCGAGGCTTCATGTACTCCGCTAGAAGCGAAGGCGGCACAGCTAACTGTGTAACCTCTAGAGCTAGTTCGCGCGCTGCACCGGACTCCTGGCGCGCAGTGGAACGCACCTGTTTGCGCCACAATGCGTCCAAACGTTCAACCAAAAATTTCCCCATCAAGACCCATAGATTGCAGGCCTGATCATTGACCAAGAGTTCCATCCGAATCGCTGCCGACTCGCGCATATGCGACATATTCATGCTGCGATCAAAGGTCACCACCGAAGACTCGGGACCGCTCCATGATAAAGCCATGCTGGTTATGAAGCGGCGCGCCAAATATTCCCGCAGGACCCCCTGAGCTCCCGCCAGTGCGCCACTACAGAAAGCTGCCGTCAACAGCCGCGCATCTCGATCTTCCATCCCCACTGCAATCGGCTCATCGTCCACTGCACCAACGTAGCCGCTCAAACCGCGGGGTGCGGCCAGCACCGGCTCGACAGTTCGTATCTGCAGCTCAACACCGAAGGCGCTGGTAAGCGGAATCCACTGCATCGCAAATCCCGGGAACCATTTCGAAGGGTCAGAGCGCAAAAACCCCCGCGACAGCCTGGCCTGCAGCAGCGCCATCTTCTCAAGAGTCTTCTCGGGCTCCCAAGGTACCACTGAAATATCGCTGTCCGTTCCTGCTTGGGCCTTCACGGCTAAGTTGCTCCCTAATTCAATTGATCCATTTCCTGGGTGGCGGTCCTAAGCCGATCCTCGGCTCGTTGTACATCGCTGCGCGCCTCCCCTAACTGCTCATCCAATAATTTACGGCGTTTGCCGACGGAGGCCATAAAGCTGGCTGAAGCGGCGGCAACGGCCGCATCCCCCACCCCTCTTCTGATCTTTGTACCAGCCTCTTCTACCTGCATCTGCAAATCACTTAATTCCTTCTCCAGCTCCAGCACCCGCTTGCGGCGCTTCGCCAGCTCCGCATTGACCTTATCGATATATGCCGCAATCTCCTCACGCCGCTCGGGGCTATCCACCTACCCCTCCTTCAGCGCTGCCCGCAACTGCGTAGCAGCGTAGGTCATTCGCAGCTCGAGTTCTTGTGCTGCCAAGTCATCCGCCGCCCGCTTTAACACCGCACCGCTCTGAGCATCATTCTCCAAATACACACCCGCATCGCGGCCATCCATTAATACAGCCACGGCCACTAAGGCGCGATCTTTCTCTGATAGAGCTCGAAAACGCTGCAAATCCATTTATTCCTCCGGTAAAGTCTTAACCGGTCGTTCAAAGCGCCCCGCCCGAATTGCGGGTTCCGGGAGTGCATCATTTAAAGCATCTTCCGAACGTTTGAATGAACCGTAGGAGTAACCCAAAATTGCCCCTAGAATTCCTACCGCCAGGACGAAGGCCACAATCGTAATCGCCAATCCATTCTGATCGGCTTCAGCCACACGCCAACCCAGCAGGAAGCCCGCTAGCGGCACATGGATAAGTTTCTGATTATCATTCAGGATTCCTTCGGCCTTGAACACATTGCCTGAAGAATCCAGCGCGTGTGCAACCACGACCACCCGCTCAGGATTAATACCGGGCACGAAACTTTGGATCATCGTGCGCAGCTGATCAGTGGATAGCGTCGAGCCGGACCGCGTTACGACCATAGCTCCAACTGAGGGGGCTTCATCCTCAGCCAGAAATTTTTGACGAACCGTGACTTCGGCAGAGGCAATATCAGGATGATTCTCGAGAAGTTCTTTAAGTTCGATCGCGCGCGCCTTATCCACCCGCAACGCTTCAAGCTCGCGGGAATTCGGCAGCAGCCCTTTGGGTTCAATCATCTTGCGAAATTCGCTGCGGCGCGGCAGCCGTTTGTCATTGATGATTGCGACCGCTTCGGAATAGCGGGCTGAATCAACGGTCACACTAAATTTTCCCCGGGCGCCCGAATCTTCCGCTGAATAGGCGCTAATGCCGGTGGCATTGAGCGCCGCTATGACTTCCAAGGCTTCTGACTGCGAGAGGTCATTCAGCACTACGGAGGTATTGCATCCCGAAATCAGCAGCAAAACGCCGACTAAGACGCCGATGCGAAGTGCCTTGAATGCGCTTAACCTAGTTCGATAACCCATTTCAGTTCCAGGACGTTCTCTTTCCTAGAGATTTTCCGGTGCCGCAACCGCAAGCGTCCGGCCACCCGAGCATTGTCAGGGGCAGCCCAAAGCTTAGCATTTGGGCCCCCTCGGCACACGTTCTTACTTCGCGCCGACGTGTGCGATCAAAGTCACCAGGTACTCAACATCACCAAACCGCAGCCAGTCGCCATGCTTAACCTGCAGACTCTCCTCACGCTGGTAGGTGTCGCCTTCACGACGCCTAATCCAGACACCGCGATCGCTCATCAGGTCCTGCACTGCGAATCCCTGCGCCGCGCTGATGTTGACCAAAGCGTGCGGAGTCGAAATGCTAGGGTCTTGAATGATCATATCACTAGGCTTGAGGCTGCCGGCTGTGACGAAGAACTTCCCTTCGCGCAGCTCTAAGGCGCTTCCATCCGGATTGGCATAGCTTACCAGCCACCCAAAGAGCCGGCCGGGGCGCTGCTCAGCCTTCTTAGCTCCTTCGCGAGCTGGCGCAGCTGACGGCGGTGTGTGGCGCTGTTCCTTTTCACGTGAAGCACGCGGCTCACGCACCGGTTCTTCAACCGGTAATTCTTCATTGACACTGCTCCAAGCATCGTCAGACTCGGCAGCGGAAGCCAAATTGCGTGCAACCGGCGGCTCGGATCGCTCCTTATTGAAGGACAAACCGCCACTCTGCTTTCTACCGCTCTCAGCGAATACTTTCGGTTTCTGCTCATCGCGCGGCTTGGGAGGCATCGGCGAAGCCTCTTTAGGCCGTTCATGCGATGCATACCCGCCACCATTAGCGCTCTTTGCCGCCGGGGCTTCAGCCGGCGCATCCGTTTCGGCGCTCTCGACTTCTTCGACATATCCGCTCAACGGATCATCGACTGAGATCTCATCGCCACTATCCGGAAGCTCTTCCATACCGGAGCTCTTATGCTCTTTGCGCAGCTGATCGGCAGCCGAATTTAAGTCGCTTTGCGGCTGCGACATAGTACGCTGCTTGACTCGTCCCGACTTCCGCGCGGCATCATCGCCACCCTGCTGGGTTCCAGCATCCAGCGATGCACCGCACATCCGGCAGCGTGTCTGAGAAGCCGGCACTAAGCTGCGGCATGAAGGGCATCGAACGAAGGTCAATTCAGTACTGTCAGTTGCCATGACTCTCTCCCGTTACTATCTGAAAACCAAAAACTGCAAAAACCAAAAATTCACGCGGTCCGCGCGCAGCCTTCTGCTACAGGAAAACGCGTCCCAAAATCAATACAATAAAAGCCAAAACCATTATAAAGGCGAACACGAGACAAAACAAAGCGGCCCGTCCGAAAAACCCGCACGATCTGAAGTATTCCAGCAGCCATACCACGAAGCTGCGCTCCATATGCGCCCGCATCTGTTGGGTATTCCAGATCGTATCTTCTCCGGAAAAGCGGGTGCCATGAGCGATGACAGGGCTTTCCCGCTTGGGCAGGTCTCTTTCAGGTTCGCCAAAAGCCAGCGGCGAGCCATGCGCAGCGATAAAGACGCGCTCCTGTTCCTCGTTTAAACAGACCGCCACCGTCACTCCGCTGCCCAAATCGAGGATTTCCGGCCTTTCCCGTACCTGAATCGAGCTGCCACGTTTTAGGACCCCGCCTGTATAGGCGGTCCCATTGGTACTGTGGTCGGTGACCGATAGTGTACCGTTATCATGCAAGAACACCGCACAGTGCTTGCGCGATACATGCGGAGCCCCAATCCACATATCGCTGGATGGGTCCCGCCCGATCGTCACCGTTGCGCCGGCACTTAAAACCATTCGAGCTGGCCGGGCGACTTCGGAGGTGGAAATCAACACGGGAAATCTATTCGCCAGCGGCGCATTGCGATCGATGCGCGGCTCCTCTGCGTGCAGCGCTTGCGCCAGCTCCTGCGGAGAAGTCACACCCGCAATTGAGATCTCACGTCCCAGAGTTACCGGAGCTCCAGGTTCGACATTAACTCTTCCGGATACCTGCTGCTGATTTACAAAGGTCCCGTTCGTGGAACCCAAATCCTCGATCCAGAATTTACCGTTTTCAAATCCCATCCGCGCATGCCGCGCGGAGATCTCGGAGGAATCAAAGCGCACTACGCACTGCTTGGAGCGCCCGAGGTAAAGCGGCTGCTCTTCGGAAAAAGAGATCACGAGCGGAAAGCTTCCGGCCACCACCAATGCTGGAAAGGTTGGACTACCTGCAGCACAAGCCTGCCGTAGAATCCTTGCGCCTGCACTATCCGGGGTTTCGCCGTCCTTGAACACCAAATCTGTATCAAGCGCTGTGATGCGGAGCTTTACGCTGCCCGTATCCAGCAGCGCCTCTCCCTCATACAGCCCTTCAAGATGAGCCGCGGCCTCGACCGGTTCGTTTGAGACTAAACGACAACGAAAGCTGCGCCCCAGGTCGCGAGTTAAGCGGATTTGATATCCCAACTCTTTCATGTCCTCCACCACGACATGCGCGTAGTCGGAAGCGCCAACCAGCGCGTGCGGGCGGCGCACGAAGATGGTCTCCGGATCGGAGATGCCGTCGCGAAAATCTATTTCAAGTGCGAACATGTTTTATGACCAAACTGAAAATACAGTTCGGAATGCGATACTAAAGCGCTTCCCGGATTATGTTACAACCGCAGGACTCATAGCGCGGAATGAGGCGGGGCGCCGCAATCTTACTTCGACAACGACTTCAGCACTCAATTCCTGGCAACCGGAGCTTAGTATCTAAAAAGCCCATTTGGGCTGTACTGTATATAGGAGACACGGTGTTGTTAATAAGATCCGGAAATCTGTAGATTTAAACAGGATTTTGCTTATACCAAGCGCGCTCGTGGTTAAAACTTCGTTTCGCGCCGTTACTGAATTTACCGCTGGATCTTTCCCACGCGCCCGCGCATCAAGTAATAGGATATAAGTAGAAGTGGTCTAAATTTTAGCAAAACGTATCGGCGTAGATGGATAATAAAAAAATACTAATTATTGACGACGACCTCACGGCGCTCGATATCGTTGACTATCTTTTCGAAGATAAAGGTTTTGAGGTTGTCCGTCGCACCGACGGCATTTCAGCATTGCAGTGCGTTGAGGAAGTCGGTCCCGATATAATTCTGATCGACCTGATGATGCCTAAGATGAATGGGCAAGAGTGCGTCCGGCAAATTAGAGCCAAAGGGCTGAAGCTGCCGATAGTTGCGTTCACGGCGCTCGATGACCCCGAGGTTCATCAGGAAGCCCTGGATGCAGGATGTAATTTAGTGCTCACCAAACCGTGCAAACCTGCGGTTTTGGTCAATCACATCGAAACGCTATTAAAATAAAATAGCTGCAGACCGGAAGCTAATTTTCGAACCGCAAGAAAGTCTTGCCTACAATCAGCTCGTCGCCAACTTTCAGGTCGTACTGCCTACCGGGTTCGAGCTTTTGGTCGCGATTTAGATAGGTACCATTTCTGCTCCCCAGGTCCTCAATCGTAACCATTTCACCCGTACATTCGATCACCGCATGTTTGCGGGAGACCTTAGCTTCCGGGTCTTCCTCCTCCAGGTCGATCTCGGGGAAGGCCCCGCTGTCGGGATCCCAGCGACCGATCAGATTGCTACCCTGCTCCAACTGAAAAGCCTTTCCCTGGCCTGAACCACGTAAAACAACTAGTCTCATAATAGAACACCGATAGGGTAAATCGTTAGTTTTTCGGGGCAGATAGGATTCCCGCAAGTTATTTCAATGGATTAACGTCTTTTATTTCTGAAAACTTGATGGCCCTTCTGTCCTCCTATATCTATAGGTATACTCCACAGGTTCCGGACAGCCAATTGGTGTCCGGATAGCCCTGGAATCTTGGGACGAGTACACTTGATGTCTGGTTCGGCCCCGCCGGTCCAGACGGTACTTCCAAGAAACCTACGGCGAAAAATTCTAATGAGTAGAATTGCATAGATTTTTCTTTGAGAGTTTTTTCTTTTTAACCTTAACCGGATCAGATTTCTATTTCGCTTAGCTCGATGATTTTTCAAGCCTTGGAACATTGCTCTGCAGCCGCCCGAGTTTCGGGAACAATGCTGCGTACTAATCGGGAGACCGTAGATCGGTCGACCGGTGATGCTCGAGCTGGCAATCGTCTGATCCCAAATGCAGGACGAGTTTTATGGATCGGCGCATGCTCATCAATGCGGTCCATCCGGAAGAGATCAGGATCGCAATTACCGAAGGTTCCAGTTTGGTTGAACTTGAGATCGAATCCGATCTCGGGCGCAAACTAAAAGGGAATATTTATAAGGCTCGAATTTCCAGAATCGAGCCTAGTCTTCAGGCGGCCTTTCTCGATATCGGGACCCAGCGTAACGGCTTTCTCCAGATTAACGACGTACACCCCGCCTATTTCCGCTCTAGCTCGCGAGAGACGGGGCGTGGCTATCGGGTCCGGATCCAGGATGTCTTGGAGCCCGGTCAGGAGCTGGTAGTACAGGTAGTCAAGGAGGAGCGTGACCTTAAGGGCGCGACCCTGACAACCTACCTTTCGCTTCCGGGACGTTACCTGGTGGTTATGCCAGGCAGCGAACGCGGCGGAATTTCGCGAAAAATTAGTGATTCCGAGCAGCGCAAACGGCTAAAGAAGCTGGCTCAGGAGCTGGAGATGCCCGCCGGGGTCGGCATGATCATACGTACCGCCGGGCTGGATCGTTCACTCAGTGACTTAGGACGGGACCTCTCCTTGCAGCTAAAGCTGTGGGAGCGGATCACCAATGATTCGCAGAACGCCAGCTGCCCAGCGCTGCTTTATAAAGAGAGTGACTTAGCCACCCGCGTCATCCGCGACTATTTTACCCCTGAGATCCGCGAGATCTTGATCGATGACGTCGAGACATTTAAGCGTGTGCGCGCCTTCGTGGATGAGGTAATGCCGCGATATCGTTCGCGCGTTGTACTTTACAAGGACAAGCAGCCGCTCTTGGCGCATCACCGGATCGAGGAACAGGTTCTTGAGACCTTCAAGCCTGAGGTTAAGCTTCGATCGGGCGGCGCCATAGTGATTGACTCGCTGGAAGCGCTCGTAGCTATAGATGTTAACTCTGGAAAGGCTACCAATGAGGGCAGTATCGAAGAAACAGCCTACAAGACCAACCTCGAAGCGGCCGACGAGATCGCTAGACAGCTAAAGTTGCGCGATTTGGGCGGACTGATCGTGGTGGATTTCATCGATATGACCGACCGACGCCACAAAGCGGGGGTAGAGCGCCGTCTGAGAGAAGCGATCAAGACCGATAAGGCCCGGATCGAGATCGGCAGGCTTTCCAAGTTCGGTCTGCTAGAGATGTCCCGGCAAAGGCTGCGGGGCGCCTTAACCAGCCAGAGCCATCTGGATTGTTCTGAATGTCAGGGAACGGGGAGGATCCGTAATCCGGAGCTGGTAGCTTTGGAAGCCCTGCGTAAGATCCAATCGGGGATCATTGTTGGGCACGTCAGCCTGGTCAAGGCACGTTTAGCACCCGGCGCTGCGCTTTTTCTCCTGAATAGCAAGAAACGCGACCTAAATGAGCTTGAAACCCACTATGGCGCCAAGATTTTTGTCCTGGCAGACGGCCGCTTGAGGGCCGACGAATACGAGTTTGAGTTTGAATCCAGTCGGGAACAGCGCACTACTGTGCAGCACGGCCATATTCCCATTCCGGAGCCGGCCAGCTCCCTCGAGGATGACAACTCCGCTGGCGAACCAGCCGAAGAAGTGACCTGATCCGCAGCTCCTGCAATTTTGCAGATTGTCCAAGACAGCCTCGTCTGTTACCTTTAATTTCGCGGATTTATAGCGCATAGATCCATTTGTCGCTCGGAAGTCCACGACTTTGCTGGGCAAGGAATTTCGTTGTGGTGAAAAATCCCCTAGAGAGCAGTCCCATAGAGAACAGTCCCATAGAGCATAGTGCGTTTGATGATCTTCAAGCGCGGAGTTCAGCCAGCCGGAATATCAGCAGCTCAGCTCCACCGATGCATGCAGGTGCCGGATTTGAAAGCGGCATGAAACGGGATCTCTGCCGATTGGCGCGTTTTGGTGCAAACATTTCGGATGCGCATAGCTGCTTCATTTTTTTGCCGGAAGAATATTTAGAAGGCCAAGCAACCGCGCTAGGCAGAACGGCTTCCTCCGCGGAGAGCTATCTCGGATTGGCCGGGCTGCACTCGCTGAGCCGAGAACTGCTGCCTAATTGCCGTTTGGCGGTTAGCACCGGATTAATCGGCTGGGTCGCAAAACATCGCCGTTCAATTCACGTCTCTCCTTTCGAGAGGGACAGCCGCACACTCGGAATCTACACCCATGATCAGCAGCTCAAGAGCTTTATCGGCATTCCAGTGGCTCTGCCAATGCGGGGAGATGTGACGCAAGATGCGACTGCGATGTCCGGTGTAATAGCATGCGACAGCCGCAAGGCCTTTGCATTTTCCAAACTGCAGGGGAAATTGCTTGAAGATCTTTCGCTCGAGGTTTCCAATCTGCTCCGATTGCATGCTCGCGGAGCTCCAGTTACTCGCAACGCCGAGACCTGGTCACACTTTTTGTCGGAGACGATCAAACTCGTGGAGACGATCGGACGCGACTCACTTGAAGTGCTGCGGATCAAGCTCAAGAATTTTGAAGAGCTTGAGATCGAGCTCGGCACCGGCGAATGCTTAAAACTGGTAGAGCAGATGCATCGCCTGGTGAAACAGTCCTTGCCCCCAGGCTGCCCGCTCCTCACCCTGGCGAATGGCGACTTGCTCGCTAGCCTCGACACTATGACCAGCTCCTTCTATGAAAATCGAATTTCGGCGGCCTGCTCACGCGTTTGCGTGGGTCGCGCGCAGCCGCAATTCCTCTATTCACGCCGCAGCATGCGCGATCGCCGTTACAAATCATCAACCTTGGAGCGATTAATCGCCGACACCGCGGTCCTCGAAAGTTCCCAGCTTAAACAGGGAGAGTTGTATGAGTTCCGCCGAGCTTAGTCTCTCCGTTCCTTCGGCGCTGGAGCTTCCGCGGCCCTCCGGCAGAGGGTTGATGGGTTTTCTGGGTTCGCTGTGGTCGCATGACATGGCCATGGACTTGGGAACCGCCAATACCCTCGTATACGTGCGCAATCGCGGCATCATCCTGAATGAACCTTCCGTGGTGGCGGTCGATGAAGAGAGCGGCAAAGCGGTCGCCGTGGGAAACGCTGCTAAACGTATGTTCGGCAAGACCTCCCGCGCCGTGCGCTGCATCAGGCCGATGAAGGACGGCGTGATTGCCGACTTTGATATGACCTCCTTGATGATCGACTTCATGCTGCGGCAGGCCCGTCGATCGAGGTCGGTTCATAAACCCAGAATAGTGATCGGGGTCCCCTCCGGCATCACTCAGGTTGAGAAACGTGCGGTGATCGATGCTGCTCTAGCCTCAGGGGTGCGCGAGGTGATGTTAGTCGAAGAACCCATGGCGGCGGCATTGGGCGCCGACCTGCCGGTCGAGAAGCCAGTGGGAAACATGGTCGTGGATATCGGCGGAGGCACGACCGAGGTCGCAATTATTAGCTTAAACGGCACCCTATATTCGCACTCCATTCGAGTTGCAGGCGATGAAATGGATGAAGCCATCCAGCGCGAAGTGAAGCGGCATTTTGGACTCCAGATCGGGATCTTTGAAGCCGAGCGCATTAAGCTGGTGATCGGTTCAGCGCTGCCATTCGGCAAGGCCCGCAGTATTACCTCTTGCGGGCGCGAGCTCGCCACCGGGATGCCGCATCAAATCGAGATTTCTGACGAGCTGGTTCGGGAGGCACTAAATGAGCCGATCTCAGCAATTATCTCCTCTGTAGTAACCGCCCTTGAGCAGACCAGCGCCGAGGTAGCCCATGATATCATCGCCCGAGGTGTGTACTTAGCCGGAGGCGGGGCCCTGCTTAAAGGGCTTAGTGAACGGTTGAATCGGGAAACGGGAATTCAGTTCCACCGAGCTAAAGACCCGTTGAGCTGCGTCGTACGCGGTGTTGGAAAAATCGTCGATAATCTAAAAGAGATGCGCGTCCTCTGTATCTCGTAGCAGCTCAGCTCTCTACGCTCGCTTCTTTGAACTCCGTAAAGTATTTGTAAGCTTTGCCGGCGAACGAAGCTGTCTCCTTCGACATCTGCTGGCTCTTCGCCAAATCACGGAATTTTGCCGCAAACCACTGAGCCGGAGGAACGGAAGTGCCCATTGATTCCAGTTCCGAGCGGTGTTTCAGCATGAATTCGCCAATCTCTTGAAGCGTGTTGACCGCCATATCGGTACTGAGTTTGATGGTCCCACTGTCTCCCCGTCGAATAGGATTGGCCATGGATTCCACCAAGATTCCCATCTCTGCAAGTGACATCCCCGAGACCTGCAACAACTGCCCAGGAGCATCAGATCGTAGCTCCCTAAAGTTAGAGATCAAACTCAGTAAAGTATTTTCTGGGCTCTGTCTATGGTTCGCGGTGCAGGCGCCGGTAAAAAACAGGCCAATCGCACCGCAAATTCCAAAAAATCCCGCGATAGCCGTGCCGGTCGACTCCAGCGCATTGGCTGCAAAACAACCACCTACTGATGCAGCCAATAGCGCACCCGCGGCGATCAAGAAATTTCTGGTATAGAGGCTGGAAGCCCGATCGATTCTCGCTAAGGCCGCATCGACCCCACTCTGATAGTTTTTCATGCGCTCCTCAATGCTGAGCTTGTGCATGATTGCTTCGGGCGGTGAGGTAATCGCCTCGGCAGTCAGGTCATGTAGCGTATTGCCCTCCGGCTGGTGAGCCGAGATCCATGGGGTAGCCCCATCGCCTGGCTGCCTCTGGTGGGCGCTTGCTTGTGTAACCATCTTCTTCTTCTCCGGATTACCTATCCTTTTATGCGTCCAGTTGACGCGACTGTCAGAAACAACGCCTCACATGCGGGGTGAAAGGCAGGGAATATGGCGAAATTACTGGCCCGAAACTTGAATCAAACTCTCAGGTTCGGCCTTGCCGACTAGCACACCGTTCACATTCAAGTGCTCAAGCGGATTGCTCAGAGCTCCGATCTTAACGCCAAAGGGCGCTCCATTGTTACCCATAAATATCCAGGTTCCGCCTTGCTGTTTGCGACCTGGCCGGAAACTAAATATGAGATCTAAATCGATTGCTGCAATTTTTCTTCCGCTATCTCTGATAGTCCTCTGCATCGCGTCATCTGTTCACGCGGAAAGTGCGCTCTGTGCTAAGAGGACGGTTAAGCTGTCCAATGGAAAGGTGAAGATCTCAAACTCCTTCACCACATCGACATCCACCTGTCCCGCGAAATACCAGGAAGTATACCGCCCTGCCGCGAGCGCCCTACTCAGTGATATTTCCGGAGTAGACGGCTCGGGCAGTGGACTCGATGCAGACACACTCGATGGACATTCCAGCGCCGATTTCAGCAGCGCTTCCGATCTGAGCACCGTTACCACCAGAGTCTCTGATCTCGAAACCGAGACGCGCGATGACCATGTGATCCGCGTCTCAGTTTCTGGAGGCGATTACAGCTCGCTTGCAACCGCGATCGCCGCCATCAGTGATGCTGCGGAGGACAATCCTTACCTGGTGATTGTCGGTCCCGGCAGCTTTGCCGTGGATTCTGCGCTGACGATACCGAGCGGCGTCCACGTTCGGGGCGCCGGGATGTATGCCACTACTCTCGAAGGCTCAATCAGCGCCGGATCGGTTGCCTCTGGATGCCTTCTCAATCTATCCTCGGGCGCATCCCTCTCCTATCTGGGAATCAGGAATGCAGCCACTACCAACCACGCGACTGCCATCTGTGCCTCAAATATAAGCGCCTCTGACACGGCAGATCCATCCACTTTCACTACATTCCTGGACCACGTTTACTTGGACGTAACAGGGGCGACCGGCACCGGTCACTACGGGCTCTACGCCACCAATGCCGACGTACTGCTTCGACACTCGGCCGTCCGAGTCGGAAATGCCACGATTGACTATGGGGCCTATTTCTCGGGAAGCGGCTCTACGAAGGTAGCTCGAGTTGAGGGGACTTCTTTCCGGATTATCGGCGGAAACGGTAATGCGATTCTAACTTCGGGATCTACCCTCACTACTTACATTAGTGGCGCCACCATTGACACCGACGGGGTGGGCATCTACGCCTCGAATAGTCGCATACAATTTACGCATTCCACCCTGAATGGAGGAGGCAGCTACGCCCTCTACGCCAACGGTGCCTCTGCAACAATCATCGTTAATCAAATTCAAATTGACGCGGCCCTTCACGCAGGCACAGCCAGTGGCGGGACCGTGACCTGTTCCTTTGTCAGCGAGCTTAGCAGCGGAGTCGGGCACGCATCGACCTGTTCGTAGGGCGTAGACAGCGGCCACCTCATATTTCTACCCCCGCTTCCGGCATCCGTTGCGCCGCGGCTCTGACCCCCCGAGTGCACCAAGCTTTTTTCTCAAACGGCTATGCGTTCTAGGTGCCTAATCACCCAAAATTTATAGGATTTATGAACATTCACCCTCCCAACTGAAACTTAAGAAATGTTGGTGCTTGAAAAATGTTGGGGGCGAAAGCCGACCCCGGATAAGTTATTATATTCACTGTTATCAATATGATAATATTGTATTGCATTACCTATATATAATGTTATACTGTATATATGAACGAGCTACTTGGGAAACTTGCGCAGCAAATTGAGGCAAAGCTTACCGTCCTGAATCAGGAAAGACTCAAAGACGGTTTGTTGTCCTTGAGTCTGGCCGAGATCTCGTTGTTGGGTCAGTTTTCGTTAATCGTCAACCCAGAAGTTAATTCTAAACTTCAGCTGGCAAATACTGTTGATGTGGATGCATTGCTTAAGTGTGATTGGTCGGCACGAACCGCAATTAAAGAAGTACTCCTCGGACTCGGGTTCGTTTATGACGAACATAGCGAAGAGATTTGGATCCCGCCAAATTCTAAGTTTATTTTACTGTACGAATCAAGCAACCTAAGAATAGAAGCAATTGAACCTTTGTTTGCGCTTGTCAGTAAAGCGGTGAAGGCACCCCACAAGAATCGATTTTTAATTCAGCAAGCAATTGGGATATACGGCTCCCCTCTAATCAGGTGCATTAGGCAAAATGGCGGCAATATAAATCTGTTTTTGAAATAAACTCGTATGCGCGATCAAGATATTATTGACAAAGCGAAAGAACTTGCTCAATTACATGAAAAACGCAGCAAGGATCCCCGCGCAACTAGAGTCTTGGGGTTCTTAAAAGCTAAGGGTTTATTGCTTGTCGATTGGATTCCTGCCCGCCCATCAATAAAGTTCAATGTCGTTGATGCTCTCTGGGTTGGCGAGAACGTTGAGCCGCGGGTATTAGAATTACTACCTGCAGTAGTGATTCATTTTCCAAAGACAGCTATCAATGTCAACAAACTCCCAAAACAGCTTACCGAGATAGTCGATCAACTTAAATTGCAAGCGCCGACTGGCCCAAGTTACCAAGGTTTTACCTATGAAATGTTTAAAATGTGGACCGAATTTAAGCCAAAAGATAAGCGCGTAGTTCCGCTGAGTGAAAAGAAGGTGATGCGTTCTTTTAGGCTTAAGAGATCGGTGGCGTCCAAACTAACCGAGTTAGCCAAACGTGAACATTTATCGGAAGGTGAAATCATTGAGCGGTTTATTCAATAGAAGGCCGAAGAAGCTCTTCCATGCCTATCGCTAATCGTCGTAGTCAGCCCATGTCGAGGTAGACACCCACATTCGCGGTGGCTCAACCAACCGAAGCCTCCTTGCCTGGCACTTAAGAAATGTTGGGATGCACCATGCGCCGCTTGCCATGCGCTTAGGACGCTCCCTCCTTACAGATAGCACGAAAAGGGGCATAACTGAGGAAAGGCAAGTAAGAGCGCGAAATGGAAACCAGAATTGAGAGGGGTCCACAATCAGTTATCTTTCCATCGGCGGGACGGAGTGAGGTCGAGATTTCCGAGACAGTGCCAGGGTCGGAACTCTCGGCCGTTGCGACGCGGCTGGGCGAATCATTGGCAATATTGGTAAACGACCTGGAAGAATCCAGCGCTCGATATCTCTGTTCTCAGTCCGCCATTCAAAAGGTGCATCTCGAGCTGCAGCAGCAGTTTCAAAGGGTCGTTAACCAAGTCGACAATCTTCCTCGTCATTGGTTTCCCTCCAATATCCAGCACGTTCTTGAAAGAAACTGGCGAGCTATGCACGCGAGCTGGTCCAGCGCGCGTGTGACCTTTAGCACCAAACGCAACATGACAGAGGCATTGCACGCATGGGATCCTGCAGCTCTCTTTAGCGCAGCATTGGCACGCGATCTGGAAGGATATCATATCCCGCCTTTTCGATCTCCGAATTACACCGAAAAAGCAGCAATCGGCCTGGCTGTTCATAATCTGCGTGTAGCAGCTGGCGCTATCGCTACCGGCCCCGACGAGAACCCGATCCCTCCACTGCTGCCGCCTGAGCGACGAACTGAATTAAATTCGTTGCTAAGAGATCAGCGCCTCCTTACCTGGAGCATCAATTACGATTTCGGCGAACGTACCAAGTGGCTGCTTCAGGACCTCCGCGGAGTGATTCATCCCGGTGCACTCGTCGGCAGAGCCGCTCTGCCTGTGGAGGAGCAACAACGATTTTTTGCGGCATTGGCGCATGGCTACAATCAACATTCTCCGGCGGTGCCACTGCCTGTAATCGTAGGAAGCTTCCAAAATCTCGCCAATCTCGATCAACTGGCAGACACAATGGAGACGACGCTCAATCAGCTCTGCATGAAGGTGCGGGGATCCACGGGTTAATCGCCTAATCCTCAACTAGAGGCTGTAAGAGCGCTGCTCCTTCCTCTACGCCAAGTAAAGTTCGTACTGCTCGAATGACAGCCATGCCGCTTTGCGGACCGTTAAGCCGGCAGTAGTCGGTCAAATCGATCTGCCCACTCTCATCAGGACGAAGATCTACACACAGCAAGCGGCCATTTACCACGCCCTGGTAGCCATCGAGATCCAGCTGTCCAACTCGGGTCGCTGCCTCTTCCGTGGTGATGTCACGCGATCCGACAGAATACGGATCATGACAATGTCCATCCGAATCACGCGCAGCATGTTGTAGTTCGAGCAAAACCCTGGAGGGTGGAAGACCATTAACTGCTAAAAGAACTCTTTTTTCGACTGAAATCATACGATTTTCCTTTGACCAAAAATGGCCAAACTATTGGTTATTTTAAAAAGAACAGCCTAGTTTTCGAACGAAAGGGGATTTACTGCGTCGTTACGACGCAAAATAGAAAAAAAAGCGGTAGGAAAAGGCATGGAACATCGCGATCAATTTACGCCAATAAGTTTACAAGTCAAGAAAATTGGAGCATGCAGCGAACGGGATAAGCTGCAAGAGCACTCTCCCTCATATTTTGGGCCGCCTCAAAAAATTGAGGCACAACCAGCTTAACAGTCAGAACGGTGCAGCTTGCAAAGCAAAATAGCGGGTTTTGTCTGCGGGGACAGTCTCACCAACCGGTTCAACTGCCCCCGCAGCTCGCGCTATGTTACGTCCAAGATGGCTCCGCTATAAACACCTCCTTGTTAAGGGCCGCGCGAGCACATTGCCCGAGCAATGTGCGTGGAACCTAATTGCTTGTTGTACCTCGAATAATTTCTACGATCGCAGAAACTAATCCAGGCCCTGCAGCAGGGCGACAATTCAATATAATTCGAGCGCGATCGCTACTCAAACTGGCAAGCAGAGCCGGAATTACTTAGCACCCAAGCTGTAAGCCGGCACTAACGCGCCGCCTTAATTCTGGGGTCGGCCTCAAAACGGGCCATGAAGCCCTCGGAGTTCTCAAAGAGCAGATACTCTCCCGGTAACACCTCTACCCCTTCGAAGGTTCTGACAGCGTTATTGAGCATCAGCACCGCATGATCGAACTTGCGATTCAAGTCATGGAAGGTCACATACCCGCCCCGAGTGGAGGAGGCCGCGCGGCAATCCCGAATTTTAGTCCCCAGCGAAACGTTCACCCCTGAACCGATGAAATTATGATTGCCCATGACAATGCCGGTGCCGATTCGAACAAAGCTTCCTAGAAAATTATGGTCTCCGATAATGACCGGCTCAGCATTCGCTGGACTTAAGACACCTTCGAGACTCACGAACGAGCCAATCTTATTACCATTCCCAATTTGCGCGGCGCTCCCCACCGAGGCGTGCGAATCGATCATGTTATCGTCGCCGATATATGCAGCGATATTAACTGCAGCGTGGAACATAAAAATATTGTGTCTGCCGATATGTACGCCATCCCGGATCATCGCTCCCGGGACGATCCGATTGCCATCGGCTTTCAATTTCGGGGCGCGACGATTGAGCAAACTGCCAAACTTATCAATCCCGGCAGCATGCGTAGACTCGGATTGAAAGGCTCCATCGGAGCTCAGATATTGAACGGGGAATTCCGAAAAAGCGTCCAGCAGCCGCTGACGCGCAACGGGATCTGAACCGCGTAATTCACCATTATTGAACTGTTCAAAAACAATTTCCAATTGCTGATTCATCCCATCCCTCCCGCAATCACCAGCGCAGCACCCAGCAGCATGAGCAGCGCAGGCACTAATCGAGTCATAGCGCGATCTTCCTTGAACGCAAAATGCCCGATAGCCAGCGCAAACAGCACATTCAACTTGCTCAGCGCCGCAGCATAAACAGCCACAGTATAGCTAAAGGAAACGAACATTCCTACGTAGCCCACGGTCCATGATGCCACTGTAGCCAGGGCTACAAGCTTCCTTCCCTCTAGCGGGCGAAAGGAGCACGTCCCTCGCGCGATCATCATCACCGTAAATCCTAAATAGGCCAGAAGAGATGAAAAATAAATAAAAAAGATCGGGGAACTTAGCTCGGCCCCCAGCTTTTGCAGAGTGGCCATAAAGGCAAAGCAGATTGTGACCAACCCCATGCATTGGGCCGAGGTGTCGGACACTAAAAGCTTGAGTGGAGCGATCAAGGAACGAGAATTCACCTGCGGCAGATAAAGTACATAGGCCCCCAAAATCAATAGGAGCACCCCCCCTAAAGCCAATTTAGTCGGCGCTTCGTCGAAGGTCAGCCATGCCAACAGCATCGTGACGATAGGTGTGAATGCGCCCAGCGGCATCACACGCGAAAAATCCCCCGCATTAACAGCGTGAATAAATAAGATCTCGGCGATAAAGCTAAATCCGGCCATTGCTCCAGCCAGCCATAGAAATCTTCTGAGATCCGTTATCTGCAAATGCGCCGCGGCAGAATACATTACGCCAAAATAGATCGTGCCGCTGAGCGAGAGGAATCCGAGTGTGAGCCAAGGCACGTAAAGAGGGTGCGTGCTCCCCGCTAAGTGTCTCTTGCCCGCATCGCCGCAGGTCAGTATGAAGCATGATATTATTGCGAGAGCGATTCCAAACATTTAGGAAACTACTAAAGCAGATCGACGAACAAATGGCATCAAGCTGAATTGCACTGCTAATTCGGGCAGGATAATCGAGGATCGACCCAGGTGCCATCGCCATTAAATTTCCCAAGCCCCTCGAATTTGGCGCAAATCGCGCTGAGACTCGCGGCACAAAGAGGGTCGAGCTACGGTCTCAATGGCGCTCCGGTCAGCCCCTATTCCCACTTAAGCGGCAACAGTGTCCCGGGGTCCACTCCATTGGAATGGCTACGAGGCCGTTACAAGTGCAATCAATTCGTCGGCGACAGCTTAACCTATGCGGGCTACCGCATGCCGACCTGGCGCATGTCCGATGGCAGCGAACACTATGTGCAGGCGGAGTCGTTACCACGCGCCGGCCAATACTTCGCCCGGGTAAGGGCTCTGGAACAGATTCAATCAGGAGATCTCCTGGTTTTGGACTGGGCAGCACAGGGATCAAATGGCGCTCACGTTGAGATCATAACTTCCGTCAATCGGGCAGCTGGCCGCATCTGGTCGGTGGGAGCCCATAAAGACGGAGCTGCAGAGGCGGATGCCACCCATTGGCTGGTAGGAGCAAAGTTTGATCCCAACACGAACAGCTGGGTGAATTATGCGACGTTACACGGGATGTTCAGAGCCTATATTCTCAGGCCGCTGCGTGCGCTCGGCTAATTTCAACTTGGCGAATTCTTGCATCGCATCGTTATGAACGGGGCGTTTGGGGTTATCGAAAATGGCGCGCTTCAATGCCCAGGATCCCGCAATCAAGCAAGCAACCGGCTCTCCCACCACTACGATAGCCAAGGCGATGGTCAGCACGCCCAGTGCCCCTCGTCCGGACATGCTAGAACTACTATAAGTTTCCTCCGAATCACTCAAAACAGATCCGGCCAAGGAAAACGGTGCCCTTAGAATCCCCGCTAGCTTGTCGCTGAAGGGCGCGCCTTCATATGGATCGTTCAGGAACGCTAGAATTTCTGTGCGGAAGAAATCCCCCTGGGCTATTTTGCTAAGCTGCAATCTCGTTCTAGGACTGTCGAACTCTGATAGTGCCTGGATTATCTTCCGGTCCCCTTTCCCTCCCCGAAAGGCCGCCTCACTGGCAGCGATTAGGAGCTCCTCGGTAGGCTTCCACTCACACTTAGCCAATATTCTTAACGCCGCCACCGATTTTGAGCCTGGCTCGCTCTCCGGCCCTCTCCGCAATTCTAGCTTCACCTCCTCGGCCAGCGATTTTAACAATTCCCGAGCGGGTTTGGGTGCCGCTAGAGTTTCAAGCTCTGGTTGATCAACACTGATAAATACCTCAGAGACCGGCGCCCTAAAGTGCGCCGGAGCTGGGGCAAGATTTTGAGAGGAACTGGGGCACATTTAGTGTCGCCGTCACCAAAATGACTATTAGCGCTATCCCGATTATGTTGGATATTAGGCAAGGTGTACGGTGCCGCGTAGGCAGAGCAATCCCTAGGGCTGGTTAGCAACCATTTACGCTGATATTCAAGCCCTAGGCGGGCAGTGCTTAATGCGCCGAAGCGCGCTTAAAGCCGCGCCGCGCTCTTTTGAATCGACCGCCCCCAGCACGGAACGGACGCCGACCCCCGCCGCCGTTTCGTCCACTCCGATCGGGTCGACGTTCTGCCCGAGCGTTCGGATCAAATCCAGCCTCCAAGCCCTCAATGCTGTTGGCTGCAATCGCATGGCCCAATGTCCGTTCGATCGCTTTGAAATCACGCAGATCTTGCCGTGCAATAAAGGTCACCGCCTCACCCTGCGCACCGGCGCGCCCTGTGCGTCCGATCCGATGCGTATAATCTTCAGCGGTCCGTGGGAGATCGAAGTTCACGACCAGACCGACTGAGCAGATATCGATGCCACGAGCCGCGACATCTGTTGCAACCAGCACCCGGAACTTGTTCTCACGGATCTTACGGATCGCCTGTAAGCGCTTGTTCTGCCGCATATCGCCATGCAACGCGATCGCCGAAACTCCGCTATCGCAAAGTTCATCGCTCAGCCGATCGGCGCCACGCTTGGTTGCATTGAATACGATTACCTGTCCTTCAGCCCCGCGCTCCAAGAGGTGCAACAACACTTTAAACTTATGCTTCTGATCGTTAACGCAGATCACGCTCTGAGAGACGTTGTCATTGGTTTGTGCTGAACGCGCGATTTCGATGCGCTTAGCATCGCGAGTGACCGAGTCCGCCAGCGACAAGATGCGTTTGCCTAACGTAGCGCTGAACAACAAAGTTTGGCGCTCTGAAGAGGCCGCGTTTGAGATCGTCGTCACGTCCTCAAAGAACCCCATATCTAACATTCGATCTGCTTCGTCCAGCACTAGCAATTCGACCCGCCGGAAATCAACCCGGCCCTCACGGTGATGATCGAGGAGACGGCCAGGGGTCGCCACCATGATATCGACATGCTGACTAAGATCGCGGCGCTGCGGTTCATAAGGCATGCCTCCCAAAATGCTTACGGTTCTAATGCGCTGCATATGGCGGCTATATTTGCGGGCTGCGTTGGTGATCTGGGTAGCAAGTTCGCGCGTCGGAGTTAACACCAGGACACGCGGCCCTTTGCCGGTTCCGCGGCTTGGGCGCGTCAAGCGATTCAATGCTGGCAACATGAATGCCGCAGTTTTCCCAGTCCCGGTATCCGCCGAAGCCAGCAGATCCCGGCCGGCTAAGACCTCCGGAATGGCGGAAAGTTGGATAGCGGTTGGGGATTTATACCCAGCTTCGGATACAGCGCGACATATAATGGGATCGAGCCCAAGACGATCGAATGACATAGGATCAGGCCTTTTAGTTAATTAAAGCTAAAATAATAACGACCTGATATTCCTTGCTACGATCTGCCCTGTGTTGGACGCGCTTTGAACGCGTAATCGACTTGGATTGGGGTCGGACAATTATTTCCTGAGTTCAGTCTAGCAGATAACTCGGGAGGTGTCTAATCCGACACAATCGCTGATTTAAGCCCGCAGCAAGGAGTAGGACTCCTACCAAACAACTCAGGTAAGAACTGCGGGATCGAATTTGATCATGAAGAGTTCGAGATTACTCAGGAAAAGAAATATCATTTGCTCACGAGAACTCATGAAGGGCCCTGATGTCCAGACCGGCCAGCCGACGTCCTAGCTTAATACCCGTGATTACGTTACTCTTTTGCCGTCAAAGAGGCCTCCTCGCAGCTTGGGCCCGCTATTTGGGGAGCTTATCGCCATGCTACAAGCAGTATCTAGAGACCTATCCGAGGCAGCTTCAACTTCTGTATCGATTTTCATCGGATTCTTGAAGAGTTCATATAGCCAATTCCCCGCCCGCGGGACGGAAGAGATGGAACGAAAGATGGCGACAAGAGTCGCGAATTGGATGTCTCGAAGCGATCAGCTTCATGCATTAGCCAACTCTGCAGCAAGCGAGGTCGTGCGTCTGCTGCAAGAGGATGACTCCGGGGCCCTAAGTGAATTCCAGGAAATGGTGCTACGCACCCGTATCAACACTACGAGATCCGCAGACGAGTCGAGATTGCTGAACCTGCGCCGATATGCAACCGGCATCTTATTGGGCGTATTTGGCTCGCAGCAAAAGTAAGACCGGTGATGATTGGTCCACTGCATCACCCGCTTGGTCTATGCCAACTATTCGCGCTGCCAACCTAATTGTTTCAAAGGGCGGAGATCTACAACCTCCCCCTCAAGGACCAATATTTTCAATACGATATTAAAATTCAAACCTCATCGGGTGAACCAGCCGCGGTGGCTGCCGCTCGCGGCACTGTTCGCAGTACGGTGGCCCCCGCCCTATGCGATCTGTTGATTCGCATCTCGATCCGCGCAAAACTATTGGCTCATCAACCATTGTCTCCCCCACCCGGGGACTTAGAGAAGGAGCTGAAGTATGAGTGGCCGTATGAACGAATCTTTTCCAGGACCCAACAGTTGTGGCGCTGTTGCTAGGCCGGAGGCCGTGAAGAACTTCAGAGATGAGTTGTTCGATCTTCTTTGCACTGAAAATCTATCTCCTGTCCCGTACGGAATGGGGGCCACCGCATTCGCAAAAGAGGGTACGCCCTTTCGAGCGGAACCAATTGTGGTTGACGATGGTTCGCTGCGCGAATTTATTGGGGGGCGCGATACCCCCATTTTGAAAGTGACGGTGCGCCCGAATGGCGCGGAACTTGATCTTCCCGCACGAGTGGAAAGCTTGCTCCGGAAACACGGGATTGATCCAGCGGCCGCTCAACAGGGAACTTTTCCCCCTGGAGGCTCGGTTCAATTTGAGGTCCATCGAGGAAGGCCGACACAGTCCGATATCAATAAAACCTCTGAATTAGTAATTGCAGCGCTAGGCGGTGCTAAGCGCTGGTGGGAGTTCTGGAAATAAAATACCTAAAATTGGTCCCTTCCAACTCCCGAAGTCAACCTACGCACCCTAGCCCACGCTGCTGTGGGGCATTTCGCATTGAGGGGCAACTCGCTACGGCATTACGACATCGAAGCAGCCATCCTTAACTCGCGACCCGAAGCAACTTCCTGTGGCTCAAGTTCAATGCGATGAGCCACAGTTGAAGCGATCCGTTGTGCCTGCGATCGCAGCTCCCGCACCGCGGTGCTCTCCCATAGATCTCCCCTTCTAAGCACCCCCAGAGTGTAAATGTCCCGCTGCACGGTTCCGTCTGCGGCAGTTAGATTACCGGAGTGCACCGTACGCAGCCCCAGCCTCAGCGGATCATAAGCCCCAAGTCCTCGCGCTACTACCGCGCCTAGAATTGAGGAATCGGCTCTACTGAGGTCAGCGCACAGCCCCATAGGGTCCCCTAGCCTCTACCCGGTCGGCCAGCAAGTATTTTTACGAACCAACCCCGATTGCCAAAGAGAAGAAGATGATTAGCCTGCTGAAAGAGCTCCGCGTAGTAGTCGCTGAGCGGCTCGAACGTACGACACTCGCGGACGTGCTTTAGTTTTTAGCCGATTAAAGAATCGATCCGATCGCGCGAAAAGGCAGCGCTAAAATATCTCCGATGATGCCAAAGAAGCCTTTGTGATTATCATCTTTTGTCACCTGTTCGATCTTGGTGGTTTCAACGGTAGTACCGCCATCGTAGGGTGGTGCGTCCAGATCATGCCGCACCTCAGTAGTCGTTTCGGTGGTGGTCTTATGACCTGCGCACCCGCTCAGCATTGGTGTTATTACCAGCAGCCCTAGAGCAAAGATCGTCGTTATTCTAAACTGTTTGTGCTTCATTATGCCTCCATCGATTTGGAGGTACTATACGGCGCTAACTGGGGGGTTCTGCATGATTGCGCTCATGCAAACTAATACCGCAATGCTTAAAGGTGTCATCGCGGGCGTTACGGTCCTGCAACGGCGCTTTGATCTGTCATTGCGAGCGGCGCGAAAGCCTGTCACGCCGTAGCATGAGCGGAGGCGGGCAAACCCTAACATTAAGTCGTAATGGTCTCTGGACTGAAAAAGTTAGGCGAATTTTCTGCACATTTTCCAGCCAAAAGCCGTAGTCCTACTGCTCGTAGGAAACTTTTACTATTATCTAGAGACAAAGCCTACATCGACCTAATGTTAGGGTTTGCTTCACCCTCGCCAAGCTCGGGTTCGCAATGACAGAATTATTGTCCTCGAAATATGTAACATCTACAGCAATGACAGAGCCGCGCGTAGCCTATCTGTCTAAAGTCCGAAGGGGAAATTCTTAAGGTCAATCACACCGCTCTCACGAACGAGCGCAAGCGCCTTGGTGTATTGAACTAGCAGTTTAGCGCAGTATGCGAGGCGTTTCCGCAGACTGGCGTCGTGATCGTTGGCCGGGCTATCGCCTTTCAGCATTAAATTACAATTGCGCACAATCACATGATCGGGGAGGTAGCAGATCCGGGTATTCTTGTAGCTGGAAGTGCGGAGCTCGCTCACCGGATACGATCCACCCAGCCCAGACGAAACGGTAACGATCAGCGCAGGTTTATGGGCCAGTTCATTGGCGTTACACAACAAAAAGAAATTTTTCAATCCGGCAGGCACCATGCCGCTCCATTCAGGCGAAACAATTACGAATCCCTCAGCCGCGCGCGCTCTGGCGCTGACTGGCTGCCAAAGCGTTTTCCAATCGGGATCGCCCTTAACCGCACCCTCCTCCCAAAGCGGCAACGGATTATCTTGTAGCGAAAAGAGATCTGACTCGATCTGATCCCCTTTAAGCAGTCCTTCAATGTATCTCGCCACCCGTTCCGATTCCGAGTTCTCCCGATGACTCCCTGCAATGATCATGATCTTCATATGTGTTTCCTACCTGTCTAATAAGTCGTATCTTATACCAACAGCCAAAGCCAGATCATGTTGTAGATCAGAGCGCTATGTAGCCACAGCGCTCTGTAACCAGCACATGTAAATTGAATTGGTGGTATCACGATAATTGGAATAGGCTGAAAGCCTTCAGCAAAATATCTGATGGAAGTTCCTGCTACCCTTACCTACTCGAATTCAACCTCTCCAGGTGTACTAACGCTGCAGTTCCTATCGGCAGCCGATCTGTTAAAGAAACGCTTCAAACGGACGATGCTGCTGCTGCTGATTACTGCCGCTAGTGCCCTAATTCCGATCGTGCATCTGATTGTGACACCGCTCCTCCTAGTAATTACCGTTGTATCAGCTTTTATTCCGGCGGGTTCTTCAGCAATGGTTCTCTCGGGGGCGGGGTCCTGCCCGGCCTGCGGTGCTGCCTTCCGGGTGATGGCACGCCGCTATACGCAGAACTTCTCTGATGTTTGTGAAAGCTGCCACCGCGAAATTACCGTGCAGTCCAGTCTGCCATAACAATTCCTTAGCCCAAGGGTCCGGGCAGTTCGCCGTGGCAGCCAGAGCACTTGGTAAGCGCGGTTTGACAAGCGGGACTGAACTCTTCTAATCGAGTCGGGACATCGGGCCAAAATCGATGGTCAGGAGTTTCGCGCCCCCCTTGCCCCTCGTATACCCGTGCGCACCGAAAGCTCGACTGACCGGGATCCACACAACTCTTGACTGAAATGAACCTAGCCGTTAGCGCATTCCGATAATTTTGATCGAAATTGCGCGCTTCTACCGTATTAACGGTCTCGGCATCCCCGCCCGCGCAGTCCGTGTCTCCGCTGGTAATAATACGAGTAGACACGGAAAAACCCTGCCGCTGCGCTTCGACCGGCTTCAATGGCGGCGCTACTCCACTGTAGTTGGTCGCCGAATTGGGGCAGAGGGTCCCATATAGCCCTGCCGAATCTTGGCGTATCTCGAGGAAGATAGTAGTGCGTGCGAGATCGCTCGACAGGTTGCCGCTACAACTATCGCTAACCTTCTTAAATCCCAATCGCCACCAACCGGTATAGTCGGGAAGGCTCTGCGCCAGTGCCGGGCCCGCTAGCCCGGCCTTGCGTGCAGCGCGAGCGCTGGGGAAACAGGCATAGTTCCTTTTTGGATAGAATAGGCCCCCGGCACGCTCTGCAATAAATGGCGGACAACGCACTTCATGGCTAGAAGCACTACTTTGCGGGAGCGCACTATGCGGACTGCCGACGACGATCAAAATGCCCGCAAGGACCAAAGCTTTGCGGGCTAGTATCAACAGTCGTCCTGCGTAAGAGCGAAGCTATTAGCAAGGGTCAGCCCTTGTTGATAGAGCTTCTCAGCCATCTTGGCGTAATTTCCCCCGAACTTGCGCTTGCGTAGAAGCTGCCGGTATTTGGCCAACACCGTGTCCATCATCTCCCGGAGCTCTTTGGCATGCTTGCGATACTCGGTCAGCAACGGCTCATTGCTGGTGGTGATACACTGCGGGGTCTTATTGGCGCACTGCACCGTAATGTTCGGCAGGGTCCACGAGATGATCCAGTTCCTAATCTGCAAACGGTGGGTCTCGTCTCTCCAAGCCTCAATCATCGGCAGCAGCCCTGGCTTCTTTCCAAACTCTCGTTGCATACGGGTAAGTACGAGTTTGATCACTTTCTCTTGCGCCTTGGCGGTGCCATCTAGGGCTGCCTGGTGCTCGGTGTTCTCCTTCTCATCACAGCTAATACAGGTGGATCCATCTCCTTGGCAGACCCCGCAGCTATCCACTGTGGCGATGCCATTCGGAGTTCCGGCGCAGTCTAAACAAGAGGTGCCGTTTCCTCCGCATACTTCACACTGATCGTAAACCAGCCCGCTATATGGAACCCCATCACAGCCACGTGAATTCTCGCACTCGTCCACCTCGGGCTGCAGATTTTCGGCAGTACAGAAAAGTCCGCCGTTCTCGCTGCAGATATATGTCCCTTCTGCCGTGCAACCGTTGCTGCCGATACCACAGGTCTGTCCCTTGAGTGGGAAGGCCTCATCGATCTGCCCGTTACAGTTGTTATCCAGCTCATCACAGATCTCAGGCTGGGGCACTGGCGTACAGGAACATTGAATTGGGATGGCAATACCGACCTGCTGCCAGCTGCTCGTCGAACAGTTGGGAGGTCCATTGACCCCGGTTTGGCAGGCCGTACCGGGAAGGGCGGGGCCATTTGGTATTCCGAGACAGTCTTTACAGGTGGAGTTGTCTCCGCCGCACACTCCGCACTCATCCACGATCACCTGGGTAGAGGATAGGGGAATCAGATCGCAGCGGCCATTAGTGCCGAACCAATCAATGGCCAGATCAGCTGCGGGTCCTCCGATGATCTGAAGCTGTACCGAGCCGACCTCAGCAAAAGGAAATGGATTAGCGGGGTTTCCGCCGATTAAGAACCCGGAAAAGGGAAATAGGAGATCGCCCGAGGTGGTAATGGCCAATACTACACTTGCCTGTGTCGCCGGATTCGAAGCCTTTGTGACGGTGATTTTAGCTTGAACACCGCCTGAATCGGGCGGATTGAAGTTCAAAGTCTTGAGCAGAAAAGCGGACCCGCCATCGCGAGTAAAATCTATTCCGCCGAGCCCATCGCCGTCTAAACTGGGTCCCACGGTGCCATCATAAATCAGCGTGGTATCACCGCTCACGCCGGCGTCCTGGGAATGAAAGTAAGCGCCGACACTGGGAGAAACCGAGGTATCAAGGAACACCTCCCCGCTCACCCGACCAATACCCACGGTCTTATTAGCTTGGATCTTCCGGCTCCCGCCAAGGGCAGTTACAGGGGTAAGGGTGCCCTGCGTTGGGGAGGGCGGGGTTTGAACGAACTGATTGTCGTTAAAGTGATCGATCGTTATGGCCGCGAGTTCTAGCGGAGCTAACCCAAGCAAAGCACATAGACTAATAGCTAGTCGCAAACCGAATTTCATAGGGGCCTCTGAACCAATCAACTTTTTACAATACAGCATTTTGAAACTAACAGAGGGTTGCCGTTCTAACAATCCGTTTAATTGAGGCCCCTCTATCCGGAGCTGCATTTTCAACATTACAAACTGCGCAAAGCCGGACTACAATAACGCCCGCATGAGTGGACCCGCGATATTTTCTCCAGAACGATGCAGCTTTCTGCTCGCACCCGCAGAACGAAGAGAGGCCGTCGGCTGGCTCTTGTTTTCGCTGATCTCCACTCCGTTTTTGATCATGACCGCTATCTTTATTCCGGTGCTAGGACAGCTGCTGGCGCTGCTGTGTTCGATTGCAACGATTTACTTCTTACGGGCCAGGCGCTCGTGGCTGGTGGCGCTCGCAATAGTAGGAGGTGCGGCAGCTTTTGCATTGATCTTGTGGGGTGGAATGCCGGTGATCCGGCCGCGGGTGGATCTGTTCCTGTTCGTCCTGATGGTCTTAGGGATTCCTTACTGCCTATTTTTTAGCGCAGTAATGGGCGCCGCCGCCTATTTCATAAGTACTGTAAAATAGGCGGGGCGAGATCAAGACTGACAGCGTATTATCCCGCGGTCTGTTGAATCCCTTCGATCTCCAAGGTAACTGAAACCTCGTCGCCAACTACCAGCGCTCCGCTATCCAGCACCTTACTCCAGCTTACTCCCCAATCCTTGCGATTAAGCTTTGTCGTTGCGGTAAAAGCGGCGCGCTCATTTCCAAAGGGGTCCTTGGCCAAGCCGCCAAACTCCACATTCAATACGACCGGCTTAACTACGCCCCGCATCGTTAGATCGCCGCTTAGTTCGAAACCCTCCGCAGTGGCCTTTTTAATGCCCTTGCTGACAAATTTAATCTCCGGAAACTGCGCTGCATCGAAGAAGTCGGGGCTACGCAAATGATCGTCTCGCTTCTTCTGACGGGTATCGATACTGACAGTCTTGATCAGCGCTTCAGTCTTTGACTGTTCGATTTTTGCCGGATCGTAATCAAACGAGCCGGAAAATTCCGCAAACCGCCCCGAGACCGAAGAAATTGCCAGATGCCTGACCTTAAAGGTTACGTTGCTGTGATCAGGGTCGATGGCGTAATGCGCCGCAAACGCGGAAGCCGGAAGCAAGAAGGCTGCAGCGATCAGAAGTAGTTTTGATTTCATCTAAATTCCTCCAAAAGGTGTGCAGTTATCTTCAACAGCCTAGCTTAAAAAATCAAGCGGCCGTTCCCCAGCGCCGATGGAGGTAGCGTTCAGCAGGCGAAAAAACCACACGGTCCACCAGATAGCCACACAGCATAATCACCAGCATTACACCGAAGACCTGATCCATGGCATGCAACTCACGGCCGTAATGAAGCAGGTGACCCAGTCCAAAACCGGTGAGAATAGTGACATATATCTCCGCCGCCATTAGAGAGCGCCAAGCAAAGGCCCAGCCCTGCTTCATCCCACCCAAAATTCCAGGCAGGGCTGCGGGTAGAGTTACGAAGAGCGCCTGATGCAACCCGGAGGAGCCCATGGTGCTAGCGACCCGGTGAAACAGAGGGGGTACATGCTCCACGCCATGCTTCGCAGCCAGCAACACCGACCAGAGACAGCCCATGATAACGACGAATAGCATCGCCCCCTCGCTTTGTCCGAACCAGAGCAGCGCCAACGGTACCCAACACACGCTGGGCAAAGTCTGAAAACCTAGCGCCAGCAGCCCCAGCGTATCATCGAGGGCTTTAAAGCGCGCACACAACATTCCGAGCGGCAGTCCGCAAATAAGCCCCACCGCATACCCCATCATCAAACGTTTAAGTGTAATGCCCGAGGCGAAGATCAGCGATCGATCTTTGAGCGCACCTATCAGATAACTCAGGATCTGGGTAGGGGCAGGGAATAAGAACTCGTCGATAATTTCGAACCTAACAAGCGCCTCCCAACCACCCAACAGCACCAGGAAGAACAACAGTGAGACGGTTATGCGGCGCATATTCATAGCGGCTAGATCCCCTGGAATACCGCTGGCGCCCCTTTGAGCGCGTGAGTGATGTTAGTAGCGGTTTGCGCCAAGCTCACACTATTTATATCGCGTGGTCTAGGCATATCGATCTCAAACTGATCTTTAATGATCCCAGGGCTTCCGGTCATCAATACCACCCGATCCCCAAGACATACCGCTTCCCGAATGTTGTGCGTTACGAGCAGTACGGTCTTCTTCTGACTCATCCAAATATGCTGCAGATCGAAGTATAGCTGCTCTCGAGTCATCGCATCTAATGCAGCGAACGGTTCATCCATTAGAAGAATGCTGGGATCCGCAGCTAGCGCCCGTGCCAACGCTACGCGCTGCTTCATCCCGCCGGAAAGTTCGTGCACGAATGAGCGCCGGAATCGTCCCAGCCCTACCATGCGTAGATAGCGCACAGCCAATTCAATGCGCTTCTCTTTGGGGATCTGCGGCGCAAGCTTCAGGGAGAACATCACGTTTCCGAGTACATCGAGCCAGGGGAAAAGTGCGGCGTCTTGAAACATCATAAGACGATCGCGGCTAGGACCTTGGATCTGCTCCTTCGCCTCCCAAATCGCACCCTCCTCGGGGTGCTCAAGCCCCGCTACAAGATTCAGCAGTGTAGATTTTCCACAGCCGCTGGGGCCCACGATACAAACAAATTCGCCGGCCCTAACCTCTAAAGAGATATCCTTAATAACAGGAGTACTCTTTCCTTTGATGTTGAACTGTTTCGTAACATTACGAATGGAGAGCTCAGTCCCGGTAACTTCCGCTCTGCTCTCCACTACTGCTACCACTGGGTACTCAATAAATTATCGAAGTTAAGATCCGCGGGAAGGAACCCGGTAGTCTGTGCATCGGCTACCGCGCTGTTAAGGACAGCCCGGTCGATCTGTGAGTCAAACTGAATCCGCGCCCAAGCTTTGTCTAGAATCCCCGCGTCAAGCGCCTTGGTGGTTTCCTCCTTTAACTCTGCCTGTACTAAAGCCTTCGCTTCAGCAGGATGGCTCTTAATCCAAGCTGTTAACTCGGCATTGGCTGACGCGATCTTCTTGACCAGCGCGGGATCCTTTTCAATCACATCTGTGGTAGCCGCCAGCACCGTTGTCAGGCCAACCCGATCTTCAACCAGCATCTTCGCTCCCGTTTCAACTTCCAACTTACTGGCCCACGGTTCAACGGTCCACACCGCATCGATTTCACCGCGCTTTAATAGATCTAGCTGGTCGGGATTAGCGGTCGGAATCAAAAAGGCGTCCCCGCCCTGCTGGGTAATCTTGAGCCCGCCTTTAATTAGCCAGGCCCGGGCTGCAATGTCCTGGGTGTTGCCCAGCTGTGGAGTGGCAAGTTTTTTACCGCGAAAATCAGCGGCGGTCTTAAGATCCAAATCTTTGCGCACCATCAACAACGACCCGCCAGAGGCGGCCCCCGCGATTACGCGCACCTTACGTCCTTTCGATTTTGCAAATGCGTTCAGCACCGGATTCGGGCCCACGTAGGTAAAATCCAATGCTCCGGTGAAAAATGCCTCCATCGCGCTGGGGCCCGCATTGTAGGTGAACCATTGTATCTCTACATTCGGGCCGAGCCGTTCTTCAAACCAGCCCTTACCCTGGCGTGTGAGTTGGTGCGCAATTAGTCCCTGGGCATGGGTCAGATTGGGAAAGTGTCCGATTTTTACGATCTTTTTGTCAGCAGCCCAAGCCGGGGTGCAAGCCACTAGAACTGCGGTAAGCACCGAAAGTAGTGCACGAGTCATAATCTTTTCCAAATCTAAACGGCCCCGATACTGAAAGGGCCAGCTCAATTTAGTGGATTTGGACGGAGGTTTCAACTTTAAGGCACGCGCCCCTGAGAAAGCGCTCAGTTCATTTTTGCTTGCGCGTAGCTCAGAGCAGTTAAGGCCGCCTGCGACAGATCCTGACGGGGGAGTGTGGAAAGCGTGCTGATCACCCCGGCATAATCGCCGAGCGCTATCAAGCTGGCGGCCAGCTCCTCCCTTGCAATATTTTCAAATTCTCTTACTTGTAGCAGAGGTTCAAAATACTCGCGGGCTTTCTCCGGAGATCCACGTTGCAGGTAGCACCTTCCTAATATGAGCTTGGCCCTAAAGACCATGGAGCTGCTAGCCTTCCCTAGCTGCAGCACTGCCTGTGCCGAGGCGTAGGCTGTTGCGAGATCCATTTGCTGCATCGCAAGCTCTGCCAGCATCAAGTGGCCGTGTATCCAAGTGGGTGCGTATGGCAGGAGCTGCCGCAAGCGTTCGATTAGCAGCTGTTGTTGGTAAGCCTGCGCGTGTAGCCGGGATTCCCCGGATAATCGATCGGTTGAGTTCGGTTCGGTGTTGCTAAGAACCTGCGACAACCGATAGCCGGAAAACAGCACCGCCGCGCAGACGCGCCTTATCGCATGGGCCTTGAACCCCACACCTATTTTGTCGAACTTGGTAGCTCTGACTGTCTCGGATCGGTAGTGTCGCTGACGATCGAGGTTTGAGCAGTGCGAAGCTCATTCAGCGTTTGACCAAGAATCTGATCACGTTTTGAATTGGTAAGCGCCTCATCTGCACAGAATAGCGCCACGCTCAACAGGACAGCCGCCAGCCCTGCTCCCCATAACCACTTCATACCGGCTTTGAGTTCGTTTGGATCTAATTCCATTTCTGCACCGTAAATATTCGATTTCCCGCTTGACCAAGCTTATCCGGGTGGCTCAACCTAGATCAAGTATGTAAAACAAGGTTCCGGCTATGATGCTCTCAAATGAAGATATTAAGGATGCGTTAAAAAGCGGCCAACTAATTGTTGAGCCCTTTTCCGACGAACTCGTAAAATCCGCGGGGGTAACCCTGCATCTCGGAGAGAAGATTCTAAAGCCGATGCCGGGCAAGATCGTCGATGTCCGTAAGAAGACCGTGCCGGATTTTGAGGAGCTCACTATTACCCTTGAGCGCCCCTATGCCCTGCGTCCGGGAGAATTTTTGCTGGGCCATACCTATCAACGGATTACCGTCGGAAACTCGCTCGGCTTCTTCATTGAAGGTCGTAGCACCTTGGCGCGCGTAGGGTTAACGATCGTGCAAACAGCCATGCTAGTTTACCCGGGACATCGGAACCGCGCTGTCACTTTGGAGCTCGCCAATCATGGTCCCAATACGATTCTACTCTATCCCAAAATGAAAATTGCGCGGGTCGCGCTGTTTCTCCTCAAGACCCCAGCCTCCGAGGAGTATGACGATACGGGTAAATATCGCGAGCAGTCCTCGGTCGGCCGTCCGATCTTTGAGGATGAGTTCTTGGAAGAGTAAACGCGGAGATCGAAGTTGCTTTTCAGCTGCAAAAGATGACAGACACCGAAACCAAGAAGCGACCGCTGCCGCCGATCTATTTACTGGGGTGGCTCGTCGCCATGGCCGCCTTGCGAATCTTGCTGCCGGGACCAAGAATTCTTGCACCGCCGTATGAAGCTTGGGGAGCGCTCCCGATTATTGTAGGAATTTTGATGGTGCTTTATTGCGCAAGCTGCTTTAGAGCGCGTGGCACCACCATCAAACCGTTTCAGGAATCCGAGGCGTTAATTACTAACCACCTCTATGCCTTCACCCGCAATCCCATCTATCTGGGCATGACGTTGATCGGAATTGGGGCTGCCATCATGATGGCGCATCTAACCCCGTTCTTTCTCCTGCCCGCTTTCCCGCTGATTATTAACCGGCGATTCATCCCGGCAGAGGAGGCGATGCTGGAAGCACGTTTTGGTGCCGCTTGGCATCAGTATCGCCAGCGTGTGCGGCGCTGGCTTTGATGCTATCCCGCGCCCTTTGTTTTCCTAATACGTTTGCCGTGACTGCGGCTGATAATATCGATCATCTTTAGATTGATCCAAGCAAAACGAAAGAGCTGCCACGGAATAAATGTGCGCAAAAATAGCACGAACCGTGAAGGGCGAGCCGCAAAATAGGATGGATCTCTCAAGGTGTCGCTATCCATAACCACTACTCCGGAATAAGCGGCCAACCTGGATTGAGTTTGGCCTTGTATATAAACAGATGATGCAGCAGATACTTAATCCAATGACCGGCCAGCCCAATCTCACCAAAGGTCCGATTGATATCGCGGCCATACTCAGGATAGGTCTCAAAATCCGGCACAATCGGGAATACCGTCATAGAAGCCGCTGAACCGCTGAGCAAACTAGCCCCGGCCGAAGCCACACAGGCCGCCCCCATCTTGGCCATGGAAGCTTCGTAGCGCGGTTCTTCAACGCCGCGCTTGATCATCTCTGCAATGTTACGAGCAGTCAGCTTTCCAATGATGGCTGAGGGCATACCGGTACGAGGCGGCGAAGGTGTAATTACTGTGCCTTTGCTATTCTTCATCGGGCGGGAGATGCCGTGAGGCGGTGCAAATGCGATCCCTGTCGCAAAGATTCTGGGATAACGCTTGCTTTGATAGGTCTTAGGCCAATCAGCCGCCTTCCATTCTTCGAAAGGCTTCGCCGTATAGTCGGCATCCACTTTCATGAAGCCGCTCGGTGCAAAGAGCTCCTGGGTAATTTCTCCGCCCGCGCGATCAAAGGCCTGTAGACCAACGCCGGTGAAGGGCGGAAGCAGCATCGCAAAATCGAATGCTTCTTCGAGTTCGTCGCCCTCCAAATTCTCATAGTAAACTCTGCCGTCTTGCACCTCACGCACATGCGCACGGGTGATCCAGTGCAGGCCGCGTTCGGCGAAGAGCGATTCGGTAAACAACTTACTATGGGTAATGTACCCTCCGCGCTTGAGATGCAGTCCGCCCATGCCGAAATCGCCCAATTCGAATTCGTTCGAAATCCAGCGAATATCGGCCTTGTCCCGCACTCCGGCCTGGCGCAGCGTAAACTCGAGATTCACGATGTATTCAAAAGCTGCGCCCTGACAGGTGCACATGCCATGGCCGGTGCCGACCAAGAATTTTTGTCTCGCCCCCCTCTTCATCAGGGCGATCCGCTCCATCAGCGCCTCCGATGCGTGCGCAGCGTGGTCATCAGTGCATACCGAATAGCTGAAGCCTTCGGGGCCGAGCCCTTTAGTAGCGCCGAAATTGAGCTTGGGGCCCGTGGCATTAACCAGAAAGTCGAAGGGAACTGCGACCTGGGTCGTATCTTCCAGTTCAACTTTGACATAAGGCTGCCCTGCCCCCAGATCGCCCTCGGGATAGAGCGCGGTTGCCTTGCCTAGAATGAAATCAATGCCCGCTTTTCTATAGATGGGGGCAAGTTCGAAGACCACGTCTTCGCGACGCATCTTCCCCACCCCGACCCAAATATTGGAAGGAATCCAATTATAGGTGCTCTTCGGAGATATCACCGTCACAGAATGTTTGGAAGGAAGATAACGTCGGAGGAAGGAAGCGGCCGTATGGCCGGAAACACCAGCACCTAGGACGACGACTCTCATATAACCCCGCCCAAGAACTAATCCTGAAACTAGAAGCAGCAAGGACACTGCTCCGCATTTCATATATATAATTATATCAACATACAGTTATGAAAGCAATTGAAGATAATGAACGTTCATGAAACGAATGGCTTTCTATTTCCGCCCCGCTAAGTCCCAAGTGCGCGGACAGGAAGAACGGGCTCCGCTACGAATAAACACTAGAAGATGCACCATCGTTGCTTGCACCCCGACGGATATGTTAATGGTCGCTCCTGTGATACACCGCCATCCTAAGTATTTGGCACTCGCCGCTCCGCTGCTGCTAATGGCGGCGCAGATACTGGTAAATCTTCACGCCCACACGCTTGATAGTTCAGCTCCGCATAAGTTCACAAATTCTCAGGTGACCCATGCCTGCCTAATGTGCGCCGCCGCTTCGAGTTTAGGCGCGACGGCTGCACCCGAACAAATTGAACAATCTGACGCGCCTGAATGGGCCAGAATTGGGGCAGCGTACTCAGTCGATCTACCATCCCGCTCAGGCGGCTGTCCGTTCTTGGGACGCGCTCCGCCGCTCGTACTCGGTTAGCCAAAGTTCTCATTGAGACCCAAACCTCCGGTTATACCGGCGGTTCGTGGCGATTTAATTAACTATCAACTTTTCTAGGACTCTCTATGAAACCATGGATCTATTTTGCCGTACTTTCTCCACTTGCATATGCAATTTCCTGGGCCGAAAGCCCTCCGGAGCCGACCCTGACGAAGGTGCTGCATCGCTTGGAGTCGCTGAGCGATACCGTAGCAAAACTCGAAAAGACCGTGGCCGCGCAGCAAGGGACGATCGCAAAACTTCAGGCTGAGAACCAACTACTGCAATCGAACGCCCAAAGCAGCGTTGCAAGGTCGGATAACACTGTCCAGCTTCAGCCCCAGATCCAGCCCCAGAACTCAGGGAACTTGGTCTCGGGACTGAGCGCCTACAACCCCGAGATAGGAGTGGTCGCGGATATTTCGGCCGCGCTGACGCAAAGTGCTGAGGACGCTGAGGGCAACGACAAACTCAGCGTCAGGGAGATCGAACTCATCTTTGGGCATGATATCGACCCCTTTTCCCGGCTCGATACCACCCTAACTTTGGGCGACTTTGAAGATCCCGCAATCGAGGAGGCCTATGTCACGCTTTTCGATCTGCCCTTAGGAATCACAGGCCGGCTGGGACGAATTCGGCCGCGTATAGGGTACGCTTCTGCGATCCACCTCGATCAGCTGGACACCTACTATATGCCTTTGGTGGTACAAGAATATCTCGGCGCAGAAGGGCTATTCAAGACCGGGCTAGAAGGCTCCGCTTAT
>JAIBBU010000034.1 GCA_019694515.1 Oligoflexia bacterium | reverse complement strand
GGTATTTGCACTGCCAGGCAAAATGTTAGGGATTGCCCGCCTCCGCTCATGCTACGGCGAGGCAGGCTTTCGCTACGCTCGCAATGACAGAAAATTTGTCTTCGACTCGTACAGCAATCACAGCAGCACACCCAAGGCGAAGCTAAAGCGTGCTCTATCAGCCGTTTACAGCTTTGGCCGCCCGCATCGCCAGCGCACCACTTAAGATTTGTTCTACCACGCTCGGATCGGCGAGTGTTGTAGTATCTCCAAAATTCTCGGTCTCTCCCTCCGCGATCTTGCGCAAAATGCGCCGCATGATTTTCCCGGAGCGGGTCTTCGGAAGCCCTGGCACGAATTGAATAATATCCGGTGCGGCGAAAGGCCCGATCACTTCCCGTACCGAATCACGCACGCGTTTCTCACTTTCGAAATCCGATGGTTTACCGGTTTGCAGAATACAGAAGGCATGAATTCCGGTGCCCTTAATATCATGCGGCATGCCGACCACGGCCGCTTCAGCCACTACCCCGGAACGTACGATAGCGCTTTCGATCTCGGCAGTGCCGATGCGGTGTCCCGAAACGTTCAGCACATCGTCAACTCTGCCCGTGATCCAGTAGTAGCCATGCTCATCCCGGTAACAGGCATCACCCGTAAAGTATTTGCCGGGATAGGCCTTAAAATAGGTGTCCACGAAGCGCTGGTGGTCGCCGTAAACCGTGCGCATCTGACCGGGCCAGGGATAGTCGATGCAGAGCCGCCCTTTTACGTCGTTCCCTTCAAGGGTGTTGCCATGCTCATCCACTAAACTGGGGCGCACGCCGAAAAAGGGCCGGGTGGCGGAGCCTGGTTTGGTCTGGGTTGCTCCAGGCAGCGGCGTAATCAAAATTCCGCCGGTCTCGGTCTGCCACCAGGTATCCACGATCGCGCATTCGCCCTTACCGATGCGGTTATGGTACCACATCCAGGCATCATGATTGATCGGTTCTCCGACCGTGCCCAAGATTCGAAGCGACCCTAAATCATAACGATCGACTAAATGATCGCCCTCCTTCAAAACAGCACGGAGCGCCGTAGGTGCGGTATAGAATATATTTACCTTGTGGCGCTCGATCGTGTCCCAGTAGCGACCCGCATCGGGGTAGTTGGGCAACGACTCGAACATCATCGTAGTCGCTCCGTTAGAGAGCGGGCCATAAAGAATATACGAGTGCCCCGTGATCCAGCCGATATCAGCGGCACAAAAATAGCGATCGTCCTCCTGATAGTCGAAGACATATTTGTGGGTTACGGCGGTATAAAGCATGTATCCGCCCTGCGTGTGCAATACCCCCTTCGGTTTTCCGGTTGATCCTGAGGTATAAAGAATAAAGAGTGGATCCTCCGAATCCATTGGTTCAGGCTCACAGTGCTCGCTGCTCACCGACATTTCATCTTCGAGCCACAGATCGCGGCTTCTCGAGAAGGGTACATTTTCGAAGGTGCGCCTAAAGACTAAAACCTTCTCAACACAGCTAACCCCTAGCAGCGCCTGATCGACGATCTGCTTAAGCGGTATAGTCTTGTTACCGCGCACCCCTTGGTTGGCGGTAATCACAATCTTGCAGGAGGAATCCAGCACCCGGTCGCGCACCGCTTCAGCCGAAAACCCGCCGAAGATCACCGAGTGTATCGCGCCGATTCGCGCGCAAGCCAGCATCGCGAAGGCAGCTTCGGGCACCATCGGCATGTAAATCGCTACGCGATCGCCCTTCTTCACTCCGTGCCGACGGAGCACATTGGCAAAACGGCAAACGTGCTCATACAGCTCGCGATAGGTAAACATCCGCACGTCCCCGGGTTCATTCCCCTCCCAGATTAGAGCGGTCTTGTCTCCACGGGTCGGAAGATGTCGATCGATGCAGTTATACGAGACATTCAGCTTGGCGCCGAGAAACCACCGAATGTGGGCGGTCTCAAAATCGTACTGCAGCACCTTTTCCCAGGGCTTCGACCAGCTGATAAATTTGGTCGCCATATCAGCCCAAAATCCTTCAGGGTCCGATACCGAGTGCTCATAGAGCGCCATGTACTCATCATCGTTGATGTGGGTACGGTTTTTAACCTTCTCCGGAATATCAAAAAGCTTGGTTTGCATCCCTTTCACTCTCCTGCCTTAGAAAGGACCAGACTCACCGCGTTGCCTCCAAAACCGGCCGCGTTGAGTAATATGCGTTCGATCCTCCCACTCCGATAGCTGCCCTCGGACCGGGTCACTATCTCATAAGGAAAGGGATTGTAACGTTGATATTTCAAAATGTTAATAGCGTATTCAAGACTAAGTCCGCCTGAAGCCCCCAGGGTGTGCCCTAAGAGGAATTTATTGGAGGTAATAGGCGGCAAATCGCTTTTGAAAACGGCGCTAAGGGCTTCAAGCTCAGCACGATCCCCTAGCGCCGTGCCTGGGGCATGCAGGATTATCAGATCGATCTGGGGGCTGCCGGCATGCTCCAAGGCACGCTGCAGCGCCAGCTGAAATGCTTGCCCGGACTCCGATATGCCGCTGGGGGATTGCGAAATCTCCTGCGCAAATCCGATCCCCTCAATAATATATTTAGGACCCGCTGCTGACGTCTCCGCTCCGATTGCAAAAACTGCGGCTCCCTCTCCTAGTACAAAACTGTTCTTCCCTCCAAGTGGACGGCAGGGCCATTCTTCCCAAGGAGATTTTGCGATTCCCAACGCTTCCATCTGCGCAAGGGTGAACGCGGTCAAGGGCGCTTCGGCAGCGCCGGCTAAAAAACGTTGGCACAATCCGCCCCGAATCCAGGCCACGGCATTGCCAATCGCGTGCAGTGCGCTGCTGCAGGTGACGGAGTGCGAGATCTGCACACCATCGAGGGCGAGGTCGCGGCCTACAGCGCTCGAAATATTTCCGAGAGTTGTGGTGGGAGAGCTATGAGGACGTACGCGTCCCGTTCGATCAAACTGTCTAAGGTTGTGCTCAAACAATCCGGTAGCACCACGGGAAGATCCAATTAGAACTCCAATCTGTGAGTCCTTCGACCAGCAGCTCCGTTCCAAAGCTTCACGAGCAGCCAAGATTGCAAAGAGAACCGAACGATCCAGCTCTCGGTATTTGGGCTGTTCAGCCACGAGCTTATTGAGCCGCGCTTCGGCCTCCGGCGAAAGTTCAGCAGCCCAAGACTCGCGGCCCTCAACCTCGCGCCTGCCGATGCGGCATGAAGGACGCTGGTAGGCAAGCTCAGCTTCCCCGCTATCGGCCCCTAAAGGTGAGATCGACCCCAGCGCGGCAATCTCAATTCTCGGGAACTGACTCACGGCAGCCCCTGCGATGCCAACCTAAGACATGCCGCCTGAGCACGTTCAAGGTCAGCGTTTTGGATACAATAAGGCGGCAGCAAATAGATCGTATTGCCAAGCGGCCGAATCAGCAGCCCCTGCCCCAAAAAGAACTTCAGAATTTTATCACGCGCCTGCGATCCATAGGCTGGGTCGTCACCGATCTCAAAAGCAGCCACCGTTCCCAGGGCACGTGGATTTCGGGCAAGCTTGGTGTGCTGAAGCTTAGTGAGAAACACGCTCTGAGCCTCCGAAATCCGTGCTAACTGTTCGCGGCACTCCGCAGCTAGCAGCAGATCCAAACTTGCCAGAGCTGCAGCACAAGCCAGCGGATTTGCGGTATAGGAGTGGCCGTGCAGAAAGGCGCGCTCACGCGAATCGGATAAAAAGCGCTCGTAGATCGGATTGCTTGCGGTAGTGATCCCCATCGGAAGAGTGCCACCGGTGAGTCCCTTGGAGAGACAGATCAGATCGGGCTTCTCCGTTAAATAGTTACAGGCAAAATTTCTGCCGGTTCGTCCGAATCCGGTTAAGATCTCGTCCGCGATGGTCGGCACTCCCGCCTCTCGGCACAGCTGCATCATCTGATCTAAACCGGCAGCCGAGTGCAGTCGCATACCGGCCACCCCTTGCAACAGCGGCTCGAAAATAAACGCGCACACATCGCCCCGATCTAATAACTTAGCTAACTGTTCAACCGACTCCTGCTCCCGTCCCGGGTGCGGAGGATCGACGTGCGAGACCTCAAAGAGCATCTCTGCATAGTGCTGCACAAAGAGGCCGCGTCCGCCAACCGCCATCGCCCCGAAAGTATCCCCATGATAGCCATCTTTAAAGGCCACAAAGCGCCGTCTTGGTTGCGCCTTGTTTCCCCAGTACTGTACGCAGATCTTCAACGCCGCTTCGACGGCGGTTGATCCGTCGTCGCTAAAGAACACCCGGGACTGGTTCGAAGGCAAGATTGCTAACAACCTCTCGGAGAGCTCTACTGCCGGTTCATGCGTAAAGCCGGCGAAGATTACCTGATGCAGTTTCTCCAGCTGCGCGGCGATGCAATCTGAAATATGGGGGTGCGCATGCCCGTGAAGATTAACCCACCAGGAGCTAATTGCATCAACGTAAGAGCGCCCCTGCTCGTCATAGAGCAAGGCCCCCTCACCCCGCACGATCGCCGGTACGGGGGAATCGAGCTGCATCTGCGAGAATGGGTGCCAAACTACTGCTGCATCACGGGCGCTAATGCTCATAGCACCCTCGCAAAATTCCGCGCCTGTTCGGCGACTGTTTCCGCATCAATGCGTTTCAGCTGTGGAACATGCCCCAGACATCTAATCTTGGAGTAGCTTTGAATTATATCCTCGGATGAAGGGGTTGAACCGCCGTTAAATATAATCCCAGCGATCGGAAGTCCTCGCGCTTTTAGCGCCTCCAGAGTCAACAAGGTGTGATTGATGCTGCCCAGATAATTTCGAGATACAACTACGACCTCCGCCTCCAGCGCTGCGATTAGGTCAAGCATCAATTCGTACTGGTTAAGCGGCACCATCAAACCACCCGCACCTTCGATTAGGAGCAGATTATCCGTGATCGGGGCGATTAGTTCGGCCAGCCCGATCTTCCTGCCTTCTAATGCCGCCGCCGCATGGGGCGACATCGGGGCCTTAAGTCGCAGCCCTTCCGGATGACATTTGAAGCTGACGTTGGTCACCAGCTCCCTAACCAGGTCGGAATCAGAGCGCTCCAGCGAGCCGCATTGCACCGGCTTCCAGTAATCCGCGCCCAGCGCCTGACAAAGGATCGCGGCGATCAACGTTTTACCGACGTCGGTGCCGTTACCAGTTAGAAACAGCCTTTTCACTTAGCCCCATTTCAAGCGTAGCCAGCTCTTCGCGGAGCACCAGCGCAAGCCGATGCAGCTCCTCCGCCGTATTAAAAGCATGCAAGCAAATGCGCAATCGCTCGGTGCCGGCCGGGACTGTTGGGCTTAGCAGGGCCCTAACGTCCAGGCCATGCTCCACCATTCTTTGGGCTGCACGGCGGGTGCGTTCATTGCCGCCGACCACTAGACTTTGAACGGGTCCAGTACAATTTCGGCCCGGGAATAGATCGTTAAACTTGTCGATGTTAGCTCTCAGTGCCGCGCGCTCCGCGCGGGCACCAGGCAGATGCCCATAAGCGCTCTTAATCGAGATCAACGAAGAAGCTGGGAGCGCCGTCGTATAGATAAAGGGACGCGCGAAATTGACCAGAAATTTCACCAGATTGCTGGAGCCTAGCACCGCCGCTCCGTGACAACCCAGGGCCTTACCGAAGGTGACGACGCGTGCGAAAACCTGGCCTTCCAGCCGCTTTTCGGCCACCAATCCCTGCCCGCGATCGCCATAAAGGCCGTTGGTGTGTGCTTCATCCACGACGAGCTCGGCCGCATATCTCTTGCAGACATCCAAGATCTGATCGAGCGGAGCCAAATCGCCATCCATGGAATAGAGCGCTTCAACCAATACCAGCGCCGGCCCCTTGGCCGCGCTAAGCTTTCGCTCCAGGTCTTCGGGATCGTTGTGTCGGAACGAATAGGAACGGCCAAGCCCTAAGCGCGCGCCGTCGCGGATCGAAGCGTGTACATACTCATCGAAGATAACCGTGACGTGGCGGTGGCTGAGTGCTGATACTAAACCGAGGTTGGCCTCGTACCCGGAATTGAAAAGCAGCGCAGCTTCGGCGCCATGGAAAGAGGCCAACTCTTGCTCTAGATCTTCCGCCAGATGGCTGTTGCCGCTCAGAAGTCTAGACCCGGTTGAACCTAAACTAACCGGCTCCAAGCTCTTGGCGGCCTTATCTCGGAAACGGCGCAGATATTCAGAGCGCGCGAATCCCAGGTAGTCGTTCGAGGCAAAATCGACCAGCCCGTCCCGCACCGTCAACGAGCGTAACGAATGGTCCATCGCCCGGGTACGGAGCTTCTGGTCAAGCAAGGTACGGATAGAATCGATGCGTCCGTTCTGCTCCTCCACACCACCTCCCAAAAAGATCAGCCATTGGCGGCTTCGGACTGCGCACTCTTAAAAGCTTCACGCGGCCGCAGCCCTAAAGATGAGAACAGCTCCGCATCGGAGTCGCTGGCGGGATTCGGAGTGGTCAGCAATTTTTCTCCGCCAAAGATCGAATTCGCACCGGCCAAAAAGCAGAGCGCTTGAGTTTCCTTTGACATCTCCAGTCGTCCCGCGGACAACCGCACCATTGAGGTGGGCATCAAAATACGGGCGGTCGCAATCGATCTTACAAATTCAAAATTATCCACAGTGGACTGTCCATGCAGCGGAGTGCCTTCGATTGGCACGAGTGCATTAATTGGCACCGACTCCGGATGCGGGGAAAGATTGGAAAGGGTCTTCAGAAGATCGATGCGATCGTCTTTGGACTCACCCAAACCCAAAATGCCGCCGCAGCAAACGGTGATGCCGGCCTTGCGCACATTCTCGATGGTGTTTAGCCGATCCTGATAGGTGCGGGTGGTAATGACATTCGCGTAGTGCGATTCCGAGGTGTCGAGATTGTGGTTATAGGCATGCAAGCCCGCTTGCTTCAGCTTGTGAGCCTGTTCTTCGGTCAGCATGCCGAGGGTGCAGCAAACTTCCAACCCCATGCCGTTGACCTCGCGCACCATCTCCAAAATCCGATCGAAATCCTTATTATCGCGGATTTCGCGCCAGGCAGCGCCCATGCAGAAGCGGCTCGCGCCGTTATCCTTAGCCTCGCGTGCCTTGGTAACCACTTCCTCCTTGGCGACGAGCTTATGGGCTTGCAGGCCGGTCTTGTAGTGGGCGGATTGCGAACAATACTTGCAGTCCTCGGTGCAGCCTCCAGTCTTGATGGAGAGCAGAGTACAGACCTGCACCTCGTCTGATTGGTGAAATTTGCGGTGGACCTGGGCTGCTCGAAAAACAAGATCCAGGAAGGGCAGATTATAGATTTCTGCTACCTCAGCCCGGGTCCAGTTTGTTCTAACTTCTGGATGTGACATCGCTTTTCCTCAAACAAAACAGTTGTGAATGGTAGCCCTAGGAGGGCTAAAAAACAACCGTTCATCAGAGGTTAAGGACTTCTATCGGTTAGGCAGCTTTCTCGACTCGCGTCGCAGCGCCGTAGCTAATCTGCAATTCATCGTTCTTTAGATCAACCTTAATCGTCGATCCATCCGGCACCTGATCCGCAATCAGCGCACGCCCGATCTTGGTCTCAAGTTCACGCTGAATGTAGCGCTTTAGGGGTCTCGCTCCGTACACCGGATCGTATCCCTTCTTGGCCACGAATTCTCTGGCGGCAGCTGTAAGTGTCAGCTCCAGATTGCGCTCAACCAGGCGTTTGCGCACCTGCTCGACCTGCAGCTCCACGATCTTTGAGATCTCGGAGAGCGTTAAGGGCTTGAACATTACGATTTCATCAACGCGGTTCAAGAACTCAGGCCTAAAGTGCGCACGTAAATCTTTCATCACATTGCCGCGGGCAGCTTCCTTAATATCGCCTTGTTCGGTAATGCCCTCCAGCAGATACGAGGAGCCGACATTAGAGGTCATGATGATCACGGTGTTTTTGAAATCGACGGTGCGCCCCTGCGAATCGGTCACCCGTCCGTCATCTAAGATCTGTAGCAGCACATTAAATACATCTTGATGCGCCTTCTCGATCTCATCGAACAATATAACCGAATAGGGCTTGCGGCGTACGGCCTCACTTAGCTGCCCGCCTTCCTCGTAGCCCACATATCCCGGAGGAGCTCCAATCAACCGGCTAACGGAGAATTTCTCCATATATTCGCTCATGTCGATCCGCACGATATTGTCCTCAGAATCGAAAAGCGTCTGAGCCAAGGTCTTAGCCAGCTCGGTTTTCCCCACCCCCGTTGGTCCTAAGAAGATGAAGGAGCCGATCGGACGGCGCGGATCTTTAATACCCGCGCGGGCTCGTATCACCGCATCGGCCACGAGCTGCACGGCCTCATCCTGTCCGATCACACGTTGATGCAGCACTTGATCGAGCTTTAGCAGCTTTTCTTTCTCACTCTCGACCAGCCGCGTTACCGGGATACCGGTCCAGCGCGCGATGATTTCGGCAATCTCCTCTTCGGAGACCTCTTCACGCAGCAGCCGCTTCTTGCCGTCGCCGCCTGCCAGCGCCTTCTCTAAAGACTCCAAACGCTTTTGGCTTTCAGGCAGTTTGCCGTGCTTTAGTTCAGCCGCTTTATTTAGATCGTAGGCGCGCTCGGCTTTCTCAATCTCACGGCGCAGATTTTCGATCTCTTCTCTGACGGCCCTGACCTTTTGAATTTCATCCTTCTCGGTAGTCCACTGGGCACGCATTCTATGCTGCTGTTCTTTTAGATCAGAGATATCCTTCTCAAGCTCTTTAAGTTTTTCCTTGCTGGACCGGTCCTTTTCTTTCTTCAAGGCCGCCTGCTCAATCTCCAGCTGCATGATGCGCCGTGTTACTTCGTCCAGCTCCTGCGGCATGGAATCAATTTCAGTGCGGATCGAGGCGCAGGCCTCGTCCACCAGATCGATCGCTTTATCGGGCAAAAAACGGTCCGAGATATAACGGTTCGAAAGGACCGCGGCCGCTACCAGCGCATTGTCCTGAATTTTAACGCCGTGATGCACCTCAAAGCGCTCCTTAACTCCGCGCAAGATTGAGATCGTGTCTTCGACCGAGGGCTGATCCACCACCACCGGCTGGAAGCGCCGCTCTAACGCTTTGTCCTTTTCGATATATTTGCGGTATTCGTCTAGGGTGGTCGCGCCAATACAGTGCAGCTCTCCTCGAGCCAGCATCGGTTTCAGCATGTTTCCGGCATCGATCGCCCCCTCAGCTTTTCCGGCTCCCACGATCGTATGAAGCTCGTCGATGAAGAGAATGATGCGCCCATCCGACTTCTTAACTTCGTTCAATACCGCCTTCAGTCTTTCCTCGAACTCCCCGCGATACTTGGCTCCGGCAAGAAGCGCGCCCATGTCGAGCGCAAAGATACTGCGCTCCTTAAGACTCTCTGGCACATCTCCCCGCACAATGCGTTGCGCCAATCCTTCAACAATCGCGGTTTTTCCTACTCCCGGATCGCCGATTAGGACCGGGTTATTCTTAGTCTTTCTGGAGAGAATTCTAATAGCGCGTCGAATTTCGGTGTCTCGCCCTATAACCGGATCAAGTTTTCCGCGTTCAGCTTCCTTGACTAGATCCCGGCCATAACGCTCCAGCGCCTCATAGGTTTCTTCGGGATTGGCACCAACAACCCGCTGGTTGCCCCGGATCTCGGTCAGCGCTTTCAGGAAACGATCTCGGGTGATTTGAAACTGCCCAAAAATTTTGCCGCTAGGAGTCTTATCGCCCTCCTCCAACATCGCCAGGGCTAAATGCTCGACTGATACATATTCATCCTTCAAGCGCTTGGCCTCGTCCTCGGCTGCAATCAAAAGGCGATTCAGTCTTTGCGTGACATAGACTTTGCCGGCTTCCGCTCCCGGCCCTGAAACGGAGGGACGGCGGTCCAGCTCTTTCGAAACAGCTTCAAGCATCGCGGCGGGAGCGACATCAATCCGGGTAAGAATCCGGCCTAGAAGACCGTCCTGCTGCTCTAACAGCGCATAAAGCAGATGATCTACATCCACCTCGGTGTGCCCGTGCCGTACTGCTTTGGCCTGCGCCTCATGAAAAGCTTCCTGGCTTTTTTGGGTTAACCTATTGAAATCCATGACTCTCTCGACTCTTAAAATGAGCCCAATAGATATATCGGCTCATCGCTCTAGATAATCACTGGAAACAGCAACTTCCAGTATTAGGAAGATCAGGTGGTTTTGGGGGGAATAGGGCTGATGGGCGGGATGGAGGATCTAGTGAGATCAGGGCGGGGACGCTGTAGCGGGCATATCAGTTATACTGCGCGGCTATCGGCTTCCGAAAACTCTCTAGCAGTCGCGCTATTTCATTTGCGGCCTCGCGCACCAAATTCCTGGCATCTTGGCCATAGCGCCACCCGGCCTAGCGCCGCGGATTAAACTTCGATACCTTACCCAGCTTCTGCATCAATTCCTGCTCCTCTGCCGTCAACGTACCTGGTACCACGATTTTTATCTCAAGATACAAATCCCCCTTTTCGGTCTTTGACTTTGGCAGTCCCTTGCCTTTAAGACGAAGCTTCTGACCGCTCTGAGAGCCGGGCGCGATACTAACCATCACCTGCCCATCCAAAGTGCGGGCCTCAACCTTGGTCCCCAGAGCGGCTTCCCAGGGGCTCACCGGCAAACTGCCGACTAGATCGAAACCATCAGCCTGAAAATCCCGATGGGGAAGAAACTTAACTTTCAGCAGCAGATCGCCGGACTGCCCGCCCCTGCTCCCAGGCTGGCCCTGTCCGGCCAAGCGAATGATCGATCCCTCTTTTGTACCCGCCGGAATCTTCACGGAATAGCTCTTGGGGGTTCTTCTGACCGTGCCGTCCGGCTGCGGTTCATGGAGCTCAAGACTAAATTGCTTCGTCGCGCCGTGTACTGCGTCTTCGAGTGCGATTGGAAGCTCGGCGTTAAAGGATTCACCCGCGGCCGCACGGCCCCCCATGCCTCCCATTCCACCCATTCCGGCTCCGCCGGCGCCGAAGATCGACTCGAAACCGCCGCCTCCCGCTCCAAAGAGCATATCGAAAAAGTCGGAGAACCCTCCAGCTCCGCCACCACCGAACTCAAATTGCATCCCCCCTCTTCCGGGACGGCCACCGCGCTGCTGGCTAAAAAACTGCTCATAACCCGGAGGCGGGCGGAACTCCTGTCCAGCCTTCCAGTTGGCACCCAGACTGTCATAGAGCTTTCTTTTCTCGGGATCTTTTAGGACCTCGTTGGCCTCGTTGAGCTCCTTGAACTTCTCCTCCGCTCCTTTGTCCTTGTTGATGTCAGGATGGTATTTCCGCGCAAGCTTACGGTACGCCTTTTGAATCTGATCCTGCGTGGCGTTTCGTTCGACGCCCAGAATCTTATAGTAATCATGGTAGTTTACACTCAAGTTAGACTCGCCCCCTCACAGCTAAATCTAACCATTCAGCCCGGCGTTTAAAAGGGTCGAGATCTCTGCGGAAATGTCGGGATCATGATGTGCGGCGGTTCGCGCCGCCAGCAATGCCAAAGCTCTGGCGACCGGTCGCACGGCCGAACTGGTGCCCGCGCCGAATGGAATATCTAGCGACGGGTGGGCTCGAACCACCGGCCTTGGGGTTATGAATCCCACGCTCTAACCAACTGAGCTACGTCGCCATCTCTAAGGTGTTAATTCTTGCCGGATTTTTCGTTTTCATGCAACAATTCGCAAGAAAACGCGGAATACCGCAGTCCCTAAGTACTCGCGATGCAGATCACGATCCTTACCTACTCGCCTGAGAAAGGCGTCGAACACTTTGAAGCGCTTAAAGATCTAAAAGAGTGCACCTCCGCTAAGATCTCCTGGGTCGATCTGCAGAGCGACGATCCGGATGAGATCAAGGCGATCGCCTCCCACTTTAGACTGCATGAACTGGCAGTCGAAGACTGCTTAACTCCAGGCCATTTCCCCAAGCTGGAAGATTTCGGCAGCTACCTATTCATGATATTTCGCGCCATTAAGGCCTCCCCCGAGGTCGAGCAGATCTGGCGCTCCAGACTGCAGGCCGATCCTCAAGTTACCGAAGAGCTGCTGGGCGACGAGGACCACGAGGAGGTATTTACCCGCAAAGTCGCAGTCTTCCTCTCCGACAAATTCATCATCACCTTCCGTCGCCGGGATGTCCCCTGGCTGGACGCCGTTACCCGTCAGGTGCGCCAATATCCGGAGCGCACCATCGCCCAGGGAACAGACGTGGTGGGTCACCGGGTGCTGGATGTGCTCTTTGACCGATTCGCGCGCGGGGTGGGATTTTTCGAGAATTTGATCGATGAAATGGAGCTGCAGGCGATCGCGGACCAAGATCAATTCGATGTGCGTCAGGTCATGTCATTGAAAAAAGATCTGGCCTCACTGCGGCAGCTAATGCGCGAACAGCGCGGCGTGGTGGCACGGCTGGGGTCGGATGCGGACTTTATTCATGAAAAGCAGCGCCGCTACTACCGCGACATCGACGACCACGCGCTCTCGATCATTAAGACCATCGATAAAGAGATCGATGGTCTCCTGGGATTGCGCGACACCTATTTCGCCATGGCCAATGTTCGGCTTGGTGACACCATGCGAATTTTGGCCGTTATTACTACCCTGGCAGCACCACTAAACATCGTGGTCGGCCTTTACGGCATGAACTTCGAAGCGATCCCGCTGCTGCATAGCCCGCACGGCTTTTGGCTGGTCTGCGTAACCATGATCGTACTGGTCGGGTTGATGCTGGCTTTCTTTAGAAGAAAGCAGTGGCTATAAATCGATTAACGCTATAACATCAGGACGTTAGCTGTTCTAGAATTGTGCGCTAAGACAGCCTTATTTTGCATCTAAACAGGTAATGGCCAAAGATCCAGATGAAAAGGTAGACGGACCTAAGGTTGCCGCCCAAATCCTGAGCAGCATGCGCGCTTCCGACCGCGAACGGATCGTGGCTGCGATGAAGGAAAAGGCCCCGGAGGTTACGGTGCGGGTTGAGGCCAACCTTTTTACCTTTGAGGATATCGCTGACCTGACTCCTCAGGGCTTGCAGCTGCTGCTCTCCGAAACCCCCCAATCGGATCTGACCCTGGCGTTAAAAAAAGCCAGTACCAAGCTGCAAACGATCTTCTTTGCCAATATGACCGATCGTAAGTGTAAGAGCGTCAAGGAAGATCTGAGCACCTTACCTCCCCAGCCGATCCAAGATGTGGAAGATGCCCAGCAGCGCATTCTTAAGCGTCTAGATGAGCTTCGCACCGCTGGTAGAATTCTGACCCAGGGCAAGCACGACGTCTGGGTTTAGCGCCGCTGCTCCAAGTTTACTTAGAGCAACTCTTTTAAATGTTTTCCGATCTCCGCCGGAGAGCGTGAAATCGTGACGCCTGCTTTCTGCAACGCTTCGTACTTTGCCTCGGCCGTTCCCGATCCGCCGCTAATAATCGCCCCGGCATGCCCCATGCGCCGTCCCGGAGGGGCGGTGGCACCACCAATAAATCCAACTACAGGCTTCTTCAGATGGGCTTTGATCCAATCCGCCGCCTCTTCCTCGGCGCTGCCTCCGATTTCGCCGATCATTACGATCGCATCGGTCTTTGGATCGTCCTTGAAAAGCGACAAGCAATCGATGAAGTTAGTCCCATTTAAAGGATCTCCGCCAATACCGATACAGGTGGACTGCCCGATGCCTAATTCTGTCAGCTGGAAAACGGCTTCATAGGTCAAAGTACCTGACCGGGAAACCACCCCAACTCTTCCGGGCTTATGGATGTGCCCCGGCATGATTCCGATCTTGCACTCACCGGGAGTGATGATCCCCGGGCAGTTCGGTCCCAGCAGCCGCGTACGCCGGCCTTCCATGAAGGATTTAACCCGCAGCATGTCCAGTACCGGAATGCCCTCCGTAATGCACACTACAAAATCGAGATCAGCATCGACCGCCTCCATGATCGCGTCAGCCGCGAACGGCGGTGGCACGTAAATCACCGAGACGGTAGCGCCGGTGGCTTGCTTCGCATCTTCGACCGTGTTGTAGAGCGGAATCCCCTCAAAATTTTGTCCAGCCTTCCCGGGCCCCACCCCAGCTACCATTTTACTGCCGTACTCGCGGCAAGCGCGGGTGTGGAAAGACCCGGTCTTCCCGGTCATGCCCTGAGTAATGATCTTCGTATCTTTATTAACAAGCACACTCATTCGAAATGCTCCTTATGCGCCGACAGCGTTTACAACCTTGCGGGCGGCGTCATCCATGGTGTCCGCCGGAATAATTTTCAATCCCGATTCAGCCAGGATCTTCTTGCCCAGGTCAACGTTCGTTCCTTGAAGCCTAACCACCAGCGGAACCTTGACCCCCAATTCACGCGCTGCCTCCACCACTCCCGAGGCGATCACATCGCACTTCATAATGCCTCCAAAGATGTTGACCAGGATCCCCTTGACCTGATCGTCCGAGAGCAGGATTTTGAAGGCTTCCGTGACGGTTTCCTTCGAAGCGCCCCCTCCTACATCGAGGAAGTTGGCTGGGTTACCGCCGAACATCTTGATTATATCCATGGTCGCCATGGCCAGCCCGGCTCCATTTACCATGCAGCCGATATTGCCATCCAATGCCACGTAGCTGAGCCCGGCTTTAGAAGCACGCAGATCCTTGGGATCCTGCTCGTCATAATCCATCAGCTCACGCAGATGGGGGCGTCTGAAAAGCGCATTGTCATCTACCGCACATTTGGCATCGAGGATCACGAAGCTGCCCTCTTTTGTCAGGACCAAAGGATTGATCTCGATCAGCGCTAGATCGTTTTCCATGAACATCAGATAAAGTCGCGAAAGCAGCTCGTAGAAGGCGGTGCTCTTTGAGAGCTCGAGTCCGAGCTTCTGCAGAAGCTGCATGGATTGAAAGCTCTGCAGCCCGGTGCGCGGGTCTACAAAAACTTTCAGGATCTTGTCGGGCGTATCGTGCGCAACCTTTTCGATCTCCATCCCGCCCTCGGTTGAGGCGATAATCGCGATGCAGCGTCGCGCCCGGTCGACCAGCAGACTAAGATAAAACTCCTTGCCGATATTGCAGCCCGCTTCCGCGTATACCTTCCGCACTAATTTGCCCTGCGCCCCGGTCTGCGGAGTCACGAGCGTCATGCCCAAAATCTTTTCAGCGACCTGACGCGCTTCCTCTGCCGACTTGGCCAGCTTTACCCCTCCGGCCTTACCGCGCCCTCCGGCATGCACCTGTGCTTTGACCACCACCACCGGCGTACCTAGCGAGTCATAAGCCGCTTCGGCTTCGCCCGGCGTGTAACATAACCGGCCCTTTAAGAGCGGCAGTCCGTAGCGGGACATCAGCTGTTTCGACTGGTATTCGTGTAAATTCATCTTTAGTCCTAAGCGAGACGGTTATTGGGCCTGCACCTTTTCGGCGCCTTTTTTAATCTGAACCAGACTAGATTTCAAATAGTCCCGATTAAGCATCGAAATGAAGGAGATGCTGATACCCTTCGGGCACGCTTCCTGGCACTCGCCGTAATTGGTGCAGGGACCGAACATCTCGCGATCCATGGCTTCGATCATCTTCTGAACCCGCAGCATCCGCTCCGGCTGGCCCTGCGGCAACAGCGCTAGATGTGAAACTTTCGCCGCTGTAAACAGCATTGCTGACCCATTCGGGCAGGCTGCGACACAGGCGCCGCAGCCGATGCAGCTGGCGGCATCCATGGCCGAGTCAGCCGCGGGTTTAGGCACCAAAATCGAGTTCGCTTCAGGTGCCGAGCCGCTCCGTACTGAGATATATCCGCCAGCCTGAATGATGCGGTCAAAAGCGCCGCGATCTACGATCAGGTCCTTAACCACCGGAAAGGCGCGCGCGCGCCACGGCTCAACCCAAATGTCCTCCCCATCTTTGAACTTGCGCATGTGCAGCTGGCAAGCGGTGGTCAGCGCCTGTGGTCCATGCGCCCGTCCGTTAATCACCATCGAGCAGGCACCGCAGATCCCTTCACGACAATCGTGCTCAAACCCAACCGGCTCCTCGCCTTTGGCCTCCAACTGTTCATTCAGCACATCGATCATTTCGAGGAAGGACATGTCCGGACTGACATCGTTCATCTCATAACGTACGAAGCCGCCCTTATCCGAGCTATTTTTCTGACGCCAAATGTGCAATTTAATCTTCATTGACCTACCTACTTGTAACTGCGCTGGGTGAGATGCACGTTTTCAAAGGTTAGCGGTTCCCGGTTCAGCTCCGGTTCGCGCCCCGGCCCCTTATGTTCCCAGACCGCGGTAAAGCTAAAGTCTTTGTCGTTTCTGAGCGCTTCTCCTTCGGGCGTTTGGTGCTCCTCGCGGAAATGTCCGCCGCAGGATTCTTCGCGCATCAATGCGTCGCGGCACATCAGCTCGGCAAACTCTAGAAAGTCCGCCAGCCGCCCCGCCTTTTCCAGGCACTGGTTGCGATCTTCCCCGCTACCAACCACGGAGACGTTCTGCCAGAACTCCTCTCGAATCGTGGGAATCTTCTGCAACGCCTCCTTCAAACCAGCGGCATTTCTGCCCATACCGCACTTATCCCACATCACCCGGCCGAGCTCGCGGTGGAAAGAATCAACAGTGCGCTTGCCTTTAATCGCCAGCAGCTTGTTGGTGCGCGCCCCGACTTCGTTCTCAACTCCACGAAATTCAGCATGATCGGTTTTGACCGCACCCGGTTTAACCCGCGCCAAATAATCACCAATCGTGTAGGGCAACACAAAATAGCCATCGGCCAGTCCTTGCATCAGAGCACTAGCTCCGAGCCGATTGGCGCCGTGATCAGAGAAGTTAGCTTCGCCGATCACAAAAAGCCCCGGAATGGTACTCATCAAGTTGTAATCAACCCACAGCCCACCCATGGTGTAATGCGGCGCCGGATAGATACGCATCGGCTCGTCGAATGGATTCTCACCCGTGATGCGCTCGTACATCTCAAAAAGATTTCCATAGCGCTCGTCAATCACATCGCGGCCCAAACGCTTGATGGCATCCGCAAAATCGAGGTACACCCCGTACCCGCCTGGACCTACTCCGAAACCGGCATCACAACGCTCCTTCGCGGCCCTCGAGGCCACGTCGCGCGGCACCAAATTACCGAAGGAGGGATAACGCTCCTCCAAATAGTATAGCCGTTCAGCTTCGGAGATCTGGGAGGGATGGCGCTTATCGCCCTTCTGCCGCGGCACCCAGATGCGTCCGTCATTTCTCAGCCCCTCGCTCATCAGGGTCAATTTGGATTGATGATCCCCGGAAACCGGGATGCTCGTGGGGTGAATCTGCGTGAAACAGGGGTTCCCGAACCCCGCGCCCTTTTTGTAGGCACGGTAGGTCGCCGTCACATTGCAGCCCTTGGCGTTGGTCGAGAGATAGAAAACGTTGGCATACCCGCCGGTCGCCAGCACCACCGCATCAGCAGAAAACGATTCCAGCTTGCCTGAGATCAGGTGTCTAACCACGATCCCCTTACAGTGACCGTCCACCAAGACTACATCCAGAAGCTCGGTGTTCGGATACATCTCGACAGTCTTGTCATCGATTTGCCGGGACAAGGCCGAGTAAGCGCCCAACAGAAGCTGCTGTCCGGTCTGACCGCGCGCATAAAAAGTGCGCGAGACCTGCGTGCCGCCGAACGAGCGGTTCGAAATATGACCGCTGTACTCACGGGCAAACGGCACACCCTGGGCTGCGCATTGATCAATGATGTTGACACTCAATTCAGCCAAACGATAAACGTTAGCCTCGCGCGCGCGATAATCTCCGCCCTTTACGGTGTCATAAAAGAGACGCCAGATACTGTCACCGTCGTTTTGATAGTTCTTGGCGGCATTGATGCCGCCCTGAGCTGCGATGCTGTGCGCGCGGCGCGGCGAGTCCTGGAAGCAGAAACACTTCACCCGATATCCCAGCTCGCCTAACGATGCCGCAGCGGAGGCTCCGGCTAAGCCGGTGCCGACCACAATGACTGAGTACTTGCGTTTGTTGGCCGGATTCACAAGTTTCATTTCGAACTTGTGCTTCTGCCATTTCTTATCGACTGGTCCCGAAGGAATTTTGGCGTCTAACTGCAGCATTTAACCCTGACCTAGATTCAAAAAACCCGAAGCGACGGCGATTGGCACACTCGCAAAACCGAGGCCAATGATAACCGACGCTGCGGCTGCGATTGTTCGCAACAACTTATTACGCTGCGGTGTATCCAATCCCAGGGTTTGAAACATGCTCCAAACCCCGTGAAATAGATGCATCGAAAGAATTAACATCGCTACCAGGTAGCCCGCGACGATCAGCGGTTGATTGAACGCCGTGACGACATTCGAATATACGGCCCCCTCTTCGAAGCCGCGGAAATGCAAGGTTCCCGTGGTCAGGTGCAGAAGGTGGTAGACGATGAAGATTAGGAGCAGCAGTCCGCCCAGAAACATGCTGCGCGCAGCATAGGTAGCGCAGTCATATTCGCGCTTAGCGTAGCCAATCGGCCGAGCGCGCTGCTTTTGATACTGCAGCTGCACGATCGTAATCAGGTGCAGCAGCAAGCAAAGCAACAGCACCACCCGCACAATCCAAAGGGCGGTGTAATTGCCCATCACTTCGTGCCCCATGGTTCTTAAGAACTCGCCGTATTCATCCAGCTTATAGCGCCCGGACGCCGCGTTGAATCCCATGAAGGCTTTCAAGTTTCCGGCCATGTGGCCCAGGACGAAGAGAAACAGCACTACTCCGGTCGAGGCCACCACAATCTTTTTGCCGACCGTGGTCTTATAAAATCCAAACACCTCTAGACACCTAATAACGGTAAAATTGCCTCAACCTCTTTGGCGCTCTTAGCCAAAGCTTCCTTTTCAGCAGCGCTTAGATCGATCTCTACGATCTTCTCGACGCCGTTCTTCCCCAGAATAATGGGCAGTCCCAGATAGACCCCCTTATTTAGCCCGTACTCCCCATTACTCTGCACCGCGGCCGCCAGGACGCGACGCTGATCGAAGAGATACGATTCCACCATCTGAATCGCCGAGGCTGCCGGAGAATAAAATGCCGAACCAGTTTTGAGCAACGCCACAACCTCGCCGCCTGAATTCCTGACCCGCTTCTCGATCGGCTCCAGTTTTTCTGGGGCAATAAGCTTGTCAACCGGCACACCGTTGCAGGTCGTGAAGGATCTTACCGGCACCATCGAATCACCGTGGCCCCCCAAGACAAAGGCAGAGACGGACTTAACCGACACCTTAAGCTCTTCCGCCAGATGGGCCTGATAACGGGCAGTATCGAGCACTCCCGCCATGCCCAGCACCATGCGCGCCGGAAATCCAGTGACCTTTTGCATCATATAGGTCATGGCATCCAACGGATTCGTAATCACGATCACCAAGGCTCCGGGGGCGTGTTGCTTAATCCCTTCGGCTACAGTCTTAACGATCGCGGCATTGGTTTTGACCAGATCATCGCGGCTCATGCCGGGCTTACGGGGCAGACCGCTTGTCACCACGCACACATTTGCGCCGGCGATATCTGCGATATTGTTGGTGCCCTTGATTGAAAAATCACATCCGAATACCGGAGCGAGGTGCGTTAGATCAAGTGCCTTGCCCTGCGGCATGTCTTGGACGATGTCAAAGAGCACGACGTCACCCAAATTTCTAAGTCCGCACAGCAGCGCCAAAGTTCCACCAATCTGTCCCGCTCCAATCAGAGCGATCTTATTCCTGCTTGCCATTAGTCTCCTCCTTCTTTGATTCTGTCTCGGGGCGTTTGAGCGCAGCACGTGCCCCTTCACCCTGATTGTTAATGCCGCCTTGGGCGCCAGCCGGGCTATTACTGCCCGACCGCATGCCTTCCAGCAGCCCCAGCTGTCCTAAAAGTTGGTTAGTATCGGTGCGCCGCACATCCATATTCTGCGCCCCGGAGCCCTCACCCAATACAATAAATTTCGGGTCGCTCTTTAGCAGCTGCTTAACCAGCTCAAGCTTTAAGAGCTCATGCCCACCTGGGCCGTTGAGTGCTTCAATCTGCTGGATCAATCCTTTAACCTCAGCCTCGCCGCGCGCCTTTATTCCCAGCGCCTCATTCATACGCGTGGTGTAATAAGCGTCGCCTCGATACTTGGACTGATCCTTGATACCCCGGGCTTCCGCGACCTTTCGATTTACCTCCGCCAGAGCTTCGTTGTATTCCTGCTGCTTTTTAGCCTTGACCGTCTCAATACGGCTGATTTCACGCTCCCGATCCTGCTGCAGTTTTTGTATCTCCCGCAGATTGTCCCCGTAACGGGTATCCACGTCCCCGGTCTCTAAAGCCCGTTCGAAGCGAAAATCTCTGAGATCTACACTCAACACATCAATACCAAACGGTCGCAGCCGTGAAGCCATGGAGTCTTTGGCTTTGTCGACCGCTGTATAAAGCTCGGACTTATCCAAAAACTGCGAGGTCTTCAGCTCATTCAGGTAGGTACGAATGTCCGCGCGTGCCACCGATACTACAAGTTCTTTAACTTCGCTGTCGCTTGTCGCTACGCTCTCCACCATGTGCCGCAATCTTTCGGCATCAGTCGTGACCTGATACCGCACGATCACCGCCAACGCTACTTCGTTACCATCGAGAGCACGGGTGTTCACATACCCGGGATCATTGGGCCTCGCGGTCTCCTTCTCGCTAGCATCCGCAGTAGCCGTGTTAGTGGCCACCCCCCAAGTAATATCCTGCACCGAAGTATCAAAGCGGTAGATCGCGTCCCAAGGCCAGACCACCACGGTTTGCCCGGGATAGGTCACCTTGGAGCTGACTCCGCCGCCGATCGCAGGCGGGAGCTTTCGAAATATAATTCCGTACTCGGTCGGCCCCATCTGCTTGAGTCCTGTATCGCAACCGGAGAGCGCCATCGCCCCAAGCACCAAGATCAGCAGAAAACGCATCCTCATTGCCGCGGCGCTCCCATGCCAAGTTTCTTCATCCATTCTTCAAGATTGTAGGGGTCTAGTTCGCCCACCACTCCGCCTTTTAGCGATCCCAGGAGCGGCGCCATCTCACGCGCTACGAAGACCCGCGCGCCTTCACTCTGCGCCAGTGCGCCGGCGCGGAGCTTGTCGATATCAGCCTGAGTCCGCGCGACAGCCAGATCACCTTCAGCCTTCTTCTGATTTTCATAAAGGGTGGCTTCCGACATTAAGATCTGGGCCTGATTTTGCCCTTCGACCTTCAACGTCTGAATTTTCGCATCCCATTCAGCTGCTACAGCTTCGAGCTGCGCTGTGGCTTCAGCAAACTTGCCCCGTGCTTCATTGTAAGCCTCTTCCTGGACCTGCAGATTTTTTTGGAAGATTGCATTGTCGATCGCTTCGGCCTGGTAGGTGTATCGGCGGAGCAAAACCGCCTCAACCGATATGCCGACTTTCGCCAGGGTAGGCCGCATCGCCGCAAAAGCAGTCTCAACGGCTGACTCCCGCATATGGGGGTTGTAGAAATCTGAGGTCGATAGCTTGCCCAACGAGCGTCGCAGCTCCAGCGAGGCAATCTTGTAAACATGGTTGTCCCAGCGTTCGCTGCTGGTTCCGACTGTTTTGATCAGATCGGCCGGACCGCCATGTTCGATCCCCTCTTCGGTGCCGGCACGCGGGTACACCTTCTTAATCAACGAGATGTCGACGTCCACCTTGTTACCGTCTGTGGTTTGAATTTCAAGGGCGCCCAAGGAATCGGGATGGAGCTGGCGCTCCCGGTCAATATGCAAAACCTGAAGCTTCTGAGGGACCAGGTGCACGGTCGAGTAAAACGGGATGGCCCAATGATAGCCCGGAGAGAGTCCGCGATTAGAAAACCCCTGCCCTGGGCCAAAGTTAATCTGCCGAACTCCAATCATTCCGGGAGGAACGATTGTGCCGAAAAGATAGGCCACCACAGCCACAGCGAGCGCGACGATTAGCACTAACCCCACCAGACCACCCACCACGGCGCCACGCTGCTCGATCAGGCCGTGGGCACGCCGGTCTACGGGGCTGCATTCGGAAAAGATCTGTACCGAGCATTGGTCAGATTCCGACGTAGTCGGATCGGTGTGGCGATTCCCAAAACAGACATCCATTGTAATTATTTATCTACTGCTTCTTGGTGACCGATCTAATTCTATTGGTCCTGAGCGGGAGCCGCTACGCGACTTCGATATCGGGGCTCGCTCTGGTCCTCAAATCGATATTAGTCCAAGGGACTGAGGAGGCAAGGGTTAAAGGGTAAGATAGCCCTATTCAGCGCTCGGAATGAATAGAGGATTACATTGTTCTAGGAAGCAGCTTTTAAACCGGTAGAACGGACCGAAGCAGGGCTTAATTGAACTTAACCGCCCGCGCAAGCTTGTCAGCAAGCTCGATAAAACGCACCGGATCCTTCGGATTACCCTGGAAGAGAACTTCATAGTGCAGATGCGGCCCAGTCGAACGGCCGGAGGAGCCCACTAAGCCGATCACCTCACCACGAGCAATCGCCTGCCCTTCAGTCACTTTTGCTGCAGAGAGATGCGCATAGCGGGTCATTAGCCCTGAGGTGTGCGCAATGTCGACCCGTAAGCCGTAAGTGGGGTCGCGGACTACGTCCTTGACCACTCCATCAGCAGTAGTGCGAATGGGGCTGCCATAACCCATCGAAAAATCGACTCCTTCGTGCATCCGGATGCCGCGATGAAAGGGCGACAGCCGATACCCAAACCCGGAGGTAACGTCAGCTTTAACCGGAGAGCCGAAAGGCATTACCTTCAACATCTCGATATAGTGATTCAGACTCTGCAGCAGATCGGCCTTTCCATTTAGTGAAAGCGCGCCAGGCTCAATCGACAACGTCGGACGCCCAAGCTCAGAAGCTCCCGGCACGAAGTTTTTGCCTAACATCAGAGCGGAACAGCGCAGACTTGATAGTCCGCCGCAATCAAGCTCCGCACCGCCGACACCTTTGGACTTATCGACCGCCCTAACCGGAGTATTGTCCCCTTCCAGAACCTCTTTGAATGGTGCGGACTTTACGATCGTCGCAAGCTCTCCTAGCTTTTTCTCGATCTCAGCTTCGCGGCTCTGCTGAGCAACTCGCTCGCTCGTCAGATCCTCCACCTTGGAGGTCAAAGTGACATTATGATTTTGCAGCGACTCGCGCTCAGCGATCAGGCGGCGCACGGTGATATAGTTCTTAAGCCGAATGATCTGAAGCCGGCTATAGTCTCCAGTCACGAAGGTGAAGACCCCCATGCCGGTCACAAGCACCAGCAACGAAGCTAGAATCAATCGCAGGGAGAAGCGAAATTTTTTAACTTTGCCGCTGCGCGGTGGCACGATCCAGAGGCAAAATTCATTTTTGGGAGAGGCCGTCATGCACTCTGCTCAGTCTATTCGTTTTCTTCAGCCGTTTAGAGTCTTAACCAATGAGTTTGTTTTAACTCTATTAAACTAATATTAGTTCCCAGTAAATACAGTCCAGTAATTACTGTTTGGCAACTAGCGAAGTGTGAAAGTACGAGATCTATCCGGCTAATTCAACCAAACTGCAAGCCTTTAGGCAAAAAACTTAAACGCCGTTTAAATTTAGCGCCTAAATTACTAGTCTTTTGATGACAGAAGTTCTTTGGCGGACTCTCGGGAGGCCTTGGTAAGGGTATAACCCGCTAACATTCTTGCGATTTCGTCGATTTTTTCATCCCCCTGGATCTCGCGAATAAGAGACACGGTGCGCTTCCCTACCTGCTTCTCAACCACTAGGTGATGGTCAGCCATCGAAGCGACCTGCGCCAGGTGAGTGATACAGATCACCTGGGAATCGGAGGCTAATCCCTTTAATTTTTCCCCTACGGAGCGGGCCACAGCCCCTGAAACCCCGCTATCGACCTCATCAAAAACCAGCACATTGACCCCCGAGCGATCCCTCAGGATCTTTTTCATTACCAGCATTAGCCGCGAGAGCTCTCCTCCCGACGCAATCTGAGCTAGCGCCTTAAACCCCTCGCCTTTGTTAGGTGCCGCCAGAAAATTGACCTGATCCATTCCGTATGGACCGGGTTCGGCCTCGGTAAAGTCGATTCTCAGTTTGGCCTCCTTCATATTGAGCTCGGCCAACTCGCGCTCCACCTGTTTTACTAACCTGGCGGCACCCGCGGATCTTGCTGCGCGCAATTTTGCCGCGGCGGCGCGCACCATTTTCTCGTTTTCCGACACACGCGCCTGCAGCTCTGCGTGGGAGCCTGGATCCTGAATTGTGGCAAGCTCCTCGCTCGACTCCGCAAGCATCGCCGCCAACCCCGCTGAATCGGTACGATATTTTCGCTCCAGTCTGGCCAGCTCCGCTAATTCCTCTCTCAGCGCCTCAATCTCCTCCGGGTTCAGCTCCACCCGCTCGAACCGCCGCTTAATCTCGTCCGTCAATGCTTCTGCTTCGGCGCTGAGAGTACCTAACCGCTCCGCCAGCTCTGCCGCCTGCGGAGCGATTCGGGCGAGGTCGTGGCCGGCATGCTCAACCTGGCTTAGGCACGCTAGGATGCCCCCCTCCTCCTCAAAGCTCGAGATTAACTGCGCCGCTTTTTCCTGCACCGCTTCGGAATTCGCCAGCCCCTTGAGCTTCTGCTCCAGTTCGTCCCGTAAACCGGCCCGCGGCTTTACCGCAGAAAGCTCCTCGATCAGGAACTCCAATTCCGACTGTCTTCTAGCAGCTCGCGCGGCACGTTCTTCAAACTCGGCGAGCTGGACAGCCAGCGCGCTCCAACTCTGATAGCGGGAACCATATTCCGCCAAAAGCTCCTGATTGCCGGAGAATTCATCGATCAGTTCTAGGTGATAGCGCGGGTCGATCAATCTGCCCTGATGTCCCTGGCGGCAAATATTGATTAAGCGCCCGACGGTCTCCTCAAGCATCGCCAGTGTGGCGACCCGCCCATTTAAGTATACCTTACCGCGGCCCTCGGCGTTCATCGTTCGTAGCACTGCCAACTCGTTCCCTTCTAAGAACTCAGGGAACTGTGCCCGAATCTTGGGTGCCGTGGCGCTTAGATCGAAGAGGGCTTCAACTCGCCATTCTTTGGCCCCCGCTCGTAAATATTGAGTCTTGGGGCGTGCGCCTAGTACCAACTCCAGCGCCTGCAATACAATGGATTTACCCGAGCCGGTCTCGCCACTTATCACATTCAAGCCCGCGCCGAACGCGATCGACTGCTCCTCAATCAGTGCGAAATTAGAGATCTTTAACTCCAATAACATACAGCCATACTCCGCGTTCCGTTCTACAACTCCGATTTATTCGCGATGCCCCAATTGAGCTTGCCTCTCAAAATGTCGAAATATGAGCGATGCGGCGCCTGCACGAAGCGCACGGCATGGCGGCTTTCGCGCACGCGCAGCTCGTCTCCTGATTGCAGCGGCACCGAGATCTGGCCATCCACAATTAAAAAGATCTTAGAAGCGGAGGGTGGAAAGCTAATGCGCAGTTCTCGTTCCGTCGGCACAATCAGCGGTCTATAGGTCAGAGAATGGGGACAAATGGGAGTAATCAACATCACTTGCAGCGACGGATGCACAATCGAACCGCCGGCTGAAAGTGAGTAGGCAGTCGAACCGGTTGGAGTGGAAACGATCACCCCATCCGCCCGGATCCGCATCAAGCTCTCGTCATTCAGACTCATATCAAAATCGACGAGCTTCTCGCGCACGCCTTTTTGAATCACGACATCATTGACGGCTTGGGAGCTGAACACGGGCTGCCCGCCCCGCAGGCACTCGACCTGTAGCATTGAGCGCTGGCCGATCTTGGCTTTGCCCGTTAGCACCTGCTCTAAAATCGGGAACAGCTCTGCCGGAGCGGTCTCAGTGAGAAAACCGAGGGTGCCGAAATTGACCCCCAGCAGCACCGGAGATTTATCACGCACATGTCTAGCAATTCCAATCAGAGTACCATCGCCGCCCAGAGTCACGATCGGATCAGCCTTGGTGACCAGTTCTTCCGAAGCAACCGTGGCCGCATCGCAGCCCAACACCGCCTTGCTTTCCTGCTCGAGCAAAATCTCGTGGCGCTGCTTGGCAGCCCACGCGATTAACTCACAGGCGAGCTTCGCTGCTTCCTCAATCCCCGGCCTTACTACTACACCGATCTTCGCCATAGCTGTTCGTTATTCAGGGTAAAAAGTTGCCGCACCGGATGCCCGTCCCTCAGGCGTATTAAGTTCTTTAAGGTGCTTCTCCATAATCTCCTTGGCCCGTTCTTCCGTCCTGTACTCTTCTCCCGCTAGGGCCGCATTGACTCGTCCGGGCGCTGAAGTCACTCCGCCGTAAAGCTCGCGCCAGCCAGCTCGTCCATCTTCCGGCAAGGCGTCGGAAAGCCATACACTTTGATAGCCATTCAACGAGAGTGCGGCATTGCCGAGGAGTAGGATCGCATAAGGAGGAAACAATACAACTGTCCCAGCCGTTGCAACGGCGTCGCCAAGCCCTTCCCCATAAATAAAATTCTCTCCCGCATCGCTCATGATCTCCTGCGCCTTCTCGGGCGGGACGGGCTTGGAAACCACAGTTGTAACATCCAGGGGTTCCGGATTCTCCTGTTTCTTTAACAGGCTGCACCCGCACAGCATCCCAGCTATGCCCAGAATCCCGCACAGCACAAACAACCTTTTACCAAACATCTTTGGAACCCCGTAAATTGGACTACATCTCATATTGTGAGGATCTCCTCTTTCACGGGAAAGGGGGATTCCTCTTCCTGGAGCTAGAAGGGTATAATTGCCCCCTAATTTATGGAGATTGGCATTCAAATGAGACGGTTTATCGCCCAAGCGGCCCTGGTCACCCTAATACTCACCGGTCCCCTGCACGATCTCCTGCAGGCAGAGACGCTGAAAAAGGAAGGGATCGCCAACGATGTCGACAAGCATCACCGTAACCCGATGATTACGGTGACGACATCTAACTCGGATGCCGGGGTTAAGATTCTTGCGGATGCTGCGATTATCAACAAAGAGTTCGAACAGTATCCCGTGCGAGTCGACTTTTTTATTAACCGGCGGCTCTTCTCCAGCCAGTACCGGTCTTCGGGGCTTCCCGGTGCTCTAGGTGTTGATATTGGACCGGATATCGCAGTGCCGCCCTTCAACTACTCCGTCGTAGCAACGATTCTCCATCCCAATCGCCAGTACAGTTCGGTACTTGAAGGTGCTGTGTTCACCTCCAGCCTGAGCGGAGAGAGTCTGAGCTGCAGCGTCACCCTTACCTACGACGACGCCAGCGAACATGTCTTCAGTGCGGAAAACGTATCGGCAACCCAATCCGGCAACAATGCCGTAACGGTGACCTTCGAAGGCAGCGAAGATTCCAGCGGCGACAAAGCCACACCAAATCTTACTCTGACCATCAGCGGCGAGACTGCCACTGCTACCGGGACTATCACCAAGAACAGCGACACACCCAGCGAGGTGAGCCTAAGCGGATCAGCGGTGTTGACGGAGGGCGCGTTGACTTCGTTCTCAGTCAGCTCGACTGATCAGGCTACTACCGTAGAATGCCAATAAGGCGCGGGTAAGAATCGGCCACGACATTTGATTCGTGTCGCTGCGCTTTTGCGCCGGTATTCCGTCCTCGAAATTTGTAACATCAGAGGGACAACAGGAATCTCGCCCCCGCGATACGGAACTATTTCTTCAGCAAAGCTTGGATCAAGCTCGCGGTCTGCTCCGAACTCCATTCCCGCGGACCGACAATTTTGACCACCGGTTCATCTGATCCGATGTCCGGGACCATCACGATGTGCCCGCCGCGATCGAGGAAAAAACTTTCGGGAAAGCCGGACACCTTATAGTCATTACGCAGACTAGCATCGGGATCAAAAAATATCGGAAAGGTAAGTCCGAACTCGCGCTTAAACTCCATGAAGTGCTCGAGCGTGTCATCCATGCCTACACCCACTACCGCAAATCCCTGATCCTTAAAGCGCGTATTCAGTCGCTCGAGGTCGGGCGCCTCCAGTTTGCATGGACCACACCAGGCTGAGAAGAAATTAAGCAAGACCACCTTGCCTCGGAAGTCGGAAAGCTTGAGCGCTTGGCCGTCGGTGGTTTTAAGATCGATTGGAGGTGCGAGATCTCCTGGGTTCAGCCCGGTAGCTTCACGCCGTGTACATCCAGAGGCTAGGCAGAGAAGTGCGAGCACCGACCCGAGCCAGCGCATTCGTGCACCTTTCGAAAATGATTTAGAACTGATTCTAACGGCCCATGCCATCCGCTTACTTGGCAGCGGTCTGGAATTTAGCGTACTTCTTATTGAAGCGGTCTACTCGACCCTCGGTATCCATGATCTTGGTCTGCCCGCTATAGAAGGGGTGACATTTCGAGCAGACGTTCAACCGCATTTCGGGCGAGGTCGAGCCGATCTCCATCGTTGTGCCGCAACCGCCACAGTGGATCTTTGATTCGAAATATTCGGGATGTATGTCTTTTTTCATGTTTATGCGACCTCAAATCGAGGCAAAATTCTATAACATGCGGTAATAACAGTCAAACACGGCTCACTCCGGAGTCCCTTGCTGGGCATAGAAGCTCCTAAAGGCCTGAATCAGCCGCTCCGGAATCTCCACAGCCCGCCTGCTTTCCCCATCGATAAACATGGACTCAACATGCGCAGTTACGGCCTCTTTATCGCGGTGGTTGAAGATGCGCTGCTTCAAAATCATGGTCTTCCGAACGATCCGCCCCTCCTCGCAGGTCGCACGAGCCGGCCCCCCCTGCACCTCCCGAAGATAGGAGACATCGATGCGGGTAATGACGGGGTAAACACCTGTCGCGATCAGCGCCGGACTGGAACAGCCGATTCTTTCCAAAAATGCCAGCCTGGCGCGTTCTAAGACCCTTAGCAGATCGGCATGATTCACATGCCGATACTGCGCCTCAAGCAGCTCCTCGCCTATCTCCAGATCCAGAACGAAATCCATCCGCACTCACCAATTTCACATCCCCGTCTGCCGACCGACCAACCGTCCAGCAAACCGCTATGGGGGGCAGCGGCAGAAAAGCTCGGCGCTTCCCGCCGACCCACCTTTTCCCCTTGAAATTCCCAACTGGCCCCCTAGGTATAATGAAGCTATATTTTCGGTGGCCATGTCAAAATTTATTCAGGGTAGATTAAAGCGACTAAAGACGGCGCTCAAGTCTCATCGCGAGCCCTCGGCGCTGCTGCTTTCATCTGCCCCCGCGGCGACACGCTCTCTCGATACCCATTATCCCTACCGACAGGATAGCGATTTCTACTACCTAACCGGCAGTCATGCCAAAGATCTGCTCCTACTCGTCTCGCCCTTTGAGCCGCAGCCTGTACTGTTTGCTCCGCGCATTAGCGCCCAGCAAATTTTGTGGGAGGGTCGTCCCGAAGGTTTTGAGGCTCTGGCCGACCGGCTCAAGGCGCGCTTGGTCATCTATCGGGACAGCTTGATCGATATCATCCCAGCGCTTAAGGGAGTGAAGGTTCTTTATCACAAGAATATATCGGGAAGTTTGAGCTGGAACGTAGCGCAGCATCTGGAGAAGATGCCGGCTTACCGGCGCGGTTCTCTGCCCATGGTGTTCGCGCATGCCGACAACTTATTAATTGAGATGCGGCTCTACAAGGATGAGTCCGAGGTTGAGGCGATCAAACGTGCCGTCAGAATTACAGCGGAGGCGCTGCAGAAGACCGCTGCCGTAATCCGTCCCAGTACCCCTGAGATTGAGATTGCCGCCACGATTGATTACTGGTTTCGCATGAACGGCGCCTGGCCTGCTTTCAATACGATTATCGGATCGGGAGTGAACGGCGCCACACTGCACTACGAAGCCTTGACCGCCAAATTACAGGAGGGCGATCTGCTTTTGGTGGATTGCGGCGCCGAGCATGAGCTTTACGCCGCCGATGTCACCCGAGTCTTTCCGGTGAACGGCATGTTCGACGAGCGTCAGGCGGCGCTATACGAAACAGTGCTGGCTGCCCAGAAATCGGTAATTTCGCGGATCAAGCCGGGCGTCGAAGTAAAGAAGCTTTACGAATTGGCGGTTAGAAAAATTACCGAGGGGCTTAAGGATTTGGGTATCCTGCGCGGCAAGGTCAGTAATTTGATCGACCGCGAAGCTTATCGGCCCTACTTCCCGCACAGTATCGGGCATCCGCTCGGTTTAGATGTGCATGATGTCTGGCGCGCGGGACGCAGCGACGGTCTGGTCTTGCAGCCCGGCATGGTCATGACTATTGAGCCGGGCGTTTACCTGCCTAAGCGCACCGGTAAGTTCAAGCCCTGCGGCATCCGTATCGAGGATGACGTCTTGGTAACGAAACGCGGCAACCAGGTATTGACGGCCTCAATTCCAAAAGACATTGCAGAGATCGAGAGTTTGCTGCGCTAGCCCGCAACCGCATTGCACTGAGAACTAAGTATCATCGCAGTGTCACCCTCAGCGAGCCGCCCCAACCGCCGGGTCAGCTAATTGCAGCAGTTTCCCCGCAATTGCAGCCAGCAGACGCTCCAGCCCTTCCCGCTTCTGGGCCGAGACAGGCACAGCTTCCAGCGCCGCGCTTAGATCCGCCGCCCGCTCAGGCAGGATTAGGTCAATCTTATTCACCACCAGAATTTGCGGGATATCTCCAAGCTGCAATTCGCCCAACACTGCATCAACCGCAGCTTTCCGTTCCATCAGCTCGGGATCTGAAGCATCAAGCACATGCACTAATAGATCGGCCTGATTTAACTCTTCCAGGGTCGCGCGGAAGGCCGTCTTCAGTTCTACCGGCAGGTCGCGAATGAAACCGACCGTATCGCTAATCACGAAGGGCAGATCCGCGCCGCTGCCTGTTATTTTTGCTGGTATCACTACACGCCGCTGGGCGGGGTCGAGGGTGGCGAAAAGTTTATCTTCCGCCAGCACCTGACTCTTCGAAAGCGCATTGAAGAGGGTTGATTTCCCGACATTGGTGTAGCCCAGCACAGCAACCGAGGGAATGCGGCTCTCGCGCTGCCTAGTCCGGCGCAGATGGCGCTGCTGACTCAGCTCCTCAATGCGGCGCTCCAGATCGATAATGCGATCGCGAATTCTACGGCGTCCGATCTCAAGTTTTGTTTCACCCGGCCCCCTGCCTCCGATTCCGCCAGTTAGCCGCGAAAGCCCCGTATCCTGCTCAACTAGCCGGGGTAAGTTGTACTTGAGCTGCGCTAGCTCCACCTGCAGGCGCCCTTCACTGCTCTTTGCGCGCTGGGCAAAGATGTCCAAGATCAACATGCTGCGATCGAGCACCTTGAGCTCAGTCTGATTCGTAATTTGGCGCCACTGTCCAGGCTTAAGCTCGCAATCAAAGATCAGAATCTCGGCTCCCAGCCGTAAACAGCGTAAAACGACCTCTTCTAGTTTGCCTTTGCCAAGGAGCGTACGGGGATCCAGGTCACGACGCTGGATTACCGTATCGATAACCTTCACTCCGGCTGTACGTGCCAGCTCCTTCAGCTCGGCCATGGAGCTCTCAAAGCCGGGGAAGCGTTTATCGTACACGCCGACCAGGACGGTGCCATCATGTTGCGTGGCGACTGCAGCTCCCTGCGTCTGAGAGAGCTCATCCTCGAGCTCCTCCATGAAGGTCGCATAATCAAGCTCGAACCCGCCCAGATCGCGAACCTGCTCAGTATGCGTAGCTTCACCCTCGGCGTTCCCGAGGGGACGCAGGTAGGCATAGGCCATTGAAGTTAATCGGTTCCTAGTCCGGACCCCGATTACCATGTCGAGGCGCAGCTTCTCCAGGTCAGCATAATGGTCGGCAGGGATGTGAACCTGGTCATGATTCTTGGAGAGGTCGCTAAAGATCAATTTCAAGCGCCGCAGGCGCCCACGCCCCAGCCGATAGCGTCCCAGGTCCGGCAGGTAAAGGATTTCACGGGTGCCCACCACCACCTCTTCGACTCGGCCTTCCCGGGAAACCAGGACCCCTACCCGGCGTCCCAGGTCATCCCCAATCGAGAAGATCTCCCGACCCAGTTCGGGGGGTACGAGTTCCTCGCGATCGAACCGCCGATTAAAAAGCTTTTCTAGCCGTTTGAGTTCAGATGATTTGAGGCCTTTTAGCTGCCCGTTAATACGTTG
>JAIBBU010000001.1 GCA_019694515.1 Oligoflexia bacterium | reverse complement strand
ATCCCTACCATTTTGCCGGGGCAGCGCGCACACTCCGAGATATAGGGCAAAGTAACCCCTTCCCAATTAAAATTGGGTAAAGCAAAAAGTGCCTTAGCGTTAGGGTTTGCTTCGCTTCGCTCGCAATGACAGAAAGTCCGTCTTCCAATGACTTACTCGTACAGCAATCACGGCACATTGTCGCTTTTGCTGTCTCCTGGAGACGCACGCACAGCGAGGCTTGCAACCTGAAATTCTATCGGTTTGCAATGGTCAACAAGATTCACTATAAGATCGAGCGATGGACCACCTTTACGCATTTCTCGACTTCTTCCTGCATCTCGACAAACACCTTGATGCCCTGGTCCTAAGCTATGGACCGCTCACCTACTGCGTTCTCTTTGCCATCATCTTCTGCGAGACCGGTTTAGTTGTGACGCCTATTTTGCCGGGAGACTCATTGCTGTTCGCCGCCGGCGCCATTGCCGGGTTAGGATCGCTCAATGCGCATCTGCTTTTTGTATTGTTATGCGCTGCTGCGATTCTAGGAGACGCCTTAAATTATCTGATCGGACTAAAGTTGGGGGAGCGCGTCTTTCAGGAGAAATATTCCCGAATCTTCAAACGCGAATACCTGGAACGGACTCATCAGTTCTATGAGAAGTATGGCTCCAAGACTATCATCATCGCACGCTTCGTCCCGATTGTGCGCACCTTTGCTCCGTTCCTAGCCGGTGTCGGCCGCATGCGCTACCGCACCTTTGCGATTTACAATGTTACCGGGGGTATACTTTGGATTGCGTTGCTGCTGTATGCCGGATACTTTTTCGGCGGCAATCCTGTCGTAAAGCGCAATTTTTCCCTGGTAATTCTTGCAATCATCGTGATCTCAATTTTACCTGCCGTGTTCGAGCTGATCCGCGCTAAACGGCAATCAGCCAAGCGTTGAGCGATCTTGCTGATGCTGGCATCAGGCGCACTGAGTTTCATCCTAACCTGTCTAGCAGCGGCGGTTTGCTTTGGGCAGAAACTTTCGGTCGGGGGCGCGCTCCTTTCCGGCACGGCGCTGCTGTTGGCGCTTGCGGGACTCCAGTTCGTCTGTAGAGCTGGACTCCAGCGCCGAGAGACGGCGATCATTGCAAGCTGCTGGGGTCTTTTTGGCGGCATCAATGCCGCATTTCAACTAGTCGCGCTACAGAAGTACGGCGACTATGGGGTGCTTGAAAGTTTTATCGCCAACCACAAAACCTTCCCGCGCTGGCTGTCCGGAACCCGCCTGCTCAGTGCGATCTATAGCGCTGTCGGAGCTACAGATTCAGCCTTCTTCGTGGCGGTGCTTGGAGTTTGCGTGCTGCTGGGATGCACCTTAATCGCGCTGCATTGGAGCAACTACTCACTCGCATGCTGCACAGCGGTTTTAAGCCCGATTTATTTCATGTTCTTAAGCGGGTATTCGGAGTATTACCCGTTCATCGCAGGCCCGCTGCTGCTGCTGTTAGTGTGGATGGTGAAGAATTCAGAGAAGCGGGTTTCGCCGCTCCTGCTTGGATTGCTATGCGCGGCATTCGCTTCGCTCTATTTCGGATACTTCCCCTTAGCCGTGGCTTTGGTGCTGCTAGTGGGCAAGCAGAGCACTACAGATAGGTTGTTGGGTTTAGCCGCGTTTGTGTTGCTAGTCGGACTGGCCATACCGATTTTGTGGCCCGCCGGATGGCAGAGTTTTCTCACAGCTCTGAGCGTAGAGATCGATCCCTCGGGGATGAATATTATCCCTAGCTACAGGCTCCATCGCTGGCATTCAAGCTTCCTATTTGAACCGGATTTCTTACTCTCCCCGCTGCACGTCGCTCATAAGCTCTATATATTCTTTTTTTCCGGCATGGCTACACTGCTGGCGCTGGCGGGCGTGCATTGGCAAACCCTCAACACCACTCACGGCTGGATGCGCGATCCAACTTTCAAGGGCTTACTGTTGCTGGCACTAATGGAGATTGGGTATTTTTTGCTAGCGATCCCCTACTTCGGCCCGCGCCGCGATATCGATCTGTTTTTTCAGACCGGCGTCGTTCTAGGATTCTTCTTTGGGCATGTGATCGAACGGAGCGCTCCGCCCAACGATCTTCCCAAGATTAGAGGCAGGTCACTGGGGCTCCTGCTTGGAAGCGGCCTTGCCCTAATTTGGTTTCTATTATTTCTCGGAATTCCACGCCCCTCCCGCGGGCTCCTGCGTCTACTACTGAATGGGTTTTCATTTAACTGACAAAATATGATAGAGCTTAGCCTCCAGGAGTAAGCAGTTTTATGGCCAAACTCTATTTTCGATTCGGAACCGTTGGTAGCGCTAAGACTTTAAACCTTCTGGCGGTGGCGCATAACTATCGTCAGCAAGGAAAGCGGGTCTCGATCTTGAAGCCACGCCTCGATAGCCGCTTCGGAGCCAACGCGGTGCGCTCACGAGCGGGGTTGGAGAAGGAGGCAGACCTGCTGGTGGATCCGAACACTGTCCTTGATCCCCAGCTGTTCGAAGGGCTCTCCTGCATTTTGCTGGACGAAGCACAGTTTGTTTCCGCCGCTGTCATTGATCAATTGCGCGGTATCACACTGTCGATGAACATTCCCGTGATCTGTTACGGACTGCGCACCGATTTTCGTGGTCAGCTATTCCCGGGCGCGCAACGCCTGTTCGAGCTGGCCGACACACTTGAAGAGGTGAAAACCACCTGCGCCTACTGCAACCGAAAAGCTATCTTCAATTTAAAACATGTAAACGGTGTTGCGACGGTAGAGGGCCCCTCGGTCGATTTAGGGGCAGAAGAGAAATATTACCCCGCCTGTTTTTCATGCTATGCCGAGCAGCTGCGTGCCGCGAAGCAGCCGCTGTTGTTGAAGGCGGTAGGCGCCTAGCGGCTTGTATATTTCACCTATCAACGCTTGCTCCCTTCGCAGCCATAGCTGTTGCTTTAAGCGATCCTGATCAGCCTAAGTAAGCGCAGCGATTCTGACGATATGACCTTTTGGAAGCGGGAAATTACCGAACAGTGTCACAAATTATAGGCGGAACACTTACAACCCAAGTTGTAAGTTGGCAGCTTTATTACCTGAGGGTAAGCTCAAAGCTGCAATACTTAAGGATGTCAGATGCGGAAGTGGAGGGTTTTTGCAGCAGCTATTAGCTTTGCTTGCTGGGCACCGCTTGTCACACAAGCCGAAACAAAATTAGACACTGAGAAGCTAGCCAAACTCGATCTCGAAGATCTGATGCAGATCGAAGTTAGCAGTGTTTCCTGTAAATCCGAGTCGCTTTCAAAAGCTCCCGCAGCAGTCTTTGTAATCACCTCTGACGATATCAGGCGCTCCGGCGCAACCTCTGTGCCCGAAGCCTTGCGCTTAGCGCCGGGACTAGAGGTTGCGCGTATAAATGGCAACACTTGGGCCGTTAGCGCGCGCGGATTCAATGGGCAGTTCGCCAATAAATTACTAGTGCTGGTTGATGGTCGATCCGTCTATACCCCGCTATATAGCGGCGTGGACTGGGACACGCTCGATCTACCGCTCGACGAGATCGAGCGTATCGAAGTCATCCGCGGTCCTGGCGCGACGCTTTGGGGTGCTAATGCTGTAAATGGGGTCATAAATATCATCCTTAAGCACAGCAAAGACACTCAGGGCGGAAAGATCTCGACCATCGTGGGGGATGAAGACCGCTTCATCGGAACGGCGCGTTATGGTGGCAAACTAAGCGAAGACTCAACATATCGGACCCATCTAAAATTCTCGGATCGCGATCAACAAAGCGCCCTGGACGGTGGCGGTGCGGGAGATGGCTGGAGTTATTTGAGCGGAGGATTCCGTGCTGACTTCCAGGAGCACGCGGCGAACAACTTCACTTTCGAGGGAGACCTGCGCAGCAGTAATGAGGGCACGCGACAGATCGGCGGGGCACGGGCTCTCGATTTCGACCAGATCAGGCGACCGCGCAGCGAGGACCTGCACGGCGGGAGTTTGCAGGGACGGTGGAATTACCGCGCTTCCCAAGACTCTGAAGTGAAGGTGCAAAGCTACTACCAAAAAAGCCGTCGCAACGGCGCTGCTGTTGGCGAAGACCGCGGCACATTTGATTTCGATCTGCAGCACCGCTATGCCGTCCGCCCAGATCTAGAGCTACTGTGGGGATTGGGGTATCGCAACGATCGCGATGACCTGCACACAAATTCAGTGACCGCAATCTTTGACACCAGCAAGCAGACCGACGATCTGTTTTCGTCCTTCTTGCAGTTTGATTACAGATTATCGCCCTCAGAGCTGCATTTCATCGTCGGTTCGAAATTTGAACACAATGACTATTCAGGCTTCGAGATCCAGCCTAATGCACGTTTACTTTGGAACAGCTCGGAGGTCGGCACTCTTTGGCTTTCCGTGGCACGTGCAGTGCGCACGCCGTCACTGGCAGAGTCGAGTATTCAATTTCTAGTGGGACAAACCGAAACTGAGACGGGCCTACCGGGACTAATCTACGCTTTTGGAAATGAGGACTTTGATTCAGAGGATCTGCTAGCCACGGAAATGGGGTATCGAAACGAACTTGCGCGCCGCACATTCATCGACCTAGCAGTCTTTAGAAACAATTACGCCAATCTGCGAAGTGGCGAGCCCGCCGCGCCCTTTCTAGCTAGTGATGGGCAATCCATCATCGTGCCGTTAATCTTAGATAATCGCGTGGATGGGGACGTCTCGGGCTTTGAAAGCACGCTCACTTTCCCCATTTTGGATTGGATTAATTTTAAATCTTCCTACTCACTGCTTCTCATGGATATCAATCCTGACAAGGGTAGCCGTGAACTGGCTCAGACTCGGACGCAGGGACTTTCTCCCCAAAATCAAATCAATGCCTGGTTGGCCATGAATCTCCCGCATCAACTAGAACTCGATCTCCTGATGTATTACGTGGACTCCCTTCCGGATGCCAACATTGACGCATTCACCCGTTTTGACGCTCGTCTGGGTTGCAAAATCTCCGAAGCGCTTAGTGCCAGTGTGGTAGTTCAGAATCTCTTCGACGATCAGCATGAGGAGATGTCGGACTTTCTTAGTCTAATCGAGAGCACCCAGGTCGATCGATCTTTTTATGGCCGGCTGGATTGGAGATTTTGAGCGACAAAAATGCAGCGCATCTGCCGACATATCTTGGTCCTGCTCCTGCTCACCGCAGCGCCGCAGATGCTATACGCGGATTCAACCTCCCAAGAGTACAAACTTAAAGCAGCCTTCATATATAACTTTATAAAATTTATCGATTGGCCGGATGGCTCCAGCGATTCGAACGACCGGCGGGTAAGCGTTTGCATTTTCGGGGAAAATCCGTTTGCGGACAGTCTGGATCAGATTGTGGCTTCAGGGGGTGTGAGCGGGGTATCGGTCAGCTACTATAAGAAAATTGATTCAGGGGCCAAATGCCACATCGCCTTTGTCTCCGGCTCTGAGAAGGGATCGATCGCCGCTGATCTGGCGGCCCTTCAGGGCCGCAGCATCGTGACCGTCTCAGACATCGATAACTTTGTCGAGATGGGCGGGACGATCCAGCTCACCTTGCAAGAAGGAAAAGTGCGCTTCTATATCAACGAGTACAGTGCCTCGAGAGAGCGGATTAATATAAGCTCCAAGCTTCTGACCCTGGCAGCTAAAGTGGTAGCCGAGCCATTCTAAAGCCGTCCAGAGCTATAACCTACTGATATTATTCGTTTTTTCAACTTGTTCGGCCTAAAAGGCGCCTAAAGCGCGCGATTAAAATCTGCCGATAACTACGCTAGAGCAAAAAGGTCTGAATAAGGACAACGATTGTTCCGATTTAAACGACCGCGTGTTGTCGCAGTTCTATCACTACGCGCGAAATTACTAATTTTGATTACCGGCATCTCCGGATTCGCACTGTCGTTGGCGGCGCTAGCTGTATTGGTTTATCAATTCTCAAGTTTTCGTTCGATGGAAGAGGACCGCATGACCGTGCTGGCCCGCATCTCTGCCATCAACTCAGCTGCGCCTTTGCTGTTTCATGATACCAAGGCGGGGAACGAGGTGCTGCGTGCGCTAGCGGCAGAACAAGGAATCGAAGAGGCCTACATTATTTCGACTGAGCTTCAGCCGCTCGTAACCTATCTACGGCCAGACTCAAACAGTCATCTGGGTCTATCACAATTAATGCGCATACTTGATCAGCAGTCAGCACGGGGAAATGCCAATATTCTTACGCACCGCCGTTTCACATCTTCCGGGCTCCTCATGCGCGAGCCAATCATGCTCAATGGAGTTCTGATTGGATGGCTGTTGACGCACAGTAATTTAGACCGCCTCGAAAGCTTAAATCAGCGCTCCCTCCAAATCCTGGCAGCGATCATTCTGGCAGCCATGGCGATCTCTTTTCTTTTTGCATCCAGATTTCAATCTTTGGTCTCCGATCCGATTATTCAATTAACCAAACTAATGCAGCGGGTAAAAAGCAGCGGTGATTACCTGCTTCGCGGAGTCCCGGAAAGTGCGGACGAAGTTGGTACCTTGGTCGAGGGTTTCAATGACATGTTGGCGGAGATCCATGGCCGCGACCTGGCGTTAAAAGAGCATCATGCGTTGCTTGAGCGCCGCGTCGAAGAAAGAACCCGCGAGCTCTCACGAGCACGCGAAGAGGCCGAACAGGCGTCACGAATGAAGTCGCAGTTCTTGGCAAATATGAGCCACGAAATCCGCACCCCGATGAACGGAATTCTAGGAATGACCGAGTTGCTGCTCGATACAACCGCCCCATCGCCGCAGCAGCTGCAATACCTCGACGCAGTGCGCAGCTCAGGTGAAAACTTACTGAATATTATCAACGATATTTTGGATTTCTCGAAAATTGAAGCCGGCAAGATGGACCTCCGTCCTGAGCGCTTCAATCTAAGAACGATGCTCGAGGAGCTGCGCGTGCTGCTTGCGGGTACCGCCAAATCCAAGGGCGTCTATCTGGTGAGCGATATTGCATCAAATGTTCCCCGCCAAGTGGTTGGAGACCAACTGCGCCTACGCCAAATTTTGATGAATTTGCTGGGCAATGCGATCAAGTTTACTCCTAAGGGATCAATCGTATTAGCGGTAAAGGCAGACCCGCTTTCAAGTAAGGAAAGTAAAGTAATTTTTTCCGTGATCGACAGCGGCATCGGAGTTCCCGATGACAAGCAAAAAGTAATCTTCGACGCATTCTCCCAAGCTGACGGATCTATCACGCGCAAATTTGGCGGCACAGGATTAGGACTTTCAATTTCAGCTGAGCTCGCAAGAATGCTGGGTGGCCGAATTTGGATTCAAAGCCCCGTGCCGGACGAGCTAAGAGCGCAGTACAATCTGCCCAAAGCGGGCGATGCGCCGGGCTCGCTATTTTGTCTGGAAGCTATTCTGCGCTTAGATGCTGGAACGCGGAGAATGTCTGCGTTGTCTTCCACCGCCCTTGCGCCCAGTCCTAGCAAGGAGCCGCTGCGCGTGCTGGTAGCAGAAGATAATCAAATTAATCAACGCTTGATTGGGGAAATTCTAAAGCGGCAAGGCTGCTCGGTCACGCTCGTTGACAGCGGAGTCGGTGCGATCAACGCCTTATCTTCCTATCTGGACAAGGGCGAAGCGTGCCCGTTCGATCTTGTCCTGATGGATCTGCAAATGCCCGACATGGACGGGTTGAGCGCGACTCAACAGATTCGGGACTCCGAGCGCCGTCTGGCCCCGCAGCACGCCGACTTGCACCTGCCGATCGTGGCTCTGACCGCACATGCCTTTGATCAGAATCGGGACGAGTGTCAGCAGATCGGCATGGACGAATTCATTACCAAGCCGGTTGTCAAAGAGGAACTCTTTAGAGTACTGCGGCGCTATCAGCCGGGAGACAAGGGAGAGGCAAAAGAATAGTCATTAACATAGGCTCAAGCAGCGGGGCCGTTTACCCCGCACCTGGCACGTCCCGAGTCCCATGCGCGCGCAGGAACTGAATCTCAAAATCGCTTTGGCGGCTATCTTTTCTCTTAAAATCAGCCCAACATTCCACGGCGACACACGGTGACTCCAGACAGGTAAAAGGAGTAGACTCATTCCGTGTCCACTCCTCACATTACGATATGCGCCGGAGAACTTTCGGGAGACGAGCACGCCGCCGAGGTGGCGCTCGCGCTGCGGGAGCAGATACCGCACGCCAAATTTACGGGGATGGGAGGACGCCACCTGCGCCGCGCGGGAGTGGAAACCCTCGTGGATTCTGAAAAAGACGGCTCGGTGATGGGATTTGGCGACGTGCTTCGCGCGCTGCCCCGAATTCGGCGCTCGCTAAGTCTAATGCAGGAGCACCTGCGGCAGAGCGGCCCGGACCTCTTGATTCTAGTGGATTATCCAGATTTTAACCTGCGTCTAGCAAAGACCGCCAAGCAGTTGGGGCTGCGGGTGCTATATTATATTCCACCCTCTGTCTGGGCTTGGCGTCCAAAGCGTCTGGAGCTCCTAAGAAAATATACGGACAGCATCGCGCTGATCTATCCATTTGAAGAATCTTTTTATGCAGGACGAGGGATGGCAGCCGCAAAATTTGTGGGGCATCCTTTGGTCGATAGAGCCGCGCACTATCGGCCTGACCCCAAGCTACGCAGCGAAGTACTACAGGCGCTTAATTTTGCACCAGAACTTCCAACATTGCTGATAATGCCCGGCAGTCGCGACAAAGAGTTGCAGCGACATCTTCCCATCGTGATCGCGACCCTATCCCTCCTCCAAGCACGTTGTGCCAATATCCAAGTTATCGTCTCTGAGGCGCCAACCGTCAGCTTGTCCAAGTGGCGCTCCGAGCTCGAGGCTATTCCCAGAGTAAGAGTAGCCTCTCGGCCTTCGGTTGATTTGCTGCGGGCTTGCGACGCCGGACTATTAAAATCTGGCACATCGAATTTACAAGCGGCGTTTGCGGGGCTGCCGAGCGCCATGTTCTTTCGGACATCTTGGCTAAGCGAGTTGATCGTACGCAAATTGGTCAAGGTACGGGAATTCTCGATCGTGAATCTGATCAGGCCGGCAACATTTAAGGAATACCTACAGGCTGCGGCCAATCCTGCGGAATTAGCGGCTGAGTGCCAGGCCTTGTTATTCGATCAGGGATATCGAGCTAAGATCCAAGCCCATCTGGTTGAGGTGGTGGAACGGCTTAGTCCGCCACAAAAGGACACCCGCAAGGCTGCGCAGCGCGTCGCTGCACTGGCGCAAGCTTTACTCTCATAAATTCGAGCGAATGCCATCTATTACCAGCAGCCCTCTCCATGTTAGATCAATTGCAGTCGGTTGGATTTTTGGATTTAGCCTAGCGGCGATCGCTTAAATGTTCCGGAACAGCAATTCCAGAGATGACCTCTACAGGAGAGCGTATGAATAACTACATTACCGAAGCGCTTGGTGCCTTTTTTCTTGTAACGGCAGTTGGATTCACTGGCGATCCATACACTATCGGCCTGACCCTGGCCGTTCTTATTTATTGCGGTGGACATGTATCGGGTGGACATTACAACCCCGCGGTGTCACTTGCTGTATATCTGCGCAAAGGAATTCGGGCCCAGCAGCTGATCATCTATTGGATTGCACAGCTAATTGGCGCCTCGCTCGCCGCGATCTTTTTTCTGCTTATTCACGGCAAAACGTTTGCAGTTAGTCCCAGCTCTGACTACACCTTCTTTCAATGGTTCCTCATCGAGCTTGTCGGCACGTTAGCACTTACCCTGGTGGTGCTAAGCGTGGCAACGGCCAGCAAGCTACGCGGGAATTATATTTATGGGTTTGCCATTGGCATGACCTTGGCCTGCATGGCTTCAATTGGCGGCAAGATTTCTGGAGGCGCTTTCAATCCTGCGGTCGCACTTGGCCCCGATTTGATTGATGCGCTGCACGGCGGGAGATCGATCTCAAACGCCCTGCTGTACATCGCTGGACCCTTTACCGGAGCTACAATTGCGGCATCGCTATTTGGATTCATGAACGAAGAGTAAATCGGGCTCGCGCGCTGCCCCCATCCGATACAGAAGTTCTGAGCTTAAGGCGTTCCGCTGCGCGCAGCGTTTCCGCGTGCCATTGGCCAGGGCGCACTAAAGGCGCTATGCGGCCCCGGTTCTGAATTTAAGTCGGAGAGGCCGCTCCAAACCTTTACCGTTCCCTTCTTGGTACCCCGATGTGCACTGGCCGCAACTAGGTCAAGAATTCCATCTCGATTAATATCAGCAGCCACGGGTGCGGCCCCCAAACTTCCGAAAGCGAATAGCGATTTTGTTCCGTCTTCACAGCTCTCATCGGTGCAGGTCAACTGCGCTCCATCCTCGCCCTGCAGCACCACTACGCTTGCGCCGCTGTCGACCGCCACCTCGAGCGAGCCATTGCCGTCGAGATCCGCTATAATTGGCGAGTGAAACATGAAAGTTGGGGAATTACCGCGCTCCAACGGGTAAACGGCCCAAATTGGGGCGGTGCCAAGCGCAGGACTCCAGGCCATTACCACGCCTTTTCCCGCACCGCCGTATCGCCCCGCTCCGCTAACCGCTGCCACGATATCTAACAATCCATCCCCATTCACATCGCCCACCGCAACAGAGCCGGCGGAAGCCGAGGGTGCATTGAGAGTGCGGAGTAGCGCCCCTGTTTTGCCATTCAAGATCTTTATCCATTGTCCCTTGGTTTTAGGCGAAAAGTAGTATCCTGACGCCACGATGACTTCAGGTCCGGCCACGTCCGGCAGCACATCGGCGACCACGGGCGGCGACCACATAACCTGGTCGAAAGCAGTCATCCAGATATACTCGGCGCGAAATCCAATTTCCTTCGAGCGACGGGCCTTGGTATCTAACGCGTACACATACCCGCCGTTTTGGGTTGGGGGCCTCAAATACTTGTTCGCCGAAATATCAGTGCCGATAATCAGCTCTTTTCTACCGTCGGCGTTGATATCTGCAAACGCCGCCGACGACCAAACTGTATCCGCCGCGTGATAGTACCATCGAACTGATCCATCGCCGTTTAATAGATAGACATTGCGATCGAAGCTTCCAAAGCCGATCTCCATACGTCCGTCGCCATCAGTGTCGCTCAGAGCCGGCGTGCTCCAAACAGCGCTAAACTTTTCTCCAATATGACGCTGACGATGAAACTTCTTGAGGCTAAAATTCCAGAGGAGCGCTCCATCACTGCCACGATAAGCGGCGACTCCGCCGTCACATTGCGATTGGCCGACTCCGCCGTAGCCCACAACAACATAGGGAACCCCATCGCCAAGAATCGTTCCCACTGCAGGCGATGAACCTGAACGATTGCTGCTGCCGCCGCAGTTGCCGATCGGGAGCTGAGTTTCCCATAATACCTGTCCGGAACTTGAAAGCACATGCAACTCTGCATCAGACCCGACGACACTAACCTCCAGCCCGTTACTCACATTGCCGTCGATTTCTGCCACTACTGGCGACGTATAGAGGGGAGCTTTGCCGTCAATCAGTACGCCATGCAGTTCAGGCGAGTCGCCGCTATTGAAGGACGCGCCATGAGTCCAGCCATCGAGCGGAGGAAATAGATTTTCACGCAGCTGCGCCTGGGCCGCGTTACAGAAGGACCACCAGAATGCACACAAAATGGCGATTTTACGAATGGCTCGAGCTTCCCGGCTCATTAGATTTTTTCCTTCGGAGTAGATCGGCTTTAAAGCGCTGCTAATTGAGAAACTGGAGCAAGATTGATACCGAATTGGCAAAAGCTGATAACTATTTGAATTTGCTGAACGCTCGAACGGGCTAAAAACGGGAGGAGGAAGAATAGTACCCTACTCTTGCAAGCTTAGATCTAAACACAGCACGAATCCCTCGCAGTGCGTCGCGACTGCGCGTCTTAGAGGATCACAGGATCTCCCTCTCGAAAAGCGCGATTGGCGCCTGCTGCGCCCTAACGTTGGAGACCACTTCCGTATTCACCGCGGCTAGCGCGGACTGGTCGCTGTGGTGGCCCTTAGAGATGTTACGTGCTTGGGGGACGAAGTACCTGCCTATACGCACCCGGCACAGAATGGAGAGAGACCAATAAAATCAACTTAATGCCTGACTCGACTTAGTTCCCTTGGACGATGTATGTTAATCCCCGTCTTTTTGCTCCATCTGCGTGCCCGTAGCTCAGCTGGATAGAGCGCGAGCCTCCGAAGCTCGAGGTCACAGGTTCGAATCCCGTCGGGCACGCCACTTCAACTCCAAGCACTGAATCGACTCGCCGTCGACTCATTCGCCGCAGCACCTGACGAAGTCACACCGTATGTTTAAATCAGTCTGTATTTCCGCCCGAAGGGGCCGGCGCCCGCAACCATTTCGGCCCGTCCATTGGCGCTATACCTCCGCAGCAGTCTAAAAATGGTCTCGACCTGTGAATCAAGACCAGTACCTGCTGCAATCTCTTCGAGCGTCAAAGCAGCGCTTTGGGACCGCATGAATTTTTCAACCTTTTGCTGCAGATCCAACACTTGAGCAGCCGCCTTCTTGCCGGCTTCAACGCCGGGCTGGTGGTAGGCATTAATATTTACGAATGACGCGTAAAAACTCACCGCGCGCTCAAAAAGCGCGATCAGCTGCCCGATGCTATACTCGGACACCTCGCGTACGCACAAACTGACGCTTTCGCGGCCGCTATCATAAAGCGCTTTGCGGGTCCCCTCGAGGAAACCATACAGATAATCTCCGCAGCGCGCGCCCGGCTCTACCTGCTCGGTATGGATATATTCACCAGCCGCAGAAATCTTCGACGACGGATCTCGCAGCACTTCGATGAATACCGCGAAGAAATTGTTAACTCCATCGCGCAGCTGCTGAACGTATGCGTGTTGATCGGTGGAGCCTTTGTTGCCATAAACCGCTAATCCCTGATTCACGACGGCACCGCTCAAATCTCTCTCCTTCCCCAAACTTTCCATCACCAGCTGCTGGAGGTAGCGACTAAAGAGCTCTAAACGATCTTTATATGGCAGCACCACCATATCTTTAACGCCCTTCCCGGAAGAGGCCTTGAACCAAGCAGCCGCGAGCAGCAAGGCCGGATTTTGGGGGACCTCACGCCTGCGCGTCAGAACATCCATCTCCCGCGCACCTTGCAACATTAAATCGATGTCGAATCCCTGCAGCGCCGCAGGCAGCAGACCGACGACGCTTAGCTCACTAGTGCGCCCGCCGATCCAATCCCACATCGGAAAGCGTGCCAACCATTTTTCAGCGATCGCACACTTATCGAGTTCGCTGCCTTCGCAGGTCACCGCCACGAAAGCTCTGGAAAAATCCAACCCCGCTTTAGCAAAGGCGCGCTTTGCAATCAGCTGACCATTGCGAGTTTCTTTAGTACCTCCCGATTTAGAGATAATGATCACAAGTGTCTTAGCGAGGTCCGGAATAGCACTTAGCGTCTTATCCATGCCATCGGGATCGGTATTGTCAAAGAAGAAGGGCGCGACCCGATCGCGCTCTGAGGTTAAAGCGTTGTGCACGAACTGCGGTCCGAGCGCGGAGCCGCCGATCCCCACGACCAGCATGTACTCAAAACGTCCGCCCTGCAGTGCTGCAATACGCCCGGTGTGCACACCTTCGGCAAACGCCTTAGCCGCTGATATCGCGGCGTCTATTTGAGCGCGGAATTCAGTTTTGGGCGCTAGTCTGGAGTCTCTCAACCAATAGTGCCCTACCTGCCGGCCCTCGTCAGGGTTCGCTATGGCCCCCTGTTCGAGCTGTGAGACTTGATCCAAGGCCCGCTCAAACAGCTCTTGATGCGCCGAAAAGAAATTGTTTTCGAAGCCCACACGGCTGATATCGATGGCGAAACCACTCTTAGGATCTTCGCAGTAGTAACTCTTAAATCTTTCCCACAGACTCAAAGCTTCCATAAAAACCACTCTCTCCACTAAACCGAGGAAATCCGGTATCGGGTGCTTCCCTTAAGCGCGGCCAGGTGTAAACTGGCCCCCTAGGAGATGACGATAGCCGATCGGACGCCGCAGCGATTCCCAAAAATATTTTCGGGATGCTGCGCCGGGCGTTTTCCGCATATCAGCGCGGATTGAGAGAATCGGCCGTCAAGTTTAATGTCTTGATATGATTAAAGATAACTTGGTTTTTTTAAGAGAGTTCATCACCGAGTTCAAATCCACCGGGACGTTCTTCCCCAGCTCGAAATGGGCTGCTAAGGCGCTTGCCAAGCCGGTGCTGGCCAAAGAGCGCGAGCCCTTAAACATTCTCGAAGCGGGCCCCGGCTCCGGTCCGGTCACAGTTCATATTCTTAAACATATGGATGACCGAGATTCCCTGACAGTCTGTGAGATTAATCCGCGCTTCATGAAGGCTTTGAAGGAAAAACTGAGCAAGAATGCCGATTACCAGAGGCATAAGGAACGCGTGACTTTTTTTGAGGGCGCAGTTCAGGATCTGCCCGAAGAGCGCACTTTCGACGCCATTATTTGCGCTATTCCATTCCTCAACCTTGAGCGGCCGATGGTAGAGGAGATATTCGAAAAACTGCGGCGCTTAAGTAATGATAAGACCTTAATGACCTATTTCGAGTACATTGGACTTAGAAATATCGGGCTTTTGGCTTCCTTACCGGAACGCAAACGCCGCATTCAGGAACTAGATCTATTTCTTAAGAAGATGCTGAACGAGCATCGCATTGCTAGAGAGCGCGTTTGGTTGAATGTATTGCCGATCGACATCTACACGCTGCAACTAGCAGCCTAAGCCACATCAACCTTTGCCATCAGGTCGCGCTTCGGGAACAACTTTCGATAGCAAGCTACGAGCGGGCCACTGAAAGCGTACCCGTAACCAAGCAACAAAAGCCCAAACTGATTGTTGTACCAGATCAGTGCGATTAACGAACCAATCCCCACCCGCAGCCAAAGATTCATACCAGAAATTCTGAGCGTCTTTACACTCAGATATTCAATTCTGGAGACCATCAGATAGGCGAGTGAAAGTGCCAAAAGCGCTCCAATCGTCGTCACCCAGAACGAGGGGGATAAGGCCGGGGCAAAATTGACCGCGACCACCACAGCCGCAGCAGCGCCGGGAGTGGGGAGACCGGTGAAAGATTTCAGATTGGGGTCGGATATATTGAAGCGCGCCAGACGGCTGGCCGCGCACAGCAGGTAAATGAAAGTTACCAGCACTCCGAATTCATCGGCCTGGGCCTTGAAGCACCAGTGGTACATCAACACGGCGGGGGCGACCCCGAATGAGACCAAATCCGAAAAGGAATCAAACTCTACACCAAAGCGCGAAGTAGCATTGAGACGACGGGCGACCCGGCCGTCTAAACCATCCAATAGAATTGCCAATCCGATCGCGATGACCGCCTTCTCGAATCGCCCGGAGGCGGCGTAGATGCAGGTCAAGAATCCGCAAAACATATTGGCCAACGTGACCGCATTTGGAACGAGATAGCGTCTGCGGTAGAGGCGTTGCCGAAATTCAATCTTTTGAAGACGAGGCTTGACCATGCCTTATGATACTCCGAGCTCGATTAGGTGATCAACTTTTCCCGAAGGCGCCGACTCGCCATTATCAGTGAGCACAACCGTATGACCAAGATCAGCAAGCTTCCTTAGCAAATCAAAACAGATTTTGCGCGAAGCAGCGGCTAATCCGACTAAGGGATAATCAAGAAGCAGCAATGCCGGAGTGCGCGCCCTTGGGCTTACAACGATCGAGTAATAACAAGATAGCAATCTTAGCTTCTGAAACTGCTCCATGCTCAGACTGCCACACTGCTGCCCATATGAAACCTGGCCTAGGCTCAGCCGCTCTATCTGCTCACCCAAATCCTGCAATTTGAGCAGCGCCTCAAAACGCGCGCTGAAATCACGCAGATTCAAATCTAAAATCTCCCGGTAGCTAAGTCCGGAATATTGGAGCCCTGCCACCTCCGGTTCGAAACGTGCGCCGTCACACCCTTCGCACCGACCTTCCTCCGCCAACGAAAAACCTTGGGCACGCCCGCTCCCCCGGCAAAGAGGACAAGAAAATCGACTACGCTCCAACTCTAAATCCTTGCGATGCAAACCAAGCAATTTAGCTGCCGGCAGGGTCACCAGGAAATCAACCAGCTCTTGTTGCAGCCCTAAGTTCCTCCCCACGATGCTGTAAAAATCTATCGCGAAGGGAGAGTAATGAAGCTGTTTAAAATGACGCGGTTCAACACTGCCCTCGGAAATGCGGCACTTCAAGCTCGAAATGCGCCGCTTTCTGAAGGCCTCTTGCAACACCTCACTCAGAATTGTTGTCTTACCGGACCCGGATGGCCCACGCAGCACGCTTAATGCCGCACATGGCACCGTAATTTGGCCGGCTTTAATCGGACCGCATTCAATCTGCTCCAATGCGATTCTAGGAGCACGGAGCGCGGCATCCGAAACTGCTGCAGTATTATTCGATCGCTCCCAGTCGATATCTAGCTGGGTGCGATTTCCGCTCCGCTCCATCGAATTCGCGAATTCTGAAAATATCCGACGCTCGGAGGGATGGATCAATCCTTCAAGGCCGCAAACGCTCAACACTAGCTGAGATGGACGGGCTAATTTCAGGAGCAACATACGCAATTTCAGCTGCTCTACGGTGGACAGATTTTCCGAGCTGATCCCCAATGCCACTCTGCCAAGCCCAGCCGCACGCAGAGCCTCCAATACCTCCGAATCTTGGCTCCGAACCAGGGAGCGATTGTTCTCTTTCTGCAACAATCGGCAGAGCTGCTCCGCATTAACTGAGGCCTCAATCCGGGGCTGCGGAGCTGCGCACAAACGGGGCGCGATATAATCACAGCTCTTACACCTCGAAACTAAATCAAACTCCCCGGCCAGCGTCAGCGTTCGGCTTTCAGCCGAGTAATGATATAAACCAAGCCGCTTAAGTCCCTGCGCTACAGCCCTACGCCATAACTCGCTCAGCCTCTCCAGATCAGCGGCGCTCAACGGGAGCTGGTAGCTTTCCAGAACCAAAGCCTCAACCGCATCCTCGCCGCCTTCAAAACTGGGATCCCCTGAAAATCGGCCGCCGACGATATAACGGGCCACATGCAGCAGTCTGGGCCCTAGCTCGCTGGGCTGATCTTCCCGGGATGCCATAAAATCATCAGGACGGGCTGTGCAGCAAAGCACTCCTTCAGCCTTGGGCTTGGCAGCTGCCAATGCCGCGCTAACTGAATACCCGGCCTCCAATACCGCCCCACAGTTTGCACACTGCTGCATGCGGGACTGCTCAAGCAACGTCCGGACTGCCGCTTCAAGCTCCAAGAGCTTCATGATGGAACTGCGGCTTGCGCCGGGTGAAGTGAGCGGAAAGAGGCGTAGGAACTCGCCGCCATTCAGCGCATTGCTGGGATCGGAGGATGAACGATGTTTGCGCTCATAGTGCCGCGCCCCCAGCGGTGCAGCGCGGGCGGACGGGTCAAGTATTGGATCGGTCGAGGTAATAAGGGTCCTTATAAGGAGAATAACTCCAGCACCTTCATCTACATCATCCTGGAGCGTTATATTTTTATCAATTATCTTGATTTTTAAAACGAATCGCAAAAACATGAGGGGTTAGCCTAAAGAGGCTATTTGGCACGCCCCGCACGGCACACATAAAGCCCAGGGCGGCTACGAGGTGACACAAGATATATGGCTCCAAGCGCAACCGACGAAAGAACAGTAATTATTGCAGACGATCATGACATCCTGCGCTATGCGGTCCGGAAGGTACTGGAGCACGAGGGTCGCTATAAGATTTTAGGAGAGGCCGACAACGCCGACAAAGCCCTGGAGCTGGTAGAACGGCTAAAGCCATGGGTCTTGATATTAGATCTTGGCCTTCCTGGGAAAAATGGTTTGGAGGCGTTATACGAAATTGGAAAGAGAGAATTACCGACCAAAGTTATGGTTCTTTCGATGTATGACGATGAGCAGCGCATTAAGCAGGCTCTCATGGGTGGAGCTGTGGGATATCTGCTCAAGAGCTCCTCTCCGGAAAAGATCTTAGCGGGGTTAGCTGCTATTGAAAAAGGCGAGCTGTGTTTGCCGGAACAGTACCTATATCTGGCCGGCGAGCTTAAGAATGGCGGCGATGGCACTCGTCGGTCCAGACGTAATCCGAACGACCCTCTGGCGGCCCTCAGTACCAGGGAACGTCAGATTTTTTTCATGCTGGTTGAGGGCTCGCCCAACCGGGACGTAGCCCAGAAACTTTTCATCAGTCCCCGCACGGTCGAAACTCACCGCGCGCGCATCATAAAGAAGCTGGGGCTAAGCTCCACCGGAAGCTTAATTAAATACGCGATCAAGCATAATCTTATTAGCGCTTGATCCGTTTGTCTCACCGACGCGGCCGGGGCGTAGCCAAGGATTCGCTCTATTTCGGGGCACCGCCAGCCGCGTTACGATATTCTTGATATGTTTTCACGCTACAAGGCACCTGCCCGACTCAGAGCGGCCCTCGAACAGATTGAAGCCTTTCAGCTGGTTCTGACCTCGCGCGGCTTCGTCACCTTGATTGCACTGTTATTGCTCCTGGCCGGCCCAGTCTGGAAGGATGCGGATATCGTTGCAGCCGTAGTGTGCCTGTCGCTACTGACACTAGCCCTCTCAATCTTGGCCATTACCACCTGGAAGGGTCTTCAACTGCGCCGCGATCTTGGCGTCAATCTTTCTCTGCCCGATCGAAATGCGAGCCTCGTCCCAAATCATGGAGATTTAGTAAGCGGCACAGCGGTTAGAATCTTTATCAGACTATCGCGCTTGGTTCTGCCGCCGTTCTTTGTGCTGGAGCTGCGCTTATATTTCCGTCATGGCCGTGTTGCAACTTCTTTCCATCGCATTACGACCAGCCTTAAACATGGCGGTACGACCTTTGAGGATATTATCTTTCCTCACCGGGGCAACTGGTCCCTAGCCCGTATCTCGGCTGGACTCTCGGATCAATTTGGACTCACCAAGTTCAACTGGAAACTGGACGAACGCCTCTCGGATCACTCCTTGAATATTAAGCCGCCTCACCTATCATTCGACTCACTTCCGGTAGTTAGCTCCTGCCAACGTGATGGCGATTCTTTGAGCGATATAGTTGAGCCGCAGGGCGATCCCTTTGATCTCAAGCCTTACCATCCCTCAGATGGCATGCGGAAAATTTTATGGAAGCTTTACGCCAAGAGCGGCACTCTGATCTCGAGACACGCCGAACGCTCTATGACCCCCGAAGGACAGGTAATTATCTTCGCGCTGGCGGGACCGGAGGACGATCGAGTTTGCGGCGCCTGCATAGCTTATGCGCGCAAGCTTAAAGAGTTGGGATTGGAGTTAATCTTTAACTGCGAGGGAAATGCGGATTCCGAACGTTTCGCACATACACCCGAAGCCGTCGAAGAACTATTAGTAGAAAGTGTTTGGGAAACACTCGCGCCGGAGCCGACCGCCGTAAAGCATCAGCTGATGGCATTGATCGAGCGTTCTACAGCGATTTTTCGAAGCGGCCGCATCAGCAAGATCATTATTTTTGCCTCTCCCGCCCGACTTTCCAACCCCATACTATCGCAGGCCTTAATTGATGGCTTCAAAGCCCTGGATGAGAGGCAGATCAAACCAGTGTTGTTCAGCGTCCTCGATCACTCCTCTTCCGAGCAACGCGCGGCTCACACTGACAGCAGCGTGCGTCACGCTTTAGGAACTATGGCGCTCCGCAGTCTAGTATATGAAAGCAGTCTCCCTAAGAGGGTCGTGTCAGATCCGGCGTTCATGCGCAGCTGCGCTCAGCATGGCTGGGAGGTAATTTCATGTTAGGCGCACTGCGAGCCCATCCAGCCCTGCAGTCGGCCCCGGCCCGATTCACCTTTAGCACCATTACCATCATGCGCGCGCTTTTTGCGGTCGCGTTCACCGTTCTGGCTAATCGCCTGATTGAATTTGGAACGGCCACCACGGTTGTGGGCTTCTGCGCTGCTGCCGGAGTTATATGCGGCTCCATTCTGTCCTTTTCTCGACTGCGCAGCGCCGCTCCTGTGCTGGGATTAGGAATATTCTTTCTGATGTATCGTGCTCTTTTTGGCCTAGCCGATACGGTTAACCCGCTGAGCGGCGAGCATAGCTTGGCGCTCTTTGCGCTGTTGCAGCATGCTGACTTAGCCTTCTATTTTTTCGCTTTCTTCCTCCTCTCTAGCTGGAGCTTCTGGCGCTTCGAAGTCGTTTGCACCCTCGAAAGCGTGCTGATCTGCGCAATCTCGATCTATTTATTCTCCGGGCACCGCAATTTCCATTTAGACACACCCTCGATCATTTCTTCAATGGCCTGGTTCGTGGGAGTTGAACATCTGACCATGCTGATCATGGTTGGTGTGATCATTATCGCTTTAGCGCTGGGCTATCTGCTATTGGCGACGATCCCCACACGGCCGGTGGCGCGGCTGAACGCCGTAACAATTCGATCTCATCATCCCGGACGCAATGCCGGAAGCAGGTTAGCGGCCGCAGGACTTTGCGGGACTGTAGTTTTTTTGATATCTCAGCAGATTTACTCACACTACTCGATCTTAGTCGCCACCAGAACCGCCAACGGCGTAGGCCAAGAGCAAACCGAGGGAATCAGTCCGCTTGGATTTCACTCTGCGCTCGGCACGACCAATCAACCTTCAGCCCTGGTGCGATTAGAGGGTGATTATTCTGCCAACCCTTTCACACCCATGATGTATCTGAGAGAAAGCGCTTTATCAACCTTTAACGGGTATGAAATGGTGCTAGCTCCTCCAGAGTTTGATTCTGATATTAGTCGCACCGGCCCGGAGGAAGCCTTTACCGGGACCGAGGATGCCACATTGGAATACCGCACCCCCCTGACGCAGTCGGTATTCTTACTGACCGATCATGACAGCGCATTCGCGCTCGATTATCCGTTAACTCTGACGCGACTAAAGAACCCCGACCCCTCACGCTTCAAGGCGGCTTATCGTGCTTATTCCATCGCTCCGGCGTTTGGCTTAGAACAGCTGCGCGAACATCCGGTTGGGGATCCGCGCTGGAGTCCCGAGGTACGGCAGCATTACCTTAAGACCCACACCGACTCGCGCTACACAGAATTGGCGCAGCAATTAACCGCCAACATCACCGATCCGGTAGCGCGGGTCTCGGCCTTAGTCGGGTATCTAAACGCCAACGCCATTTATACCTTGACCCCGAATCACGACGTCCCAAAAGGCCAGGATCCAGTAGCTCCTTTCCTATTCGGCGACAAGCGAGGCTATTGCGTGCATTTCGCCCATGCCACGGTGTATATGGCGCGGGCGCTTGGTATTCCAGCCCGTATCGGGACCGGCTACCTGACGGACCTTAGCCAGGCGAAGGACGGACACATTTTGCTGCGCATGAGCGATCGGCATGCCTGGGCCGAAATTTACGTGCAAAGTTTCGGTTGGGTGCCCTTTGATACGCAGCCTGAACATGTAGAGAGCCATGCCGAATCCGCGGTCGATATGAAGCTCCTAGAGGAACTGATGGGGGCAATCGGTCCGGGCGAAGAGATCCTGCCCAAAGAAACCGGCAAGGAGGAGATTGGACTACAAGAACCGCGCAATCTCGAACTTCCGGGTGCCAGAGTATTGGCGGTCTTGGCGGCACTGGCACTGCTCATCGCGATCGTATCTAAGCTCTATTTGCGCTACGGATGGCTTCTGCCAGCTTCCAACAGCAATGTACTGCGGCGCGCTTATCGCGCCTTGATATCGCAGCTTGCTGATGTCGGCGTCTCGAGGGCGCGGGGCGAAACCAGGCAGGAATTCCGGCAGCGACTAAGTGCCCATTTTAAAACTCCCGCCTTGACTCTGACGGAGCCGTACAATTTGCTGCGTTTTTCAAAAACTGGCGCCGCCGCTTTTTCCAACCAGCAGATTCGCGAAATATTAAAGCACGATCTCGCATGCCTGCAGCAGATTCCGCGATGGAAACGGCTGCTAGGCTGGCTGTTGCCCGGCTCGGCCCTGCTGCTCTTATCTAGAAGGCCCATGCGATGAGAATTAGTTTCCTTTTCCTCGGTACATGTCTATGGTTGCTCGGCTCCAGCGCGGTGGCTGACGTACACGATCCCCTGGACCCATTTGCAGCCGATCAATCTCAGTCCAGTGCGCAGGACTCCGACAAAGACAAAAGCGCCGATGAACTGATCGACGAAGCCATGGTGCTATTTCAGGACGAGCGGCCGTTAGATGCACGCACCAAACTATTAAAGGCATTAGCGCGCAGTCCCGAGGACTATCGGGCCCATTTGCTGTTATCCGGATATTACATGGAGGAGGTCGGACATTTCCGATTGGCCTTGAAGTATGTGCTGCAGGCCCAAAAGTTATTCGAGGCGAAGAACGGAAAGCCACCTTATTCCGACTTCATGGCACAAACTCAGCACGATCAGATTTTGTACCTACTGGCCCAAGCCCGCCTGAACCTTGACGATTATCAAGGTTCTCTGGAAGTACTCGATCAATATAGCAGGCTCGGATATTACCGTGACTGGTATCCTGGCACACGCGCTTGGGTGCTGATGAAGCTGGGAAGGGTCAATGAGGCGATTAAGGTTGCGCGCATGGGAATTTTGTCGGGAGCCGAACCGGGCCGCACCCTGAACATGCTGGGCATACTGCTCTCTATGAGCGACCAGCGCGAAGACTCGCTCAAGGTTTTCAAGCAAGCCGTAGAGTATGAGCTCTCGCTTGGTCGCACCGGCCGCCCTGCGACTCCGCTCAACAACGCCGGTGAGGTTTATGAGGAGATCTTCAATGAGGATCAGGCTGAGAGCTCCTGGCTCAAATCGACACGGCTGCCTGATGGCTGCGAGCACGTGCTGCCGAGCCTCAACCTAACCATGCTGTATCTGGATCAGGGCAACTTACTGCGCGCCAAACAAACCATTGATGCTTTTGAAAGCTGCGTGGCCCAATATCCTTTGCGAAATGGAGAGGAGCACCGTGCGCTGGTGCACTTCGCACGCGGCCGAATAGCGCTGCAGGCAGGAGCGATCGATCAAGCGGTAGACCATTTTGAGGAAGCGCTTCAGAAACAACAGTGGTTCGGTAAAATCGGCACGAGCGAAGAAGATTTACGGGCAGCCGCTCTGATTTCGCTCTCGCAAGCCTTGCGCGCCAAGAACAACATCATTGCTACTACTCTCTTCGAACATACTTCAGACTGGCTCAGTGCGATCAAGGACCGCGCCGCAAATAAGTTTCGGGCTTGGTGGTTAATGCGTCGCGCACGTCAAATTTTAGTGGAGAACCTCTCCAATTTCGAAGACCTCTACGTTCGACATACCGACAGCATGTTGGATTACGCCAGTCTAGGCGACGTGGCGCGCGCTCTGCCCCGGAAAGCTTTTGAAAAACGCACCCAAATCGAGACTGCGCATGACAAACGCCCGGCATCGAAGCCATTCTACGAAATCTATCGCGCGGCGAATCTACTAGAGCATGGCGATTCACAGGCCGGCGCCGGTCTAGTTCGTCAAGCCTTGTCAGAAGCGCGCGATCGCTATGACGACGCCCTGCGCGCCCAAGCACTGCTACTTGAATTGGGATTAGCCCGACCCAACAGTGCACAATATCAGGACATTGCTATCGAGATATTTAAATTATCCCGCGCAGCGCTCCGATCGCACGGCTTCAAACTGCCCATAAATTTCTCACCGCCGGGATACCCCGAGGTTGAGAAGGCTCTAGCAGACAGTGCTTTCGCGGTGGACAACAACCGCAGTCTGCCATTTTTGGTGAGCGCTCGGATCGAGAATGGCGCAACAGTGCTGCGCTTTACATCCAGCGTACCTGGGTTCGGGGAAATCTCGGTGACCGCAGCCAAAATCGAAGATGCCGTAAATAGTTTTGCGCAGCAGGTTTTTAGCGTGCAACTGCAATAGCAATCATAAGCAGCGGCAAGAGCTTCTATTGCCCAGGTCACGGTTTGTAGTTAGCATCATTCAATGACCACCCACGATTTTTCTAAACATTTCAACACCGTTGAGAGATTAAAAGGCGGGCTCACTAGAGTTATCAAGGGCCGCGAAGACACCATCAACCTGCTTCTGGCCGCATTGATTGCTGACGGACATGTCTTGCTAGAGGACTATCCCGGTTCGGGAAAAACCACTCTGACCAAGACGTTGGGGGGATTAATCGGCGAGGATCATGCTGCCGCTTCCGGTCCGATCTTGCCTTTCAGAAGAATTCAGTTCACCCCGGACATGCTTCCCGGCGACGTGCTGGGGGTTAACATCTTCGATCCCAAGACGGGGCGCTTTCATTTCATGCACGGACCTGTCTTTGCGCATGTCGTGCTGGCGGACGAGATCAACCGCACCGGACCGAAGGTTCAGGCGGCCTTTTTGGAATGTATGGCCGAAAAGCAGGTCACGATTGACAACGTGACCCACCAACTCGATCAATTGTTCTTCGTCGTGGGCACGCAGAATCCTCTCGATTTTGCCGGTACTTATCCCCTGCCGCTAGTGCAGCTTGATCGATTTATGTTCAAGATCCCGATGTCGTATGTCGATCGGACGACCGAAATTGAGATCTTGGCTCATCACGACGAAATTCAGCACAACGTCGGTCACCTTTCCCCGGTTTGCACCCGCAGCGAAGTGCTTGAAGCACGCAAGTCCGCGGAGGGCGTTTTCCTTACCCCGGCGCTGCGCGAAGCCGTAGTAGATCTGGTGCGGGCCACTCGAAATAGCCCTTTACTGCAGTTCGGAGCTTCCACCAGAGCCGCTCTAATGCTGCAACGCGGGATGCGCGGCTGGGCCTTCGTCAACGGACGCGAATTCGCAACGGAGGATGATTTAAAGTTTATCGCTCCCTTGGTTCTGCTTCACCGCATTAAGTTCCACGGCGGAGCAGGCGATGCCGTGGCGGCATTACGCGAGGTAATCGAACCCGAGCTGGAGAAGTTAATTTCTCGAGGTCCAGGCAAATAGGACGGGAGCTAGCCATCGATTAGAGCTAGCAGATACTCACCGTAGGAATTCTTCTTTAACTCGCCGGCGATCTCTCTCAAACGATCGGCATCAATATAACCTAGACTGTAGGCAATCTCCTCTAAACATCCGATCATCTGCCCCTGTCGAGATTCAATCGCCTCGATAAACGCGCCCGCTTGTACCAGCGATTCATAGGTGCCCGTGTCCAACCAAGCCACACCACGTCCCAGCGTTTCGACATGCAGTCTGTTACGCTTCAGGTAATGCAGATTGATATCGGTAATTTCCAGCTCTCCGCGCGCCGAAGGTTTGAGCCCTTTAGCAATCTCGACGACATCCTGATCGTAGAAATAAAGGCCCGTTACGGCCAAATTAGAACGAGGCTGCCGCGGCTTCTCTTCAATACTAAGCGGCTTACCGGAACGGTCCAGCTCAATCACTCCATACCGTTCAGGATCCTTGACCCGATAAGCGAAGACAGTTGCCCCGCTAGTACGCTGAGCAGCAGAGCGCAAACTTTCAGGGAGACCGTGGCCGTAAAAGATATTATCGCCCAACGCTAAAGCCACCTTCTGATCGGCAATGAATTCTTCGCCAATCAGGAAAGCCTGCGCCAGTCCACCGGGAGCCGGTTGTACAGCGTATGAGATGTCTACTCCCAACCAACTTCCGTCCCCCAGCAGACGGCGGAAAGCGTCCTGATCATGAGGTGTCGTGATAATCAGGATCTCCCGTATCCCCGCTAACATCAGAGTGGAGATCGGATAATAGACCATGGGCTTATTGTAGATCGGCAGCAGCTGCTTACTCACAGCCCGAGTGATCGGATACAACCGAGTCCCAGATCCCCCCGCTAACACGATCCCTTTCATGGTCTTGCTCCTTCGCCCAGCATAGCGCGCTCAACGGACAGTTTTGAAGAGCCCAGAATAAAAGCGGCCATGGATTCGAATTTTGGAGTGTCGTCGGTAATAAAAAGCCGATCTTTCTTTAGTGGCGACGTTTTGCTCAGCACATATTCCGGCAATAAACTTCCGGCTTCCTCCGCCAGAGCTGCTGAGCACTCGACAATCCGCACCTCCGCGCCAAGAAATTCTTGGATGACATTCTTGAGCAGTGGATAGTGGGTGCAGCCCAGAATTAAGGTATCAAGATCGGCTCTCCGAAAATCGCTCAGGTAAAGCTCCACAATCTTCTCGACAATCTCGCCCTCGCACATACCCTGTTCCACCAACGGGACAAACAGTGGGCATGCTTTGGAATGAAGCGCGTGCTTGAATCCGTCGCGCTGCAGAGCCTTCTCAAACGCACGGCTCGCGATAGTTGCGTCCGTTCCGATTACACCGATCTTCCCGGTTCGGGTGACCTGCAGCGCTTGCCTTGCGGCAGCATCGATCGTACCCAATATTGGAATCGGCGATTCAGCCCGTAGTGCCTCGATCGCATAGGAAGAAGCGGTATTGCAGGCCACCACCAGCATCTTAATGCCCCAATCAAAAAGAAACTCGGAGCATTCGCGCGCGAATCTAATGATGGTCTCACGCCCTTTTGAACCGTAGGGCGTGCGTGCGGTGTCGCCCAAATAAATATAGCGTTCTTGGGGCAGGCGGAGCTTTAGCTCCTTCAAAACAGTTAATCCCCCCAGGCCGCTATCAAAGACTCCAATTGCCGCCTCGGTATGGCTGAGCGGGCCCAAATCCTTTGAATTCATGGTTTGCAGTAATACCACACCCGCCCAAAATGCACACAGGGTGCTTGTGCAGGGGGAGGTTTTGCTCTAATTCAGCGGCTGCGGGCACGGGCGGGGGCCCGCCATTAGTGGCGTAGAAATAGACCGGATTTCATGCCGTAGAAAAAGAATTCGCTGCCCAAATCCACCCATCCCGCGAGATGCAATGACGCCAACCCGGAGTTCTCCAGCTCCTCTAAGGGCCTATAAGCGGCAGACGGGATCGTCTGCATTGGAGCAGCTGGCACCGATTGCTCCTCCCTGACGGCTTGCGAGGTCAGCCCCTCTACTATCGCCAGCGTTGCATCGGCGTCTGACTTGAGCGCTGAGATTGGATAGCGGTAAAGCGCGCAAAGATTGTCAAACGGAACGGAGTGTTCCAAAGTGCAAATCGCCAGCTGCGCAGCCGCCAGCCCGGGTATGCTCTCGTCCAATCCGAACCATTTCCGCCACTCTTCGATGTACAAGGAGGCCGCTACTCGGCTTCGCGCCGCTGCGCTGGTCAGATACAGTGCTGCATGCTGATTTATTCCGCGCACTTCATAGAACTCCGTAAATAGCTTGATCACATCAGGGAGCGGAGTATTGGTGGCAGATGCTACTGACACTAGCCGTGCCGCACAGACCGTTCCCAAACCTTTGGTCTTATCAAGCGCCTTACAATTTCTAATCAGCTTATCCAGATTTAAGCTGTGCGCCGTGGCCAGGCAAGCGAGTTCCGTCGCTGCATAATCATTTATGCCGGGTTCATCGTAGGCCTTCATGAAGGACTGCAGGAGATTATCAAGCGGGATAGCGCTGCGCAGCGCTGCAACCGCCAACTGCGCCGCCGAAAAATCCCCCGCCCCCTCAATCTTGTAGGCCCGTTCCCAGTATTCCAACAGCCGCTCGAGCGGCAAGTCATAGCGCAGGCTGCCATCCAGCAACAGCACCGCAGCCTCGGTTCCCAAATCCTCGCGTGTCTGTAAGCTCTTTAGGTCCTTGAGCAGCTGCGGCATCGAAACCGATCTATGCTGCGCCAAAATTACAAGCTGCATAGCCTCTTCAGGTCCAATTTCGGTGTGATCGCGGCACAAGCTCCGCCTGTCCTGAAGCGCCAGGTCCAACCGCTGCCGGGCTGCCACGGCCTGCTGCAAATTCATACCTAAAAACAGATTTTCAGGATCCTCGCTGCATTCGAGAAACTCCCGACCCTGATCAGAGATTTTAACGAAGCCCGAGCCGCACTCAAAAAATCCGCCGTCCTCATCCTGCGGCTCAGGCATAGCACTAAGCTTTTCCTGGGCAGTCGCGGCATTTTGTTCGAGCAGGGGCAGCTTTAGTCTGAGCGAATCGAGCTCGCTATTTACAATATCTTTAGCTCCGAACAGGAACGAATTAAAGCGGCGCCACAGGGATCTTTGCTCCTGTTCGAGCTCGGCGATTTTAGCCCGCGTCTGCTCAAGTGCTTGCTCGAATGTGCGCTGCGCTTCGGCGGTTTTCTGATATTGCTTGGAGGAATTAATAATCGCTAGCTGCTCGGCAGGATCTCTAACTTCAATCAAGCCCGCCTGCTCAATCGCAGCGAGCTGCGCTGCGCTCATCCGCAATCCAGTTTCTGATGACAGCGCCTGCAAAAGTGCAAGTACTTGCTTGGCCGGAATTGGGACAACGGTTCGATCCTTAACCGGAGGCGAAATATTATGGGCGGCCAATTCGATACTTGCGGGGGGCGGCGGCCCAGGAAGTTCCGGGGCTGATGCGATCGGAGCCGCAAGTCGCGGCTCTCCTGACGGCGCCGGAGCGATAACTTGGGGCGGGACGCTAGTCACTGGCGACTGCGCTGGCGCGCAAGGCTCTACTGAAAAATCTCCTCGAAGTCTAAGCTCTGCCACTTTTCATACCCGGGGGTGCGGGCGCGCACAGCCCTCCTCTGAGTTATGCTACAAAGGGACAGATCTGTAGGGAGCGCGACCTAGCCCCGGGCCCCACGAAAGCGGATAACAGATCGGCAGCAGGCACTTTAATAGGAAAGCTATGCGATCCTCCGCGCAGCACCTCGAACTTCGTTAATTCGAGTTTCTACCGGAAATCCGGCAAAGTCCCGCAGCGCTTTGCACTCTTCTAGGTGAAGCCGCGGCGGAGCGCCCTCAAAGATGATATTCAATCCCTCGCCACGGGAAGTTGTTCCTACGGCAACCCCAGCCTGAATGCCTTGCCGAGCGAGAGTCTTAAGCAGCTCGTACTTGGCCTGCCTTAGCGCCTCGCGCTGCGCAAGAGTCTCGGGTGGGGGCATTTTGGGGTCGGCCCCTCCAAGTTGAGAAAAAGTTGGGCGACCCTGAGGATTTATTGCGGGTGACATGGCAATTTATCGATTAATAAACTTGAAGCACCACGAAACTCAGGGGAAATAATAGCAATCAAGCGCTTCTTAAGCTAGCACCTCCGTGCGGGCCCAACGCCGCGCATATAATAACCACAAGAAGAAAGGCCCCTCCAGCAAAGCGGTAATTACACCCACCGGGATTTCGTAGGGGGCGATAACGGTTCGTGCCAGAGTATCGCACACCAGCACCAGTGCTCCGCCGCCCGCAAAGGTAGCAACTATCAGCCGCCGATGATCCAGCCCCACTAATAGTCGACAGATATGCGGAGCCATAATACCGACCGAACTAATCGGTCCACAGAACGAAACGACCGCTCCGATCATAAGCGATACGGCCAAAATTAATAGCGGCTTTACTCGGCGTACATTGACCCCACGCGCAGTCGCCAGATCGTCTCCAAGCGCCATTAAATTGAGCCGCGCACTATTCGATTGAACCACAAGTGCGCCCAAGATCGTAAAAGGAGCGATACCCAGGACCGCCTGATACCCCACGACATCGAAGCCTCCCATTAGCCAGCGCGTGATACGCAGGATTCCGGTGTAATCACTAAGATATTGTATGAACATGACCAAGCTGGAGAAGAACATGCTCAATACGACGCCGGCCAGCAATACCTCGGTGGGGGAAAGCCGCCGCCGCGCTAAAAGAAAAATCGGCACAATCGTCACGACCGCGCCGCCAATTCCGAAAATTGATCCTCCTCCCACTCCCAAGATCGCAAAATTAAATCCGAGGGTAAAATAGAGTGCTGTGCCGAAAGCAGCACCACTCGCCACTCCAAGAGTAAATGGGGATGCCAATAGATTTTGAAACAACGCCTGCAACACCAGGCCACCCAATGCGAGCGCGCCGCCCGCCAAGTAAGCCAGCAAACATCGCGGAATCCGAATACTGTAGAGAATCTGCGCAAGGGTTTCCGGCAGCCCAGCCCCGAGAGCTGCCACGGGACTAATACTCTGCATCCCCAAAAACGGCGCAACCAGGAGCGCGCCCATCGATACGGCCAAAATCCAGAGCAGCGCGTGGTGCGGTTTCGCAATCATCAAGCCACCGGCACAATAAAACCACATTCCCGTCCGGGCACGGATACCCGTGAAAATTTGCTTTGATATAGGCTGGTTAAAAGATCGCCATTCAATATCTCGCGTGGAGTACAATCAAAACTTACTCGACCCTGACTAAGTCCGATCACGCGACTACTTAGTTCCAGCGCTAAGTTAATATCGTGGGTGGCCATAATCACAGCGGTCTGCCCCTCGGTTCGATCTCTGAGGGTCTTTAGTATCGACAGCACACGCAGCTGAAATGCGGGGTCCAAAAAAGTAGTGGGTTCATCCAGCAAGAGCAGGCGCGGGTTACCAACAAGCGCTCCCGCTAGTAAGACCAGCTGCAGCTCTCCCCCGCTGAGCGATGCCATATCACGCTGACCAAGATGCTGAATGCCGCAAATTTCGATGGCTTGATCGACCCCAGTGCGACGCTGGCCTTCCGCCAATTCGGCGCCGCTAAAAGTCCCCAGCTCTACAAACTGCCTGACGCTGTATGAAAATATGGGTGCAAAGCGCTGCGGTGCATAACCGATCCGCGCGGCGATCTGACGCTGCGTGAAAGCCGCTAGAGGACGCCCTTCGAGCAAAATCTGCCCTTGAGCTTCGGGAAAGATTCGATTCAAACACTTAATTAACGAACTCTTGCCCGCGCCATTAGGACCCAAGATTGCAATCACCTCTCCCGCGGCCACTTGAAAGGAGATCTCGCTGAGCAGCCGAACTGCCGAGAGCGAGAGCGACATGCCGTTTACGCGCAGCAACGCCGTCACAATTTCCCCTCTGATCCGTGAAGTGCATGAAAGATATCAGCCATTAGACTCGGAAAGCGTGGACCGGGAATCGAGGCATAATCCGCGTCCAACAAGAAGACGCGGCCGGACTTAACCGCAGGCACAGTGCTAAATTTGCTCCACGCATCCAATAATTTGTGCCGATCAACCGCCGCGCTGACCCCACCGTCCGATATCACCAGAATCGTATCCGGAGCGAGAGTCACTAACCCCTCATTCGACAGCCCCAATAAACTCCCCGTCGTGGACTTAAAAACGTTCTCCCCTCCACAAATTTCCAGGAGCTCGGAATAGAATCCATCCCGTCCCGAGATGAACAAATTATTCAAACTATCAACCGCGCCATTGCCGACAACCACCAGTGTACGCTGCCGGGGCAGCGCCATGGCCGCCTTTCGAAATTCAGAAATGCTGCTTTGCAGTTGCCCAACCAGGCGTGCTGCCTCGGCGCGGCGGTTGCAGCGCGCACCCAATGCGCTCAGACCATCTAGAATTCCCTGCAGCGAAGAATGATCCACACTTTGCAAAACCAGCCCCAACTGCCGCAACTTGGCAGCCAGATCAGCCTGCTCACGAAGCGCCACGATTAGCCCGGGTCTAAACGACGCAATCGCCTCTAGATTGGGATCCAGATAGCCCCCAATGCGAGGCAAGGCAGAAACCTCCTCGGGATACTTGTCGTAGCGCGTGACCGCCACAACCTCCGTACCTAGTCCTAAAGCATAGAGACTCTCCGTAATACTGGGAGCGAGTGAGATCATGCGGGTACAATCGAACGTATCCGCGGCCGCACCAAAGGCAGCCATCAATAGAGCTACGAGCTGGACCCCGATCCATTTGCAGCTCCAGAGGTGCGGTCTCTTCAGTGTCATCAAAGCTCCATTGAGTACCTACAGGCTGAATTTAAGACCTCCGTAACCTGCGGCGCCCGGACTGCCGAACCCTAGAACATCTTCGTAGCTTCGGTCGAAGAGGTTTTCGACCCGTAAGAACAACTCAACGTTCGGCAGCAAACGATACCCAGCATTGAGATTCACCAGCGAATACGAGGAGAGCTGGGTACGGAGCGGTGCTGCACCGCTAAAGTCATTGTCGTCCCGAACTCCAACAAAAACCAAGCCCGCACCTAGCCGCAGTTTGTCGATTGGACGATAGGTGATTCCGGCGCCTATTTTTGCATGCGGACGACGCAGCAGATCTTCACCCGTACTCTGATCTTCAGTATCCATTAAGGTCAGTTCAATCTGGCTATCCAGCGCGGGTCCGGCAGTACCGCGGACCATTAATTCGAGTCCACGCGTTTTAGCTTGATTCACGTTCTCAAAAACAAAGGTGGCGGGATTGAAGCTAATCAGATCGTCGAATTTATTCCAGAACCAGGTAGCTCCAACGGTCAGCGCGTCACCATAGATTTTCTGTTCAACTCCAGCATCGATTCCAAGACTTTCTTCGGGATCCAGCTCGGGATTGCCGAATTCGCTGTTCAAATTAAATAGCGACGGCGCCTTGAACCCAGTACCCACAGTGCCGAAAAGTTTGGTACCCGTAGCATTAATCAAATAAACCGGGGCAATCCGGTATGTAACGTGATCGCCAAAACTTTCGTGATCGTCCACGCGCACGCCGAAAGTTGCGAAGAACCTGCGATCGGCATTTAGCGCCAGTTCGGCATAGTAGCCATTGGTGCGCTCTGACGTCTCCTCAAAATTGGAGGTAAATGGCCCAAACGCGCCATCCGAAAAATACTCCGAGCTGGCTGATTCTTCTTCGGTCTCAACCCCGATTAGCAGCTGCGCCCGCTCGCCCAGAGCAATCTGATTTTGCAGATCGAGCTTCAGCAGATCGCCGTCATAGCTGCTGCGCAGAAGCTCTCCGGGATTTAACTGATCGGGATCGTTATCATCCTGCAAATCCTGCTCATTCCAGGAGATCCCCCAGGTCTGCTTCAACCTCCCATCAAACAGCTTCACGACAGCTTCCCCACGCGTCATAAACTCGCGATTATCAAGAACGCGATTCGGATCATCGCCGAAGGCGCCGCCAAAGTTATCGAGATCGCTGTTTGAATCGATATTACGAAGATAAAGATTTAATGCCAGCGTCTCACTGAGATCGAGTCCAAAGCGGGCCGCTAGCGCGGTGTCCTCAAATCCGTCCGCTTCATGGTTACCGTAACTAGTCGAGGCAGCCGAGATACCCCCGGTATCGAGACGGGAAGCTGAGAGCGAGTAGTTAAAGATGCCCTCCGACCCATGCAGATTGGCCCGCTCAAGATAGCTATCGAATGAGCCCGCTTCAAAATACAAACTCCCAGCAGGAGCACCGTGGCCCTTGCGGGTGCGGATACTGACCACTCCACCCATGGCATCCGACCCATAAAGTACACTCTGTGGCCCGCGCAGCACTTCAATCTGCTCCACGTTGTCTAAGGTTAGATTGGAGAAATCATATGCGCGTGTGGGATTAATCGGGTTATTGGCTTCGATCCCGTCGATCAACACCAAGGTATGCTCGGAGTTAGCGCCGCGAATGAAGATCGACGTATTACCTCCGGCGCCGCCGCTCTGGACTACATCTACGCCCGCCACATCCTTCAAAATATCTTTCACCTCGCTGACGCCGCGCGCTTCGATCTGCTCCGCGCTTATCACCGATACGGAGCTAGCGACCTCGCGCCTATCGGATTCGATGCGCGTGGCGGAGACCACAATTTCGTGTGTGGGTGATATCGGATCCGCGCTGGCAGGACGAGACGGGCAAAGGGCTACAACGCATGCCGTGAGCATGCCGCCGATATAGAATCGCATGATGTTTCCTCATGGTAACTAGAGTGGAGACCTCTTCCCTCCCAATCCTCGAGGAGCATGAGATCCTGTTATGATGAGTAGGTCTTCTGACTTCCGGTCCTATAACCCGCCTTCCACCCTGCCTCTGCGGCAGAGCGTGGCTTGCGTGGGTGTTCTATGCGACCGTTACAGCGGCGGGCCCGTGGCGGAATCTCACCGCACTTCCCTTGAACTCACCTGCTGTTAGTACCAGCCGTGCCTGTTAGAGTCAAAAGGAAAGAAATACCCGAAACGATAACTACTTGATTTACGGACGTTATACGGGCAAGATTGTCGATCAACCGCCCAAATAGGGCCTTTTGATCAGCATTAAGGAGATTTTTTCTTTTTGAATACGTTCCGCCGCCCATCTGGTCCTCGAGATAGAGACCGCTTTAGAAAACCCGCAACCCCAGACGCTCACAGAATTAACCGTAAAATCCTCGCGCCTCAGGTAATGGTGATCGGTGCGACCGGTGAACAGCTCGGTGTCATGCCGACGCGCCAGGCCGTTACTATCGCCGAAGAGCAAGGCATAGATTTAGTCGAGGTCTCGCCCAATTCCGATCCGCCAGTCTGCAAGCTGATGGATTATGGCAAGTTCAAATACAAAGAACAGAAGAAGGAAGCTGAAGCTCGCAAGAACCGCTCCGAAACCGAGCTGAAGGAGCTGCGTGTGCGCTACATCACCGATACCGGCGATCTCGAGGTCAAATTAAAAAAGGCCCGGGAATTTTTAACTGAAGGCAATAAGGTAAAATTCTCGATGCGCTTTCGCGGACGCGAAATTATGTACCAGGACATGGGCGTCGAAAAATTCAAAGCAATTGTGGAACGGCTGAAAGATGTGGCGACCGTGGACGAGAAGTCACCCCTGGGTGGACGCCAGATCCATATAGTCCTGGCCCCGCTTCGGAAGTAGTAGCTGCCCGCGATGTGCCCCGGCCTGGAACCTTCCTCGTCGGAGCAAACTCCGGGGCGCAATCCGCCTCGGTGCAGCATTTGTCTAAATCGGCGGCCGCAGCGTACCACATTGGGATTAATTATTTAGCAGAGATCCTCGATGGTGCTAGCAAAGGGTCGAACTTCCGTTCAAGGCTTCAGCGTGCAGGCGCTGTCGCGCGCGCTCTTTAAAGCGGAGTTACCGGAGCACGAAATCCGGGCATTGCCGGCACAATCGCTTTATCTGGCGCTTAAGCACAACGGCATCTCCTCCTCCGCTCCGATCGTCGAGCTAGCGAGCGATCAACAATGCCAGCTAATGCTGGATATGGATTTATTCTCACGTGATCGTTTCAACGAAGAGCAGCTTTGGGAATGGCTTGCGCTTTCCTCCGAAGAAGCAGAGCTTGAGGTGCTGCAGAAGCTGCTGCGCTGCTTTGACTATAAGTTAATTGCAATATTGATTGCACGGCACGTTGAGTTCTCGTATTTCGAGGAACCGACGGATCAGCCCCCGGGACCGCAGCATTATACTCCGGATAAAGGCCGGACCTGGCTACACATCAAAATTACCGAGGCCGAGAAGCATTTTCTTTTAGGCCGCTTATTGGCGCTGATTTTCGAGACCGACTCTGATCTGTTTTATAAGCTGCTCTCGATCGCACAGGCCGACACCCTATCTTCCTTGGAAGAGGGCGCGTTTATTGATCGCACCCGGCGCTTGAGCGCGGAGGGCATTCCGGCCGCCGATTACGCCTTCGAGTTAACAGCCCCATTTCCGGAAAAATTGGCAGCCGCCGCCCTGCAGGTCGACGCGCAGCACCCCGTCGAGCACGGCATCTTTGGCGTCGAACCTCTGATTTACCAACCCGGCATGCTGAAGCCCTTTCAGGAGCTTTTCGAACAGGCGGAGGATCGCGAAGCTCTGGAGAGCGAATTGACGCTGATTACAAACGCCGCCCTGATACGTTATGCCGTAGAACTGGGAGAGCTGCCGGCTGTGATCTTGTGTGTCAGGCAGGTGCGCGGTGCGATTAACGTGGGGTTGGAGCGGGCCACGGAGCTTTCAAAGTTAAATGTTGGTGAGATTCATGCCAGACTCGGCATCAAACAGCTCTTTGGACTTGGAATCGGCTTGATCAATGACCTGCGAAGATTGGCGCAGCAAAAGTCTCAAAGCACCGCAGAGCCCAGCCCAGAGGAGCAGCTCGCAATCGAAGCAGCTTCGCTAGTTTTTCCAATGGTCCCCGAATTCATGCTGAGCAGCGCCCCGCCCGCAGTCGATGGCAAGCTACCAAGCGATCGAAAACCGATTGAGACTCTGGAGGAATTGGCGCGACTGAGACAGATCTTAAAGTAGCGCTCAGATCTATTTTTTCTTTGCCTCCTTGCCCGCTGCTGCCGCCGGAGTCGGGGTGCCGGCAGCCTCCGAAATTTTTTCGGCGCAAACAATTTCGGTCGAGGCGGCGGTTGTGCAAAGGCCCTTTCTAATTTCACAATCAGCGGAAATCGCCTGCTCCAGAGACTTACGGGCTTCAAAGCGCATAGAATTCAGGACGCTTGCCATTGAGGCAAACTTGTCAGCCAAACACTCCGCAACACTCTCATGCTCCTTCTTACAGTTCTGCAGTGCCTGCGTCTTGGATTCCGGAAGCAGATCTTCCAGACGGGCTTTAACCTGAGCCTGGTCCTTTCCACTGGCTTCAACCAGCCCCACTTCGACCGTTTCTTCCTGCTCAGCTTTCTCCTTCTTCCATTTGTAAGAGAGCTGCGACTTACAAACAAAGTCTGCAGAGAGGATCCCAGGGAAAACTAAGAAGGAGATGAAAATACCAAATAAGCAACGCATGCTTCCTTATAGCAACCAATATAACGCAGTGAAATGAGGGTTTTAGAAGGTCGCCGGCCAAGCCGGCAGCACCCGGGAAAAATTAAAAAATTGCTAAGAATTAAAGATGAATAATCGCAGCATAGCCCACGTCATGTTTAGGAATAGAAGATTAGGCGGTTTTAGAACATTTTTTGATATGAGTGAAGGGAATCTAAGCACGCTATATATGACCGACCGAGAAGGCGGGGGCATGTACGATCGGCCCAACGAAACAGGAAGCCCGGAAAGAAACTTACTGATGGCCGTGTTAGAGCGAGCCATCCTGGACCTAGTCGGCAACGACCTGAAGGAGTCTGAAGAGGCCGAACGCTGGATCTTCGGTGATATTGAAGATCCTAGCTTTGATGAGTTTACCTTTCCCTGGGTCTGTCAGGAACTGGATCTAGATTGTCGGCGTACGGCTGAGATGATTCGAGCCATCCCTAAGCGGGGCTCGAGCAGGATCGCCCCTTGGTATTTGACCAAGCATTATTCTCAGCAGGCCGGATAAAAAGTTTTCGCATCTCCTTAACGCAAAGAAACATCGCACCCGCCGCCGTTCCCCAACCAGGACGGTGGCGGGTTTTTTTATTCAGCCCGGGCAGTTAAATCAGGCAGAAAATCCTGCTGACTCTGCTGACCTCTCACCTGCTCGAACTTAATGCGGACTTCAGCAATCTCCCGAGATTCGAGTCCGTCGCTCCTTTCTTCGCAGAGATCCAATAAGGCCAAAAACCATTCAGCTTTCGGCACATGCACCCCCATTGAGCTGAGCACACTCCGATTGTGGATCATGCATGGCCCGATCTGGCTTAACAAGTGAAGGTGCGACTTCCTTTGGTCTAACCGCGCCGCATAGTCTTTTTGATCGCGGTTTAGACGCCTCGTGATATCTTCCTGCAGAGCGTAGAGCGCTGGAATGCTCATCTGTTTTGCAGCATTCCAAACCGCCCGCGGGCCGCTTTTATGGCCCAATTCCCCTTCGATCTGCTCAAGCCTATCCGTCCCAATTCCTAGTGGAGTAGCCGTCTTTGCGATGTGCCAAATACCCATGGCTGCTATGGGGATCATTCCAGCCATCAATGCAAGAAAGGTAACGAGATCGGTATTTGCTTGCAATCCGAATGGAGGGTGCGCGATCAGCGCAAACGTCGAGGTCAGTCCAACGGCTGCAGCCCCTAACATTCTGACGCCATATAAGAGATCGCACTTTCTCTCCACGCGCCGGAGTCCGGCCATGATTTTATTGGTGTCTGCCTCGTCGATCGTATCGGCCGCGACTTCTTGCTCAAGCTGAGCCTGAGGCGGCCTTTCTGGAACGGCTAGTTCAGAAAGTTCAGGTTCTGCAGTTGCAAGCTCGGGTTGATGGGCAGAGATGAAGAGATCCGGCGAGTTTTCCCTAAGCTGACGGACTGCCATGGCGGGCATAGAAACTAACCCAAAACTACTTCAGAGTATTATGCAGTTTGGAAGATGAAGTGTCTGAGACTGAAAAGAGGTGTTCTAACTCAACGGCAGACTAGCGGCGGCGGCGCTGCCGATCGGCCTTAACGGGCACCGGAACGGGAACCCGCACAGTAAGCGCATCTACAATTTTTTCAATTAACCATTCCAGCGGGCGCTGGATGAATTTCTCTGCAGCTCGTGATTTGCCAGATGACATCAATTTACCACGGGTAACCTACTATCTATTAGATTCGGCTACCCCGGTAAAAAGATTTAGGAAATTTTCCTAAAGAATAGGGATTCGGCGCGCTAGCGGACGGACGGGAGCAGCGCGCCGCCCCTGGAATCCCGCCTACTTACAGCCCCGGCTTGGTCATGGCAGTCAGATCCAGAACCCGGGTTAGCTCCTCCTCAGGCAGAACCTTCAGTTTGCGAGCCATTTCACGCACCGTGCAGTTTTCAGCCAAGGCCTGTTTAGCGACCTTCGCAGCGGTATCATAACCGATCTTGGGCGCCAGGGACGTGCAGGTTGCCAAGCTCTTTTCCGCGTATTCGAGACATTTCTCTCGATTGGCGGTAATTCCTGAGATGCAGCGCTCGACAAAATTGGCCGAGACTCTTCCGAGTAATTCAGTCGACTCCAGAATGTTGTAAGCGATTACCGGGAGCATCGTGTTCAGCTCGAAGTTTCCATGCTGTCCGGCGATTGTAATGCAGGCATCGTTCCCGATCACATGGGCACAGGCCATCATGACAGATTCACAGATCACCGGATTAACCTTTGCCGGCATGATGCTAGAGCCAGGTTGAATCTCGGGCAGCTTCAGCTCGCCTAAGTTACACCGGGGTCCGGCCGCGAGCCAACGGATGTCATTGGCGATCTTCATCAAGGCGCATGCCATCGTTTTCAACTGTCCGCTAAGCTCGACCAACGCGTCCTGACTACCTTGCGCGGCGAAATGATTGGAAGCTTCCCTCAAGTTCAACCCTGTAATCTTGCAGATTTCCGCAATTGCGCGTTTCGGAAACTCCGGATGGGTATTCAGCCCGGTACCAACGGCCGTCCCCCCCAGCGCCAATTCGCTGATCGAGCGCTGCGCCTGCTTGATCCGTTCAATGCCCTGCGCCACCTGGGCGGCATATCCGCTGAATTCCTGACCCAGTGTAATTGGAGTAGCATCCTGCAGATGAGTCCGTCCGGATTTGACGACGTCGGCGAATTCGCGTGCTTTGGCGCTTAATGCTTGCTGCAGCTTGTCCAGTCCCGGCAGCAACACCTCGACAATCGCCTGACTAGCAGCCAAATGGTTTGCAGTGGGAATGACGTCATTCGACGACTGCGACATATTCACATGATCATTGGGATGAACCTTTGATTTGTCACCGCGCTTGCCTCCCATCAACTCAGCAGCACGATTGGCGATAACTTCATTGGCATTCATATTCATTGAAGTGCCCGAGCCGGTCTGAAATATATCCAGCACAAAATGAGCATTGAGTTTACCGTCGATCACCTCGCCCGCGGCCTTGCTAATGGGCGCGGCGTACTCCTCGGCTAGCAAACCCAGGGACTGATTGGCCCTGGCCGCGGCCAGTTTGATTACTCCTAACGCCGCAATATAGCGCGCTGGAAAGCGCAGCGGACTGACCTGGAAATTTAGAACCGCGCGCTGCGTGGACGCTCCATAATATGCCTCCTCCGGCACCTGCATCTCTCCCATCGAATCTTTTTCTGTGCGCATCGTAGAACTCTCCAAAACATGACCAATAAACTAATTTGAAAGTTATCCCACCTACCGCAAAATGGGGAGATCAATACAAATGCCCTAAATTCCGCGTTTCTAAGTAGTTTTCTTAGTAATTAAGTTTTTCCTGACCAATGTCGAATGTTTAGGGGCTGGGAAGCAACAAGACTATACGATCACTAAGTACCCGAACTTATTGACGCCGCACACTGATGAACGACGAACATTCAAAGACAGCGCACACTGCAGCCGAAGGGAAAGCTGAAGAAACCAAGTCCGGCGGCGGACCTTTCTCAATTCAGTTTCCGCCTGAACCCACGATCTGGAATGAATCCCGCAAGCTGATCGCCGACCGTAACACGCGGGTTGAAAACATCGCCACGTGCGCCGGCCAGGATCCGGTCATTGCCATGGAGCTGCTCCGCATCTCCAATGCCATGTACTTCGCCGGAGGCAAAGCACCGATCACAACCCTCAAGACAGCCATCGTCAGGCTCGGGAATGATGTTGTTCAGGAAACACTCGAGAATCTCAAAGAGCGTCAGCCGATCGCTGACGAGGACGTGTCGCATTGGTTTGAAATTCACCGCAATAAATGCCGCCGACTTGCGATTGTCGCAAAGATCGTCGGTGAAGCAGCCTCCCGTACATTAAGCGACGACTGCGAAGCCGCTGCGTTATTGACCTATGTGGGTGAAATGTTAGCTGCGATTCACCTCCGCGAGGTCTATGTTTCTTTAGCAGAAGAGCATTCACGAAGCGGCGTTAACTATCGCCTGGCCCAAGATCATAAGTTTGATGTCGAAAAGATGGGGCTAACTTATCTGCGGCGTCAAGGCATCCCAGAAGCGCTGGTGTTCGCACTGGATCGCGAAGCCCGGCCGCGCACCCCCGATCGCGCGATCATGAAGCCGATCTGCGCTGCTGCCAGTGAAATGCTGGATGCGTTTGATTTGAATCGCTGGGAGAAGCTAACTCCCGGGAAAACCTTGCCGCCGAAAAGTGCCGTGCGCATGCTCCAGATCTCGGATGCGCAGTACCTCAAGGTTTACGAACGCGTTTCAGAATTTCTATTCGGCGATCGACAGGCTGAGGAGCGCAAAAAACATCAGGCCGTGAGCGAAGTAGTGGCCTCGTCAGGCGCGGCCGAAGTGCCGACGACGGACAAGGAGCTCGAGTCCGAAATCGAGAGCTTGATGCATCCCGCTGCCGCTGCCGAACCGGAACAGGACGAAGAAGATCTCGAAACCCCGGAGCTCCCCAAACAAGCTAAGACCTCTACGGGTATCAAGTCGGTCACCGAATCGCTCTCCGAACGGAACGAAATGTTCAGCCTGGACAAACTTCGACAGGGCGGGAAGAAGGTGCCGCGTGTGCAGGCTAAGCCCGGAGTAGCGAAAAGTAGCGCACCGGTGCTTCGGACTTCAAAAGGTACTGAGGCAGTTTCCAACATGGCAAGTGCGATTGACACTGCTCAAAGCAGCGAACAGCTGCTCACTAGTTTGCTTCAAATGCTGGTCGATGACGGTCCCTTCGAGAAATCCGCGCTGATCGTGATCTCGAAAGATCGCAAAAATGCGATTGTAGTGGCAGCACGTGGCCCCAATATCGGAAACGGACAGAAACTGGCGCTGGAAGACCCTCTCTCACCTCTGGCAAAGTGTTTTTCCAAGGTTCAATCTTTCGGCAACAAGAGCAGCGCAAATTCACCCTTCGGCAGCAAGTCCTTCGCTTTGGCACCAGTAGATGCAGATCATGACACCCCGGTCGCTTTATATGCTGATTGCGGCAACGATGGCGCTCTGTCCTTCGAAGCGCGCCGGGTATTTAGAACGGTCGTAGACATTTTGAACCAAAAGCTCCCGCAGATTCCGGGCGGCATCCCAGTCGAACTCTAAGCTCAACATTCGCCGTACATATCCTGGGAAAGGACAGTTCGAGCAATCGCGCCCATTTACATTTTACCCCCGCTCTACTAGGTTAGAGCCTGATAATAATTGGAGTTTTTCAATGAGATCACCCCGCGTAATGCCTCGACCCTGGATGCTCTGCCTAGTATCGCTGCTGGTAATATCTGGCGTTGGATCCGTTTCCGCTGAATACAAGATCGCAACGATCGATATCAATCGTGTGATTAATGAGACCGCCGAGTCTAAGACCCTTAAAGCTGAAATTGACGGCAAGGTGCTGGCGGCCAAAAAGAAGGTTGAGGCAAAAAAGCAGGCGCTCAAGACCCTCGAGGAGAAACTCAAAGCCAACCGGGTTTCGGAAGATTCGAAAGAGGCCGAAAGCTACCGTGAACAAGCCAAGGAGCTCTCACGTTTGGTTAAGGATTCCGACGAAGAAATTCGCAAGGAGATTCTAAAATCCAATAAAATTCTGACGGAGAAGGCGCTCAAACTAGTTAACGATTACGCCACCAAGAACGATCTCAGCTTGGTCCTAGAGAAGAGCGAACAACCGAGAGGCCCGGTGCTTTTCGGCAATCCGGGCGCTGATGTCACGGACGAAGTGCTGAAGACTATCAAATAATATAGCTTGTCCGAGTCCGCTAAAGATCTAGAAAACTTGATGGAGCAGTCCTTGGCCGGCGATCGCAAGGCCGCACGGGACTTCTACCTGCGCTTACCGACGGCTATGTTAATAGCGCCCGAACGTTATCAGGCGCAAAAGCTATCTGACGCCCCGCAGTATCCCGATGAGTTTTTCAACTTCTTGGGGGTAAAGAGCCAGGATCGAGTGATCGTTCCCGTATTCACACAGACCCAGTTGGTTGAGGAGTGGAGCGGCGCTTACCTGAAGCACCGCGAGATAGCGGGATCGGAGCTGATGAAGAGGCTGCCAGAGGGCTGGTGGATCTGCATTAATCCCGGACAGGAAGTCGAGAAGGAGCTTTCACCGTGGGAAATTCAAAAACTGCTGCTCGGCCCAGAGGAGATCGATGAGATCCTGGAAGAGCTCTTCACCGATCTGGATCTGCATACAGTTAGCGTTAAACCGGTTGATTCGACGGAGAACAAAGCATTGGTCGACTCCTTAGTTAAACTGGCGGAGGAGTGTAAGACGGTTCAGCGGGTTTACCTGCTCGCGGATGAACGGGCAGATCTAGAGGGAACAACCGAACAGCACTTCTTGCTGGGGATCGAGGTAGAGCGCGCCTCACCCGAGGATGGCGCGCTGGCCAAACGCTTTAAATTGGCAGCCGAGCATGGTCTGATCGGTATCGGGGCAGTACGGGTTTTTATTGCCGACCTGAGTGATACCCAGGTGCTGGGAATGTTTAGGGTCACCAAGCCGATCTTTGAGCGTCAACAAACCAAAGCGCTAATTAGCCGGATTATATCGCTTTTTACCCGCAAATAGCCTCCCTTCGCGCTCTTCAGCTTAACTCATTTTCTACCGATCTTAAATATAGGCCTGCTGACGGGAGTACAGATGCAGATCATTACGGTTGAGGACAAAGAGTTCGATGCCTTGCTCGAAGCTTTTAAGCAGGGCAAGTTCATCGGCAAGTACTGGAAAAAAGGTTGTGTACAGGTTGTCTGTGCTACCCGTCAGTTCATGCTCGTCGCCAGCGACACGAACCCGCATAAAATCGCAATCAAACCAGCGAGGAACATCTCTGAGGCTGAAAATCTAGCGTTGCAGCTATTGGCACGAGAGGAAGAGCGCGGCAACCAGGTACAGCGCGATTAGGCCTGAAGCACTCGATGCTAACCACAACAGACGCTATCGTAGCTGTCGATCTTTAGTATTTCGGAAACGAAATCTATCTCCTTGGGCCCCAGATTTTTCGGCTGTTCGGGCTGCGCAATTCGAGGACAAAATTCCTGTCATTGCGTAACTCGTACAGCAGTCAAAAAAGTTTCGAACTGGATCGCCTCTTCCGCAACAAAACAAATTCTGGTCGCGCACTATAGGACGCTTACTCCATGACTAACCCGCACTATGATCCTGCATGAACTGTTCCGCCCTTCCCTAGCTTCGCTTCCAGCATCCCTAGCTTCCGGTCCAGCGAGGCGACCCGTTTTAATAGCGCCTCGGCGATCAATTCAGCTTTCAGGTTTACCTGGTGATCGTTGGACGCAGCGACCCGGTCCTTAGCTGCCTGCCGATTCGAACTCATCTGCAGCATCGGACCGGTGTAAGCCGCCTGCATTGAAAGTGCCAAATTAAGAAAGATAAAAGGGAACGGATCGAAATGGGGAACTCCCGGCAAGCTATTGTAAATGAACCACCCCGCAATTAACGAGCTCTGCGCTAATACAAACTTCCAGCTGCCCACGACCTGGGCAACGCCATCGGCCACCCGCTGTCCGAAGCTGCGCTGCTGTTCAGCGACAACGTTCGGATCTCTTGATACATGTTCACGCATTAGCCGTTCAGTCTGACCAATCCGTTTTGCTAAAACACGCAATACGTCTACCGCTGCATGCGGATTAGCGGCCATAAAATCCTCGAATTCCTGAGGTTCTAGCTCTAAAGTAATGGTTTCCTCGGTAGCGCGCGCGATGAACGGTGCCGGATCGTTGCTGAGAATCGAAAGCTCTCCGAAATAGTCGCCCGGCTCCGCGGAACTCACACTGACGGTGTGTCCCTGGGCGTCCTTTGCCAGGAACTCGACTCGACCTTTCACAATGATATGAAATCCAGGCCGGTAGGCAAAATCCTCCGATACCGACTCTCCCGGAACAATTTCGCGCCGATCCATAGCAGCGTGCAAAGCGCGCAGTTCTATCGGATCCAGGTTCGCAAAGAGCGGCACGCCTTTTAAAAGCTCCAACTCTTCATCAATGCGCTGCTCCTCTTCCGATGGACGGAGCGGTAACACCAGAGGGTCCATCGCAGCAGGTTCGTCAGGCGCGGGCGACACCTGATTGTTTTCCAATATTTCTGCCTTGATGACCGCGTCCAACCTTGCTTCCGTCTCGTAGGTAGGCTTATTGCTAATAACCTTATGGCGCCGTTTGTCTAAAGTGTCGGACTGAAGCTTAGGAGGGTCTTGATAGCGGCAGCGGTCGATCGCAAAAGTCCTAGTACCCTTAGGACAGAACTCAATTGAGCAGTAAGAAGTGTTAGTGCGGGGTACGGCGCTCAGCTTTGCAGTGTCTTCACGCCGGCCTTTCCAGCCACTAGTGCGTAATCGGCCAGGCCAAAAAACAATCCGCTTTCAACCACACCGACGATCGATTTGATTTCAGCTTCCAGTTTATCGGAAAAACTAGGAAAGACAGCATCAAGAATCAGGTTGGCAGCTTCTGTTACGATCGGACCATGCTTCCCAGAACCTGTTCTTAGCGTCACCGAACGAGCTCCGATCCGCGCCAGCTCCTGTTCGACCAATGAGAGCGCCTCCGGAACTACCTCCACCGGCACCGGACATTTTGATTCTTCTAACGTTGAGAACAGCTTGCTTTCGTCGATCACCAGATAGTAAGTCCGGCAGCGGACCGCCATGATCTTTTCCTTTAACATGGCGCCGCCCTTGCCCTTAATCGCCCGCAGTTTTGAATCGACTGCATCAGCACCATCGAAACCCCAGCTCAAATCGCCGCGGTAGTGCGGATCGACCACCTTTATGCCAGCTTGCTGGCAGCGCCAAGCGGTTTGGTACGATGTCGGCAGAGCGTGCACCTGAAGCTTTTCAGTCACGATGCGCTTGGCCAATTCATCGATAGCCAGATCTACGGTTGACCCCGTACCGACCCCTATCAAATCGCCGTCTTTTACCTTAGCTGCAATCTCTTTAGCGACAAGCTCTTTCATGGCCGTATTGTGTCTATTGTTGAATGGTGTAGAAGCTATTCTAAGCTTTGAGCGTATGACAACTTCTGATTTAAGCAAAGCACCGCAAAACGGCATGGCTGGCCATGCGGAGCGCCGAAGCACGGCTATCATTGCGCTGGGTTCCAATCTAGGAAGCAGCACATCAACCTTGATCTCAGCGATCAGCCAAGTTGAGCGTGAAATCGGTCCGGTTTCTGCAATATCCCGATTTTACCGTTCGGCCCCACTGACACTAAGCGGAGAACCTGAATCCCAACCGGAATATCTGAACGCCGCACTTAGCTGCGTTACGACACTCGCCCCCCCTATGATCTTGGCACGGTTACTGGAAATTGAGCAGCGCTTGGGCCGCGATCGGAGTAGCGCGCAGCGCTGGACACCGCGCATTATTGATCTAGATCTCATTTTTGTTGGCAATCAGATCTTAACTCAACCCGGACTCAAGCTGCCGCATCCAGAGGCGGCCAAGCGCGACTTTGTGCTGCGCCCTATTTGTGATTTTGCTCCCGGTTTTATACACCCTGAGCTCAAATTGACGGTCGAGGAGTTGCTTCACAAACTAGAAACCGAAGGTGCCTCGCTATTCATTAATCTGACTTAATTGACGGTCGAAGTCCTTAAGGGCGGAAGCGGCCATCGGGAAGAAATCGATCTTCTCCTCCTTTACCACCTCAAGAATTTCATAGTCTATGACATTCAGAGGAAATTCTTGGCGCAGCAGCGATAACAACTTTGTAAAATCCCGCAGATCCGCCACCTCCACATCGATCTCAAGCTGCCAATCCCCTAATACCTCAGTAAGATAAGTGACGGAGTTGAATTTACCGCAAAACTTGTAGAGCCGGGGTTCAATCTCCTCATTCATTTCGGTCAACTTGATCAGCGCTTTGTAGTAGCGCCTTCCAAGTTTTTCTACATCAAAGACCGCCCGGTAGCCCTGGATAATTTTTAACTGTTCCAAACGATCAATACTTTGACGCACCGTACGAAAGGCAATTCCCAGCCGTAGCGCCAAGTCACGATTGGTTTGTCGACAGTCCTGGGCTAGTGCTGCCAGTACGCGCAGATCATTGCGTCCCAACTTTGCCGGGGAAGGTTCGAATCCGTAATAGGCTGGCGCAATCCCAGGTTGCCGGCGATTTACCAAATAATTGCGGTTGAACTGATAACATACCGGGCTCATCGAGATATTATAACGCTGAAAGAATGAGCCCAGCGTAGCGCGCGCCTGCTTAAAGATATTGTTAAGCTGCACAAAACTACGCACCGCAAAGACCACCTCGAGGTCCCAAACGCCCTCAAGACTCCCGATCCAAACGGTGTGATCGAGGCGTTCAAAATGCCGCACGATTTCGCTCGAACGAAATCGCTCCAAGTTCTTGTAACGAAAGTAGATGCGGAAAGTTAAGAACCCCAGCCGATGCATATCAATTAAGGGGATATAGCGCTTAACTAAGCCGCACTGCTGCAACCGTTGAAGCCGGTAGTGCAGCCGTTGTTTGGTGATACCGAGGGATTCCGCAATTCGAGTATGTGATTCGCGACAGTTGCGGTCGATAGCCCATAGAATTCGCTGTTCTATCTGGTCCATAGAAATAAAGCTACAGAGAACTATCAATTAAGTAAAAAAACTTTTTGTTGTTTTTGTACTCACCGTTCTAACTATCTGAATAATATAGATTAATCGAACATAACTTCAGAGTGTTTTGGCCCCCTTCACCCGCACTATCCTGCCCCAGGAGACCGTGCATTAGGTCAACGCTCTTTTAAAACCTTTTCGGGCAGAGGGATGAAGCTACCTCAGTCAAAAGCCGTGCTCTGCGCTAGTTTTTGTCTGGGGTAGTATGAATAGCAAAAGGTTCAATGAAGCAGGTTCCCAAGCCTAGGAGGGACGATGCGTCCGCTGCTGCTGGTTTTGGCGATGATGATTCCGTCACAGGTGTATCCGATGCAGAAGAGCCCGCTACGGATCGACGCAACCGCGTTTCCGCCTACGGTTTCGGTGCTCGGTGATTCCGCTGTCTATGGATTTGAGATCGAGCTCAGCAAGGCGGTCGCCGAGGAGCTGGGTTATTCAACCCAATTCCGAGTCGTGCCGTTTTCCCGGGTATTTGACGGAATACGCCACGGCACCGCGGATCTCGCGATCGGTGGCATCACCGTCACGGACAGGCGCGAGCAGCTCGTCGATTTTTCTTACCCCTATCTGGAGGGAGGATTCAGCGTTCTAAGCAAGACTTCGCCGCCGCAGGGCGTGCGGGAGATGCTGCGGTCGCTGGTCGACGTCGAGAGTTTGCGCCTGGCGGGAGTAGTGCTGCTGGTGGCGTTCGTTGTCGGCACTTTCATGTTTCTGTTTGAACGAAAGTGCCCCGGCAGCGACTTCATCGGCGTTTCTATACCGCTCGGATTGTGGCGCGGGTTTTACGTGGCCCTGGTGAACTGCTTTTCAGGTGGCCCCGGAGACCTGCGCGCCCACACGGTCAAAGGTCAAATTCTGACCTTGCTTAGCATCATCGTGATCGTTCACACGGTGATCGGCTTGACCATCACCAGAATCTCGGGGATGGTTCAGCGCGCCGGTCAGGAGATTGTCGAAGCTCCGGAGGATCTGGCCGGACACCGGGTAGCGACGAAGACCGGAACGGTCGCGGTCGACGCCCTGCGGCAGTGCGGTGCGGAAGTCATCGAAAAGCTTTCGGCGCAGGAGGCCTTCCAAGCGGTCGAATGCGGTGAAACAGAGTTCGCCGTCTTCGATACGCCCGTGGTTCGTGCCTATGCCGCGAGTAAGCCGGGCGCGGTCGCAGTGCATTCGATCGGCTTCGGTCCGCAGCGCTACGGTTTCGTGCTTCCGGAGGGCAGCCCCCTTCGCGAGGAGGTTAATCGTGCGTTGCTGAAGCTGATTCGACAGGGCACCTTCGAGCAGCTGCAGCATCGGTGGTTCCACTAGCCTCAGATCGGCATGGGGCAGTAAGGTTTCAATTTTCATACTGCCCCAGCCCCTTTAGCCTGCAAAAAGGCCCTTAGGATCGGCTCTCCGGCGAAACGATTAGTTCCATTTCTAACCCATAATGATCGGACAGGGGTTCCGCGACGAAACAGCGGCGAATGCCAAGCGCAGTGCGCAGCGGATCCAAATCGGAAAGCCAAATTTGATCGAGCCTTTGAGGCTGATGGCGCTTCCACTTGGCCCAACGATTGGTGCACGGGTCGACCGTCGCTCCAATCACTTCTGGTTCGGAAAATATAGAGACACTCCGTGCATAGCGATTCAGCGGATATCGTGCCCGATACGCATCCACCCCCAAAAGTCGGGGCAGCGTTCCGTAAAGTGAATCCTCCTGATCAATATTCATGTCCCCCACGGTTACACTTGGAATCCCCGGGGTGCGGTGCGACTGCCGCCAGCTTTCAAGCTCTGAGAGCTGGGAGATGCGGGCCTGATGACTAACCTCTCGGTTAGCAAACCAACCCAGGATGCCGTAACTGCCGGAGGCCAGATGAGTATTATAGATATCTACAGCGGTGTTCTGATCGAGCTCCACGCGGGTAAAGAGCACACCTTTAGCAACAGCGCGCTCGAGTCCAGGCCGCTGCGTAAACGCAAAGAAATCATGCTTCAGGATCGGATAGCGCGACAATGTCACGAGACCGCTATTTCCATGCAGTTTCCCGATTGGCCCCCCAGAAGATACGAAGGAAAATCCCGAATCGTGAATGATCTGGGTAGTCCGGCGATCCCACATCTCCTGCAGCGCTATCACGCCGGCAGGAGACCGGGCCAATTCCGCCGCAATTCTTGGGTAACGAGAGGACTCTCCGCCCCCTAAGCCGCCAAAAGATGGCAGCCCCCACACATTGAAAGATAGAAGCTGCAACCGCATGGCGGTGGAGAATTCTTGAGTGCGAGCAGGATACTCGGCATTTAACGCCTGCCGTAACCATAGGTCGCGCAATTCTATGGGCATCTTCGCAAGCGCACTTACAAATTCTGCACGGGTTGTTGCCTGCAGCAGCGCGATCGGAAACGGACCATGGTAGGATAAAGGCGAAATGGAAACTATAGAAGCTGAGGGATCTTCCTCCTTAGCCGACAAGCGGCGCATAATTTTGTCAGCCAGCGCCTGAATCACCGGCCGATCCCGCAAAGCCTCACGGAGCTCGGTGACGGGCAGATAGAGCTGCGCTTGCCGCGGAGATAAAGGACTCAGAGCATCGAACGGCGAAGAATCGCCGGGGTTGCTTGGAGCTGCCTGAGTTGCGCCCCGTGCTTGCACTCCCGAGGTCCGTGATAATGATACTGCCACAACAATACTTCCGAGTCTGAGGACTTTGGAGGGGGAGTGTAACGGGAGCGCGATTTTAGCGCAATTCGGCAGGCTGGTTAAAAATGGACTAAATCTATCTAGGGCTTTAGCTCCACTTGCAGTTGGAAGTGTCCCGCTATCGCTGAAGGAGTTGCGCATTTAAAGGATAGAAATGCTGCGCCCTTGAGATCAGCTGCCGACTAAGGGCATGCGGCTGACGGCGGTCGGATTCTGAGGTCGGAAGCCGATCTCGGATTCGGGCTACCCACGGATTTCTGAATCGGAATCGGTTTCCAGATTCGGAATCAGATCTCAGCCTCGGTCAACAGTTCGCTGCGCCGGTTTCGGAATCGAGGGTAATTCGGTCCTCAAATTGCTTAACTTCTAGAGCAATGCCGGAAAATTTCTCCGGCTACGACAGAGATCGCGGTCTAATCAGTTTCTCGACTACCCAAGCACTAAAGAAGGCCGGCAGAAGGCGTGATGCCCACGCCAGCAAATGAGAGCGGGCACCCGTAATAACGTAGGGACGGGCCCGCTCGATCGCAGTAATCGCCCTTTGAACGACCATCTCCACATCATCTCCACGCAGCTCCTTCATCTCCCCGGGAACACGAGAAGCCTGACCGAATTCGGTTGCCGTCGGACCGGGACAGACAGTAATCACACCGATTCCATGTGACTTAAGCTCGTAACGCAGCGCCAAAGAATGGAAAAAGTTGAAGGCTTTGGTTGCGGCATAGGTCGCCATATAGGGCAGCGGCTGAAAAGCTGCAATCGATGAGACACTTACGATCGTTCCTCGTTTGCGTCGGATCATTCCCGGCACCACCGCATGGGCTAGTGTCAGCGTCGCATTAATGTTCAATGCGACGAGATCCTGTTCTCCCCCCGAATCCAGAAGATCAAATCGCCCAAAAGAACCGCGACCGGCGTTGTTAATCAGCATTTCGATCTCTCGGTCCCTGATCTGTAAAACCAGCGCCTGCAACGCTGCGGCGGAGGTCAAATCACAAGCCATAATTTCTACTGAGTGTGGGCGGACGGCATTCAGTTTATCGGCGCTTTCTTTTAGCCGCTCGGCCCGGCGCGCCACCAGAATTAAATCGTGTCCCCGCGCATGCAGCTGCCGAGCAAATTCCGCCCCGATCCCGGCTGAGGCCCCCGTAATGAGGACTGTCCGATTCATGCTGATATTTTGGTTGAGGCGCGCTCAAAAATGATCCGACGCCGCGCCCACGCCCGACGCCATAACCGTAACAAGTCGGAGCATGCCCGCAACGAGCTTTGTTCCCACAGCAGCACCCCCAGCAGCACGACGACATTCCGTATGATCACCCCAGACACAAAGGCACCCGGCATCCGCGCGAGTGAATAGTTGTTAATCTGCAGCAGGAACCGGTTCCTCACACTGTGGCGATTAATCTCCGCAGGGAGCGTCGCTCGATTTTCGGGCAGGACTGAACGGCGGTGAAATCCGTGTGCTGCCGGCACAAACAGACACTTCCATCCGAAGAGTCCCGCGCGCCAGCATAGGTCGGCGTCCTCTCTAAAAGCGAAGAAGGCTTCATCGAAAAGGGGAACCCGATCAGTTCTCCCAGGACCGAGCTCCGGGAAGACGCGCTCAAGATCCTGCTCATAGGGGCTTTGCACCAGACAGCTTTCGACACAGGCGCGCTTCAGAAGCAAACAGGCGCCTGTACCTCCGAAGAGTGTTTCTTGCACTTCGTACTGTCCGACATCAGGCTCCTGCGAGCCGCGATCAAGATGCCTTAGATTATTGGTCAAAATCATCCCCGCTGCATCTAACACCGCCGGCTCTACCGGTCGCAGTTCATTATCAGCCCGCAGTAGCTTGGGAGTAGCCAAACCACAGCAGTGATCGGATTCGGCTGCGTCTATTAGGAGCTGCAAAGCTGATCGGGCTAATACCAAGTCCGGATTCAGTATTAAGAGATAGTCATAGCGCTTTTCTAAAAAGCGCTTGGCGCCCCAATTATGAGCCGCACAAAAACCTAAATTCTGTGCATTTCGATGCAGCGCCGCCTTCCCGGCGAAGCGCTGCTGAATTAGATCAACGCTACCGTCGCTCGAAGCATTATCAGAAACGGCAACGGTGACTTGGCCGCGATATTCTTGGGCCAAAACTGCAGCTAGACACTTCTCGATAAAGGCAGCGCTATTGAACGTAACGATGTGAACAAAGATCGATGGTTCAGCCACCCCGGCCTGCTATTTTAATCCCAAGCGCTGCTTCAAAGCAGCATGCTCCTGCCAGAGCGCCTTGGGGACTTTGCTGCCAATGGTCTCAAAAAATTTGCTTTGCGAATCAAGCTCTTCACGCCAGTCTTCCGGCCGGACTTCAAAAAGTTCGCGCATCGTACTATCGGAGATTGAAAGGCCAGCAGTCCGCACATCGCTCGGGCGCGGCTGGAATCCGAGCGCTGTCTTTTCAGCATCTTTTCCGGCCGTCACGCGGTCAAAGATCCACTCCAAGACTCTCATATTATCGCCGTAACCAGGCCACATGAACTCCCCAGCAGCATTTCGGCGGAACCAGTTCACATGATAGATCCGCGGCAGCACCGCTCCCGCACGCTGACCAATATCGAGCCAATGCTGGAAGTAATCTCCAGCGTGATAGCCGATAAATGGCAACATCGCCATGGGATCGCGTCTCAGCTGCCCGACCTTGCCCTCTGCCGCTGCCGTGGTCTCAGAGCACATCGTGACGCCGGTATAGGTGCCATGCTGCCAGTTGAAGGCCTCATAGATCAGAGGGGCGACCTTTGTACGTCGCCCGCCAAAGATGATCGCGGATATCGGCACACCGTTGGGCGTTTCCCATTCGGGCGCGATCGTCGGGCATTGACCTGCGGGGGCGGTGAATCGTGAGTTCGGATGAGCCGGCTTGTCTTTCGAAGCCGGGGTCCAGTCGCGGTTCAACCAATCTTTGGCGCGCTTCGGCGGCTGGTCCGTCATACGATCCCACCAAGGGGTCATATTATCGAGATCAAGCGCAGTATTCGTGAAGATAGTATTAGCGCGAATGGTGTCCATGGCCGCCGGATTTGTGGCATAGGAAGTACCTGGGGCGACACCGAAAAATCCCGCTTCAGGATTAATCGCGTACAGCCGGCCATCCGATCCAAAATTCAGCCAGGCGATATCATCGCCCACGGTCTCAACCTTCCAGCCCGCATCGGTATAAAGCTTGGGCGGAATCAGCATGGCCAGATTGGTCTTGCCGCACGCCGAGGGGAAAGCTCCCGTTACGTAGATCTTCTTACCGGCCGGATTGGTGATGCCCAGAATCAACATGTGCTCGGCCAGCCAACCCTCGCGCCGGGCCTGACAAGAAGCAATCCGCAATGCAAAGCACTTCTTACCTTGCAGTGCGTTACCACCATAATTCGAATTGATACTAATGATCGTGTTATCTTCCGGAAAATGGCAGATATAACGCTTCTCCGAGTCCAACTGCCCGATCGTATGCAAACCGCGCACGAAATCATTGCTATGATCAGGGAGGTTCTTTAGAGCCACCTTTCCGATGCGTGCCATGATTTTCATATTAGCCACAACATACGGAGAGTCGGTGAGCTCAAATCCGACCTTCGAAAAGGGCGAGCCGTCGGGCCCCATCAGATAGGGCACCACATACATCGTGCGCCCGCGCATGCCGCCGCGAATGATGGAGTAAAGCAGATCGTACATCTCCCGGGGATCACGCCAGTGATTCGTGGGTCCGCAATCCGCTTCGGATTTCGAACAGATAAAGGTGCGATCCTCCACCCGCGCCACATCTTTAGGGTCAGAGACGCACCAAAAACAGTTGGGATACTTTTCGGGATTAAGCCGCTTAAAAGTCCCCTGCTCCACTAGCAGATCGCAGATGCCCTTATATTCAGCCTCGCTCCCATCCACCCAAACCACGCGCTCCGGCTGAAGCAGCGCAACTGATTGTTCGACCCATTTAACGACATTTGAATTAGAACAGCTCATGATCACCAACCTTATGGTCCCGTCCCGGCAGGATTCCAACCATAGGGATCCCCCCTATTGCGAGTTTGAGCAGTGTTTACCGACTGCTCGAAAGTACGGTCTTGCGGAGCATTAGCGCAGCAGAACCTATACTTGAAAGGAACGGGTAACTATTTGATATCTCAATAACTCTCGATTTAATTAACCGTTTTGTCAAGGCGCACAAAAACGGCGCTAAAGTTCCGGGCGAATTGGACGATTTTAACAAGTGAGAGAGTTTACAGCTCTTTCTTTAGCAAAGGATTGCGCAGCTTTCCGGAAAGGAATCCGAAAAGACCACGCCCCATCTTTCTCCCCCTTTTTTGAAAGCTCTACATAAGCACGGTTGTGTCATGGATGGCATACTTGCAATTGGAGCTTCACGCTCTACAAATACACCTCCCGCACGGGAGACGAGCTCGCAAAACGAGGTCGATAGCAAAAGCAGAGATAACATTCCGGCTGCTACAAGAGTCAGAATGAGTCTACCGGATCCCCAGAAGGGAGCGATTGAGACGGTTCGTGACAGCGTTGAACTCTTCAATGCTGCGAACGGAGCCCTGGCCGGAAACTATAGCGTTCAGTTAGCTGATGCCAATAGGGACGGACGTCTTGATGCCGTAGATGCGGTTTCTGAATACTTGCTGATCTCGCACCACACCGATCCAAAAAGATCGCAGGACGAAGTGCTTAACCGGGTCGCGTAATTAGCGATTTAAGAACTTCTGAGTGGAGCGGCACATTATGCACTCTAATGTAGAGTCGACGGCCTTGATTTAAGCCGGCGCAGACGCGCTGAGCGATCTGCGCAGAAGCCGCATCTCGATCGCTCACTACCCGCTCACCCTCTGATTTCAAGAACCCCTTACGTGAGACCCCTAACATTAGATCGCAGCCCAGCGATTCAAGCTCGGCGAAGCGTTCCAGCAACTCGAAAGATTTCCGGGGATCGGCACTAAGAAAAGCCCCCATCCCGGGGTCCAGAATCAAACGCTCACGATCGATACCGGCGCGCCCGGCTAGCTCTATGCGCTGCTCTAGAAAAGAGCGGATGCTCGCGATCAGGTCGCCTTCCGGATTTAGATCAAACAGGTGCGGCGCCGAACAGCGTGAGTGCATTAACGCAAGTCTCACGCCGGAGGCTGCAACCGCCTCCAAGAGCCGCGGGTCTCCCCCCGCAGAGACGTCGTTAATATATGCTGCGCCCTGGGCGATTGCGTCCGTAGCTACCACCGCATGATGGGTATCTACTCCAAAGCGTACCCTTCCAGCCACTAGCTTTAAGACCGGCTGAATGCGCTGCCACTCCGCTTTCGCACCGCAACAGACCGAACCCGGCCTGGTCGAGTCACCGCCCAGCTCCACCAACTGCGCGCCCTCTGTTAGCATGCGTGTCGCGGTTACGGCTGCAGTTTGGGGATCCAAAAACATGCCCCCGTCGGAGAAACTGTCGGGGGTAATATTCAGCACCCCTACAATTACGGGAATTACACCCAAATTCGGCATCATTTAGCCGCGGAACTTAAACCCAAAAGATCGTTAAAAATCTGCCGCATCGTATCCACATTCGCCATCGGTAGATGCTTCGAATTAATCCATACTGCGGGTGTGCCTTCGATCCCGAGCGCGGTCCCGGCAGCTATATCCTCCCGAATTTTCTGCAATTGCCGTCCGGAACTCATACACTCCTTTAGCGCCGACGGATCGAGATCGAGCGCAGTGCCGAGATCCTCCAGCAGGCGCTCAAATGAACCTTCCAGATCAAGTTTGAATAGCAGATCGACGGCATCCCAAAAACGATTCTGCTCTCCCGCACAGCGGGCTAAGGCCGCCGCGTTACAGGCGTTCTTGTGAAGCTCACGCTCCATGACCGGATTACAAGACTTATCTAAAGGAAAATTTCTAAAGACAAAGTGAACCTTGCCCGCGAATTCCTTTTGCAGCTCCTCAAATTGCGCATAAAACTTGCGGCAGTACGGACATTCAAAATCGGAGAACTCCACGACCTCAATCGGAGCACCCGGCGTGCCCTTGGCATAATCTCCCGTCAACGCTCCGGAACTCGCGCTCGGTAGCTGTTGTGACGGCGCCGACTGCCAAGCGATGTAAGCCTTATCGCCAGCCTGTTTCACCTCCTGCTTTTCGGCGCGTGGGTAAATCACTCGCACCAGCATGAAATCGGAGAGACTGATCGAAGCAAACAGCAGCAGAGCCAGGCCCACTAGCGCAGCAATTCTGGGCGCCGAGGCCGAACTCCCGCGACCCAAGATCGCCAAAGGCAATGCAGCCACCATGGCCGCACCAGATCGCACGTCAGCAATAAAGCGCCCAGCGGAAAGTGAAAGCGCCGTCACAAGCAGCGCTAGATTTATGACATACAGCCCGATGCATAGAACGCACCAACTTCCGATCACAAATGCCGAAACAACAAAGAGATAAATTGAAAAGAGGGAGGCCACGGCCGCGCTCAGGGCCAACAAAGCGGAGGTCTTTCCGGGACCGTATAGAAAAAGCAGCGCGGTGCCGAGTGCTAGATAGAACCAGATCCCCAAACTCGCCACTGGAACGCCAAAGACCTCCGCAAAAGGGCTGGCATTCACGGCATCACAGTTAATCTTTTCCGAGATATTGCAAAAAGACTTTTCAACCTGCAGTCCGTATTTGATGCCGGTGTGCTGATAGAGCGAGATGCCCGCCAAAATAGCGCCCAGCAGGCAGAGCAGCACAGCCAATTTAACTTTCCAGCCCGGACTATTCGTCATCATACCCGTATACGATTGCCAAATTGTCTTCGTATAGCAAGGGCCGCGCCCCCTTTTGCTTAAGGAGCGTGGCTAATGCGGTGCTTTTTTCGACCAACAGGTGGGTCGCGCCTAAACCCTTGAAATATTCCTCCCAGCCGGGCTTAGCTGAAAGTTTTTCCATGAAGCGCCGGTGGAACTCCTCGCCGACCAGCGTATTGCGATCGTCTAGCAATGGCCGGATGTTTCCGCCTCCCATCAGGGTAAAAAATCCGCCCCAATTAGGATTGCATGCGACCACGACGGGCCTGCGCAATCCGGCCAGATAGCTCAGCGCCCCGTATGGATAATGACTAGCGGGCGGTCCGAATGGACCGGGATAGTACGGAAGTCTTCCTTGCCACAGCGACCCCGCAAGCGCGATCGCAACTAATGCACAAAAAACCGGAGTGCCCATCATGCTGCGGCGCTCGCGCTGCGACAGTCGCTCTAAATAAAAGGTTAATTTCGAAAAGCCAGCCGTGCGCTGCAATAGAGCCAGATCTTTAAATGCATGCAGCGCCTGCACCAAAGGCAGTGTGCAGACAATTCCAAAAATTGGGAAAACGCGGATAGCTCTAAAAGACATGATCGCAAAGCAGCTCAGCATCAGAAGTTCGAAGGCCCGCCATCCCACGGTGCGGTACCCGAACAGCAATCCCGGTATGGTCAGCGTCAGCAGCCCACCTAAGAAATAGAGACCAGCTGCCTCCTTGAAGCTGGGGCTCTTCCATTCATTGTGCAGATCCATGAAATAGCTGCTTCGTCCCAGCTCTATAATGCTGCGGTGCAGCTCATATCCATACGGATTCACCAGAGTTGCAAGCAAACAAACAAAAACCAGCACCGAGAGCTGAATCAAACTCTTCTTGGGAAGTTCGTTCACCGTCCCTAACACGAAATGATCGACTAAGATTGAAACCGGCAACAAACCCAACAGCAAAAGACCTGAGGCGAAGCCTGGATGCAAATTCGCCCACACCAGAAAACACAACACCAGCACCCAATCAAAAGCGGGGACGCGCTCCTCTTTAAGCACCGCATACAGCTTGTACACACGAAAATACACCAGGCTGAACATCAGATAACTGAACACAACCGGGCGCAGTATGAAGTGGATCTGGCCCAGCTTGAAGGCATAAAGCACTGCAAAACAGGTTGCCAGCGGAGCGGCCGTCGCTTTCAACACCCCACGGCGCACAATGAACAGATAGTTAAAGGCGATCACCGAAAGCAGGAACCCGTACAGGAAAGGCCAACCTTGCAACGAGTAGACCGCATAGAGCACGACATCGCTTAGCCACTGATCTGAGACCCAGGGACGCGCAACGTTCCCGGCAAGAAAGGGATCGCTATAGGGAATGGTGTTGTTCTCTAAGATCCATTGGCCGGTTTTTAGGTGCCATCCCACCCCGGGATCTAAAGCGAATTCGGGAGAAGAGAGCGCTACCAGCGAGATGAAAGCCAATAGGACTAAGAAGTCGTTAAGACCGGCCGGCTTGATCCAAGAGAACTTGTTCGATTGGGATAACATTCAGATTCCGCAGAATGGGCTGATAATATGCCGAACAGGCCATCGTGCTAAACCCTAGATTTGAATCAGGAGATTCGCCGGGTTCCGTTCCTGCTCTGCCCCTATAGCGGTTCTCAAGAGTCCTTGCCGTGAGAGGATGGGGGTATTTAAGATTTCCATCGTCGGCGAGGCATAGCTTCTCACTAAGTAAGAACAACCGTCGCGCCTATGGCGCGCTAGTACGTAGCGAACCGCTATGGAAATTCTCCCTCCGGGCGGTCCGCCTCCGGCGGACGAGCGCTCGAAAGTCTCTGCCTCTCGCTCCGCTCGCGGCATAGACCTTCGGGAAGCGCTCTAGAACACGTGTTCAGCCTCTGAACCTGAGCATACCCAACCCAATCTCAACTATGGGTGGTTAGCAGGTTTTCTCATCGGGTTGCACCTCAGATGTATAAGTTACTCAATTCACACGGACCAGTGAAAGAGCAAGGAGCCGCTCTACTTGAGTTTGCACTAGTCGTCCCGTTCTTAACCCTGATCTTCTTCGGAATAGTCGAGCTTGGTCGCACCTTGATACAGGGGACCTGGGTATCTCAGGCGGCATTTGAGGCCGCTCTGTTGGGTGGGGAAACCCCACATGCAGTTGCCATCCCCGTGATGAACCAGAGAGTAGAAACGCTCTCGGGAATTCAGGGTCAACAGCTAGTCACGGAGCTTGGATTCAATGCCAGCTACGACGCCACAAGCAATCGCACAGTTCAGGTCGATCTAAATGGTGAAGTCGCACGCCTATTGAAGAGCCCATATCCCCTCAAGATGAATATCGGCTTCACCGGCCCAGTATTGCTCTCTTATTCCACACTCCCTCTCGCGCTCTCCTCCGCGAGTAATCCCGCTTGCCAATACGCCTGCGATGGCACGCAGTGCTGCGGGGTGGCCTGTCCAGCCGCACCAAGCTGCGTGGGCCAAGCCAGTCCAATGCCGTTCAGCACCCAGCTGGGCGAAGGGCCCGGAGGAGGCGGTGGCGGAGAAGATATCGATTGGGGCCTCATTATTCCGGTCAGGCGTGGATTAGGGAAATACAACGCTCGCCGGTGATCTTAGATTTTATGAAAAAACCCTTCGCAAGGATGCGATTAAATACTAAAGCGGAAGGAGCCGCCGTCCTAGTCGAAGCCTCCATCTCGATGTTGATGTTCTTTGTCTTCGTGATCTGCCTAATCGATGTGGGTCGCTTCGTTACGACACTCCTACTCTTGAACTACTCGGCCTACTCAGCGGCCGACCTCGCCTCGAAGTTAGAGATTGCTGTCGACACCTCCATCGCCAAATGCAGCCAGCCGCTGGCTACGCCGGAAGCGGAGGCCTGCCTACGGTATTCCAGTGGAGTAAATCGAATTCTGGAACGCGCCACAGGCCTAGCTGCTCTAGTAGCAAGTCCCCCCAACATCGAGGGATCGCAGAGGCTGGTCGAATTTGAACATTACTATCGCTATCCCGAAGATCCCGTAATCCTCCGCTCCATTCGACGCGGCGCAGCGATCCTCCGCCCCGGCGAGGCTGTATTAGCGCACTACTCTGATGGCAGCACTGAAGAGGTCGAGCATCCCACCAGACCTTTCACGGCGGCGGCCGGTTTAAGCGGATGGCCACAACCAACCGAGAACTGGGATGAGGTGTTGGATAAAGAACCGGTCGCAATTGTTTTGATTGCCGAGTTCAAACCTTTCGTTCCAGTTCTGCCGCCCTTAAAACTGCGCGCAATGCAGTTTGCCTATCTCAAACGCAAACGCGCCGGAGCAAGGCCGCAGCCATTCAAGCTGCCGACCAGCGTTTCGAGCCCCGCACCGACCCCCGAACAGAATATCGATCCCACAGCCACACCCTCACCGGCTCCCACGGCGCTTGAGACGCCACGGCCGACAGCGACGGTCTCCCCGATACCCACCGCGCGGCCAACTGCTGAGGTCACAGCCTTGCCCACCGGAACACCGATCTTTGAGATCACTGCACTACCGACAACACAGCCCACCACGGCAGCGTCACCCCAACCTAGTCCGACGAGCGGCGTGCCGCCGACATCGGCCCCTCCGGGGGGAGGCAGCGATAGAGGTGGATTGCGGGTATCGGGATGACTACCAGACACGATTGCGGCTACTGACAAGTTCGAATCTAAAATTTTATAGTGATGAGAATGCAGCGCAAAAACCAAATCACTAGCAGCCGCCGAAGTGCAGAATCCGGGGCGATCATGTTTCTAGCAGCAGCCTTCTTAGTAGTGCTCGCATTTCTTTGCTTGTTGGTGTTCGGAGTCGCCTACATCGCAACCAGCCAGACGCGCCTAAAAAACATAGCAAATCTTGCCGGTGTGGCCGCACTTCAGGACTACATGAAGAGCTTGGATGGCGCCTACAACGATCGGCTGGCGGCGGCGCGAGATCGCGCCAATTTTATTGCGGGCGCAAATCATATTCCCGGAATACAGGCCAAACTGGGGGAGATCGGCTTTGATGGAGAAAGCGATGAAATCGCAAAAGGCGGGCGCTTAACTTTCGGCAAATGGTACGAAACAGCGCAGTCCTGCGCCGCGCATGATCGAAACTATGCGCCCTGCTTCGTGCCGAATCCACCCTTCCCCGCGCCGGATACTTTCAATGATACCGCTAATGCCGTGAGGCTCGATCTGCGGACGCAGGTTGATAATCCGTTAATCTATCCCTTCATGTCTCTGATTGGTGAAGGCGCCAATATTAATGCCACGATTTACGCGCGCGCGGTGGAGCGCTGCGCCGTCATGTTGCTCGATGTTTCGATGTCATCTACTTCCGAGACGCACCGCGTAAACCTTTACAGCAACTATTTAGTGACTGATCAACCCACCAATATTCCCAAGCTGCTGTACAAGAAAAATTATACTCCCTCGATGATGGCCTATAAGTCGGTATATTTGGATAATGCCGGACATATCGGGGCAGGAGATCTCAGTATTGCGAGCTGCATGACCCCCGGCCCCTGGAGCGTGGACAAATTTGTGGCCTGCAACATGCTCTACAGCGATGGGGCGCCGCCGACCTTCATGCTCAACCGCCCTATCACGCAGTTAGTCGATCCAACGGCTCACTATTGGAACGACTATACTGCCATGCCGGTGCCGATCGACTTTGGCGGCACTCCGGCGGGGCAGAATGACTGGGTTATGATCGACAGCCTGGTGGCTGACGGTTATCGGGGACCGCAACCGTTTACGCGCTTCCTCGAATCAATGAATTCCGCAGTTCGTTACATGGACTTACAAGATCTCGAACAGGATCGCATCTCGGCTGTGGTGTTCGCCGGAGATATCCGCGACCGCTACCCACAGCCCAGCGGGGGCCAGCCTTTCGCGCGTGAATTCGGTGAACTGCTGCAGCTTACCAATCCAGACAACCGCGGCACCCACGGCAAAGCCGGTCCGGCGCAAGTTGTCTCTCCCGCGGTGCATCCTAATTTTGTCGATCGGGCCTGGTTTCCATATTTTAAATCAGCCGGATCTGTCAGCACTGCCTCCGTCCCTAGCTACAACCTCTCGGAATCCAATTTAGTCGCAGCGCTCGAAACCGCACTATCGATTTTTGCCACTCCCGGCGCCTGCCCCGACACGGCGCAGCGCATCATCGTATTAGAAAGCGCCGGAGTGCCCTCCTGCTTCCGTAATGTGGATGGCTCATATACCTGCAGCAATCAATACAGCGCCTTCCAAAACGTTGAACAGCAGCTGCTACTTGCTGACGATTCTCTTAGCAAGCGGCTGCGAGATGCCGGAATTATGTTTAGCTATGTTTTGGATTCCTCCAGCCTCAATCCAAATTTCATCGATATCTGGCAGGACATTAACGGCAATCACGCCGTCGACCAGGGAGAATTCTTAGACGCCTCGGGAGCCCGCTATCTCGGCTATGACGGCTACTGTCAGGGCAAATCATTTTTTGACTGTCAAAGCCGCACACCGGACGGGGTCTCCTCCGATGCCGAGGAGAAAGCCTATGAGTTTATCGGCGATCCCGGCTTCGTATTCGGACGGGTGAATGGACTGCTAGGGAAAATGGCGCTCGAAACAGGCGGCATCGTCTGCCCCATTGCCGATCGCTGCACCGCTGGAATGTGTGGCGGGTCAGATTGTTACATTGATCATGACGGCGATCCCGCAACCCCGCGGGTGCTGGATGTGCGTTTCAGAGCCGACGGTGCTACTCGAAGATGCTCGGTGTACGATCTTGATAAGACGGAACAGGCCAAACTGTGCATGCTAGAAGCCTTAAAGCAAAACCCGTTCGCGCTGGCAGAGGAAGGGCAGTAGAAAACCGGGACAGCTCCTATTACGCCTCGGGAGGAAATAAGAACTGTCCCCAATTCAGATTATGGTTTACCTCCCTCCGCCCCCTATGATACGGATGAGCCTAGTCACTTGTTGCTTCAACCTTTGGCGGGGAGTTTGCCTATATGGTGCCAGGTGTTCATTCAGCTTGCGCGCCTTCTGCGCGCGCCAATTTTCCCTCCGAAACCGCGGCACAGGATATTATTAGTGGGGTTTTGTCAGCGGTAGACGCAGCAGCTTCGAGATTGTTCTCCCACTACGAGAGCGTACTTAGCCGTTACTATTTTTATGGGGGCTGGTGTGAAAAGCCTCCGCTTTCAAGAGCTGATTATGCTGCTTTTACAGACTGGCTATCGAGCGCAGCCCGCATTCGAGAATTGGACGGAAAGACCGTAAAGCTTTTTTCCCTGCTTGGCAGCAACAAGTGCTGGGCCCTGCATGACGGGGTATTCCAGGACATTAGACATTCCGTTCTGCGGAGGTTTCCGGACTTTGATGCCGGACCAGATAACGAGAAATTTCCAATCCTAGTTCAGACTTTGCGCCTGCCGGACGGCACAGAATTCATCGCGTCTGCCCACAGATATCACCGCCTGCTCGAGAGGCTTCCGCAATACGGAGATAAGTGGCTACAGATAAGAACTCCCAGCGCAACATTCGATGTGCGGCCCGTGAGCACCTCCAATCTGGATTTGGGCGAAAACGTCCGTAATTCAAGGAGTATCCTGCAGGCCCTGGTGAGACTGGATCGCGCGCTCAGGTGCGGGGAAACAAAATATTCGGTCACGTTCTGTTTTGATCACACCGCGGCGTAGGTTAACGTTTTTATAATCGGGGACTGCCCCGACTTTCGCTACAGCCAGCCCGCAATTTTCTTCGCCACCGCTTCCGGCGTGAAGCCAAATTTCTCCGCCAAAACTTCGCCGGGTGCTGACGCGCCGTAGTGATCGATCCCGATCTTGAGTCCGGAGCTCCCTGCCACGCGATCCCAAACTGCCGTACTGCCGGCCTCAATCGTCACCAGCCGCGCCATGGGCGGAATCAATTTTTCGCGGAATTTCTGATCTTGCTTTAGGAAAAGCTCCATACAAGGCATCGAGACTACCCGGGCATGGGTACCGTTCTTCGCTAGAAGCTTGGCCGCTTCCACCGCCACCCAAACCTCGGAGCCGGTTGCGATTAGCACCAGATCCGAGTGGCTTTCGCCGCATACGGTATAGGCTCCCTGTAAAATCTGATCAGGGCTAAAGCCAGCCGGCCGCTCCAATGGCGGTAGATTCTGACGGGTAAAGAGCAGCGTGCTCGGAGCATTCTTGATCCCCAGCGCTGCGTAATAACACATCGCCACTTCCATGCCGTCAGCCGGACGGAACAGATGCAGATTCGGTATGATACGCAGCGAAGCAATCTGCTCAATCGGTTCATGGGTCGGGCCATCTTCTCCCACCCAGAAACTATCGTGAGTAAAGATAAACAGGGTCTGCAGATGCGAAAGCGCTGCCAGTCGGATCGTCGGGCGCATGTAATCAGCAAACACAAGGAAGGTAGCGGTATAGGGAAGCCAGCAGCGGCAATATGCCAGTCCGTTAGCAACGGCGCCCATACCATGCTCCCGCACACCGAACCTAATATTACGCCCACTGAAGGCTTCCGGCTGAATGTCGGGACTGCCTTTGATCAAGGTCTTAGTGGATGGTTCCAGGTCGGCGGAACCTCCAATAAAGTAACTTAGCTTCTTAGCAATTACCTGAATGGCTTCACCTGAAAGATTTCTGGTCGCATCTTTTTTCGGGATCTTAAAGGCAGCCAGCAAATCTTCTTTTAAACTTGCCGGAATTTCCCGCGATATCTGCGCACCAAGTTCGGCCGCCAATTGTGGGTTGGATTTTTTCCAGCTCTCGAATTTCACATTCCAAGCTTGGTAGGTCTGCTCCTTCTCGCCCACTAACGCACAGCAATATTCCCCCACCTCTTTCGGAATAAGGAATGCCGGCTCCTGCGGCCAGCCCAACTTCTCCTTAGTGAGCTTCAACTCTTCTTTGCCCAGCGGCTCCCCATGCGCTTTGGAGGTGCCGGCACGGTTGGGACTGCCAAAGCCGATCGTTGATTTAACCACAATCAAAGATGGCTTGCCCGTAGCACCCTTGGCCTTCTCCAGGCAGGCCGCGATCGCGTTCAAATCATGCCCGCTGCAATGCTGCACATTCCATCCGTACGCTTCAAAGCGTTTTCCCACATCTTCGGTGAAACAGATATCAGTATCGCCGCCAATCGAGATCTGGTTGTCATCGTAAAAATAGATCAGATTGTCGAGCTTAAGATGGCCCGCGAAAGAGGCGGCTTCGGAGGCTACGCCCTCCATCAGATCGCCGTCCGAAACTATTCCGTAAACCCGATAATCAAAAAGCTCCGCGGAATACTTCTGCTGCAGCAGCTTTCCAGAAAGCGCTAATCCCACACCGTTGGATAGCCCTTGCCCCAGTGGACCGGTGGTAACCTCCACCCCGGATGTTACGCCGAACTCCGGATGACCAGGCGTCTTACTTTCCCACTGCCGGAAGCTCTGGAGCTGGCTAAGGGGGAGATCGTAACCAAACAGATGCAAAAGCGAGTACAGCAGCATGCTGCCGTGCCCGGCGGAGAGGACGAAACGATCACGGTTCAGCCAGTCGGGCTTCGCTGGATTAAACTGCATGAAGTTCGCCCACAGCACCGCAGCGTAGTCCGCCGCGCCCATCGGCATACCAGGGTGACCTGAGTTGGCCTTCTCAACGCCATCCGCAGAAAGCATCCGAATTGTTAAGGCAAGCTTCTCAAGCCGAGGGATGTCGAGTTTCATTGATTGTAACCTGCTGAAAGTACTAAGCAAAATCGAAAGCTCTTGTCACCGATAATTGACGTGACCAGAGGCTGGGAAGACCAAAAAACAGCTTGGCACAATTCTGGCATTTAACAAGAGGGAAGATACGATTCTCCCTTGCAATCGGTGAAAGCCGGTTGCATTACGATGCCTGACTCCTCGTTAAGTGGGCAACCCCCTGCCCACTTAACTTTTTTTCATTTCGTGCCAAGAAGCCCTTCCAGCTCGCGATTTAGGCGATAGCTGGTCCCCATCAAGAACGCTCAACTAGGTTAGCTGCGGCCAATATGATACTCTTCTCCGATGCCAAACCCCATTCGCCATTATGTTGTCCTCTTTCTTTTAACGGTGCTGCTGACTGCCTGCAGTGCAGGAACAAATAGCGCGGATCCGCGGGCTCAGCTGCGCCTAAGCGATAGCCCGCTTAGCGCTCGCGATCTACCCACTCATCTTGGACGGCATGGACGATCGGCGATGGCCCATCAGCATCTTCTTGAGCAGAGATAACCAGCTGCTTTAGCCATTTTGACGACTCTGAATTTCGACCTCAATATCCGAGCGAATCCTACCGATCTGTGACGCAACCGTTTAAACAGGCTTTCGATCCGTGATAACTCAATTGTTCCGTTTTGCCTCCTACTCTCTTCTGGGCCTGCTCGCCCTCGTTCCATGCATCAGCTTGGCTGATGATCAGCTGGCCAAATCCCCAGCACATCTACTAGGGAATTGGGGCGGAGCACGGGAGCAGCTTGAAGAGCACGGGCTTACGATCGAATCTATTTTGACCGCAGATCTTATCAGTAACGTAGCCGGCGGCATCAGCAAAAAGACGGGCAAGCTGTTGAATTATGACTTAAGCGCGACCTTGGATGCCGGCAAAGCAGGGGGTCCCGAGGGCGGAACACTTTTTGTTTATTTATTGGGAGATGCGGGAAGCGATCCGAGCGCCTTCATCGGAGATCTCCAGGTCAGCGACAATATTGAAGCCCCCGATACCTTCAAGCTCTACGAACTTTGGTACGACCAGGCTGTGCTCGACGGCGCAGTATCCGTACTGGTGGGCCTGCATGACTACAACTCAGAATTTGCCGCGCTCGATTATGCGGGGACGCTGATTAACAGCTCTTTTGGGGTTGAAAATGAAATTGCCCAGTCCGGCCCCTCGATCTTTCCCACGACATCGCTGGCCGCCCGCCTTTACATCGCTCCGACTAGCAACAGCTTCCTTCGCACCGCGATCTACGACGGCGTTCCGGGCGATCCGAGTAATCCCCGCGGAACCCATGTAAAGCTACATCGCAGCGACGGTCTGTTCTGGGCTACCGAGGCGGGCTGGCAGAGAACTGAAGAATCTCCCTACAAGCTTGCGCTGGGCGGTTGGACCGTTTCGACTGATTTTGAAGGATTCGACGGCCATCGCTACTCCAGCAACGGGGGTCTGTATTCGATCGGAGAGCGGAAAGTTTACTCCGAAGAAGACTCTGAACAGGGTTTGGGTTTGTTTTATCAGGCAGGGTTTGCACGCGCAGACCGAAACCAAACCGCAAATTATTTCGGCTGCGGAGCTGCTTATACAGGTGTCTTCGAGGGGCGCGAGGTCGATGTACTAACTCTCGGGGTAGCGAGAGCCGGGATTAGCCGCAAATATCGTGATTTCAATGCTGATTCAGCACGGGCCGAAACCGTGACTGAACTTGCATATCGCATTCAAGTTCTCCCTTACTGGGCTGTGCAACCCGACCTGCAATACATTCATTACCCGGGAGCACTCCGCGCCGCAGAACATGCTTTGGTGCTGGGAATTCGGACTGAATTTTCACTCTAGATTCGATTCAAGCAAATCGGCCATTTGCCCGAAATTACTAGAGGGAAAGCAATTCCTCTAAGTTTGTATTATTCTTTTCCTGAATCGCATATGAGTCTCGGCAAACGTTTGTTTCTTGTAATGGCCCTCAATATCTTCACCATCGCCTGCGCCGTCGGAGCAGGATTCTGGGGCATCTCACTGCTGGTCAAAACACAATCGGAACTTCAGACCTTCAGTCGTGCGCTGCACAACCATATGGACGGAGACATGATGCATGATGCGCTGCGCGCTGATGTAGTGCTGGCGCTGTATGTCGGAAGCAAAGCCGGGGAAAGCTTGGCCGGCAAGGACGAGATCCTTGCGGAGCTGCGTGAACATGCTCAGCAGTTCCGCGACGCGCTGGCTAGAAACCAGGAGATGAATCTGCCCCAAGATATGATGAGCGGGTTGGAGTCAATTGGTCCTGCTTTGGACAGCTATATCAAGCTAGCGGAGGCAGTCGGTACGATTGCTTTTATTGACTACCCGCAGGCGGTCGCAATTTTTCCGGATTTCAAGAAGGCTTTTCTGGCTCTAGAAGAGAAACAAGAAGAGCTTTCGACTATGATTGAAAATCGTGAGCATCAGGCCGAAGCCGCAGGCGAGCATGATGGACCGATCGCTAAACTCCTAATGTTCATTTCGCTTGCTTTGGCGACAGTGGTTGCCCTGGGTTCTTTGGTATTCCTGAATCGATCTGTGACTAAGACTATCAGCACGATGATCGATCGGATGCGGAGCGCCTCGAAGGAGCTTACCTCGTCAGCCCAACAAGTAGCTTCCAGCTCACAGGCTCTTGCCCAAGGTGCCACCGAACAAGCCGCTTCTCTAGAAGAGACAGCCGCGTCGCTAAATGAAATTGCGTCGGTCTCAAAGCACAACTCGGAGAACTCACAGCAAGGCTGCCAGCTGTCGGACTCCGTGCGGCGCGCTGCGGAAGAAGGCACCCGCACCATGAGCAGCATGGAACAGGCGATTCAATCTATTCGTAAATCAGCGGATGAGACCGAGCAGGTGGTCAAGATTATCGATGAAATCGCATTTCAGACCAATCTACTGGCGCTCAATGCTGCCGTCGAAGCTGCGCGCGCGGGAGAAGCCGGTAAGGGATTTGCGGTAGTCGCCGAAGAGGTCAGGAATTTAGCGCAACGCAGCGCGGTAGCCGCTAAGGATACTGCCGAGAAGATCCGGCATTCTAAAACTTTAGCGCAGGAGGGGGTAAAAGCAACCGAACTTGTGGCTCGCTCTCTAGACACGATCAACCAAAATGCCATGAAGTCAGCGGAACTGATGAAGGAGATCGCGGCTTCTAGCAACGAACAGACAACAGGCGTCGAGCAGGTCAATCTGGCTGTAACACAGCTCGATAAAGTTACTCAACAGAACTCGGCTGCAGCCGAGGAATCGGCGGCAGCCTCCGAAGAACTCTCCGCTCAAGCCACGACCTTAAACGAGATCGTGGATGGACTAACTAAGGTGATTCACGGTGCAAACCATACGATCGCACAACTCGCTTCCAAACCGGCGCCGAATTCCACCGCTCGCGCCACGACGTCGCCCATGACAGCTGCGCCCACGGAGGGTGAGGTAGAACAAGAAGCGCCTGCGAGTCCAACAAGAATCGTGCGACTTGACGATCACGACATGGAAGCTTCGCAGCACCCGATGTTCAACTAAGGGCTAACACGCAGCGTGCAGGTGCCCCTAATTCTTTCCCGGCAGCTGCTGCATCCCGAGAATCCTAGCTCGCTCCTGGTCTTAATCAGGTCCGCTGCTACACTTTCATCCAGAGGCTTGATCAGTCTAAGTAGCGCCTTGCCATTACCGATGCGTCGAAGAGTCACCTTCGTCGGTTTGCGATCGACGACAACTCGCTTAACGGACTCGGAAGTTCGGGCCGAGGCGCAAGCATTTCCAGAGCTCAGCACCTCCGCGTAGATCGCATTCTCATTTAACTCATATCCTCTATGGCCCTTGCTCCCCACGAAGGATTCAATCGCCACATCGAAACTTGCATAGGTATCGCCTGAGATCGAGGCATTTGAACAGGGCGTTTGCTGGTCTTGAGCCGAAATCTGAAAGGCACAGTCATACTGCAGTGGATCAACTGCGAAGGAGTTCACCGCTGAGAAAACTGCGCTTACACCAACTATTGCAATCAGGCAGGACATCGATCGTTTCTTAAAACTGAACATATACTACTCCGTTCTTAATAAATATTTGCTACAGATCAATTTAGCGACTTCATCAATCGTTAACCCGCTGCTCACAGACTCCTTCCACACAGGTATAACCGCCTACCGGAAGAACAGCGCAGATCGAGATCGAAGGAACAGTCGATAAGGCGCACTCCTGCTCCGCTGCCTGCCCTAAGATTTCGTAGAACGTTTCAGCGTCGGCGTCTTTTCTTGCCGCCGGGGCGGTAGTCGGCCCACAACCAAGAGGCAGCGCCTGTCCGCAATCGCTATCTTTTGAGCAGCTCCGCAGGGAAGCCAACTCTGCAGCTGCCATGGTATCCAGCTCATCACAGGACGCCCAAAGCACCGGACTAACACTGGACGAGAGGCGGATAAGGCCCTTACCCGGAGTGAGTTTGAAAGCAAACACCACCCCGCGGCTGGGCGATTCGGTTACGACCCGTAGACTGAAATTTTTCCTCGCTAGCTGCGGGGTGTAGCGGTTATAGACGCTTCCCTGCAGCTCAACTGCCACTCTGTTTTTAGATGGAGTTATGCTTTTTGCTTCAAAGGACTTTAAGACGGCGATGCGCGCGTGGCAGATCTTAGCAGAAGTTACGGGTTGAATCTGTCGACGCCCGCGCACATTGAAGTATTCAGCACATGCGCCGACGACTCTCACAGCGCTGGAACTAATACCAATCGGCTGCGCGGCAGCGCTAGAGACTCCGCACAACAAAACGCAGCTACACAATAGGACTACAATCGAACCGCACTTGTTTCTAAGCATAACATCCCCATTAAATTGCGCTCACCATCAGATGCGTATTTTGCACATTTTAACTCTAGCAAATTGACTGCGATAGTCAAATATGAAAAAAAATCGGTAAGTATACATACTTGATTAAAGATCCCATAACCCGTAATATGTGTATATTTCACATCTTATCAAAGTGCTAAAGAAACTCGCCAATAGCTTAATCCTGGACTGCTTGCGCTTGATGCTTAAGCCTGTGGCGCGCTTTTGCATCCGGCACTCCATTAAGCTTCAAGATCTAATTGAGTGCTGCAAAATTGAATTTGTTGACGAGGCCAAACGCGAGCTGCAGAATAGCAGCGCAAAAATTAATCATAGTCGGCTTAGTGTACTCACTGGGCTACACCGGCGTGATATCGTGCGACTAGACCGCGGCGAGGTCAAGTTGGAGCGCCCTACGGGCTTACTGACGCGCATCATAGGCGAATGGCACAAGCATAAAGATTTTAGCACTGCGGCCGGAGCACCCCGAGTTCTTTCAGTTGGATCAGATCAGTCCGATTTCTCCAAACTCGTGCGCCGCGTGAGTAAAGAGCTAAATCCCGCCGCGGTGCTCTTTGAGTTGGAGCGGGTCGGCGCAGTAGAGCGGACAGGCAGCCGGGTGAAGCTGCAAGTCGAAGCCTATGTGCCGAAGGGTGATATCGTGGCGGGATTCAAGATCTACTCGGACGACAGCTGCGACCTGCTTGAGGCCGTGCAGGAGAATGTGCTCTCCGATCCAGAGATTCCCAATTTGCACTCCCGGACGGTGTATGATCGCGTGCGCACCGAAGGATTAGAGGAGATCAAAAGCTGGCTATTGAAGGAGGGTCATGCACTCCATGAAAAGGCTCGCGCGCTACTTTCCAAGCACGATCAGGATGTCAGTCCGATCCCCAGCTACAAGGGGAAATTCGCCAAGATAGCACTAAGTAGTTTCAGTAAAGTTTCCCTGGAAGGAGAGAGAAAATGAAACGCGCGCTTATATTCGGCAAGTTCGCACTGCGAGTTCTCCTGGTTGTATTTTTATTACATAGTCTGGTGGGCTGCGGAGGCGGCACAGTTAGCACCGAGGGACTCGGCTCCACCCGCTTCGAAGGTGAGGTGAAAAGCCTCGACGGCGCCTCATTGGCTGGAATTGAGGTGCGAATTCAGGAAAGCGGTGCTGCCGCGCTCACCGACTCCGAGGGCCAATTCACAATCGAGACTGAGCTGCCGGGGGACTCAGCAACACTGCTTATCAGCGGCGATAATTTCTCCTCAAGCGCCACGATTGAGCAGATCCCAACAGGCGCGCCAGTAGTTTCGCTTGAAATTGAGGTCGATCCTCTAAACGGCAATGTTTCGGTCTCGGTATTGGATATCAGCGCATCCGTTCCGACTCCGGTACCAGCGCCTCCTTCAACCCCCCGCCCGCACGAAACCCCCGTGCCCCAAGAACGGACGATTTTGATTGCAGGGCAGTTGGTATTTAACGACGGAACGCCGGTGACGGGGGCGCGTGTAAGCCTCTCCGGATCCACGCGCTCGACCTTCACGGACAGCGCCGGTAATTTTAGATTGCGTTCCAGCTCAAAAGCTGCGGCTTTAGAGCTGAATCTAAAGTTCGAGGCATTTAATGGCGGTGTTCGGATCACGAAGATCCCTGCGGGGAAGGATGTAAACATTCAGATCAAGCTTCAGCTGAGCATCCCAAATCCGACAGGAAAGCCCGGAGTCAGTACAAGTTCGGCGACGGTGTCGGTCACCTCACTCAGAGTGCGTCCACGCTAGAGGCTCGCGGAGAGCTCAGACTACGCTGAGCACGAGCGCCGCGCTAGCTTCGAGGGGCGAAACTATCCTCGATTAATGACCGGCAGCAAATAGTAGGGAGAATCGATCACGTCGTTATTTCGATCAAACCGCACCACCCCTCCCGGTCCATCGAAGCTTCCCGCTCTAAGTCTTTCCCTAATCTCCTCCCGCTGTTCGCAGCGCGTCTGCATTCAAAAACATTTCAGCCCGGACAATTTATTCTTCTTCGCGGCATTGTGCTTTCCGGCCGCTCTGCCTAAAGAGGGAATTAGCAGACAAACAAAATTGGTAAGAAAATGAAAAATCGCTGCGTCTTACATTCCGCGGCTCTTCTTTTAACAGTTGTAGGCATTGCGTTCTCGGCGGTGGCACGCTGAGGCACCAATGGAGCGTGGCCGCCTGTAAACCGAGTCTAGACCCGGATTCTTCTCGATTGAGCGGCGTTCTGGGGCGGCTTTCGAGTCTATACACGATTCATGCGCTCCGGATTAATGTGTTGATCTTAATACCTTTTTGCAAGCGCATCAAAACCATTACGCGATCTACCCGCTCGATCTGCGCCTGATTGTTTCCGGCACCCGCAGAGGGTAATTTTGAGAGAGCGATAATTACAGACGAACGACAATGCCATACCTGCGTTTCCCGGTTTCACCATTTTGGGTACTGATGCTGCTCACAATAATTTTAAGTGGTTGCCAGAATACCGAGAATTCGATGCTCCAGGGCTATGCCGAGGGCGAGTTTGTTTACATTGCCTCGCCTCTCTCCGGGAAACTGGATGTACTTGACGTGCAGCGCGGACAGCAGGTCAGCATTGGCGATAGACTCTTCAGATTGGATAGCGCGTCGGAAAAGATTGTGCTCGATCAAAATCAGGCGGCGCTGGCTTATTCCCAGGGCGAATTTGAACGCCAGGAAAGATTGAGCAAGACCGGCGGCGTGAATACCAAAGCCGACCTAGATCGCGCCCGATCAGCACGCGATCAGGACAAGCAGCGGGTTGCCAAGGCCGAGTGGGATCTATCGCAAAAAAGCCAGAACGCCCCCAAAGCTGGATTTATTTTTGATACGCTATATCGGGAAGGCGAATGGGTAAATGCGGGAGCTCCTATTGTTTCTTTGCTTCCCCCTGAAAACATTAAGGTGCGAGCCTTCATCCCCGAAAATCGCATCGGCAGTCTACAGCTAGGAGATCCCGTCGAGATCCAGGTCGATGGAATCGGGGAGCGTATGAACGGCAAGGTCAGCTTCATCTCGCCGCAAGCTGAATACACACCACCAGTTATCTACAGCCGTGAAAGCAGGCAGAAGTTGCTATTCATGATCGAAATAGCTTTAGCTCCTGAGAGCGCCGTTAAGCTGCATCCTGGCCAGCCGGTTGATGTTAGGTTGCCCAAATAAGCATGCCGACGGAACTCGCCATAGATGTGCAGGGCATGACCAAGCGCTTCGGCGCGCTGGTGGCTGTCGATGGCGTCGATCTTCAGGTAAAACGGGGTGAAATCTGCGGCTTTCTTGGCCCGAACGGCAGCGGCAAGACAACCTTCATCCGCATGCTATGCGGGCTGCTCCGCGCAGACGGTGGCAGTGGCCATTGCCTTGGCTACAACGTCATCACCGAGAGCGAACTGATCAAATTTGAGGTCGGCTACCTAACGCAGCGCTTTAGCTTCTATGAAGATTTAACGATCCAGGAGAATTTGGAATTTGTTGCCCGGATGTACGGCATCCCGGGCCGACAAGCTGCAGTGCGGGAGTGCCTCAGTCGCCTTGGACTCGTCGATCGGCGTATTCAGCTGGCGGGTAAGCTCTCGGGCGGCTGGAAACAGCGGCTGGCCTTGGCGGCCTGCCTACTGCATCAACCCAAGCTGCTTCTGTTGGACGAACCCACCGCTGGAGTTGATCCCAAGGCGCGCCGAGATTTCTGGAACGAGATTCATTCTCTGGCTGCACAGGGGTTAACATTCCTGATCGCCACCCATTACATGGACGAAGCCGAGCGCTGTCACAGATTGGCTTTTATTTCGAAAGGAAAGCTATTAGCGACCGGATCGTCAGATCAAGTATTAGCGCGCGCCAATCTGACCACGTGGTCCGTGCGCGGGCCGCAGCTCCTAGCCCTTTCCAACGACTTAACCGGCCTCCCGGGGATTGAACAGGTCGTAGCGTTCGGGAACACCTTGCATGTGAGTAGCTCCCAACAGGCAGCGTTGGAAAGAGCGATTGCGCCCTTCAGAAAACCTCCTTACATTTGGCAGCCGATCGAATCGGGGCTGGAAGACGTTTTTATTCGTCTGATGGATAGTTCACATACGGTGGAGGCATGAAGCAGCTGCCCTTTTTTTCCGTTACACGATTCTTCGCCATCGTTGCCAAGGAATTCATCCAAATGCGCCGCGATCGGATGACCTTCGGCATGATGATCGGAATTCCCTTGATGCAGCTAATTCTCTTCGGTTTTGCGATCAACTCAGATCCTAAGCATCTGCCGGCTGCAATTTTACTGGCGGATCGCGGATCGCAGGGTCGTACCCTGATGCAGGCCGCCAAGAACAGCGCCTATTTCGATCTTTCGCAGGAATTCGAGACCACAGCCGAAGCTGAAGCCGCGCTACTGCACGGACGTACCCAATTCGTATTGAACATCCCGGAGAACTTCAGTCGCAAACTCCTGCGCGGCGAAAAGCCTGCGCTGCTGATGGAAGCGGATGCCACAGACCCTGCGGCAACGGGCAATGCCGTAGCGGCCCTGCGAGCGCTGCTCAACAATGCTTTGCAGAACGATCTGAAAGGCCCGCTCGCCTTCTTAAAGGGCAGTCCGGGTCCAATCGAGCTGATCGTACATCCGCACTACAACCCTGAAGGGGTGACTCAATACAATATCGTGCCCGGCTTAATGGGCGTGGTGCTCACGTTAACCATGGTGATCATCACCGGTCTTGCAATTACCCGTGAAACCGAGAGCGGCACGATGGAGACTCTGCTCTCCATGCCGACCCGTCCGTTTGAGGTGCTAATCGGCAAGATCATCCCTTACATCTTTGTCGGCTACGTGCAGGTGAGTTTAATCTTGCTGGCAGCCCGCTTCATCTTTAATGTCCCAATGGTGGGGAGTATCCCCTTGCTACTCGCGTGTGCGCTGATTTTCATTGCGGCAAACCTCGCTGTTGGAATTACCTTTTCAACAATCGCTCGCAACCAAAGACAGGCGATGCAGATGGCGATGTTTTTCTTCCTGCCCTCGTTGCTGCTCTCCGGTTTTATGTTTCCGTTCCGCGGCATGCCGCACTGGGCCCAAACTCTAGGTGAAATATTACCTCTCACTCATTTTCTAAGAGTTGTTAGAGGAATTCTTCTAAAGGGCAGCGACTTTGGAGATCTAATTCCTGAGCTCTGGCCGATCTCTCTTTTCCTGGTGCTGGTGCTAACTGGCGGCGGATTGCGCTACAGAAAAACCCTGGACTGAAGCAGCGCGATTGCCACCTCGTTTTTCAAGTGCTCTCTCTCCGCCAGCAACCTTGAACTTAGTTCGATTTAACGGCATTCATGCCCAACGCAGATTTTAATAGCCCCTTAATCCCCAAGCTGTCTAAAGCTCTAACTGCCCGGCTGCGAAGCCGATGATTTCGGATAATCCGCATCAGGCGCGCGTATTCCCCGCGCAGCAGCTGCGGCTCGATCCGCGCTTCTCCGGGAGTAAGGATTGCATGCATGTGAATGTTTTGAGCCGGCCCAAGTTCCGCCACGGCAAATCCCAGGCTTTGGAGATAATAGCGCAGGGTGCGCGGAGAAAAATAATAGGTGTGCGCGAGCTGCAGCTGCCCGGTGTTGAAATTGTCGATATTGGGCACCCCGATATAAACCAGCGCACTCGGTTTTAACTTCTCCCTTAGTCGACGCAAAAAATCAGCCGGTTCATTTAGATGTTCCAAGACGTGATTCAATATGACGAGGTCGGCCCATCCATAATCCGACTCTGCGGCCTCGAGCGCTCCCAGCCGCAAATCTAATCCCTTACTTACTCCGAACTCCACCAGCCCAGGACTCAGATCGTATCCACGCGTCTCGAAGCGTTGCGCATCAAAGCGCAGCAGATTCCATCCGCCTCCACACCCAAGCTCCAGCACCTTCAACCTTTCTGAGTGCGTCAGATAAGGTTCAAGCAAGGCGAGGATCTGCCCGCCCTGTTTCTGCATTACACGGCGTTCAGCATCGGCGATAAATTCTTCGCCGCTGTGCAAGCGCCGGTACTCATCACTGCCATAAAATAAACTATACCCCGCTTTAGAAAGACGAGGGTTGAGCCGCATCAAGCCGCAGCTGTGACAGATCACCGTTTGCGCAGTAAGTCCCAACCAATCGACGTTACTCACCTGGTGCTGTAATTCTGAACCGCATAGACAACCGCGGCGCTCTGAGGGGAATTCCCCAGCTTGGATCTTGGCGTTGATCGCCTGCACCAGCGTAGAGGCGTTCTTGTTAAGCATGGTGTTCATTCTTACTAGAGGCCATTAGAAATTGCCATAAGACGGAGCGAACCACCCTTTGCGGAGCCGACAATCCAATACTCAGGACGAGAGCAATTTACTGCGACTCGGAAGGAATGAGAGCCTCTGGCTGAAAGAACAACGTGTCCCTGGTTACAACCGACCGAGCATCGCGGGTCGCGCCCCAGCTTCAGTCCACGAGAGCACCCCTTTGATGGGCAGACCCCTAGGCTCCTAGCACCCAGGCTAGCGGAGAATAGAAAGCATATGGGGCCAGTCTAGCTGTCCGGTCACATATAATTTAACGCTGCTCCTAAAACTAGGCATGGACCTTGCAAATAGTTGTCTTTTAATGACAACTATTTGATAAATCAAAAGGTTAGTAGTTCTCAGGGAGCCAGGTTTTATGAGTACTAGGGTGTTGGAGGCATTGTTAGGCAGGTTCGTTTATCGCGCGGTCAGAGGTTTAAGCCTCCTCTGTATCCTATGTATTTCAGGGGCCCAATCAGCGAGGGCCGAAACCACCGCCGCCTGCACCGACCACATCACTAATCTAAACTCCGTCGCTCTCAACAAAGCGAACGCTGTCTACTGCTTGGACAACGATATCACCTCCGGCTCCGGAGCATTCTCGATCCAGGCCAGCGGCATTACTTTGGACGGACAAAACCACACAGTGTCTGTGTCCTCCGGCATCTATGTGACATCCGGCTCCAAGAGCAACATCACTATTCGCAATATTAAATTCACAAATGGCGGATTCGGCAATGGCGACACACAGCATGACGTGAGCTGCGCTTCGAATGTATGCACCGCAAACTATTGGATTACAAATTGGAGCATCGAGAACAGCTCCTTCAAAACCAGCGGAAGAGGATATAGCCCATGGAACCAGCTATCGGTGCTAAATAATTTTAGCTTCAAGAACAACACGGTTGAGCTTCTAGATAGCGCCGGCAATATGGTGCAGATGCACTGGGTAATCAACTCAACCTTTGAAGGCAACACCTTTAAACATACCGTCGCAAATTCCAGCCAGACAGACGAATCGTTTGGAATCATGCTGCGAGATGCTTCATCCCACAACATTTTCCGCAACAATATCATTGCGACCAATGGCCATAACTGCATGATGCTGACCGGTTCCGGCACCGGCATGAAGTTGAAAACCGTTAACGATACCCGCTCCAGCGCGTTTGGCTATGACAATACCTTGGATTCCAACGTTTTTATCTCGCTCCCAAACAGCATCGGCAAATCAAGAGATGGCGCATTGGCACGTCAAGCTGTTGCGGGTGAAGACCATATCAAAAACAATATCTTCTACGGCGTGACCACCGCTGGGATGAGCGTCACGAATGGTCAGAGCAACATTAACGGCGAGATCGACCACAACACCTTTATTAACACAACAACCAGTGCGTATTCAGCCAAGTCCTCAAACGGAGCATCTTCGAATGCTCTGACGAACAATATTTTCTACGGCCCCTTTGACCCCCTAATCTCCAACTCGGGTTCAAACCACAATCTAAATGGGGTAAACCCAAACTTTGTGAGCGCTTTGCCGACCTGGAGCTCGCTTAGCAATAGCGCTGATTTAAAGGCAATGGCCACCTCGATCAGGGATGCGCTGCACCTGGCCTCAAATAGTCCGGCTAAGGGCGCAGCGAGCGATGGTACCGACCTGGGAGTAAATTTTGGAACGGCTCCGACAGCAACTCCGACTCCGAGTAATTCTGCTCCTCAAGCTCCCAGCCTGCTTCGCATCCTGCCCTGACTTAATTTTTCTTCAGGGCAACGGCCGCGCACCGCAACTGCCAGTTGGTGCCATGCAAAAGAGCAAGATTCTAAAGGGTGCGAAAACAGCTCGCTGCACGCTCCGTCTAAAATTCTGAGATACCCCTTGTTATGCGCTCGATTAAGTTGACGACATTTGAGACAGCTACCTATGAGTTCTCGGTTCCTGTTTGCCCAACGCTCTACTTCCCGCTAGGAACCCGCACTATGCTCCCATTCTGCACCACGCCTAATCCGGCCGGAACATCAAAGGTGTTATCGTCTAAGGCGTCATATCTGCCAATGCGGCCCCGGAAATTTCGAGTCTGATGCAGGTTGCGATTGAACCTCTCACTATCGGGGGCGTTTTGTGCTGCCGCAGACATGAGACCGACCACATCGAATGCGCCGATCGCCCCTAAGATTGGGCGCGCACCAAAGCGTTGCTGATAATCGCGATCGAAGCTTAGATCGCCCGCCCCGGTTGAGGCGAAGAATGCGCCCTCTAGCGCCCCGTGGGCGGAGGCGATCTCGGCTTCATTGTCGAGCACGTAATGCCCGCAGAATTGGGGACTAAAATGACGGGTCGCGCTCTGCAACACAAACGCCCCCGCCTGGCCGTAATATAGATTAATGAAGACTGCCGCAGGTGCTTTTCTCTGCAGCTGCAGCAGCACAGAGCCAAATTCCATCTCCGTCGGCAGTATCTGGGTCTGAAAAACAATCGCTAAACCGGCAGCCTTGGCAGTTCTAAGAAAAACTTCCTCTAGATCGAGATTGCCCTGAACCTGAGTAGTTAGAATTGCGACCGTCTTTAAGTTGCGCCGTACCAGCTCGGATACGAGCTGCTTGGCAACCGCTTCATTGGAAGCCCAATGTATCATCACCCAATTTCGTCCACGCGAAACATTGGGGTCCACGGAAAGACCGATCATTGGAACTTTAGCCTGCTCCGCAATCGGAGCGGCAGCGTTCGATGGACCAGAAGCATAAACGATCAGACCAGAGACCTTATCGGTACTGATTAGTTTTCTAGCGGCAGTTACTGTTTTGGCGTTATCCAGTTCGTTGTCTTCAAAGATCAGCTTAAAAGGCTGCTGCAATGATTCATTTGCCAACGTCGCACCGTTTCGAACGGCGATGCCGGCATTCGCTGCTTTGCCCGAAAGCGGGAGTATAATCCCCAGCGTTTGAGGGTCGGCTTTACCGGGAAACGGCCATTGAAAGGCTAGAATAATTGCGACATATGACCCGAGCAGCAACCTACGCATTTACGCATATAAGAATCTAAGGTGCCGATTTAGGCAACTCTTGCCGAGGACCCAAATACCAGCGGAATTACTGAAACTAAACGGGCGATACTCGTTTACCGAATCGCTTGGCGGACGCGTGCATCGGCTCAGTCTGCTAGCTCTCTACCCGCCTGTCCGATCGCTTCTCCGGTGCCCTCGACTGCATGTCCGACGCCCTCTCCAGTTGCCTGCACAGCGTTGCCGGTGCCTCGCACTAAGGGGCAAGCCGACAAGAAGCCGCATAAGACCATAATGAGACTAAAATTATATATTACTTTCATCGCTTCCCTTAAAAAAACTATTTAACCGACTGCTAGACTCATTACTTGTTATCGCCAATCAGCTCGTTCCATAAATCATCGCGAAGCTTCTGATGGGCTTCCTCGCGCTCAGAGCTGCGCGGCTCTTCTCCCCGCACACCCGGAGCCTCCTCTAACCGTCCCGGAGCTTCAACGGAGATTAGACGGCTAGTTACATCGGTCTTATTACGAATGATCTTATCAGCAGTCGCTTCCCATCTTTCGGGTCGAAGGTCCCGCGCATCCGCGAAACGTGGGAGCGACACTCCAACAACTCTGCCAACGCTGCCCTGCTCCGCAGCAGCCTGTCCGCAGACTGATAACAGCACCAAAATAAGGCTTAAAGTACCGAGGCCAAAGACTCTCATAATGTACGCTCCCCAGTTTGAGTCGGAAGCTCCAGGAATTTGCTCTCTTAGACTAGTTCGAAGTCCATACAAAAAACATGACTAGCCTCATGGGGCCACTTATGGAGTGCGGAAAGCCGCAGAGATAATGGAGCCTTTGGCGCGCTAGGAGCTATCAGCGTCAGCCTTTAGTTCTTCCACTTGATCGAACAGCCGATCGGATGATTGAAATCGGGGACGGGTGCCTTCCCCGAGAGGGTACTCTCAATTGCGGGAGACAGCAGATCTTTGCGTTCAGCATCCCGCTCCTTGGGACGGTCGGTGATCGCGCCCTGATAACAGAGCTTCCCGGCGCCATCGAACAGGTAACATTCGGGAGTACAGGAGGCATCGAAAGCCCGTGCCACCGCTTGGGTCTCATCGAATAGATAGGGAAAGGGTAATTTGAGGGTCTTAGCCTTTGTTTGCATTTGAGCAAAGCCATCCTCGGGATATTGCACCGGATCATTGGCGCTAATCGCCACCGTCTTAAGGCCGCGGGGCTCAAAACGCTTCACAATTTCGAGCAACAAGGCATCGGTTCCCTGCACGTAAGGACAGTGATTACAGCTAAAAACCACTAGGGCGGCCTTGGCCCCTTGCAAACATTCCGAACCAAGCAGCTTTCCATCTACGTTTTGCAGCTGGAACTTAGGCAAAGCGGATCCGATCGGAAATTTCGTGCTGCGTGTATCACGTTGCATGACGATCTTCCTTATTTAGTCTGGAACTTCTTGGAGTGCTTTTTTAGAAAGTTGTGAACCTGCTCGGAGAACCACTCAGGATGCTCGATCATGGGCGCGTGTCCGCAGTTCTTAATCGAGACTAGTTCCGAGTTTGGAATATGCTTATGAAAAGTCTCAGCCACCTGCATCGTCGTGACCTCATCATCTTCGCCCCACAACAGCAATGTCGGGGCTTTAATTTGCGGAAGCAGCTTTAGCAAATTATCTTTTTTGGCACTGCGCGCCGAATGAATCAGATTGAGGATGTTCATGCGATTCTTGAGAATCTGAGTAATCTCCCCCACGGCCTCGTCGGTGATGAAGCGGTTGCTAAAAAACACCCGCGCCATATGCTCGCGCACGAAGGTCTCATCCGGCCTGATCGGCAACGAATCAACCGAATGTTCATAAAGTCCGCTGGCGCCCGATAAAATCAAGCAGTCCACCAATTCAGGCGCGGCCAGATACAGGCGCATCGCCACGTGGCCGCCAAGAGAGTTTCCGCAGAGGGTGACAGGCTGCAGGTTGCGCTGACGAATTAGATATTCGGTAAATACCGCCAAGGCTTTGACCCGCACTTCGGAGCGGTGCGCGGTGAGCAGCGGAAAGCTCAGCGCAATCGGATTGGCAAATTTGCTAAACAGCGGAAAAGAGGATTCCCAGTTGGAGAGCGCACCGAAAAGTCCGTGGAGCAGGATCATTTCAGGCCCGGAGGTACCCGCTTCGTGAGTCACGAATTGCGGCTCGATCTCCTCCTTTAGCCAGCGTGGGTCGCAAGAGCCAAGGCGCGAGGCAGTTTTATGCACCTCTTCAAAAATCGGGTTCGCCATCTTAGATGTCCAGGCGCCCGTTCACTTGGTAATTGACTGAAATCACAGGTCGAAAAGGTTAATCGTTTTAGACATCTACTTCAAGTCTATGGGCATTATCTTGTATTAGACGGTATCTTTCAGCGGTATCCCGCCCCAGGAGATGCTCAAATGTCGTAATGGCGGCACTCTCGTTATCTATTTGAATCCTAAGTAAATTTCGCTTGTCCGGGTTCAAAGTGGTATCCCAGAGCATGGCAGGACTCATCTCTCCCAGCCCTTTGAAGCGGGTGATCTGCATCTTCTCCCTGGAGGTCTTGCCTTTGATGAAGCGCTCTTTCTGTTCATCTGAGTATAGCCAGCGGATCTCTTCCTTCGAACCGCTGCCCAAGCGCACGCGATATAGCGGAGAGAGGCCGAGATAGAGGTGCCCCGATTCGACTAAAGGCTTCATGAAGCGGAAAAAGAAGGCCATCAACAGTGATGCGATATGCATTCCATCGGCGTCTGCATCGGTCAGTATAATTACACGGGAATATCTCAGCCGATCCAGATTTATGGACGCCCCGTAACCGCAACCGAGCGCCGAGATTAAATCGGTGATCTCGGAATTTTCCTTAATCTTTGCCTCAGATGCCGCAATGGCGTTCAGGATCTTCCCCTTTAACGGCAGCACCGCCTGGGTGGCGCGATCACGACCCTGCTTAGCGCTGCCGCCGGCCGAGTCACCCTCTACGATGAAGACCTCGGATTTGTCGGGATTAGTCGAGGAACAGTCGGCCAGCTTACCGGGTAGGTTCAAGCGGTGACTGATACCAATTTTGCGCGAAACACTTTGCGATGCTGAGCGCGCAGCCGCCCGCGCTTTAGCCGCCAAGGAGATGCGTTCAATAATGGCTGCGGCGACCGTCGGTTTGGAATTGAGAAAATTCTCGAAGGTCTTCAGCAGCGCATCTACAGGGTGCTCGATCTCCGGATTGTTGAGCTTATCTTTGGTCTGACCTTGAAACTGCAGCTGGCTAATGGCGCCAGGTACACTGACCGAAAGCACTCCCACCAATCCCTCGCGGATATCATCAGCGGTTACTTTGATCCCTTTTGGAATCAGATCATGCACCGCCATATAATTGCGGATCGCTTTAGAAAGTCCTGAACGGAAGCCGTCCTCATGACTTCCGCCCTGCGCGGTATGAATGCCGTTAACGTAGGAACTGATCCGTTCATTTGTGGATTCAGTCCAGCAAAATGCGCATTCAACCTTAATGCCCTCGGTGCGCTCAATATAAAAACTCTCGCCTGAAATCGCTTCGAGCTTGGCCTTTTGCAGAATATGACTGAGGTAGGCGTTCAAGCCGTCTGGATAACAGTGCTCGGTTTCCTTACCCCCCACTTCATCGCGAAAAACCACACGTAAACCGCGATTGAGGAAGGCTTTCTCCTGAATCAGCTTCTCAATACGCTCAGCCGAGAAACGGATGATTTTGAAGATCTCCTGATCGGCTTTGAACTTAATGCGCGTGCCATGGGCCTTGGTCTTTTCGCCCTTCTTGAGCCCTGACACGGCCTTTCCGCGCGAGAAAGACTGCCGCCACTCCGAGCCATCCCGCCAAACGGTCACATCCAATTCTTCGGAAAGCGCATTCACGACAGAAGCACCCACGCCGTGCAGTCCGCCTGCGGAGTAATAATTCTTAGCAGAGAATTTTCCGCCGGAGTGCAGGGTGGTCAGAATAATTTCAAGCGCAGGTTTGTTAAACTTCGGATGCTTATCGACCGGAATACCGCGGCCGTTATCTTCGATACTGACGGTCTCGGAATCATCATGCAAAGTAACGGTAATTAGATCGGCGAACCCATTCATGGCTTCGTCGATGGAGTTATCGAGAATTTCTTTGATCAGGTGATGCAACCCGGCGGGTCCTTCGGTACCGCCGATGTACATGCCGGGACGGCGCCGTACCGGCTCTAAACCTTCGAGAACTTCAATATCGGCGGCGCGATATTCGGATAATTTGGCGTCTGTGCTCTTTGCCATAACCTACACTAGCGATCCCTGCTTCTCCGGGAGAGTTACCTGCTTCAACTCACCACGCGTAATAACTTTATTGCCCTTTAGCGCTCTATGTCCTTCAGTCATCTCCGAGGCCGGAAGCTCTTTGGTATTGTCAGTCGCCAAAAGCATCAGGAAGGTGGTCCTGCCCGCAAACCCGATCGCATTGATCAGCCGATCATCCTTGCGCACACCGAGGAGTGAGACACCCACGGCCGCGCTATCACGCACCGGAATCTCTTTGCCTTTAATACAGAGTCCATACCCATTTTGGGTGAAGAGCGCCAATTTGTCGGTCAGCCGCGTCACGGCCGCAAGCTCGTCGCCCTCCCGAACCTTGATGGCGCGCTTCCCATTCCTTTTAATTCCTTCCAGCGCTTCCAGCTTCAGAGCGAACCCGACACCTTGCTTGGTAACCAAAACCAGCTCTTCTCCGGTCTTGATCAAATGCGGATAGGCGGATGCCGCAGCTCCCTCGGCCTTGACGCCAAAGCTCTCGACGATCCGCTCGCCATCCTTGAACTTTAGCTCTTTTTGAACCGGATTACCGTAGCCGCTCGACGACGGAAAATCCGCGACTCGCATCACATACAGCGAGCCAAGGTTGGTAAAAAAAGCTACGGAATCGACGGTCGAGAGCGGGTGCGCACGCAAGATCGAATCACCTTCACGCAGCCGGGTCGAGCTGATCTCGTTGTTCTGGCGAATGCGCTTCAACCAGCCATCGTTGGTCACGATCGCGTAAACATCCTCCTGGACCACGTAGTCGGCCTCATTGAACTCAATTTCGACGCTCTCAGTAACCAGCTTGCAGCGGCGCTTGTCGCCGAATTTTTCGCCCACCTCTTCCAATTCCTTTCGAACGATCTGGGCAATCTTCTCCTTGCTCTTGAGTGTCTTATCGATCTCTTTAACGCGATCGCTCTTCTCTTTCAGCTCGGCCCGTACCTCTTCGATGCTGGTGCGCGAAAGCTGATAGATGCGCATATCGACCACAGCAAAGGCTTGGATCTCGGATAGTTTGAAGCGCACGCGCAATTTTTCGGCAGCATCACTGCGCCCGTCGCTCTTTCGAACAATCTTCAGAGCCTCGTCGAGCTTGTCGCAGATTAAGGCCAATCCCTCTAAAATATGAAGGCGCTCTAGGAGCTTGCGCTTCTCGAACTCCAGGCGCTTGCGTACGACCTCTTTACGAAAGTCGAGGAAGTGCTGCAAACAGCTCTTGAGTGAGAGCTGTTCCGGTTTGACCGCTCCACGGTCCCCGACGGGAACGAGGCCGGTCATATTGACCTGAAAATTGGTTTCCAGCGGTGTGTGCTTGAAAACATACGCCATCGCCACCTCGGCATCTGCGCCAGAGGCCAGCTCCAATACCACCCGCACCTGATCGGTTGATTCATCCCGCACGTCATTGAGCTGCGGAACCTTTTTCTCCACGATCAAATTAGCAATGCGTTCCACTAATTGCGATTTATTGACCGTGTATGGGATGGAGGTGATCACGATGAAGCGTTTTCCGCGCGGCGCATCCTCCAGCTCCCACTCGCCGCGCATCTTGATCATGCCCTTTCCGGTTTCGTACATCTCCGACAGTTCACGGCGGCTATTTAAGATCTGGCAGCCCGTGGGGAAGTCGGGGCCCTTGATCGCAGCAGCAAGCTTGGCGTTAGTAAGAGCCGGATCATCCAGCAAATCTAGCAGGGCTTTGATCGTGTCACGTAAATTGTGGGGAGGAATGCTGGTCGCCATTCCGACTGCGATACCTGCGGCCCCGTTAATTAAAAGATTGGGGACGCGCGACGGCAGCACCGTTGGTTCAGTGGTAGTGCCATCAAAATTGTCGCGGAATCCGACCGTTTCCTGATCGATTTCTCCCAGAACCTCGATCGCCAAAGCGCGCAGCTTAGCCTCTGTGTAACGATAAGCGGCGGCGTTATCTCCGTCCAATGAACCGAAGTTTCCCTGTCCGTCAATTAACGGGTAGCGCAGCGAGAAATCCTGCGCCATGCGCACCAGCGCCTCATAGCAAGCCAGATCTCCATGCGGATGGAACCTAGCTAGCACCTCTCCCACTACGGCTGCCGATTTGCGGTGGCTATGGTTAGGCAGCAGATTGAGATTATGAGCCATAGCGAAGAGGATGCGCCGCTGCACGGGCTTAAGTCCGTCACGCACGTCAGGCAGCGCTCGACCCGACACCACGCTAAGCGCGTAGGTCAGGTAACGATCCAGAGATTCTTTTTGAATGGGGCTATCTACTACAGACACAACGATCTTTTAAACCAAGAGCAGGCAGAGTAACAGATCCGAATTTTGAACGGAGGGTCGGAGGAAAGCAATCGGTGCTAGATCTTGATCGGAGTTCTTGAATATATATGAGCACGGCCCAATGCTCGCGGAAGCATCGCAACAGTTTGGTGCGCCAGTAATAACTTAGAAATGTACTAGACTCTGGACCTTCTTGATCAGCTTGCTGCCCAGCGCCTCTTCAGGTTCAAAGCTAAATGGTATCAAGTTACAGGCCATGCGGCGGAGCACCTCGCGGGTGCGTGGATCAGCGGTTTCGAACATACTCTGTCCAGGAGCACCCCATTGTCGGCCACTCTCGGAGAAAGGAACCGTGAAGAGGCTGGACTGTGCCGAAAGCAGGTCCATTTCCTGAATCTCGGTGGCGACCTCCTTGGGAGTGATAAGCTTTCCGGTGAATCCATTCAACACCACCGACCATTTGTCGAGATTAAACTCCTCCGGGTCGTCAGACTCTTTGCGCAGCCGTTGAAAGGCGTCCAGGGTACGGCGCACAGACATGCCGTCATCATCGGTAACTAGCACCAGCTGACTGCAAAGGGGCAGCGCGGTGAAGGTCGCCACTCCCCAAGAACGAGCCAGATCAATGATGACAGCATCGAATTCATTACTGAGTGTAGCAATGAGACTATTCACGAACTCACTTGCACTGGGAGCGCCATCCAGCACATTTGCTTTATAATGGAAGCTTTCATTATACGCTTCAGGCTGGCCGACCACCACAAAGCGGCCCTCAAAACCTTCGACCGGGTGCAGCATCTCATTGACCCGCTGAGCCGGCACCTCGCCGGTCCGCAGAAATTCCGACGTTACGGTGCGCTGAACGACCCCGACCCGCGCCCAAGCGGTTAGCTGAGGATTCACATCATCAAAGTCCAAAGCCGCGACACTTAGACCGTGCCGGGCCCAACAGCTGGCTAATGCTGCTGTCAGGGTGGTGCATCCGACGCCGCCCTTTAACTGCGCAATTCCTATCACTCCACGGTTGCGGGATTCGGTCTCAACCGCAGTGCTGCGGCTTTCAGCATCAATCAGAAATCCGGCCAGCTGCACCACGTCATCGAGGGGAATGACCTGAATCGGCAGCTTCTTTCTAAGAATGACGGCGCTCCCGCTATAGTCCTCCGCCAACAGCACCGCCCCTAGTGCGCCGTTTGGATTCATTAGACGCACACGTTGCACGCACTCTTCTAGGTGCTCGAAACATCCCGGGCCAACTAAGCAGCCCGAGACCTGATGCCATTCGAACGTTTCGATTCTGGCGGGATCAAGTTCAATAATCTGGGTGTTTTTAAGGTCGGCTTGACGCAAAGCTTCGGCAATGCGGCCCTGCAAGGCAGCACGATTTTCCGCGGCCGAATCTACTATGACTAGCTTCACCTTTAACTGGACCTACGTATTTAACCGCAAGTGACCCGTGCTACGATCCCGGGTGGAAGCGGCATTTTCCCTCTATAGATTTGATGAAGGGAGAATGCAGATAATTTCAGCTATTTAGCTGGTTTGCCGCTGTGTTAACTATTTGAATTTAAAGACTATTATAGCCAAGCCTGGGCAGATTTAGCGCTTCTTGAACTTCTGCAGGACCTCATCCATTACCTCAATCAGATCCTCGACCACAAAGGGCTTTTGCAGCATTGCATCGGCGCCCTGCAGCTCCGCCCACTGCGCCGATTCCTCATCAACCCTGGAGCTGACGATCACTACGCCAACCGTATTATTCGACAATTTTTTAATCTCTTTGCAAAACTGGAAGCCGTCGCCGATCGTTTTTCCATCGGGACCAAGCAGGATCAGATCCAGCAGCACGACATCAGGATTAGCGGATTTAAGAACGGGGGCGATGCCCTTCTGAAGATTAGGCGCAACGGTCGGTTCATGCCCGGCGCTCTTTACAATCTCTGAGATGATCATCGCCTGCGACTGGGAGTCTTCGACGATTAATACCTTGGCCATAAGAACATCCTAGGAGATTAGAGCCCAGCCTGCAACGTTCACGGAGCGACGGGGCCGCCGTCGCAATTTGCCTCGGGATCAAGCAGCTTTTCGGCGCAGCTCTCCATCATCTGCTTGTCGTTCTTGATGCTTTGCGCCGCCGGACCATTATCTCCCGAAAGCTCATAAAATCCCATAAGCAAAACTAGGCTGAGAGTAAGCAGTACTACAAATTCTACTAAGGTGACGGACCCTCTGGCGCAAAATAGCTTCATGCTCAATCTCAATGCACGATATTCTTAATTTGAACAGCAGCCGGAGCCATAAGGATGATGAAGTAGGCAATCATCAACATCATCGTCAAGAGCAGCGCCTTCACTGGTAGGCCAGCCAGACGCCGGTCGATCGATCCGTAGTAGATGCGCTGTGCATCCATGGCGATGCCTTCTAGCTGCTTACTGCGATCGCCGCCCTGCTTAATCGCTTGGGCCAACGCTAAAGTAGATCGTCTCACCGAATCATCACCAAGCTTATCGGCCACACGGGTCAAGGCCTCTTCCCAGGTGTAACCGCTGGGGATCAACCACCGCGCCTTTTTCAGCTCTTTGATTAGAGGGTGATGAGGAAATTCGAGAAACAGCGCGTCAATCACCCGCTCTAGGGAGGCGGAAATATCCCAACCGGCACTGGTGCCCAAATTGGTTAAGTCTAACACTAAAGGCAGTTCACGCTGGATATCTTCGCGGCGCTCAATCGCATGACGTTTAAGCCATAGCAGCGGAAGAGCAATACCAAGGGCCGTACAGACTAACGTGGCTAACGTAGCATAGTAAGGAATGAGCACGGTGTAGCAGCTCAGTCCCAGCGCGGGCCCGGCAATCGCCGATACAATCCTGAAGAGGAGAAATTTTCCACGAGCCTCAGGAGTTTCTAGACCCGCGTCCTCCATTAGCTGGTTCCGACGCTTTTGCTCGGGGCGCGCCAAAGCCCCAACGGTGCGAGTATCTACGGCGCTGCTTTGCCCCAATGAGGCGGCGGCTGTATTTAACTGCTGCGAGATTTCCCCTAAGAAGGTCAGATCGTGACCTTTGAACCGGGCATATTCGCGTTTAGTAGTCTGACGCTGCAGCAGCATCATCCTGACCGTCACAGCCACGGTAAGAACTGATATAACAGCTAGCCAATCCATGCTCTAAATTCTCAAAGAGGTCATGCGCTTGAATCCTACCAGCGCAAATAACACCAATATTTCGCCAACCTGGAGAATGATCCTTCCGACCGCATCATGATAGGCGCCCGCCAGATATTCAGGAGTGATTAAAAGCAAAATCACCGGAACACCCAACGCCAGACAAAAAATGATGAAGAAGGCCTGCTTTACCATGATCAGATCACGCCCCGCTTTCTCAGTTATAATTTGCTGTTCTCTAATTTTTGCCGCTAAGCGTCGGAAGGGCTCCAATTCATGTCCTCCCAAGCTGGCGAAGAGTGAAATACAAACCACCAGCGCTGTAATCTCGCGCCCGGTAATGCGCTCCCCTAAATATGAAAGCGCCTCCTTAACCCCCAACCCTGCGTTGAGGGACGCTGATACCTTGTCTAACTCCGAGCGTAGAATGCCATCCGGCACACCAAGCGTGGCGTGCACGATTGCGGCGTCGATATTGAAGCCGGTCCCCAAGGCTGCAGCCAGCCCGTCGATAAAAGAGGGCAGCAGTGGGATCACTTTACGCTTACGCTTTTGGGCGCGTTCCTCAAGATACCCAAAGAACAGATAATGCAGCAGCACCGCAAAGGTGCAAGCTCCCAGTAACCAGCCCAGCAAAGATGCTAGATAGCCGACCGCAGCGGCGATTAGCAGCGTGCTAAGTACGAAAAGTCGGGGATCCATTTCCACGCCGGCGCGGTGCAGGCGTTTAGTGAAAGCGCTGGCGTTCGGATCTTTTTGTAATCGTACACCGAGCTCAGAGTCCTTTGGTGTAAAGGTTGACTTCGGCTCCTCCGCTTCACTCAGCTGCGAGCGCTTGAGCAGCTCCAGCCGCTTTCCCTCTTTCATATTTCACGCTCCGCCTGCGGTTCATCGCCGACCTTCTCCATCGGCAGTAGGCCCGGACCGGCTTGGAGTTCTACGCCGCGTTCGCGCAAGCGGTCGATCCACTCAGAGTGATTGGCCATTAAGCGCCACTGCCGTCGGCCCTGAACCTCGCTTTCGAATTTTACGATGGGCTTGACGATGAACTCACCATTGATCGGAGGACGCACCTCAGCCACCTCCATCAAGCAAGGACGGCCATTAATCTTTTTCATCGAAATAAGAACGTGCAGTGAACGCGAAATACGCCGCTGAATACTTTCCTGCGGGGCTTTCTCATATGCGGAAACCACGTCCAGCAGACGCCATAAGCTATCACGCGCATTATCGGCATGAATCGTCGCGACCGATCCCAAATGTCCGGTCTCCAGCGCCTTAAGAAAGAGTGGCCCCTCTTTGTCTCTGATTTCGCCCACCACGATGCGGTGCGGAGCCCGACGCAAAGCCGCACGCAGCAGCTGATCCATACCGATGGCGCCTTCACCCTGCGCATTTTCAGGTCGCGAAACAAGCTTTTCCAGATGTACTGTCGGAACGAAAATTTCGGGCACATCTTCAATTGTACAGATGCGCTCATCTGAGCCTACTGCGCTCAGCAGCGCCGTGGTCATGGTAGTCTTACCGGAGCCCGTGGGGCCCATAACCAGAATGTTTGACTGACCGCAAGCTACCAGCTCCGAGAGCCAGGCCGCCAGCGTGGCGGGCAGCGTCTTCGTCCTCAAAAGATCATAAAACGAGATCTGCTGAAGCCGCGGGATACGAATGACGACTGCTGATTCTTTGCCATCTAGAAGCGAGGAGTGAACGGCATTGATACGGCTGCGCTGCTTGTCGTCAAGCACGCAGTCCACGATCGGGGAGCTGTGATTCAGGACACGCTCTACCGATTGCAGCATCGAGGAGATGTAAGCCTCGCACTCGGATGGACTGCGAAATCGAAAAGGGGTCTCTAGCGCCTGCCCACGTCGCACACACTTTACGCTGTTATGGCCATCCAAATGAATATCAGTAACTGCGGGGTCATCGTAGAGCGAGGATAGCGGCCCCTTGCCCATGATCAAGCTAATCAACTCATGTGCGCTTTCCTGGATATCTTTGCTTGAGAAGCGAATCTCCGAGGAGAGCTGATCGGCTGCAATTGAGACGGCCTTATGAATCGACGCAATCAACTCCTCCTGCGTGACGTTATCCGAAATGAGATCATTTAAGACCAAGCGTGCCGCCGGAACGAGAGCATCGACCTGCGGCGAACAGGCTACTGGATCTGTCAGCCACCAGGGCAAAGCCTCATCAAAAATATCGGGACGCTTCCGGTGACTTAGATCAATCGCCTGGCTTTGGACTACCTTGATACGGGAAGATGGCCGGCCAGCCGCGGTGACGGTGGTGTGGGGCTGCGATCCCAACACCTCTCCGATTTTATGTGCCGGGCTGGTCGGTGCGGCAGCGCGAGACGCATCCTTGCGGATGCGTCCTTCGGCCTTAAGCTCTGCCAACAATTCGTCGGCGAGCCCAAGTTCAGCTGGAGTACTAACCACCTTGGTAGATGGCTTATTAACACTTGCGAGTTTCTCAGTAGCAGGCGAGCGCACGAGAAGTTCGGCAGCTGCCGTGCCGGCCTTCGTGCCCTTGCGCTCAAGTCTGCTTAAAATTCCAGCCATAGTTGACCAATACAGGCCATTTGCACTGTGCCACTTAGCGCAGATCTCAAACGGCGATTCCGACAGGAATCTCTATAAATATCGGCCAATTTTGGACAAAAAATGAGAACTGCTTGGGCAGTGCACCGCTAGCGGGCAGAACACGCAAAAATCTTCGCGGCGTGGTCCACCGGCAACGGATTTCTGGGAGGGTTCTGAGTAGATAGCTAGGAAAATTTCGTAGGACAGCTATTCGTTGCCATCCATGACTTTGATTTGGCCATCCTGATCGATGCCATACTTCAGTCCTTCGCCGCTAATCCAGGCGTAGCCCTTCATCTTGGTGGTCGGCTTCTTCTCGGCGCTGGCTTCCACCACTCGTCCGGCAAGCCGTTCTTTGAGCTCTTCGATCGAGTTGACCGCTTTCCCTGCATAAGGACTCGGGCCATCCACGGGGATCTCGATGAAGCCAAAATTTCCGAGCGAGCGCGCCGACTGCAGCAATAGCGCCTTAGTTGGATCCAGGCGCAGCACGGCCTCTCGGCCGCTGGAACTAGCTACCCAACTTTCCTCTACCACGATAATGGTCTCGCCTCGGGTATTGCTCAGGGTCACGGCCATGCGCGCGCCGCGCTTCGGGGGGTTCGAGGAAAACGTCAGAGGGACAGAAACTGTTTCGGACTCAATCTCGCGAAAGAGGGTCTCAATCGGATCTTCCGGGGGTGCTTCATCCACCTTCTCGGTGACTGCCGGAACCACCACCGGATCCGCGAGCAGCGCCAGCGCCAATGGATAACCGGCGGGAATTGGGCCCGCCGCAATTTTATTCTTTAATGATTCGAGGGAAGTGATGGCATCAGCCGGGAGTGTATTTACGGGACGCCGCTCCAAAGCTACCGGTGCTTTTTCAAGCGGCTGACCGGGCTCAATCTTGCCCTTGGCCACTACCACCTCAGTACTCTGGGTAGCTTGGTCCTCTGCCGGCAGATGATGGCTCGTCCCTCGGAAGGCCATCATCGCCAAAAGCAGCACCACCAAAAACATAGCAGCCGGGAGCTGCCAGCGGTTTAAAGATGATGTTATCGCACTAGGGTGGACACGCATGTTTTAGTACTGCTTAAAGGCCCACAACACGAATCGACCGAGACTACAGCTCTCGCAAAGCATGTCAGCTTCGCTCTAGTTACTTCCGGTCGGAGTCGGGAGATGATTGCGTATGTCGATCAATCCAGCCGAGGTCCGCTGACCAATCTCAGTCAACATCGGAATAGCTAGAACGACGATCAACGCGGCCAGCAATCCAAGCACAATCAGCTCGATTGAACCTTTCTCTTTCTTTGCCATTAGTTTATTCCTTCAAATGGTCGGCGCTTTCCACGCCTACCAACACCATATCGAGATCTACAGTCAGCCGCTTAGCGCGGAGGACTGCATACGAACAAAACCGAATTAACACTCTTGGTAAGAGCAGGTGCTAATTTCGGAAAAAATTTCCCGTGAGCGCTTCCCAGGACAGATCCATCCCGACGCAATATCTCTACTCTGAGATTTACGCCGTTTGCGCCATCGCGCATCCCGATTTTGAACGCCGAGTTAAGGCCTCTTGATCGGAGACAGCTCTAAAGCTCTAAATCGTCATTTTTGAAGTTATTCTTGAGATTGATAATAAGAGCAGCAACTTAGGCAAGTTTCCCCATTAACCGATTGGGATTGCTACCTATTTTCCGGCTTTACGGACAGCTCCCTCAGCTGGCTGATGCGTCGGTCGAGATCCTCGGCCTGCCGGGTTAACTGGTCGACTTCATGCAGTCCGGCAGCTTCGCGAAGTTTGGAAGTTTCATCCCTGACTTGCTGCTCAAGCTGTTTCAGTCGCGTCTGCGCAGTTTCGACTTCGATCTCAATTTCGCGCGTCTGCGGCCCTTGACCACTTACCAGCTTAAGATCATCGGCGCCGAACGCGTGTAAAGGCGCTGATACGATCGCACCGTCAGGCATTTGCACCACGGCCGCGACAAGTGCCCCCTCGGGGATGCGGCCGTTATGCGCGATCACTTTGAAGCGCCCCTCCAGCCGCTCAAGATCAGCAGGAAATAGTTCACTCTCAGCTCCAGTGACCACAGCTAAATACTGCTTCACCGGATAGCCTTCAACCGAAATTTCATCTGAGCCTTCGATCGCGAAGGCAAACGCCCGCGTGAAAAGCTGAAGAGATAAGACTGTGATAATGACTATTCTTCGACTCACTCAAATCTCTCCGTTTTCCCAGTCGCGCCACCATCCCCCAGCTCCCCGGGCGCTGTTAGTTCAGCACGCAAGGCCTCAAGTTCACGCTGCTTCTGGCTCAGATTGAGCAGCGCTTGGGCGCGCTCCTGGGTTTTGCGTTTAGCCAGAACCGCGGGGTCGGCTGATTTAATGGTAAATAATGCACTCTCCAGCTGCTGTATTTTTGCATCTAGGGCCGCTTTTTTCTCGCCAAGCTCAGCTGCCGAATCATCGCTAAGTCCGGCTGATGATAATTTCTTTAGATTATAATAGGAGCTTTCAAAGAGCGCTCCGTCCTCGCCCTCAATCTGAAATTGGTATTTTAAGAGAGTCAGATCGCCTGCATTGACGCGCGTGACGAAGCGATCTCCTACCTGCTCCATTTCAGTGGCCTGATAGCCCTGGGAGGTTGCGAGCAGCACGCGCGCACGTTTTACCTGACTGGCGCTAAAGCTGAGCAGCAGGTCAGTCTTATCCAGCAGATGCCTCTCGGGCGGCGTATGACGAAAGCTCGATGGATCAAAGGCCCAGGCGCTCGCGCCCAAAGCTAAGCTGCCCACGAAGACTGCAAGTAACAAAGATCGGCTCATCGCTCCGGTGCCTCCGCAATACTCCAGCGCCCTTTGGTACCCCACGAAAGCTCTTCAATTAATCCTGAGGCTCCGCCCCGCTCAATCGAGCTCACGCTGAGCGCAAATTGCAGGTCCCCACAGCTAAACCTGCCGCTGCGATCGACCGGTGCGACCGGACAGTGACTCTTACCAAGCAGCACGAAAAGGCCGGCATTGGTACGCCAGAGGCGCAACGCATACTGGGAATTATCTGCCAGTACCCCGCTAATCACTCCCTTGTATGATCCCTCTGGAACCGCCCAGATCGAGGTAGATCCGAAACGCAGTAAATTAGCGGTCAGTAATACCAAGGAGAGCGCCAGTGCTAGCATGGCACTGCCAAAAGCAATCGTTTGCGGGCGACGATACCAAGGACGGGGATCACGCAATCCAAAAGCTCCTGAGATCGCCCTGACCGCGTTTCTGGCAGTGAAAACCGAGCTTATCGCAGCACTAAGATGCCGTTCGGCCGAAGCGGCGTTCAGCGGCTCCTTGCCCTGCTCGATCAATTCGAGGTCTGCAACTAGCTCCGCGGCGCTCTGATAGCGCTTGTGGATGTTAACTGCCATGGCACGTTCAATAATGCCGGCCAATCCAGGCGGACAATGTTTGGCTACTCTGCGCACCGGCGGAAAATCGGTGCGCAGCCGCTCCACCATCAACGAGACCTTGGAGTCGGAACGAAACGGGGAAGCGCCGGAGATCATCTCGTAACCGATCACGCCCAATGCATAAATATCACCGCGATGATCGCATTCTCCGGTTTCGACGTATTCCGGTGACAAATATTTCGGCGTGCCGACCATAGCTCCGGCCTGTGTCAATGTGCTGGAATCTTTCATGCGCGCGACGCCGAAGTCAGTGACCTTAACCGAACCTTTTTTGGTCATTAAAATATTTTCGGGTTTTAGATCTCGATGCACGATGCCCTCAGCGTGAATAGCCGCAAGCGCTGAAGCAACCTGCTTCATGATCCGAATTACTTCGGTTGCACCCATGGGGCCTTCTTTCATGCGCTGAAATAGATCGCCGCCATCGATGTACTCCATCGCATAAGCCTGCAGATCCTGTTGGTCGAAATATTCGTAGGCGCGCACTATATTGGGGTGGTTCAATCGATAAGAGGCAACGATTTCGCTTCTGAAGCGCTCGCGTGCCTCGCGGGTCTTGATCACGCCGGGATAAAGCACCTTCAAGGCGACCAAGAATTCGGGGTGACTGTTGTCACGCGCCACATACACAGCTCCCATGCCCCCCGCGCCAATGGGGTTTAGGATCGTATAGCGACCTCCGAATTCTATCCCGGGTTTAAGTTCCAGCATGTGCGTGAACACACTCCTCGTTCATAAGATCGGAATAATAGCTAAAAAACTGAAATAGTTAGGCGCATGCAAACATCGTTAGAGGACGGCAATAATGTCGGAAATCTTGGATAGTTAGCCTGTCATCATTAAACTAGAGGAATTTTGCGTGGGTTCGGCAGTTTATAGCTCGGAATAAACGCCAAGCTGGCGGCCTTGTTCAGCTCGGGAATCTGGATCCAGATTGGCCGGAGTGCAAGGTGGAGCTTCTTCCATATTTTTGGGAAATTGTTCGGCATGAGGACTTTTTTGGTACTTGTAGCTCTGTGCTGCTGCTGGGGATCCTCCCGAGTTTCGGCACAAACACTGCAATACGAAATCCTTGGCTACGGCACCAAGCATGTCGTACTGATGCTGCGCGGGAGCGTGCCGCTTGGGCTGAATTCCAGCATGAGTTCTGACGGGCTGGCCGCGCGTGTATCCGCAGTAGGGGTGCAGTTCGCGCCCCGCTCATCGGCTGCTCTGCCCGCCCTCGTCTCTTCGGTGCAGCAGGTTAAACGCGGTCCGACCACCGACCTAGTGGTGAATTTGAATGAAGCGTGCGAACTGAGCGTAAGCCCCGCCACAGGTGGAGTGAAGCTCGTCATTAAGAGCCGTAAAGGGTCAACATCGACTCAGTCCCCCGAGACCACCGCCCTACCAGCATCCACCACTACTCCCCTTAACTTTCCCTTTCGTGTGATTAGCGGGAACGGGAATCAGAAGCGTGATGGCGGCTTAACGATTGCATTGCCTGAACCTGGCAAGTTGAACCTGACCGCAGTCGGCGCCGCACTGCGCGCCTGCGCCTATTCTATAGATCTGTTCTGTTCAATTTTGGGTTGCGGCACGCTCTCGATTCCGCGCAATCCCAATCTGGAGTCACCCGGGGTCGAGAACGCGCAAGATTCTTCCGCCGGAGACCAGCTCATTGCGAGCCTTTCGACGGAACTAGAACAGCTTCGACAAGAATTAGCTGCCAAGAATCGAGAACTGGAAGCGTTGAAGGAGAAGACTCCATGACGCTCGAAGGATCTCTAAACAGCGACAAGTACAAGACTCTGACCGACCTTTTGCGGCATGAATATGCCCTGATCCACGTCTGTACCCGAGCCGCCGGAGTAGTGCTGCCGAGTAATCTAACAGCTGCCGATACCATCACCCTAAAGCTAAGCCATTATTTTCGGGGGCTGCTTGAGGTTACAGAGGACAAAGTTAACGCTCAGCTGTTATTCGGCAAGGATTATTTCGGCTGTGAGATTCCACTCGAAGCGATTTGGGGCATCACCGGTTTTGATGGCAAGAATCGCATCTGGCCTGAAAGCGCACCCTCTTCGGTGCTAGGCAGCGTCGCGCAGGCTGGCGAAACAAAGGCCGCCCAAGAGCCGCGGCGGCGCGCCCCAACAGTTAAGAAAACCGGCACCCATCTCCGCCGGGTAAAATGAAAGGCGATAGTTAGCCGCCGCCATCTGTGAACCAGCCAAGCCCCGCAGCGGAGTTATCCACGTCGCTTACGGCTCAATAGTTCTTTGAAGGGAACGAGCAGCTGTTCGTTGATCTCCGGACGGCCCTCTAAGGCCGCAAGGCTCAGGCCGATCGATTCTAGCGTCGACAATCCCTGCCGCTTCGGTTCGCGGCGCAATTTACCATACAGTGACGGGCGGCTTGGATTTAAAACGGCGCGCTGCAGTTTGGTCAACCAAGCATTCCGCCACCAGAGTGTCTTGGCTTGACTCCAGGTCCCGTCGAGTACCACCAATCCCGTGCAGGCGCTTAAGCGCTTCTTCGAATCTTCTAACGGATGGCCTTTGGCGCTGACGCAAACCAATACATCCGAAATATTTTGCGGGAGCCTGATGCTACCAAGATGCAGCACCAGCCAATCCTTGGGATTCACTTCGGCACCCCAGGCCTTCTTCAGATTCGGCCAAGACAGCCCGATCGCCAGCTTGGCCTGCACCAGCGAAAGCGCCGCAATTTTCGCCGTGCCCAATTCTACATCCGGTTCTTGGGGATGCTGCAGAATTAGAACCCGCGTGCTGGTTTCGATCTGCGGCAGAAACTCGCACACACAGAGTCGCTGCGGCTTGAGACATCTTTCACAATTCGCATTCATTTGTGAGGTGCCGGAGTAGGCTCAGGCCCAAGGACCGATGGATCAAACATCGCCACATTCAAGGCACTATTGGGTCGTTCACAAAATCGAACGATCGAAAAATCCACACCAAAAGCCTTGGACCGGGTAAAGTCATATACCGTATTAGAAATCGGGAAGGCGATGGCGGGCGCAGCGCCTTCACTCTTTGCAAACCCGAAGACTCCAATGACTGCCTTCCACAGTCTGCCCGCGCGGTCATATACAATCTTGTAAATCGGTAGCAGCGTTTGCCGATCGACATACAAAACCTGCCGACCATACAAAGCAAACGGATCGCGGGACTGCAGCTCTACCCGCACTGCCTCGCGCGGTACAAATACTACTCCCACCAGGCTCCAAGGCGCGGCCCCGGCAAACTTCCCGGTCTCAAAATTCCAAAGCGTCGCCGCAGCATCTCGACCGACGCGTCCGCATCCATCCGCATTTGCCAAGGGAAAGATCGAAGGGGGCGCTGGCACAAGCACAGGCTTCAAAGTGGTTACCCGTGCCTCAACGACCTGCGGATTTCCTGACCATACTAATAAATCGTCGGGAGTAACTCCCGATTTAATCAATGCATCGGCGCGATTGGAGCTGGTGAGCTGCCGGGTGCGGCTAATCGCCGGAGAATATACCCACAGCGAGTCCTCGTCTTTTCCAAAATATCTAAAAGTCAGCCAGCTCAATCCCTGCAGAAAGCCGGGCTGCTGAAATCGAATTAACTCCCGAAAGATCTGAGAAGCTGCTTCGGACGGGTCGACTGCGCGCTGATAAATCCGCTGCAAGGTTCCATCTAATACATACTCCGCACGATCCGTACCGATCTTGATCAGCTCAAAACTCAGATCAAGGATCTTCCGGCTCCACCATACCGAGTTTGTATTCCAAAGCAGCCGCGCGCCCTGCCCCTCCAGTTTCAAGTCAGAGTTCAAAAGAAAGGGGGCGCCCACACTCAGCTTGCTAGCGCCCGACAAACCGTTGCCGTCGAGCTGGGCTTGCTCAGTTTGGGCCGAAGGTGCGGCAGGAAACTCATAATTCACATTGGCCTGGGCTTCGAGTACCAAGGCTCCCGTCCGCACTAAGCTGTAGATCTCGTCGGGCAACAGCTCGCGAAACTCGGCCGCATTCGATGCGTTAATTAAACGCGGGGTCTGTCCCGCTGCGGCCAAAGCGGGAGTGGGACGTGCGACTACCGGCAGGTCCATCTCCTTCGGCTGGGCCGCTACCGAGGCGCTAATCAGAAGCAGTAAGCACGCGAGCAGGCGCGCGCTCCGCAGATCCCTGCGTCTTAAAAATTTCAGCCAGCTAGAGTTCATTAATTAAAGGGGAACTTTTCGAGATCCTGCATCTTCTTCATGTGCTGCTGATACAGGGCCTCCGGACCGAGGTCCTCCAGCAAACGGGAACGCTGCATCAGCGTTTCTTTGTCTTCAATGAAAAGACGCGGATCGGGAGCATAAACTTCGGGATGCAGCCCAGTGTCCATGCGGATCGCATCTACAGGACAAGCTTCTACACAGTATCCGCAATAGATACATAGCAGCGTATCGATCTCGTATCGATGCGGGAATTTCTCTACTCGGCCGTCATCGTGCTCCGCCGCTTCAATGTAAATACAGCGAGCTGGGCAGGCGGTGGCGCACAAGAAACAGGAGGTACACTTAATGTCACCGCTCTGATCGAGCGTTAAACGGTGGCGTCCGCGATATCGCGCCGGGTATACACGACGCTCATTGGGGTACTGGATGCTGACTGTGGCCGGAGTGCTCTTGGCGAAGCCAAGCAAATGGAGCAAATGCAGAGTAAAGTTGCGGAGCAACCTCCCGAAGGTAAGCATCACGCCTTGCACGACCGCAACAACATAGGTGCGCTCCAAAAAAGTCATCTCTTCTCTACGTCTCATATCTGCTTACCTTATCGCGGGGTCGATCTTACGTATTTTGCCAATTCCTGGCCAAGCTGCAAAGCCAACTTTGCTGAAGCACCGCTTATAACATGGTATCCGCGCACATACTCCCGATTTGATTCAGCTAACTTGAGGCTATGTTCGATTGAAAAGCTGCTAAGATCGGCATCCGGGTCCGCCGCGATGACCTGCTGCAATGCCGCCGAGAGTTTAATGCCCGGAATTGATATTACTGCGCGCGCTGCCTTGCCGTTCTTTAGCGGCAAGAGCCCCATGAACAGCGGCACCCCGACCTTGCTGGCCTCCTTGAAAAAGGTGCTTGCAAGCTCCTGATCAAAAACCGGCTGGCTGAGCGCATACTTCGCTCCGGCATCTTTCTTTTTTTGCAGACGCTTGATCTCGGCCGCGGGATTATTAGCGTTTGGATTGACCACCACCCCCACGACGAAGTCAGGGGCTCCGTTTAAGCTATTTCCGGCCAGATCCTTACCAGCATTGAGCGTGTTAATCGCATTGATTAGCCCAATCGAATTCACCTCGAACACGCCCTTGCGTTCCGGGTCATCCCCAATACTGACGGCGTCACCGGTAAGGGCCACCACCGAACGAATGCCGGTACTCCAAGCGCCCAAAAGATCGGCTTGGATAGCGATCAGGTTCCGATCACGGCATGAAATGTTGACCATCGGCTCTATGCCATAACGAGCCTTCAGGGTGGTCGCAAAGGGAAAGGCCGCGAGCTTCATGCGCGCCAAAGCGCTATCGGTCACATTGAGAAAGTCGATCCCCTCCAGCCCCCCGTCCAGGCGCCGAAAGATATCCCCCATCTCCGTGCCGCGCGGCGGGTTCACCTCAAGGCATACGAGGTGACGACCCGCAGGATCGTTAATCAGTCCAAGATTATTCGCCGGAACCATCATCTCGTACTGCCTAGCGGCAATTTGCACCAATCAGTTGAAATCATTACGTACCGGTACCATGCGGGTCTCGCAAAAACACCGTCCTCATCTAGAAAAAACCGGCCTAACTAAAAAATAACTCCCAATTATTTCTTGCAAAGCCCCTTAATAACTAATAGTTTACCCACAGGAAAAACAAGTAGATAGGCTAGATTTCAGTTAATTTCTGACGGCCTGCTTCTGTTTTCATGCGCCTCCGACCGCTAAGAGAAGGAGGCCTTTTGTAGCTATTGTTTTTAGGAACCTGTTTTTAGGAACCGTTTTGTTTTTAAGAACCATAGCTGTTTTTAGGAACCATAGCTTTTTAGAGTGCTTTTAAGAGAACCATGTCTCTAACAGTTGAAGTATACTACTCATTTCAGAGCCCCTATTCGTACTTGGCACTAGACCACATTTACCAGCTCGAGAGTACCTACGACCTGGAACTGCTCTGGCAGCCATATTCCGCGAAAGCCGCCGGTCAGGTTCTTCCTCCGGCCGCGATTATTCCGGACAAGCTTTCTTACCTCTTTGAAGACACTCAGCGCCTTAGTAAAGAGCTGAACATCCCGGTTAAATTTCCCGAAGGCTGGCCCGAGACTGAATTTGATCCCGGCCGCGTAACCCGCGGGGCCGTAGTTGCCAGCGATCTCGGCATCCTTAAGGAATACAACTACAAGGTCTTCATGCGCTGGTGGGGGGAAGGCGAAAATCCCAACGACGAAAACTTCATGAACGAACTTTGTGATGAGCTCGATATCAATCTGGGCGATTTCCTTAGCAAGGTATCTTCATCCGATACTCGCGAAAGAGTTAAAGGCATCTACAAGCGCGGCAAGAAGATCGGCGTATTCGATACCCCGACCTTTGTGATCGAAAACGAGCGCATCTTTGGAATCGACAAAATTCCATATCTGAGCGCGCGCTTCGACAAGCAGGGACTTCGTCGCACTAAGTCCTAAACACAGATCTTCTCTCATAAGGGCTGCGTTTGTCTCACGAACGGCGTGTCTTTATCGATGGCGAACTGCTTCCAGGCGCTACCGTTGAGCTGCCTCCGCAAGCTGCCCACTACATATCTACGGTGCTGAGACTCAAAGCAGGTCACCAGCTTGTTGCAGTCTCCAAGAGCAGCTCAAGCGAATTCGATGCCATCGTAGCGGCACTTGCACCCACAGTTTCGATTAAGATCCTGAGCAAAAGGAGAACCAAGGCACCTCGCAGCCGCATCGGCACAGTCTGCGTGGCGCTGCTAAAGGGCGATCGCAACGATCTGCTTTGTGATTATTTAACTGAGCTAGGGGTCGCTCAAATCGTCTTCTTCCAGGCAGCGCGCAGCATCGCCAAAGTCGCGCCAGAGACAGCTTCCAAAAAACTCGAGCGCTGGTGCAAGATTGCGCAGTCAGCGGCGGGCCAATCCGGGCGGGCCGATATTCCAACTGTCGCGATAAAACTCGGCCTGGAGGAAGCACTGCGGACTATCGAGTCGCAGACCGGGGATACGGTTCTCTGTTGCTCTCTCGCAGATGACGCGAAAGAATTGAAATCGATAGAGTTAGGGCGCGGACTAGTCCATCTCGTTATCGGACCGGAAGGGGATTTCTCTCCGGAGGAGGAAACTTTGCTTTCACAGGCGGATACTCAGAAGCTCTCCCTCGGGCCGATTCGACTTAGAGCCGAGGTGGCAGCACTCGCTGCAGTCTGTGCGGTAAATAGCGTCGTAGGATTCGCATGAAATGTCCGGGATGTCTCTACGTCTGCTCCGATCTGAGAGATATCTGCCCCCGCTGTTACACCGATCTCCGTCCGCACAAGAAACAGCTGCATCTTCCGATCAGTAATGCGCGTGCGTCGTACGACGAACTGCTCAGCAAGATCGCCCCCACAAAGGCTGCACCAAAGCCCGCGACAGCTCAGCACAACAGAGCTGAAGGACAGAGCGAGTCTCCACGAAAAAGTCTCTCTGGAACGCTGCGGAATTTATGGGGCGCTTTTGCGCGCGCCTCCACACCTGCGGGTGAAATCGCCACTTCCGCTCCCCCACCCAAAGATTCGACTCCTGCGCCGGAGCCTCCTTTCCAAACCGCGCCGCCAACCCAGCCCTCAGCAAGATCTCCAGAGGTGGAGCTAGATCACCGCAGCCAGGAAACTCTATTGGGATCTGAACTCACCAAAGAGCTGGAAGGATTAACTCCCAAAGGGCCGGAAGTCCTGGATTTTTCGCAATTTGACGAGAAGGTCGAGGGAATAATTGATCGCATCTTGGGCGATTCTGAGATCGTGGCGCATGAGGGGGCTAGCGCCAAGGCCCGGGACTACGACGAATTTGAGATCGAAATTGTAGAAGAGCTGCCAGAAGATGACGAGATCCCTCTAGGCGAGTCAGCTCCTCCCAAGGAAGCAGAGGTCAGCACTGGAGCGCAGCTTACCCCGACGACGCCTGCGCCGGAGCCGAATCCTGCGCCGGAATCAATACCGGAAGAGCAGCTGTCGGCTGCTCCCATGAGCGAGCAGCTCGAAGACGAGGGGCCGATCGAAGTTGAAACTGAGATCGAGTATCCGGCTGATAGCTCGGAAAACCTGCCGCACCAGATCGACTTCTCGGAGGAAGAGGAGGTCGAAGCGGAAGAGGAGATCGAACTCACCGAGACACTCCAGACATTTCCGGAACAGGAACAGGAACAGGAACAGGAACAGGAACAGGAACAGTCTGCCGATACTCCGGCTTCTACTCAGTTTTCTCACCCGGATCTGTCTGCCGCAGTCGAGTTACCGGAAACTGATCCGATCGTCTTCATTGATCAAGATGCACCCTCGGATCCGATCTCGCCGCCAGAGGAGTTATTTGAAAAACTCTGCGAATATAGTTCAGAGGTTCAAGATCCGGCCCCTCCGAGTGTTTCCGAGCCCGCACCCACACCGGCCCCCGCTATCCCCGCTCCGATTGTCATAGATCCGGCGCTGGTCGAAATTATGTTCGGTCGCGTGCAGGAGGAATTAGAAGAGCATGCGCTGGAGGCCGGCTCTGAAATTAATCTGCATCAGCTAGTAGATCTCTCCAACCGCGAAGACATCAATCTGTATTTCGATTTAACGCATGATGCTATCTTGAACCCTGAGGCCGAAAAGATCTTCGATGAAAACTTTACTTCCAGTCTCGAACGCAAGGTCGAATCCGAAGCGGTCGTTAAGTATCATTTGAGCACGATCGAATCGATGATCAGCGCGCCTGTGCTCTCGCTCAAAAGCGCCGCGCTCAAAGCGCGGGAGTTGGGAAAACGGCGCAGCGCGCAAGAGGATCAACCTTTTCGCTTAGCCAGCCGCCGCGAACGAGTTTTAGCTGGTGTGGTAGATTGCTTCGCTGTGCTGTGCGCCGTCTCACTGCTGACCCTGCTATATTTCGTCTCTGCTCGGAGCAGCGCCGCCACGCTGCCTGAATTCGACCTAACCCATCCGCTCGCGGCGCTTCCCTATGTCAGCGTGTTTTCAGCGCTTCTAGTTCTATTCTCCTTCCTCTATCCTTTACTGTCCTTTTGTTCCGCCAGCGCCACACTGGGAATGCTTAACATTGGCACCCGCCTGGCCCGCGAGGATGGCAAACGACTGAGATTTAGAAACGCTTTTGTGCATGCCGCGCTGACTCCGCTGTATTTGGTCTCATTCGGCTTCCTCGCACCTTTGATTGGCGCGAAAGGGTTTACCGAGAAGTTAGCGCGCACCCGAATGGTGCATTTTGAAACAGCTGCGCGCGGCTCCTGAGCGAGTTTCATGGCAGCAGCAGCCAGCTTCCGCCCCAGAATGGGCTGTTTTACGATAACGGCCGAAAAAGCCCTAAGCGTATGATTTCAGGCACCGGAACAGCACCCTAAAGCAGCGAGCGAGGAAGGCCCAACTTGTACTTAGCTGGATAACTATGGTAGTTCTTTCGACACGCCCAGGTAGCTCAGTCGGTAGAGCAGTAGACTGAAAATCTATGTGTCGGTGGTTCAATTCCGCCCCTGGGCATTTCAGTTCCCGTCTTCGGTACAATTTCGGCAACGCGTTCAGTAAGACTTTCAGTTAATCCGTGCGAAGTAAATCGAGAGCCGCCGATATTCTTGGGCAAATTGAGGCCCTCACACACGCTCCCGAAGTAGTCTTGATTATCTGTCCCGACCATCTGCGTCAGCAGCGCATTTTTGAAATGCTGCGGCAAAAACTCTTCCAGGATGTGGCCCAACCGTTGACGCTCGATTGCGCGGAGCTGAATCGCGACGCACTGCTAAGGCTCCGTGACGAGCTAAGTTCTCAATCCTTATTTTCGAAGCGCCAACTATTTGCACTAAAGAACGCCGAAGAACTGGACGCGGCTAGCGGCAAACTACTCTTAGACACACTGGATGGTCCGGCGCGCCACTCGACGCTAACAGTCATGGCCCGCAAGCTGCCGGTCAGCGGTGCGCTCTATAAAGGGCTTAGTCGCAAATCTTTCTTGGTAGAGCTGCCGGAGTTGAAAGGCTACGAGCTCAAGCGTTGGGTCGCCAAGGAATTTAAAGCTGTGGGGGTCGATCGCATCGAGGAAGCGGCGCTTGAGATTCTGATCAATATTGGCGGCGGGGAGGTTGATCGGATCTACCCGCTGCTGGAACAAGCCGCTTTGTTCAGCGAAGACAGCTCCCTCTCGGTAGAGGATTTGAAGCGTCTGTTTGTTGAGCAGAGCGAACCCTCAGAATTTGAACTAGTCGATGCACTGCAAGATCGCAATCCGGCGCGCGCTGAGCTGCTGCTAGGGCAGCTGCTTAGTTCCGGCAAGAATCCGTTTGCACTGGTAGCGCTTCTGGCGCGCATGTTTTCTAATTATCTCTCGATTAAAATTCTTGCTGCTGAGGGCAAATCCTCCGATGATATCAGGGAACAGATGGGGATGACCTCGTGGGTTTTTGGGCGCAGTCACGGCGTGGCTTCACGGTATTCGCTGGCTGAACTCAAAGCAACCCTTGCGGCATTGCTGCGCTGTGACAGCAAACTCAAGAATCGCTCGCTCGGGACCACCGCGGTGCTTAGTGAGCTTCTAGATGCGCTGCGGCTTCCCGCCCGCACGGAGGGCGCGCGCGGCCGACCATGAGCTTACTGCCCTTCGGGCGAATTTTGGTTAATGATTTTTTAGTTACAACACTACAGCAAGCGGATGAGAGCAGTGATGTATAGAATTATCGGAATCTCACGAGCCCTATCGAGCGCGGTGATCTTTTTTGCACTTGGCGGCTGCTCGCTCTGGCAAAGTGACGCTTCCAGTGAAAACTCAGGAAACCGCGCAAACTTCGATGCGGCCCGCTTTGAGGAAACTGCCGCCTTTCGGGGCTGGGATTATCTGGTAAACCGCCTCAAGACGCGCGGGCTTAGCGAAGCCGAGCTGGTATCGATCTATGGCAATGCCCGTATGCCGAAGTTCGAGCACATTAGCTTTAGCCTGAATCCCAAAGAATCCTCTGCTATCTATCAGCAGTTTTTGAGCCCAAAGAACATCGCTTCGGCACGCGCTTTTCTAACTACGCATGCACACGCTTTTACGATTGCCGAAAATACCTTCAAGGTTAATCGCCGCGCGATCGCGGCCGTGCTACTTGTTGAAACCCGTTTTGGCAAAGATACCGGCCGTGAGCTGGTCGTTTGGAAATTGTCCCGGCTTGCGGGCATCTCCGATCCCGAGAACGTACGCTGGAACTTCGAACGGCTGCGGCGCGATGATCCGGCGGTAAAATTCGAGGATGTTCAGATTCGAGCACAATACCTGGATGCGATCTTCCTTCCCGAAGTTGAAGCACTGTTCCAAATTGCAAAGGCGCAAAACCTGGATCTGTTTAGATTCACCGGAAGCAGTGCGGGCGCATTTGGCATGCCGCAGTTTCTACCGACTAGCTATCTTAAATTTGGAGTGGATGGGAATCGCGATGGTGTGATTTCACTTTTTCGTGAGGAAGACGCGATTCATTCTGTGGCGAATTTTCTAAGCAAGTCGGGCTGGGACAACTCCAATCCGGAGTCGCAGAAAAATGCGCTTTGGAAATATAACCGCAGCAGCGCCTATGTCGGGGCCGTGCTAAAGATTGCAGAACTCCTGGCTCCAAGAAAATCGACGGGACACAGCGTTAAAACGGTCTCGCAGCCCAAAACCCGCTAAAATCCCGCCCATCGCTCCAGGGGCCCGCTTTCTATCTTAGCCTTTTCGCTTATGGTATTTTTAGAGTCTGGAGGGCTACCCATGCGCAAACTTACATCAGTGATTTTCTGCACCCTACTCCTCTGCGGCTGTACCGCCACCCAAGAACTGCAAAAGGCGCGCGAGCACCAAAGCCGCACGACTGTTTACTATTCTCCGGTTAATGGTGAGGTTTACCGGCTCCAGCCTCGGGAACAAGAATTGCCGGAAAGCGCGCGTGCCATGCCGCGTCTGTTGGTTCCATCATATTCACCTTTGCGCCCCGATCCTGATTTCGTTGCCATTAACGAAGGACGCAAGGGACCAGCACGCAGTGCTCCGACAACCCGTCCGGCGAATAAGCCTGCCGTTTCATACAGTCCGCTCACCGGCGAAGCGGTATATCTAGCGCCTAAGTCCTAGATTACTCCGTCGTAGCTTTGAGCAAGGGAGCTCCGTTCGTCGCACCGTTCGGGGCAAGGTTCACGCGCTCTAGTCGACCGTGGTTGAATCGATAAAGCCGCTCTTGAATGCTGCGCACGGCCCCGTCCAGATCCATTTTAAGTTCACCCGAAACACCCTCGTGCTTAAAATAGCGCCGCAGCTCGAACCGCAGATCAGCAATCTCCACAGCTCCCCGTTTTGAAAAAACTTTTTGCATTGTCTCGATCAGGGCGGAGGCTGCATCGAAGCTCGGCAGCGACGCCAACTGAAGAACGGGCTCTTTGCCAAAGCGTGCCTGAAAACGATCTAGAAATGCAGCCAGCGCCTCAGAAGCTGGTGCTTCCCAATAGGCCACCAAAGCATCCTGGGCTGCTGGGCCAGCCAATTGCTGAAAACCGGGACTGGTAATAGTTCCCAAGGTATAGAACTGCGCGGTAATTCCCAAACTTCGAGCCTCACGCATGGCCTGCCCCATAGGGTCATGACCCAGAAACACCACAGCGCGAGCTGCTCTCGCTCGATGATTGCTAAGCGCCGCCCTTAAACTCTCCAGCTGCGTGCCCTCGATTATGTAGAGCTCTGCGCTGCCCAGAAGGCGCGTTAGCTCTCGCTCTACCAGAACCATGAAGGGATTCTTGCCGTCCCTAACTAGCGTCACCGGAAACCGCTTGGTGCGCACGATGTCAGCAGCTAAGAGCGCGCTTATACTCTCGCTGCGGGTGGCTAAGCAAAATGTATTCTCCTCTAGCGCCGCGATATCGTCGTTGCAGTCCAGCGGATCGATAACGATCACACCATCACGCAGCGCCAATTGGGCAGTTGCAAAGATACCGCCATAGGTTGAAGCCAAGATCGCAACCGCCCCTTTGGCTGCCAGCCGGCGGTAGGCCAAAACCGCCTGCGAGGTTTCGTACTGGTCATCCTCCACCAGCAGCTCAATGCGCCGGCCGCCAACGCCCCCTGCCTCATTGGCCTGCTCCACCGCCAATTGCACTGCTTTTAAGCTATCCACACCGAGCACTGCTGAGGGCCCGGTTAGCGGACCCGACCACCCTAGTTTAAGCGTGGGTTCACACCAAGCGCAGCCGGAGCAACTGAAAAATACGATCCACAGCCGGATCCAGCTCCACACCACATATCCAGAATGGCTCGTGATTTCGTTCATGCCTGCGCTCCTTTTTTCTCAGTCTGCAGGCGCTTCCCAGGCTAGTCAAAAAGTCATATATTTTTGACAAATGAATAGCGTGCTTAACCGCTTATCTGCTGCCGGTTTGAACCAGAATGAAGCGCGGGTTTATCTAGCCGTTTTGCAGGCTGGCGAGTGTTCAATCGGCGAGGTGCAGCGCGTCACCGGACTTCACCGTCAGCTAATTTACAACGCTGCTGAAACCCTCGCTCAGAAGGCACTCCTTAACTCGGTGCGGGAGGGGGGACCGCGACGGTTTCGAGCCTCCGATCCCGGCTGCTTCGTGGAGCGTGCGGAAGCCCAGGTACGCCAGGCTCGTAACTTGAGCAAAGAGCTGGAACAACTGCGCCACACCTCCGGCTTTACCGGAGAAGCACGCATCTACACCGGCGCGACTGAGATCCAGCGCTATTATCTGGAGGCGATTGCCCGACAACCGCTGCGATCCCGGGTCGATATACTAGGCGTTGATAGTGGCCGGTATTTTGAAATTTTTCCGATTGAGAGCAGTGCCTTTCGAAACTTCGAGCTGCGGCGGCTCGAGCGCAAAGTAAAATGGCGGCTACTCCTCTCCGGCAATGTCGCGGAGGAGTTAGCACTTAATCAGACCCGCCCCTTGCTTGAATGCCGGCTATTAACCCAAAAAGTGGCGGCACCGATCGATATAATGGCCTGGAGCGACCATGTGGGGCTATTGATTTACGGAGCAGCGCCGTGCGTGCTCGATATACCGGGATCTGCCGCAGCACGCGGCTTCAAGAAATATCTCTCAATTCTGTGGAATCAGGGGGAGACGGTAATCTAACGGCGGCCCAAAACGGTTAGCCGACCGAGCCTTCCATTTCGAGTTCAACCAGCCGATTCAGTTCGACCGCATATTCCATCGGCAATTCACGGGAGATCGGCTCAATAAAGCCGCGCACAATCATGGTACGGGCCTCATCCTCCGGAATACCCCGGCTCATCAAATAGAAGAGCTGCTCTTCGGAGATCTTGGACACACTGGCTTCATGGCCAATGCTAGAGCGCTTTTCCTCGATCTCGATATACGGATAGGTATCGGTCTGACTAGCTTCGTCCAGCAGCAGCGCATCACACTGCACATTTGAGCGTGCGTTGATCGCCCCTTTATATACTTTGCAGAGCCCGCGATAGCTGGAGCGCCCTTTGCCCTTGCTAATTGACTTGGAAATAATCTGCGATGAAGTGTTTGGAGCGACATGCACGACCTTAGCTCCCGCGTCCTGATGCTGCCCGTCCTTAGCAAATGCCACGCTCAGCACCTCGCCGTGTGCGCCCTCGCCCACCAGATACACGGCCGGATATTTCATCGTGAGCTTCGAGCCCAAATTACCATCGATCCATTCCATCGTGGCATTTTCATATGCCATCGCGCGCTTGGTCACCAAGTTGTAAACGTTGGCTGACCAGTTCTGAATCGTGGAATAACGGAAGCGCGCCCCGCGCTTCACCGCGATCTCGACCACAGCAGAGTGCAAAGAGTCGGAGCTGTAGGTCGGGGCAGTGCAGCCCTCGATGTAATGCCCATACGAGCCTTCGTCCACGATGATCAAGGTGCGTTCAAATTGCCCCATATTTTCAGCATTAATTCTGAAATATGCCTGCAGCGGAACATCGACCTTCACCCCTTTGGGGATATAAATAAAGCTGCCGCCCGACCAGACTGCCGAGTTCAAAGCCGCAAATTTATTATCGTTAGGCGGAATAATAGTGGCCCAATATTCCTTGAAAAGCTTGGGGCATTCCTTCAACGCAAGATCCGTATCCAGAAAGATAACGCCCTTGTCTTCCCATTCCTTCTTCAGGGAGTGATAGACAACTTCGCTTTCGTACTGTGCACCGACACCAGCCAGTACCGTGCGCTCCGCTTCGGGAATGCCGAGCTTATCGAAGGTGCGTTTGATGTCTTCAGGCACATCTTCCCAGGTGCGCCCCTGCTCACTAACCGGCTTGAGATAATAATAGATGTCGTCGAAGTTCAGTTCCTGCAGACTGGGACCGCCCCAGGTGGGCATCGGCTTGGAGAGAAAAATATCGAGACTGCGATGGCGAAACTGGCGCATCCAGTCCGGCTCGCCCTTATGATCGCTAATCTGATCAATGACCTTATGGTCCAAACCCTTACGGGTCTTAAATATCGGCTTCTCGGGATCACGAAATCCGTACCGACTTTCATAATCGGTACCGATGTCCTGTAACCCATTGATATCTGTGCTTTCCATTAAAATCCTCAGTAGTTTAGCCAGTATATCATAATTTGCGACTTGATGCTATTCATTCATGAACGAAAAGTTCAGCTACCAGGAAATCAAACATGGATATCAAATAGCATGCTATCATCGCTGGATTCCCTCAGCTAATTAGGTTTTTCTATACTGTGGGGCGTGCCAGCAGCAGCCAGTTAAGCCTTCTTTGATTTGCGTTATGACGGAAAAGAAAACCATCCTAGTTGTAGAAGACGACCTCGATTCAAGGCAGACCATCTGCACCATGCTTGAGGCGCTCGGCTTTGGCCACATCAGCTTCGCCTCCGGCGCCGAGGCGCTGCAGGGCATCAAAGACCAGCATATTGATATCGCGCTCCTGGACATCATGATGCCGGTGATGAACGGCTATCAACTTTTGGCCGAGATTAAGAAAATAGCCCGTTTCAAGGATCTGCCCTGTATTATGGTCACCGCCAAGGATCAGGATGCTGAAATTCTCGAAGGTTATCAGTCGGGTGCTGACTACTACATCACCAAGCCGTTTACAGCCAAGCAGCTGGAGTACGGCTTAAAGATATTCCTCAACTGACCGGATTTAAGAAGTGATTATCGAACCTAATGCAGCGAGATTCGACGCGCCTCAGGGCTTTATCGTCGTTGAAGGGTTGAATGGGGCGGGGAAGTCGACTCTGATTGCGGACTTTGCCGCATTGATTCGCCCGAAGTATCCGGGTCTCGTGCTGACGCTAGAACCTGGAGGAACGCTGCTGGGGAAAAAACTCAGACAGATTTTGCTCGAAGACACGGCTCTGAACCTAAAGGGGCTGACTGAGGCTTTTCTCTTTGCTGCCGACCGCTCCGATCACGCGCTGCAGCTGATTCGACCGGCTTTAGCCAAATTCAACCCGGTTATCTCCGACCGCTATTTCTACTCTTCGATCGCCTTTCAAGGATACGGGCGCGGACTGGATCCCGAGATGATCGAGCAGGTTAATCTGCTGGCGGTTCAACAGCTGCTCCCCGATCTTGTCTTTCTGATTGATATTGATCCCGCGCAGGGGCTGGCTCGAACCCAGCACCGCAGCACCACCGGAACGCCGGGCGCCGATAAATTCGAAGATGAAAAGCTGGATTTTCATCAGCGCATTCGAGATGGCTTCCTGCAGATCGCCGGGAAGCGACCGGAACAATTCGTGATCCTGGACGGCTCAAAGAGCGCCGGGGAGGTCGCCGCAGCAGCGCGGCCGGCATTGATAAGCTGGCTGGATGCGCTGGAAAAGAGGCCGCATGCCAGGCACTGAAATTGTCGGACATGAGCCGCAACGGGCGCGCCTTAAGCACCTGGTGCAGAACGGCAAGATCCCGGGGACCCTCGCATTTTCCGGCCAGTCCGGAGTAGGGAAGTTGCCGGTAGCAAGGGAGCTTACCCGTACGCTGCTGTGTCAATCCGCTCCCGGCAATCCGGCAGCTAACCCTTATGGCGGCTGCAACAAGTGCAACTCCTGTCAGCTATTCGATGCCGGAAATCACCCCGATTTCCACTTTGTAAACTGTCATGAAAAGGAAGATGCCTCTGTTGCGGCAATTCGCGAAGTGCTGCATAGACTTAGCCTGCGCGGCTTCGCTGGACAAAATCGCGTTACGATCTTCAACGATGCCGAGAGCCTCTCAATTCAGGCCGCTAATATCTTGCTCAAGGCGCTTGAAGAACCCTCGAACAACACCTTCTTTATCCTGGTCACCGCCAATCACTCCAAACTACCGGCGACACTGCTCTCGCGCTGCCAGCTTTGGCATTTCGATAATTTAGATCCAGCCGAGATCGAGAAGGTGCTCTCGCGGCGCTCGGCCCGCGGGGAAATTCATCTGAGTCGGGAAGCGCTGCACGAAGTAGCGCTGCTCGCGGATGGAACCTTGGATGGGATTGACCGTATTATCTCCGACCTCGATTCGTGGAAAGACATAAAACAGCACCTAGACCAACTTGAGCTAGGGGCAGTTCACGAGTACTTCAATTTTGTTAGAGAGATTAGCAAGGATCGCGATCGACTGCGTGCCAAACTCGGACAGATCCGCATCTATTCTCGGCAACGCATGCTGCTTAGCGATACTCCCCGAGCACAAAAACTTTGGAGTGTCTTTCTTACCAACATCATTGAATCCGAAAGGTTGATCTTTGAAAGAAATTTGGCTGCAGCGACGGTGCTATGCGCCGCTGCCCTGGATTTTATCGGAAGCTCCGGTTCCTTTACCGGCCCGGTGAACGGTGCTAATTTAATCTCCAAAATAGTAGTTTAAATATGGAACAACAAAACACTCCGCCCGCCGCTGCTCCGGCAGCAGCTCCAGCACCGGTCTCCGAAACTCCGTTAATCGACATTGAGCAGTTCATGCAGGTAAAACTGCGCATCGCGCTGATTGAAGCTGCCGAGGCCGTGCCGAAATCAAAGAAGCTGCTGAAACTGCAACTCGACCTCGGTGTCGAGCTGGGCAAGCGCCAGATCCTGGCCGGCATTGCGCAATTTTACACCCCGGAAGCGCTAATCGGCCGAAAGATTGTAGTGGTAGCAAACCTAAAACCGGCCCAGCTGATGGGGATCGAGAGCCAAGGCATGTTACTCGCCGCCAGCAATGGAGACGTTTCCAAACTGTGCCTGGTTGATCCCGGACAAGATATGGAGCCGGGCTGCGTAGTGCGGTGATGCTCGATCTTTTCGATACTCATACTCATCTCGACGCCGACGATTTTGATGCCGACCGAGATCTGGTGATTAGTCGCGCGCGCCAGGCCGGCGTACGACGGCTCGTAACTATCGGCATCGGAGGCTCCGCCGCCACCCGCGCCGCCATTGCGCTAGCTGAAAAATACGATTTCATCTGGGCCAGCGCCGGCGTTCATCCGCATGATGCCAAGGTGCCGGTCGATCTGACTGAATTGAGGCAGTTCGCTGCCCATCCTCGGGTGGTAGCGATCGGTGAAACTGGACTGGATTATTTTCGTGACTGGGCGCCCAAGGATCTGCAGGAGCAGTGGTTTCGCGCGCAGGTCAAACTGGCGCTCGAAATTAAGAAGCCGATTATCATTCACTCACGCGAAGCCGGCCAAGACTGTTTAAGAATTTTAGAGGAGGAGGGGGCGTCCGCGATTGGCGGCGTCTTTCATTGCTTCAGCGAAGATGCCGCCTTTGCCGCCAAGCTGCGTGAGATTAATTTTCTGATCTCCGTGCCCGGTTCGGTCACCTTTAAAAAGGCCGAGGCTCTGCGTGCTACCATTAAAGCCGTACCGTTGGAGCAGATCATGCTCGAGACTGATGCCCCCTATTTGGCCCCGGAACCTAACCGGGGCCAGCGTTGCGAAAGCGCGTTAATGGTCGATACTGCGCGTTGCCTTGCGGCACTCAAAGGGCTAAGTCTTGAAGAGCTTGGAACGATCACCACGGCTACTGCAATGAAATTTTTTAAACTGATATGAAATTCGGACGCTTCGAAATTGAAACGATTAACTTCGGATACTTTCGGCTGGACGGAGGCTCGATGTTTGGGTCGGTTCCCAAGAACATCTGGAGCAAGCGGATTCCCGCCGACGATCAAAATCGCATTAGGCTGGCTACCCGCTGCTTAGTGGTGCGCGACGGCAAGCGCCTCTTCCTGGTGGATGTCGGGATGGGCGATAAATGGAGCGAGAAGGAGCGCGCGATCTTTGCGATCGAAGCTGACGAGAAAGCCAAGCCCTCATTCCAACCCGAAGAGGTGACCGATCTGGTTTTGACCCATCTGCACTTCGACCACGCCGGCGGAGTATCCCGGCTGACCGCTGAGGGAAAACCTGAGCTGATTTACAAGCATGCGCATGTCCATCTGCAGCACGATAATTTAGAGAATGCCAAAGCACCTAACGTCAAAGAGCGCGCCAGCTACCTCCGCCCTAACTGGGAACCGCTCCAGAATTCCAACCTCAAACTAGTAAATGGTTCGGTGGAGATCTATCCTGATTTCTGGGTGCACCAGGTCGATGGCCATACTCGCGGCCAGCAGTGGATCGAACTGCGCTCCCCTGAACGGTCGCTAATTTACACGACCGACCTAATCCCTACTTCGCACCATCTGCCCCTGCCCTATCACATGGGCTATGACATCTGCGCGGAAAAGCTCTTAAAGGAGAAGGATGAGTTTCTGGCGCGCGCAGTAAAGCAGAATTCAATCGTGGTTTTTGAGCACGACGCGGAGGTCGAAGCTGTCACGGTCAAAGTCGATGAACGCGGGCATTATGCAGTCCAGGAAACCATCGCGCTGAACTAGAATCATTGCAGATCTGATTGTCTTTCGGCTGAGGGCCAGATCGGCTATAATCTTGCGACTACCAGGGTAATTTTAATGAAGAATCAGTTTTTCAATCCCGCCGCCGACAGCTCCGGGTTCTTTTATACCAAATTAGAGAGCGCCATAGGCTGGGCGCGCAAGTATTCGCTCTTCACGTATCCTTTCGTGACGGCCTGCTGCGGCATGGAATTTATGGCGGTCAGCTGCTCACACTACGACACCGACCGCTTCGGCGCAGCGCTGCCGCGCTTTACTCCTAGACAGTCTGATCTGTTGATGGTTGTAGGAACGGTTAATCACAAATTGGCTCCGGTGCTATTACGGGTGTATGAACAGATGGCTGAGCCCAAATGGGTTGTAGCCTTCGGCGCCTGCGCCTCCTCCGGCGGATTCTACGATAACTACACTACGGTCGCCGGCATCGATAAGATCCTGCCGGTGGACATGTACATCCCCGGCTGCCCGCCCCGTCCCGAGACCGTGATCGATGCGCTCATGAAATTGCAGCGCGACATTCATCGTGGCAAGCAGCAGATCGTCGACTCTCATGGCGGTAAACAGATTCATCCGGAGCTGCCGGAGCTGTTGGGCGATCCGATTGATACGCGGTTAGACCCGGCAGTTTAGGAACTACGACTATTGCGCCGGTCAGTTCGCCCGGAACCCTTCGGAAGTTTTAGGCCGCGGCAAGATTTCCTGCCGTACGCCCTGGAGCGATCTCCAAACAGAACCTGGCACCGCCTTCAGGCATGTTTTCGAAATCCAGCTCAGCTCCATTTGCTGAGCTCAGAATCCTGCTGACTGCCAATCCCAACCCGCAACCTTGGGCAAAGAGTGCCACCCGCCCGCTACTATCGGTGACCTCAGCGCTTCTGTGATTGCCCCCCAGGGCAGGGAAGGAATGCCACAAGCAAGGGTCCAAGCCGCGTCCGGAGTCAGCAACGGCCACTACCCAGCTCCCGCCGCTCTTTTTTGAAAGTTCGATCAAAACATAGCCACTTTCAGTGTACTTGATGGCATTGCCAATTAAGTTGGTAACTATGCGTTTTAAATGGGTGGGGTCGAAGCTGCCGATACACAAGCCATCGGGCCTTTTCAGTCGATAATCCAGCCCTCGCAGTGCTGCAATCGCCGAGAAATTGCTGAATACCTTTGCAACGAGCTCAGAGAGCTCCACAGTCTGGGGTCGTGCCACAATCCCGCCTTCACGATACCGGGTGTAATCGAGCACATCTTCCAAAAGTTCTCCCGCTAGTTCGCAGTTTCCGAGCGCCGTATCCAAAAGCCGCGGAGCATCCTCACCAAATCCCTCTATTTTAAAGAGGGATAAGATCGAACGCACATTGTTGAGGGGCGATCTTACATCATGCGAAATATGAGAGAGGAAGTCCTGGCGTTGCCGGTCGCTCTTTTCCGCCGAACTTAAACGCTGCCTCAAACCGACCACATCTTCCAACATCGCAATCTGCGCACCAAGCTCCTCTACACATCGCTTCAAATATTCTGCCTGCATCTTATGTGGCGCATTGTTTTCGCTGTAACCAAGCCATACCAGTACAAGATCACCAGCCGGTGCTAGTACAGACTGGATCAGTCCATACCTCACTCCGATTCCAGCGATGGAGAGGTCGCGTTGGGGCCCATCCAGATAGTCGTTCAAAACTTCTGCCGCAAGATGGGGAGAGCTTAAATGGAGCGCTAGGCTGCGGCGCAACACCATATTCACTTCCGGGGTAACGGGCTCGGAGAAAATGAGCTCTAGCTGCCCTGAGCGCTGGAGGACTAGAACCGCTAGGCGGCAGCGGAATTTGGCCTGCAATTCGGCAGCAACATTTTGGAGCGGGTTAGCGTTTCCATTTGGGGAGTGCTCAATGCGCAAAGGTCTGCGGCGTAACATCTCATTTTCCCAGCTCAGTGCGTTCATGCGGTAGCGAATTGCCTCTATAATTCCGAGATTTTTCATGTCGTTGCTCGATACCAACCCATCAAGGTCCGTGAGACTGCCTAGCTGCCGGGTCCAATTCGCCCAGCGATGCGCCACATAGATTAAATAGAGGGCTAAGCTGGCTGAAACCAACGCTAGGATAAGAATACTGTTAACAACGACCGACAGAAGCGCCATGAACACCCATCCGATCACGATCAATTCAGTGATCATGCAGCTCTGCGTAAAGGAGTACGGGCTACCAAGCGCTTGACATGCGCCATCAGGACGCGTGGATCGTCATCCTTGGTTAGGTACACATCCACTCCCTTGGCGATTAGCTTGAGTTCTGTTTCCAGATCATTTTCAGAGGTAAGCACTGCGATCGGAATTGAACGTGCAGGTTCTAGTGCACGCAGAGCGTCGATTAGCTCGAAGCCATCCAGGTTAGGCATCTGCAAGTCGCAAACAATTAGAGCCGGCACGAATTCGCCGCTCTTGATTAGGCTAAGCGCGTGAATTCCGCTCTCAGCACGCCGCGAAATCAGACCGCCACGTTCCATGAATCTCTCGAGTACGGCTGCGAATACCGGATCGTCTTCGACCACTAATACGCGGGGAGCGTCTATTGTGACCGGCGAGGCCGCTCCTGAATAGTGGCCACCGGGAGTTTCTGGTGCTTTGCGTTCTGTGGCGATCCTTAGGAGTTCGAATCTATTTTCGTCGCCCCGCACTCTGACGGCAACTCGGTCGGGAAGAACAAGCATTACCTGGGAGCTGGCCCCGTCGGCCAGCAGCTGGCGCAATTCAGGTCGCACGCGCTGACTAATGTTGCCCCGAGCTTGTTTTAATTCCCGAGTATTAAAAGAATACTCGGTGCAGTCAGGGTGGAAAATTACGGCGACAGCATCCGAGCCAAAGGTTTGCGCCTCGCTTAAGATCAAGGACACAACTTGCCTGGCGGTCTCTACCAATTTCGGATCACGAGGCCCCTCCGACGGTACGAACTTATAGCTCCCAAAGGTATCCCTACTTTCAGCAATGGCACGGCGAATTTCCCCCGACGGGGCCAGAAAGAATGGAATCTGCGCCGCCCTGCCAGCCACAATCCCCAGCTCCTCGCACTGCAAAAAGGACGAGGCTGCAAACGGATCCGTCACCGCCATTCCGGTCACGATGCCATTGGTGAAAAGAGGCAGAACTCCCAAGTTCCTGAAGCTTTCAAGTCTGCTTTCAAGGATTTTAAGATCCGGGCCCAGCGCCGGCACCTTCAACACAAATGGCAGTCCTAAAGACTCTGCTAAACGCCTCAGCAGCTGTTCCTCCGGAATGCCGCAAAGCAGCGCGGTGCGCTCTAACAGTTCGCTGCGATGCTGTATGAGCCCTAAAGCAGCAGTGACCGCGTCGAAACCAGCCAGCGCGCCGAGCGCACGCAGAAATTTATCCGGCTTTGGCCAAAAACTCTGGCACCGAGCTCTAAACCAACGCAGCGGATCTCTTAATCTTCTAATATTGATTTGCATACGGCTCCAATTGCCCCGAAAGCGCGCTCCCCGATAGCACACCCAAGACTTGAATCAGCGGGGCAGTTAGAAAGAAGATGATTAGTCCGGCAAAGGTTAAAAGCAGCGGAATCGTCGCCTTGGCGGGCAGCTTCGCAATCTCCTCTTCTATTGTCTCTTGATAGAAGAGCTGAGTCGCGTCACTTAGTTCACTTAGCGGCAGCACCAGTTCTCCTCCTTCTGAATGCGCCATGGCCAAATGGATAAAGGCGTGTTTGACCGGAGCGCTCTGCACCGCCATAGAAACGTGCTCTAGCGCCTGCTCCAACCGCTGCCCCCCTTCGGTTAGCATAATTACAATTTGCAAAAGCTTGGTTACCGGATCGACTGCGGCTTTATTTAAATCCGATAGCTCGACCACGCTCTTTAGCGCTGAAAAGACGTCGTGTCCCGATTGCACGGCCATCACAAGGCGTTCCATTATCACCGGCAGGAAAAAGGCCAGAGTCCGCTGATACTGCCGCTCTAAGCGCCTTCTCTCCCACCGCGCCAGCAGATAACCGGCAGCAAGGCCAAGGCCTCCGACGACGATCACCTGAGCCGCTGAAGAATTGTTAGTCAGCAAGAGTTCCGCGCCGAGCGCCGCAGCAAATCCCGCTAAAGGCCAGAGTCGCTGCTTTAATAGAAAGCGCTTACGCTCCTCAGGCGCATAGAGCCCTAGTCTTCCCAACTCTCCCGACAGCGCCGCGCTCAGGTTCTCAAGCGGCAAATGCGCCTCGGTGTCAAAACGATCAAGATCCTTCTTAAGCGCTTCAAAGCTGCGCAACGCCGCCCTGCACTGCTCATAGTACAATATTACGAATCCGATCAGCACAGCTGTCAGCCCCGCTGCAATCTTGAATGTCCACATCATCAGATCCTCCGGGCCGTCATGCAAAACATCCAGAGCACTCCGCCTGCAATCAAAGCCAGACTGGCAAGCAACAGATACATACCGACGGGGTGCGCCCACGCAGCTAGTAATCCCTGCTTGTTTGCACTCCATTGAATGAGACCAATGATCAGCGCCGACCCCCCTATGCCTAAAGCTGATACTTTTTGAAGCGCTACAGCTGCGCTGATCTTTCGCCGGAATGACTGTCGATTACGAGTCACCCTCGTTAGACGCTGAAGCACGCCGGCGAAGGACGAGCCATGACGTCTTGAATACACAAAGGCTGCCCTGAATAGCGGCAGGTCGGGATGCCGAACAGTAGCGGCAAATTGCGAGATCGCCTGCTCCTCAGTATTTCCTGCGCTCAATAGATCCCTAAAGCGGCTCAGCTCATGTCTAATTTCCGACTCACCGGCGAAAAGTCTCTCACTGTGCAGCATTGCTTGTAAGGGATCATGACCAGCTCGAACCGCCGCTGCTGTAGACAAGAGAAAGGCGGGATAGTCCCTCTCGAAGGCTTCGGCCGTTGCGCGGCTCTTCAGCTGCAGACGCAGCCAGGCACCAAAATGTATTAAAACACCGCAGAGAATCGGCCAAAAAGAGCGCAAGGCAGCAGCGCCTCCGAGACTTAGCAGGAGGATAGTTCCCGGGCGTAGATTAGAAGTCACACCTTCGATCGAAGATTTCCCCGCCAATCCGGTTAAACTTGCAATAAAACGAAATCGCAGCGGCGCTATAAAATCAGGCAGTGGCCGGGCACCCGTACCTGAACCGCCTTTCGATGATCCCTCCAAGAGAATCCGTATGCGTTCAACTTCCGCTTTACTCATAGCTTGATACCTGCCCGGCGCCGTGAAACAGCTTCGCGGAAAAGATCAGATGGCTCCGGTTCTATATGCTGTGACAACGACCCCAGATCGAGCGGCGCGGTCAGAGCTTCCAGATCCGTACGGAAGAGGCTAACTCGATTGACTACTTTCCACGTCGGCAAACCAGCCCGCAGCTCATACGCAAAGATTTGCCGCTGTCTGATGACTTCATCAGCCACACAATCCAGTTCCCGCACATCAACAATGCGGCGGCGCGCGGTGGCACGGCAGAAACTTACGAAGACCACGACTTGTACTGCCGTCGTGATCTGTTCACGAAGTATATTACGGCCTGCTCCGCGTTGCGCTCTTCCGAGAAACAACTCCAAACGTACCAAAGCGTCCGCTGCAGATCGGGCGTGTATCGTCGAAAGACCCGGATGCCCCGAAGCACACACATCAATAAAGGACTCCGCCGCTTCCGAATCACGGATCTCTCCAAAGACAATCCGGTTCATTGCCATGCGCATGCCAGCTCTGATCAACTCCGCAGGAGACACTCGCCCAGCACCGTCAGTGTTCGCTTCTCGCGTTGCGACATATCGTACGTGTGGATGTTCCAATCGAATCTCGGGAGTATCTTCAATCACCAGGATGGATTCATCCAGTGGGACGCCTGATGCTAAAGCTCTCACCAAAGTCGTCTTCCCAGTGCCGACTTCGCCGGCAATTAGCAGGGTGCGACCGCAAGCAACGAGGCCTTTCAAATAATCAAGTACCGCTTGCGGCCCCATACCAAAGGCCACCAGGTCGTCACTCTGTACGGCGGAAAAGCGATTAATCCGAATCGTTAAATAGGGGCCGCCATCCGAGATAGAGCTATGCACCGCATGAATGCGCGCATACGCGTCAATCATGCCGTCGGCCACCGGCTTTTTCGTCGAATATGTAGCGCCCGCTCGCTGCAATAGCTTTTCAACGAACGCTTCATAAGCCTCCTGGCTGCCGAAGCTGAGATCGGTATTCGCGCTCCTACGTCCGATCTGGATGGTCACCCGGGAGAAACTGCTCACAACGATATCCGAGACCTCGGGGTCATCGACAAGTGGTTGCAGGATGCCGAACGGGAGCTCAGAGCATTCCAGCCGCGAGATAATCAAATCTCGCTCGGCAGATGTAAGGTCAAGTCCGATGCGCTGTGCTGCTTGGGAGAGCAGCTCGATTAGGTAGGAATTCCCGGGCAGTGAGCCGTTTAACCGTCCCTGTGCCCGCAAGAACCCGAGCTCTCGCTCGACTTCATTCAACACCAGCAGCAAACTTGAAGTGAGCTCGAAATTGGAGCGAGAGGAGGAGCCCCCCTCTTTGGAGCTAACCACTGAAAGGTAGCGTGGCAGCACCTCCTGTACAGCACGACGCATCGTTTAATGCCTCGCTGCCAGTCGAAAGCCATCCGGCACGACATCCGTGGGAATCCATTTATCCCCGGCCAAGGCGAAGGCTCGCTCGGCCTCCCCCTCGCGCATGGTTATAACACCTCGCACCTTGATATCGGAGGGCTCACCGTCCCTGCCGGCCAACTTCAGATTGGAAGATGTAAAGACTGAACGCTCCCAATTATCCGGGTCACTTGAGCCGCGTAGTGCAAAGGCGATTCGCCCCAAGGGGATCGCGGTATTGATAGCTAGACACTGCTCTTGTGTCACTAACAAGGTCACAGTGCTCGGAACATTCGGAGCTGCATTGCCTTCGACCGGGGAGACGGTGCGCTCGGCGGAGAGGATTTTCACTCCCTCCGCGATTACCGAGGTGCGATTTTTTTCAACCAGCAACAGATCCACGATCGACCCGGAGCCAGCCCAACCTTCGACAGCGGAGGTAGCATCAACCTTAACGGTCATCGCCCGCATGCCGGGCGGAATCCTCTCAATCACGGCATTCGTTCCAGCTCCCGGCCCGGAGAAGTTTACCGCAAGAAGAGGTTGCTCAGCCGGGAGAGCTACTAGGGCGACAGCATCCGCTTGATCGATGGTGTTCAACAAAGCGCCTACGGGAACTTGCTCCACGGGAAATGCTACGAACTTGAGCGCGATCTGTTTAAGCGGAGTCCCCGCCGCTACCGGACGCACAGGGACAGGGACGTTTACGGTTTCAGATTTTCTGGCCGAGGCCGGATCTGAGCTGATTTTCGTCTGGAAGACAGGAGTCTTCAGCATCAGCAGCGTTCCTAGGAATAGACCGCCGGCGAAACACGTAACGACTACCGGGAGCGTTGAAAAGCGCGATCTTCGCAACGGGACTGGAAGGCGACGAGACACCATAGCTGTTCTCCGAGTGCAATTGAGTTAGCTGGAAAGCTCCAGCTCCGAACTCCGTTGGTTGACCCAAGTGGCAAGATTTCCAATGAAGCCGCTGAGACTCCCTCCCAATGCATTCAGCGCCACCCAGATGATGCCAGCGATAATGGCTGCACCTGCGCAATACTCTAACAGGGTGTAGCCTTTTTTCTTTCCCAGTGAACTCGAGCGTATAAATCTAATCCATTCCATAGACATCTCCTCTGCAATCAAAAACTTACTCCTGATATCAGTGCGGAGGCCCGCAGCTCCTCGGGTTCGCAGTTTTCCTCGCTGGCTCGCCCTGCTGAGATCTGCGTGGAGGCCGGAGCAGGCAGCGCTTTAATTAGCGGCGGCTGTGGCAAACGATGCCGCATGAACTTAAATAGCCCGGCTATGGATGGAGAGGCGGCTGCTTTCTCCGGCGCTACCAATCCTAAGCCGCTCGCAATGGCATTGAATGCAGTTCTAAGCTTGATGCCGCCCTGAGAATAAAGCGTGCCCCCGGAAGCCGGCCATTTTGAGGCGCTGCGGGAGAACGGAACTGAGGTTTCAATCCATTCTCCGGCATTCAATTGCGCCGCCCGCAAAAACTCTCGCCGCAGAAGCGCATTAGAAAGCCCGTGATGAAGCGGGCAATTTTCAATCACATGCAACCGCGTCGAAGGCGCTATCACCCGTATTTGATTAACTTTAAGCAACGAAGCATAAAGCGCCGCTGCGTCATTATTTACCACCAGCGTGACCAGATCAGCAGCTGAATACAGCATTTCGAGCAATCCGCCGCGACAGCAGCCTGGATCAATGATCACGTAGTCGAACGATGCATCGAGGACCTCAAGGACTTCCAGAAACGTTCGCACTGCGGCGGTTCCACGGGCCACAAGCTTTTCCGAGTCCAGAGGCGGTGCAACGCAAAACAGCTCAACGTCCTGCCACACCCGTGCTGCTGTTTGCCCCACTGATTCTTCGTTAATCGAGCGTTGCTTCTCCAGTAAACTCTGCAGGTTCTCATTGACGAAAGGTCGGGCCTGTAAAAAGCGGCTTAAATCCTGCGACTCGGTATCTAAATCCACCAAACAGACCCTTTGTCGCTGGTCGAGCAGCAATTCTCCCAGCGCTGCTGCGAACGAAGTTACCCCGAGTCCCCCCTTGGCGCTGTCTACCACAATCAGTTTTCCCGCACGTGAGACTTTGCGATTACGCGTCAGCACCAGAAATTTCCTTAGGAATTCATCTCGCCCTGAATCCCGGACGAACACATCGGTCGCCCCCAGACGCAGCAGTTGCTCGATCGTCCCAAGCGTAGCTTGCTCAGATCCAATTTCGACCAGAATAGATACGAGCGGGCATGCCTTACTAAGGGTTGCCAGCGCTGAGGGGTCGGAACGAAATAGATCTTCGCCTATGAAATACAGGTCTGGATTGCCGTGAAAGCGCAGTTCCTCGACTGACAAGGCCTGCACAGAAACGCGCGAGGTAAAAATCCCTGCATCCGCTGCGGAATTGAAATAGCTTTGAAGCTGTTCTGTTACGCGCTGGCGCGATTTCGCACTAAGGTCTACCGCGATAATCTTCAGCATTTACAGACTCCAGCGCCCGACTGTTTTAGGTTTTCGACCAAACAAGCGTAGACCCACCCTGATGTTCGTAAACTGGAAGAGAAAGTTTCCTGACGAACTCGTTTAGCTGTTTGAAACTTGCGCAGAACAACCTAGAATGGCGGACGCTAGCAGGCGGTGCGGGGCAAATCAAAGACTGTTTTGCGAATTGCGACTAATCCGGACTAATGCGAGCTAATTTGGACTGAGATAATTTCTTCAAGTATTGTGAACGCCTGTAACATTTGCCGGAAAGGAGGCGCACCAGGTACGGCAGCGCTCCTCAGTAAGCTATATAAATAGAGCCATGCCATCCGAAGTTACTGTCAAACGGGCCTTTTTAACACGCACACTTACTGTCGATTATCTTGTGAATGCGGCCATTACTGCCGCAAATGTTCCCGAGCTCTACTGTGCCTGCTTTGATTTGCTGCCGCGGAAACAGGCGCAGTTGGTACAGGACACCAAGGGCATCGATTCCGGGGCCGTCATTCATCCACAGCTGACTCCGGCCCCACAAGCCGGTCGGGAGGAACTGCTTTGGGTCAAGGGACAGATCGATCCCGATCTGAAAGGGGGGCGGGATTACCATACTGATTTTAGCGCGCTAGTATGCTCAGCCTTCTCTGAATTTTCCGGCTCTCATCACATCAACTACACAATTTCCGAAGAACGAGACCGCGGACTGCCGGACTATGTGCCGTTGCTGCAGCTGGGGCGTATTATTCCTCTGCAGGTGGAGGCGTTTCGCCTCGGTTTAGAATTTTTCGGCAGCAGTTACATCACCGCCATGATGGGCTACGTGCCTGAAGTAGTAGAAACTATGATTTTAGAGGTGACGACTTCCCAGCTCGCACTTCACACCTATAGCGAAGGGCTTTCAGCCAAGACGGTCGATCCGCTAAAGCACGGTCAGATCTTCGAACGATTAAACGGCGCACTTAGCAGCATCGTCGGTTTCGATCTATTGGCCGACTTTCGCGCCAAAGTCAGCGCCGCACTCTAACCGCGTGATCCTGTACCTCTAGCGTTTCGGGGATCTCTTGATTCTTCAGTAGCGCAAAACAGAGCCAGCTTGATCCGATCGGCGCAGCGGCAACGCTAGAGACTTTACCCAAAACAGTTCCGGCCATGCGCACCGGTTCGCCGATCGCAGGAATAGCTCCGTGGCCCTCGAGCAGCACTAAGCGGCGCGGGGCCTTGCCGTGTGATTGCACCTTTTCCAGAACCTCCTGCCCGACGTAACAACCTTTTCGAGATGAAACAGCTTCTGATAAATCCGCTTCCAGGAGCAGCGCGTCGGGGCCGATTTCATCGGGAAAAGCCGGGATACCGGCTGCGAGCCGCTCAAAACGGGCGCGCTCTGTCGACCAAAATTCACTGTTGTGATTCAGCAGGTCGGAACGCAGCTGCTGCACCTTATCGCGAGGCCCGATAACATCTATTCCCAGCTGCGCAGACCTCTTCCTGCGAAGCACTCTCAGCTCTCCGTTAAATGCGAAAGCGAGAGGAACGTTATCCGGTGGATTAAATGACGCTAGCGCCGAGGTGTCGTCGGAAATCAAATGCAGAACGGAGTGCGATAGGCTGAGATCCTCGACTTCAACTCGATCTGCCACAATATAGCGCTTGAGGGCAGTTAGAACTGATGGCGCATCGCCGCCGTCGCAGACCAGCAGAAAACTTCCATCCAATTCCAGGCTGACACTAAAGAGACCCTCAACTCTCCCTTGAGCGGTTAGCGCCGCGGCCAGGATTGCGCGATCGCTTTTTACGTTCCTAATGTCATTGCTTAGACGAGCGTTTAGGTATCGCGGGCTGTCCTTTCCGCTGAAACGGAAGATCAGAGCGCCGTTAATTTCAAAACAAACGGCTGTCATCGCAACTATCGAATCAATGTACTGATTCGACTTAGACTGTCCCAAGACCAATAGATGATAAGGGCTCTGCCCTTAACCAATCCGACATCCAGAAATGGATCGGTCCAATATCGGGAGTCCTTGGAATGATCGCGGTTATCGCCCATCAGAAATATATGTCCCGCTGGTACGATTTCAGGTCCAAAGTTGCCTTCCACCACTCCACCCTCCTCCCAGCGCGCATAGCTTTCCGAGAGAGGCGAATTGTTTATGTAGACGGTAGTTCCGCGGACCTCGACTGTATCCCCTGGTAATCCAATCACTCGTTTGATGATATTTATTTGTGATTCGTCCTCATGCGGCGTCGAGGGATCATCCGGTCTGGTAAATACCACCACATCACCCCGCCTAGGGGTGCTGAACTGATAAATCGACTTACGAAAGAAGGGGAGCCTCAAACCATAACTAAATTTGCTGACTAAAATGTGATCCCCGATCATTAAGGTGGGAATCATCGAGCCGGAGGGTATCTTGAAGGCCTCAACCACCGAGCCGCGCAAAAAGACTGCCAGGATTACCAAGATTCCAACGGTGCGAAGGAACGAAAGCACCTCTGAGATTTGCACCCCCGATCCCGCTCCACCCGGTGGTGGGGTAGCAGAAGGTCTATATCCGGATGCTAACTGGTCGTTCTGCACTGAGGCCATAAGCTAGAAAATATTTTAACCAACGATAGAACGCCACATAGATAATAACAAGCCGGCAGAGCCGGCTTGTTTGTGGAAGATGAATGAAGAATGAAATCTGTTTATGCCTGAAAGGCCTGCTTCTTACCGAACACGACAGTGGTGCAATCTACTGCGATTCCGCCTTCCTTAGAGGTAATCGTAGAAACGAAGATGCCAGGTTCGAAAGCGCGCTGCTTTAGCAGTTCAATTTTATCGCGCTCGGGAATCGACATATTAGCTTTGATCGAAAAATTAATCTCGACGATGACCTTGCCCGGTGTCTCGTCCAGCATCTTAGTGATCATGCCGTAGATCGGATATGTCTGCCCAACCTCGACCTCGCCGGTCGTTACTTCGAGGCCGAACTTTTCAAAGAAATTTTGTTCTTTATTTTCCATTATCCACCTAACGCGATATTAGTCAGGGCCGCATGCCCTACTCTCACTTATCCGCGCACCAGCAGAGACTGCTTCCGTCTGTCACGTAAAAAAATAAAAACCAGCTTAAACCCGTGAATATACAGCCGCCAGTTTCATTATTATGCGCAGAAGCGCTCCAAGTGCAAGCACACGCGCCCCTACGAGATCTTCGTATGAAATGGAGATAATCGAGCTGGGAACAGCTTTAACTAGCCGGAGATTTCTTGATGCTGGCTTCTAGCGTGCGAGGCAGAAAGCAGGTAGGTCCACGGCAATACGGCTAGGGTAAAATAGATCACAATCAAAAAGATAATTAGCGGACGAATCCAGCGGCGCCGATGCGAGTATCCGGCGAGCATTACCACCAGAGTGACGGCCAAACACTTCACCACAAGCAAGGCTGGCGCAAGACCATACATGTGCATGAGCTGGCGAATAAAGACATTGCCCTCCATCGCTACCGCAAAGCGTACGCCTGCATAGGTGAGAATGCCGTCGAGAACCTGACAGGCAACGAGTGCAACACCAAGCAAAAAAGCTTTTTCGGAGAAGGACCACTTACCCACCCGTATTAGCACGGTGGGCCGCCGTATCTTATGGCCCTTAAATGAGATGTGCTCCGTGTGCCCGGGCTCCACCTGTATACGAAATTTTCTTAGGAACAACGGCAAACGCTCCCCTGATAGACTACAGGCAAGGGATCGGGTGTTTGGCCATTAATCTTTAGCGCGCAGCCCAGGAGGCGAAAAAAGGAGCCTGGCCAATCTAGATATAAAGCCCCATGCCCGCGAAGGTCACAGCACAATCAGAGTTGTAATCAACCGCTTGGCGATACTCGTACAGTTCGCTGCGATATTTAAGGCCTAGCCGCTCGAATAGATCCAGGAGCAGATACATCGTTGGAAACCCGCAGATCCTACGGGCATCTCCGTCTTCAGCAATATGGCCGAAAAGCGCTTTCTTGTCGTGAGACTCAATTGCGTTCAGATAAGAACGGTCGCGCTCTTTTATCATCTCCATATATTCGGGAGTAAGGCGGGTGATGTCCCCGAAATTTTGTCCGACGTGGGCCATGTCTACTCCGGCAATGAACAGAAGCTTCTGCCCCTGACCGATTCTCTCGCGCGTTACCTCCGCCAGCGCCGCGACAAATTCTTCGTACTCACCAAAATCAGAGGGCGCCTGACCGGAATCCAACATGTGATGAAAACTGCCTACCAGAATCGGCACGATTCTGGGTTGTTTCTTCAGAAACGCTAAAAAAGGCAGCTGTAACTCGAGCGAATGTTCGCGCCGATGTAAAAATTCATCGGCAAAACTCCGATCATATCCATACAGCTGGGAGAGGCGCTGCACAAACGTTTGGTCCGTAGGCAGTATCCCGAAAGGCGTAGCAAAATCCTTCTGCGTGAGATGAAACATTTGCGGACTATATTGATGCGAAGTACCCAGCACCACATAAAGATCGTGCTCTTCTGCGCGAATATGATTGTAGGTCTTTCCATAAGCGACCGAGCCGCGGCGATAGTCGATGTGCGGGGAGACCAGACAGAGCAGGCTGCCCGCTGCAGCTGCTTTGTCAGTTTTGTTGAGTAGGTAGCGCTCCAATTCAAGAGATAACGCACTGCTGGAAGCTGCATAGCTGGCGCCAACCAGCGCGGCGGGCCGAACGGGAGCCGCCAAATATTCCTTCTTGATCCGCGCGGCTTCCGCTTCGAAGCGTGGTCCAGCAAGAAAGAAACTCCGGTCCAGTAACTCTGCGAGCTGCTGCACCAATTCAGCCTTTACCCCATAAACTGAAAATTTCTCTGCAATCTGCGCGCAGCTCAGGGTTCCATCCAGGGCCGAAATCAGCGGCGCCACGGCTGGAATTAGCACCAGCGGCTCTGGGGTAATCCCAAGCGGACACCGAATCAACAGCACCCGCTCAGACCCCGCCTGCTCAAACCTCACCTCCAACGGCCAACGCAGCTTCGGCTTTTCCATCCGCTTATTCTCAGAGACTTAGTACAGTTTGGCCAACTCTAAATTTGCTACGAAATGGCGAGTGCTAAGACAAGCAGCGCCGAATTACAAATAGTTAGCGCCATAAATCTATCTTTTGGATGCGAAAATGGGCCGCACGGTGGACAAGAAACGACTAATAGATCTATGCAAAAAACATCTTCCGAACTCTATTCAAAGCATCCTCCATTAGCTTTAGAAACCTGCCACTCTGGATGCGGAGCTGGGAGGCGTCGCGACAACACACTTTTAAATCTTTAATGAGATCGGGAGATAAAGCCAATCTTAGCGCAGTCCAACTGTCTTCCAAGCATGAACTTGCTGCTTTCAAAACAAATATTTCAGGATGGTCCGGTACTACGTCTCTGAGACTAAGTTTACTTGAGTTTACTTCCCGATGCAGAAGCGGCTGAAGATGCGGCCGAGGATATCTTCGGTATAGGTTTTGCCGACGAGCTCTTCGAGGGCTTTGAGGCTGTCTCGCAGCTCGGCTCCGATTATTTCGGCGGGGATCTTGCCCGCACGAATGGCACTGATGGCACGAGTAAGAGCATCACGGGCACGCGTCAAACAGGAGATATGGCGTTCGTTCGTGGTGACCCCGCTGCTTTCGGCTTGATCAGGAATGGCGCTCCTAAGCTCCTCAACTAGAGCATCCTGGAGGGCCTCGAGTCCGTCGCCGGTTTTTGCCGAGATATAGAAGTTCTGGGCGCAGGTCCCAGAATCGCAGAAAAATTCACCAACGGCATTGGGATTAAGATCGACTTTATTAACCACTAACCAGATTTTGCGAGCCTGAGGCTTAATCAATCGGAGCGTATTCTGCCAGCTGCGGTTTGGCGCCGACGCATCGACAACCAAAAGCAGGAGATCGGCCCACCCTACCCGTTTGAGTGCGAGCTCTACACCTATCTTTTCTACTTTATCGCTGGTTTCAACGATCCCGGCACTATCGCAAAATATGAATTTGTACCCGCCCAAGACACTCGATTCCTCGATTAGGTCGCGGGTCGTACCCGACACATCGGTGACGATGGCGCGGTCGGAATTCAGGAGGCGATTTAGCAAGCTAGATTTTCCGACATTGGGATCGCCGCAAAGCAGCACGCGGTAGCCTTCTTTCAAAATCTGCCCATACGAGTAGGAAGACAGTAAGCGTTCAATCTCCAGCGCACACTCCTGCAGTTTGCCGGCTATTACATTCAAACTTTTAGGGTCTATGTCCTCGTCGGGGAAATCCAAGGAGGCCTCGATTTCCGCCAATCCTTCACGCAGCGGTTCGCCAAGCCTATCGATCGCTCCGCTAAATTTGCCTTCCAGATGATCTCCCGCCACTATTAGTGCCCGTTCGCTGGTAGCGGTGATCAGATCGGAGATGGCTTCAGCCTGTACCAGATCGATTTTCCCATTTATGAATGCGCGCTTCGAAAATTCCCCCGGCTCGGCAGGATCAATTCCGAATGCGTAAATCGAACGTAAAACTTTCTGCACCAAAATCGGACTGCCATGCAGATGAATCTCGCCGACATCTTCTCCGGTAAAACTGAACGGGCCCGGCATGTAAACGGCCAGAGCTCGATCGATCACCTCAGTCGATTGAAAATCCAGCACCTCACCATAAACGAGCTCGCGTTTGTGACGGACCGGGCTGCGCCGCGAGCGGAAAAGCGCCTTAAGCGCAGTACGTGTTTTAGGTCCACTGATACGAATCACGGCGATGCCCGCCGGAGACGGAGCAGTCGCGAGCGCGGCGATAGTAGAACTCTCGGCCATACAACCGAATTATAGCAGGGTTAGAACAAATCCCAGTCCGAAGATTGCGACTCCAGCCACCAGGGTCGCTGCAAAAGGCGAAGCTTTTCTATCGCTGCGCAGGTAGGTCTGCTGCGTAATCGACATAAAAATATTGACGAGCATGTAAAGAACCAGACCCGAGGGCAATGGGAATATGATAAACATTCCGGCGAAAACCGCTGTCATAATCAGCATCATGCGGCGCTGTGCGGGGTCCGGCGGCTGCGGCATACTAAATTGCTGCCAGAACATAGCGAGCCCCACGATAATCATCATTACCGGGATATGCAGCGCACCCACCGGAAAGTATTCGGGCGCCGACAAATCCTTAATCCATAGCGCAAAATGTGCATGTCTAAGTTCGATCGAATTCAAGAGCGCCGAATACAAACCAAAGAATACCGGGATCTGTAAGAATATTGGCAGACACCCGCCTAGAGGGTTCACTCCGCGCTTTTTGAAAAGCGCCGCCATCTCTTGATTTAGCTTGTTGGGATCCTTGATGCGCTCCTTTAGCGCTTTCATCTCTGGCTGAAGCTCCTGCATCGCGCGCGCAGAATCAAAGCTGGCTTTAGTAATCGGCAAAAAGAGCGCCTTGATCAGTAGCGTTAGAAAAATGATCGCGAGGCCATAATTCCCCAGAATTTCCTGAAAGAATCGAATCAGCCACAACAGTGGATAACCAAGGAACGAAAAGAAGCCCAAATCGATGGTCCGATGCAGTTGATAACCGGCCTGGTTTAGAATGCGATAGTCCTTCGGGCCGACATATACTGACATCTGCCCGGAATTAGGCGCCGTCTGGATGCGGGTAATATATTGCTCCCCGAGAAGAGCGGCGTCCGAACGAAGCGAGCGCTTGTCCACCAACGAATTGTTCTCCGCCCCCGCGCTAATCAGCGCACTGATAAAGTAACGCTCCCCAAAGGAGACCCACGTTGCACTGCCAAAGTTCGGATGGTTTTCTATCACCTTATCCACTGCAAACTTAGTGACCTTGCCGTCGATCCCCAACATGCTAAATGTTTCGGGATTCATGCGCTGATCGTTCAAACTAAGCTTAGTAAAGTGGCTCCACTCTACCCACAACGGAACACTCAACGGCTGATTGTTGCGAAGGACGGCGGCGTTAAGATCAAAGAGATAGCTGTCTGACTTGAAATGTAGACTCTTAGTGAAACTTAAACCTTCCGGCAGGCTACCGATCAGATCGATCTTCAACTCGGAACCAGGGAGCATTGTGTAACTGCCCTGTTCCGAAGTCCCGGAAGCGCCGGACACTGAATAACGTACGCGGGTATCGCTGAAACCCGGCATAAAAAGACCCAACGGCAGCTCCTGGGGCGCATCTTCGGGGTTCAAAGGCACGAGATCGTGAGGATCCTTGCCGTGCAGCACTTCCGCGTAGTTTTTAAGTTGGAAGCTAAGCAGCCGCCCACCGACCAGACCAATTTCGGCTTTGTAAAGCGGCGCATCCACAACTACGACGCCGCCGGCGCGCACTTCGGACGGTCGTGGTACCGCCAGAGTAGATGGAGCCGCTGCCGACCCTGTCGGAAGGCCCGTACTCTGCGCTGCAGGCAGAATTTCTGGGACGGTGCTTTGTGCAGAGCCGCTTGACTGCGTGGTCACACCAGCCGCTTCCGCTTTCCGCAACTGCTCTTGGCGCACAGCCTCCTGCGTCACAGGATTAATGAAAAGCTCTGAATAAACGAGCACCACCAAGATGCAAAGAAAAATTGCTATTGCCGTTCTTTTATCTTCCATGAACATCCGCTTTTGTTGGAACTGGATCGAAGCCACCTCGACAGTAAGGCTGACATCTTAAAATTCGCCAAAAACCAAGCACCGCCCCGCGCAGGAGTCCGTGCTGCTTTAGCGCATCGCGCACGTAAGTCGAGCACTCCGGTTCAAATCGGCAGCACGGCGCCAAGAAAGGCGACAAGGCTAGCTTGTAGAAACGAAATACGTTGTCAATTATTCCGTTCATCGGAGATACAGAACTCATTTATTGGACGGCTGTCGGCTTAAACAAACTGCAACGGGAACAGCCCGCGTATTCCACGCTCTGAGACGCCTAAACAGTTTCTAAAAGCCTGATCTTCAATAGTGATCGGTTGAGCTCCTGCTCAACTTCGCAAAATTCAAGTTCGGTTGCTTCCCTGCGGGCAATGATCACTAGGTCAACGATTTTTGTCAATTTAGCCCGATTTGAGCGGAATATCTCGCGAAGGCGGCGGCGCAGACGATTGCGCCGCGCGGCGCGCTTATCCACCTTCTTACTAATGATTGTTCCCAAGCGGCTCTCTCCAGCGGGCGCAGGAGCAAATAGAATCACAAAGTGCGTACTGGCGTGCCGCTTGCCAAGGCTTTGGACCCGTTCAAATTCTGCCTTTCGCCGGATGCGAGCTGAAGGAGGAAAGCTAAGTTTACCTTTAGAGCTCACCTATACTCACTAACGCAGAAGATCACTTCCGCAGATAACACCGTCACTCCCAGAACACTTCCGGCAAAAATTGACAGCTACATCCTCCAAGCGGGAAACGCCCGGCGGTCTAACGATAATGGCCCTTACGAGGCGACGTTACCGAGATTTTGTGACGACCCTGGCGTCGACGAGCGTTCAAAACTTTGCGGCCACCTTTGGTTGCCATGCGCTTTCTAAAGCCGTGTGCGGTGCGTCTGCTCTTTTTGGAGGGCTGGTAAGTCCTCTTCATATACTACCCACTGAAATTAATGGCGCGAGTGTATAGATAACTGCATTAAAAAGCAAATTCAGGTGGTTACGCCATCAAAACAACCTCGCCCAGGCCTTTACCTGCCAAAAACGGGAGAGGTCAAAGCATTCGCTTAGTGTGAAATGAAATGCTAGTCTAAAGTGAGCACTCCGGGGAAATCGTTCGATATTTTCCTGAGGTGCTAGGTAGTTACTCAGGGGGAGCCTCTTCGGAGGTTTGGAAAGTTACATGGAGCGTATTGGAATCTCGCAGCGATTTCGCTCCGAAAGAGGGGCACAGTTCGTCGAATATGTGCTTCTGGCGATGCTATTGGCCATCGGTATGATGGCTGCGATGGGAACAATCGGAAGTAGTTTGCGCAGCAGCTTCTTTGATTCAACCGGCCAGCTCTTCGGATCTGTCAGCTCATAAAAAAAGGCGGCCAACGCCGCCTTATCCAGCTAATCAACTCGGCCTATTTGGATGGCGCACAATCTTCGTGCACCTAAGCAGTTTTTTCGCCGCTCGCCTTAACCAAGAGGCCGAGGGATCGTTTCTTAGTGGACTCCCAAGAGTTCAACATCAAAGATCAAGCTAGCGTTCGGCGGAATAGCAGCACCAGCGCCACTTGCCCCGTATCCCAAATCAGGAGGGATCATCAGAGTTCTCTTTCCTCCTACCTTCATACCGGCGAAACCTTGATCCCACCCCTTAATAACCATGCCCTGGCCCAACGGAAACTTGAAAGTTTGGCCATGATCAACTGAACTATCAAACTTAGTGCCCTTCTTTCCGTGATCATCAAGCCAGCCGGTGTAGTGCACCTCGATCTGTTTGCCGCTGACCGCTTCAGCGCCTGAACCGAGTTTGGTGTCCTCGTACTTGAGACCGGATGGCAATGAAACGATTTTATCGCTGGCCATAGCTACCGAACCGATCGTCAGCGCTCCAATCAGCACTGCTAAAAAATAATTCTTCATTTCTGTTATCCCAAGAATACATAAATAGAACCGATACTAAATGCTGCCACCAGGAGCGAACCCAGCAATCCGACCATTAGCGGCCGGCTGCCCATCGCTCGAAGCGACCGGATTGAGGTATTGAAACCCACCCCGCACATTCCAATCAAGATCAGGAATTTGCCGGCGGCAGCGATGTTGTCTACGCCCTTGGTTGTAAAGTAGCCATTGCTGCTTAATGCGCTCATTACGAAATACCCGAACAAAAACCAAGGGAAGGCCTTGGTAAAGCTTTTAAGTTTCTGCCCCGAAGGTACGGAGCGCGAATGCCACAGGGCGATTCCTAGCGCTACAGGCGCCATAAAACAATTCCGAATCAGCTTGACCGCGGTAGCGGTTAAACCAGCTGCACCAGAAAAAATATAAGCCGCCCCAACGACCTGCGGAGTGGAGTGAATAGCGGTACCGGCAAATACGCCAAAATTAAAATCCGAAGCGCCAACCACCCGCCCTAACCATGGGTAAAGGAAGATCGCTAGGAGACCCCATAACGCAACAGTGCCGACCGCGTAACTAATATCTTCCTCCGGCGCATCAACCAACGGTGCGGTCAGCGCCACGGCGGTCCCACCACAAATCGTGGTTCCCACAGCCAGCAGGACTCCAAGCACCGGGGGGATTTTAAAGAGCCGCGCCAGCGCCAGAATACATAGGAATCCGAAAAACATAGTGCAAACAATCACGGCCAGCATTCCCGCGCTTTCGCTAAAAAGCCGCGGCAGATCCAGCGAGACCCCGAGCAGTACGATTCCCAAAACTAAAAGCTTTTCGCTCGACCTAACCCCTGCTTCAAATACTTTCGGAAGGCGCCAGAGGGCGAGCGCCAACACGCCTATCAATACCCCTAATGCTGAAGCCTCCAGCGGATGCTTGCCTCCAATCTCGACTAACTCCGACAGCTCACTGCATACCAGTGCAACTGCGGTCAAGAATAACCAGCCCGGGATATAGTCGGCTCGCACTGTCGTTCAAACCTTTAGCGAAGCAACCATGCAGTGATTGGGTTTAGCGGAGGCTGCCCAGATTGGATCGATTAGATATGTATTCATATGCAGCGCTGGCGAGTAGCAGTGCAATGTAATCAGGCTGCCCTCCGTCTCGTTGGAGATTTTATGAATATGGGAAGAGGTGGACGCACACACTGTTCCCACCTGATACGGCTTCGAACCAATCGGCTTAACCAATTTTTCTCCGTCGAGTGTGCGCCCCGTCAGCTGGAAATTCGTTTCGGTAGCCTCACCCTGCAAAATCTTGAAGCAGCAACTCGATCCATCATGGTCATGAATGCGTGAAGCCTGTCCGGAACGCCAGCACAATACCAGCAATTCATACTGCGCACCCTGCTTCACCAAATTACGCTGATAGCCGTTATCGCTAAAGGCGACGAAAGGACGTAGTTCTTCCAGACTGACATCAATATCACTCATCAAGCGCCGCAAGTGTTCCAGGTCAATCGCCTTGTCACATGAATCAAGATAGCTCAAAACGGATTTCAGCATGACGGATCCTCCGAAAACGGTAACCGGAGCACTCTACCTCTGCGACCAGTTCTGCTTCAACCCGAATAAGTGTATGGTTGGGTGCAGCATGCATCCAAAGCCGCCGAATCTTTTAAATTTCATTAGAACTGCACCGATCGCCGAGCTGCATAAATTATTGATTCTATCGGTATTAATGCTTTCCGGAGCGTCGGCATATGGCGCACCTCAGATATATTTGAGCAAGGAACAAGCGCTCAAGCTGGTCTGCGGAGAGGAAGCAGAGGCACTCTATAGCCCCCAAGCCATCTCAAAATCGACCCACGAAATCCTGGGAAACGAAGATCTGGACGACTCGGATTCCGACACCGCAAACTTTTTTATTTGCAGCAAAGCGGGTAATGTCAGCGCTTATGCCCTGATTGATTCGGAGGTCGGAAAGCATATGCCGATCACCTATATCGTGGGACTGACTCCACGCGGTGAAATCACCCGAGTAGAGGTAATGGTCTTCCGCGAAACGATCGGATGGGAGGTCAAAGAACGCAGCTTTATGAAGCAATTCGAGGGCAAAAGCATAGATGCGGATCTGAGGATTGGAAGCGAGATTAAGCATGTAACAGGGGCGACACTGTCGTCGCGCGCTATGAGTAAAGGTGTCAGGCGCGCGCTAATTCTGTGGCGAACTTTTTTCGGAGCTAGCTAAAGATGCGCAGCGCCGCCGTTCCCGGATATCGGCTCTCCAAAGCCAAGCCTAGCGTGAAGGTGCTGACTACGTTGGGACTGTTAGGACTCTTGCTGGGCTTGCTTTCAGCTTCCGCTTTGACACTGGCTAAGACCGGGCTCGCCCCATCTTCGGTACGCGCTTACTATCTGGGCACAGATTCTGCCAACGAATTGGACCAATTATTAGCCCCCAATACGGCGCGTCCTTTTGCGGAGCTTGCCGAGGTGACTCATCTTCATCTAAGCGGCGGCTCATTGCTGCTGTTCCTGCTTTGTCATCTGCTTTCAGTTTGCGAACTTTCCGAACGTACTAGAATATTTTGGTACAGCGTTAGCTTCGGTTCCTTTCTTCTCACCTTCGCATGCCCCTGGCTGATCATTTATGCATCGCCTCAATTTGCTTACCTCTTTGGTCCCGCTATCGGAGTGTTTACTCTTTCCTTGATTGGCTTAACCTACCTGCCGCTGCGCGAGATTTGGTTTCAATCAAATGCAGCGTCGTGATTGGCTAAAATTATCAGGGCAGTCGGCACTATTTGGCTGCCTGCTTAGCGCGGTGCCTGCAGCAGCGCTGCCCGGCGCTCAACGCTGGCATCAAAGCTTGCGCCCACTGATGGGCACCTACGTGGAAATCGCCATCTATGCTGAAGATGCCGCTGCTTCGCAGCGTTTATTGGATGCAACCTTCGTGGAGATGCAGAGCTGGGCAGATGCCATCTCAAACTGGGAATCTGATAGTTTCTGCAGCCGGCTCAAGCTGCACGGGCGGTTGCCGCGGGCCGATTGCCCCGCGCATCTTTTGCGGCTATGGCAGGTCGGTTCTGAGCTTCGCAGAATGAGCAACGGTAATTTCAATCCACTCTGCAGCAGCCTTACCGATTTATGGCGGGCAGCCAAGCTGGCCTCCTCGCTGCCCGATCGAGTTGATCTAAAATTTGCAGTCGCCGCAGCAAACTCTACCACTCTTGAAATCTCCCCTGACTACGTCAACCTCAAAGGTCAATCGGGCTTTGATGTGGGGGGAATTGGAAAGGGGCTGATGGCGGATCTGGCCGTAGAATTTTTGGCACGGCAGGGCGTGCGCTACGCGCGGGTGGCATGTAGCGGGGACATTAGGTTCTGGGGCGACACAGTTTGGAACGTTGAGGTCGAAGACCCGCGTGCAGACTCTATACTGCGCACGCTGCGTTTGTACGGATCCTTCGGTATTTCAACCTCCAGCGATGCCCGAAATTTCTGGTTCGTCGACGGAGCCCGACAGACCCATCTAATCGATTGCAGCACCGGAAGATCGGCACACTTCAACCAACAGGTAACTGTGATTGCGCCCAACGCGCTGTGGGCTGATGGACTAGCTACGACACTCTCGGTCGTGCCGCTTGACACAGCGCAGCAACTCGCCCGTGCTCTACCGCCGGTGCGCGCGCTGATCGTCGATCAGCGACATCAAGTCTCAATTACGGCCTAAGCTTAAATCAGCACTCGGGGTGGGATTTCCCCGGCGGTTATGAAGCCAAGAATGAATCGTGCAACTCTCGCAATACGCGCCTAGTGCCGATACCGAGCTTCAACTTAAGCGCTTCCCCCAGTTCAATCCAGCGACACGCCATTTCTTCGGATGGCTGAGGTTGCATTCGCTGTTCGGCCAAAACTAGGAAATTAGAGACGTGATACGCTCGGGAGTTATCTAGACAACCCACATAGATCGAAACTTCGCGTTCTGCCCCTACCCCTTGCAGCTGGATACCTGCCTCCTCATTAAACTCGCGAACTGCCGCCGAGAGGAGGTCAGCATCTCCTGTCTCCACTTTGCCACCGGGAAACGCATAGAATCCCTTCCAGGGCTCTACTAGACGCTCGCCTAACAGGACCTCGCGCGTCGGAGGATAAAATAAACAAACCGAAGCAGCTGCGATCAGATCTGAGCGGCGGGTCGGGGGAGTCAGAACAAAGAACTGCCCCTGCTGTTCCGAGCTGTATCCGCGCGCAACATAAAAATCTTTCACTTCACAAAGATCATGGGCCACTACCGTATCGCCCCTCTCGATCAGTTTAGTGACTAGTTTATCGCCCAGTCCGGCCCGCCGGCTGTCTGGAGCGATAAAAATAGATGATCCTAACGGCCCCTCAGCCAGCACTCCAACCAAGAAATTATGATTGAAGATGGGATGAAGCCTTAACTGCGGCAGCATCCCAGGCTCCCCGACTTCCTCAAGGTGCAGGGCATACTGTGCGGTCAATTGTTTCCAACGCCGTGTAAGTGCCTCAACCTGCCCCGCTGCAAATCCCATCAGATAGCCGTGATGGACAAGCTCAACGCAGAACCCCTGAGCGGGCTCCAACACCTTCAGGGGAGTGGCTTCAACTGCAGCTATAATTTCTGTCGCTTCTTCGACCGTTCCGCACGGATAAGGAAAGGTGGTGCAGCTTTGTGTTAACACCAAGGACTTGCCGGCATGAAAATGTAGAAGCGCCGTTACGTCAGGCAGCTCCCGATAAATCAGTGCTTGCACACCAGTATCGATCGAGCTCCGCAGCGCCCCTCTCTGATCACACAGAACTCTGCGTTCATTTAGGTTCACCGTAACATCCAAGAGCTCTTCTGCGCTCAGCTCGGACTTATCAACCCCTCGGGGGGTGATGACTAAGCTCTGCTCTGATTCCGTCCCCGCTAGGGCGCGCACTGAAACATTCCCCGGAGAACCGCTCAATAGGAGCGCTTCTTGCGCAAAGCGCAGCAGCTCCGCTGCCATGTTTCGCCGCTCGGTATCTACACTGCTTAGCCGCGGAGCTGTTTCCGTTTTAAACCAGCGCACATTTTGCCGCTGCAAAACAAATTGCACCAATTCAACCGCGACTTCCTCCCGGGATTTGATAACATGCAGCGCGCCGCCTTCCGGGGTAACCATCATGATCGGATGCAAATTACGGAGTTTATCGAGCCGCTTGAGATCATTAGCGACAGTCAAATTGATGCGGTTATCTAAAACCTGCCTTAGAGCAAGTTGATAAATTTCGTCATTAGAGAGCCCCGAGGTGAGCTTGAATCCAGCGATGAAAGTTTCGACGCCGCACAGCGCTCTCAACTGCGAGAGCAGCTTTATATTTCGCCTTAAAGTAATTGACAGCTCTTCAGCCGAGGAATCGATCTTACCGATGGTTCGAACGGGGCTGTAATCGCTAACGGCCGCCGCCATAAATAACAAATCAGGCTCGAAGCGCGGAACTAATTCCTCCATCTTCTCACGAAGATCAGCAAATGATGAGAACCGTTCCACGCGCAGGTCATCCTCAACCGCAACCGCTTCTGCAGCCTCATGACTGCAGAGCAGCGTGGTCTCAACTCCCTGCCGCACAAGTTCGCGTGCTATGATCGTGCCGAATCGGCCCTTGGATAAATTAGTGATGACACGTACGTCATCGATCGGTTCGCGGGTACCGCCAGCGGTAATTAATGCCTTCAGACTACTACTCGGCATTTAATAAGAATTACCCGTAAGCGCACGGCAAGGCAATCGCGGCCGCCAGCCGGCACCGTCGTGCAAACTAACGATTAATCCGAATCAACGCCCCCGAGCCTCAGTGAAAATCAGAATGGCACGAAAGAGCTGAAGAAGATTGAGGCCGGGCCATTCCACAACTGCGGGAAGAATCCGATTTTGCCATCGGCGGCGAACAGGCTTTGCGGGGCCGCGCACGACCGAAACCGCCTAAAAACTAGCCCTATCTAATTCAGTACTAAATCATAAAATCTGGTATTCAAATCTCTTGCAGCCATCTCTTCTTTTTGATAGCTATACCAAGCAAAACATAGGAATGCCGATTTAAATGCACAAGGTTCTAATATTATTGATGTTTTATGGCGTTGCGGTTTCCACCTTGGCGGGCTGCGATTCCAAAGGAACCGACCAGCTTCGTAACAGCCGCGCGGCGCTTGGCGAGAAGCTCTTCCATAGCCCAGCTTTGTCTAATCCCCCTGGTCAAGCCTGCGCTAGCTGCCACGATGAGAACACCGCGTTTTCGTCCCCTGCTAGCATCCTACCAACCGCTGTCGGTGCTGCGGGGGTCCGCGGACGCCGTCAGGTTCCGACACTAACCTACGCGCACTTCGCTCCACCCCTGGCTTTCAATGGCACCGAACAGATCTTTTTCGGTGGACTGTTTTGGGATGGACGCGCTGATTCGCTTGAGGCGCAGGTCGCGGGCCCGCTACTAAGCCCGCTTGAAATGAACAACTCTAGTAAGGCGGAAGTGGTCTCTAAGTTAGCCGCCTCCGATTTGGCTACAGAGTTCAGAGCAACTCTTGGGGAGGATATTTTTGACGATGTAGACCGCGCTTTCGACGCCCTGGCTGGGTCGATCGCCGAGTATCAACGCACCGAGGAGTTTGCGCCATTTACCTCCAAGTACGATTACTACCTATCCGGGGCGGTTGAACTTACCGCCCAGGAGCTTCGCGGCCTCGCCCTCTTCAACTCTCCGAACAAGGGAAACTGCGCGGCTTGTCATCCCTCAACCGGCAGTAGTGGCGCTCCCCCGCTCTTTACCGATTTCACTTTCGACAATCTTGGCGTTCCGAAAAATCCCAGCAATCCGTTTTACAAACAAGGCTTGGACATAAATCCGGAGGGCGCAAATTTTATAGATCTCGGTTTAGCTGCCACAACCGAGCGTGCGGAGGATCGCGGCAAACAAAAAGTAATGACCTTACGAAATATCGCAAAAACCGCCCCTTATTTTCATAACGGGGTATTTAATGATTTAGAGACTGTCGTGCGCTTCTATAACTCTCGCGACCTGGGCAGTTTTAGCCCTCCCGAGGTGCCCGAAAATGTGAACCACGACGAATTAGGGAATTTGGGACTTAGCTCCGCAGAGATTTCCGACCTAGTGGCATTCTTACACACGCTTAGTGATGGCTTTGGCCCTACCAACCAATAAATATTAAGGAGATGCATATGCTAAAGAGAACCGTAACTGTCCTAGTCCTTTTGGCGCTATTTGCTCCATTCAGAGCAAACTGCGATGAGCGTTATTTCACCTATGTTTACGAATCCACTGTGCTTCCTGAAAACCAGTGGGAGGTCGAGCAGTGGATCACCAATCAGAACGGCAAAGAAGACGGCGACTATTCTGAATGGAATCTCCGCACTGAGTTCGAATATGGCATCACCGATAAACTCATGACCGCTTTCTATCTCAACTGGGACAGCGTGCATGCCGATGGGGTTCCAGATGAGGAATCAGAGACAGAATTCAAAGGAGTGGCCAGTGAATGGGTCTATCAACTCAGCAATCCGCACCTGGAACCGATCGGTTCGGCGCTCTACGTGGAGCTTGCCACCGATGGAATTGAGTACGAAATCGAGGGCAAACTCCTGTTAAGTAAAGAGGTTGAGCGGTTCGTTTTTGCCGCGAATGCAGTCTACGAAGCCGAGTGGGAGCGTGAAGACAACCGCACAGAACATGAAGGCACGCTGGAACTCACTGCCGGCGCCGCCTACCGTTTTGCCGACGCCTGGAGCGCGGGCGTTGAGTTTCGGAATAAAAGCGCCTATCCAGGCGGCTTTGATCTCTCAGGACAAGAGTATAACGTGCTCTCCGTCGGACCGAATTTGCATTATGGCGCACCGAAGTGGTGGGCAACCTTGACCGTGCTTCCGCAGATTTGGGGCAACGGAGAAGGCTCGCAGGACAATCTCAACTTGGTGCATGAGGAGAGTGTAGAGGTGCGCCTGATTTTTGGAATCTTACTCTAGCTGGTGGAGAGCGAACTATTGGCCGAGAATTTGTCGCCTAGCTTAGCTCCTCGCAATTGCAGATGTCCTGCAAAGCGGGGACAAAATTCCTGTCGTTGCGTGCGTGGCCAAAGCTTGCCTCGCGGCTTGTCATTGCGAGCGAAGCGAAGCAATCCCTAACGCTGAATCACTCTTTGCTTTACCCAATTATAACGGGAAGAGGATCCCCTCACCCCCAACCTCGGAGTATTTGCACTGCTAGGCAAAATGGTAGGGATTGCTTCACCCTCGCCAAGCTCGGGTTCGCAATGACAGAATTATTGTCCTCGCAATATGTAACCACCACAGCAGCAGTGGATCGGAGCTCAATCGCCGTCACGGCGAGCTAGCCGCGCACCATCTGCTCCAATCTCTCCAGCCCCTTAATCATATTGGGCATGGGCGGACCAAACGAAAAGCGGACGAAGTTCCTCAAGGGTGATGGATCTTTTCTGGTCTTGTGCGGATTAACGTCAAAAAATTCTCCGGGGACGGTCATCACCCGGTGCTTGAGCGCCTCTCGGAAGAAACTCTGCCCGCTATTAAAGGGCGGCTTTAAACGAGCCACTGAACCGAACGCATAGAATGTGCCTTCCGGTTCGCACGGAAACTCAATGCCGATGCTCTTTAGGCGACGCAGCATTTCATCGCGCTTTTCACCAAAATTGCGGCGCACTGCCGCCGTTTCTTGATCAGCTCGGTTGCTCTGCAATACCTCCAACGCAGCGCGCTGCACCGGACGCGGGGGGCCCCCGTCAATAAAACTGCCTGCCGCGGTAATACGGCGCACCATATCTCTGGGCCCAATGGCCCAGCCCAATCGCCAACCCGGATATCGATAATTCTTGGTTAGGCCGTCGATCACGATAACGGGATCAGAATTTACATCATCTACAAACTGGGCACTGCTGACCGCTCGGTCAGCGCCGTTCCAGATGTAATGTGAGTAATATTCGTCCATAAGCAGCGCACAGCCGGTAGCACTGGCCATCTGCACCCAGCTCTTAAGTTCATTGCCCTGAATGGCTCTACCGGTAGGATTGCATGGGTTGCTGATCAACAGCGCCTGCAGCTTCTTAAATTTTACAATTTGCGTCAGCTCGTCGGGGGATATAGCAAATCCCTGTTCAGCCGAAAGCGGAATATGTTCGCACTGCACTCTGGAGAACGCCGTTAGCACGTCTTCGTAGGCCGTGTAGTCGGGGGTGAAGTAGCCAAGTCTAATTGCATCCAGCGCTGCAATCGTACGGGTTATGGTAGTTCTCCCTCCCGCAGCGACCACTACGTTTTCAGCGCCATACTGAGAGGATTTTCCACTGCGAAAAAGACGATTATAGTGCGCGGCAATGAGCTCGCGTAGCGCCGGTAAGCCTTCAACCGGACCATACGCATGGTCCGAAGGCTGCAGCTGGATCTCCGCAACACGCTCCGGCGCCCCCTGCAAAGGCCCCACTTCCGGCTGACCCTGGCCTAGATTGGTCCATTCCGGATCTTCCGCCGAATATCCGAGCTTCATCGCTTCGACAACGACATAGATCACCCCCATAAAGGGCAGATCACGAAAGGGCGAGCTAATTCTTGGATTCATTTACTGTTTAAGATGAGGTTCGGCTTTTTCTAAATAATTAAGTACATAATCACTTACCCCATCCTCAAGCGAGGTGAAATCCACCTTGCAGCCGGCCTTCGAGAGCCGCGACATGTCAGCTTCGGTAAAGTTTTGATATTGCGAACTAAGCTCTTTAGGCATCTCCGCAAACTCAATTAGCGGCTTTTTCCCAAGCGCCTTAAAAACCGCAGTTACCAGGTCTTTCCAGCTCCGGGCCTTACCAGAACCTAAATTATATAATCCGTTAACCTTCCTATACTGCAGCAGCCACCACATCACATCCACGCAGTCTTTGACGTAGACGAAGTCGCGCATCTGTTCGCCATCTTTGAACTGCGGCGAATTCGATTTGAAGAGCCGCACCTTACCAACTTCTTTAATTTGATTGCGCGCCTTAAGCACTACGCTTCGCATATCACCTTTGTGATATTCGTTGGGTCCGTAGACGTTAAAGAATTTCAGCCCGACCGCGTGATCCAGGATACCGGTACGAAGAGCCCAAAGATCAAAAAGCTGCTTGGAATATCCATAACGATTAATCGGATAAAGCGATTTTATTTTTGCGGGATCGTCCGAAAAGCCCTCGGCACCCAAACCGTATGTGGCTGCGCTGCTGGCATAAATAAACCTGATCTTCTTTTCCGCCGCATATGTCGCAAGTTTTTGAGAGTAACGCACATTGTTGGTAATCAGATAATCCATGTCGTTTTCGGTGGTGCTGGAACAGGCACCCATATGAACGATCGCATCAATCTGATCACCGAAGTGATTGGTGCTAAGGGCCTCTAGAAAAGAATGCTTATGCATGTAGTCGGTGTAGCGTAGCGGCGTAAGGTTGGACCACTTTTCCGACTCACCCAAATCATCCACGATCAGTATGTCATCGATGCCCTCGCGATTTAGACGCCAGGCAAATGCGCTCCCTATGAATCCGGCTCCGCCGGTTACGACATACATATTTACTCGCTATGACGCTCGTAAGCCCCCTCAAAATAAGGATAGCGAGCAGTTAAGTCAATCGAGGCCTAATTTAGCGGTGATCTCTCTCTAATAGGGGATTACAAGAGATTTCCGGTTCTCGCGGCGCGAATGGTCGCCCGCTACGCTGCCTTCATCTTACGAACAGCGATCCCTAGCCGCCGCGGGTCCTCCGATACTCCCAAATTCTTAGGCGAATGCACTTGGGTCAGTCGAACCTTAGTCACTATCTCTCTCGTTCCTGGGGGCACCGGCACCTTCTCAGAAATTTTAAGCCACTCTCCCGGCTTTACTCCGGTTAGATCGATCGCTTGCTTAACGCCCGCCGTTTCCAATTCTAAACTCTGTCCTACCCACGGCGACATGATCTCGAAACTTATAGTCATGAAGCCGCCCCGCGCGGGATTCGACAATTTAAGGGACACCGCATCCCGGCGCCGATCAATCCAGCAATAGTTCTCGCCTTCACTAACAGCGGCAGCACCATCCCGCGCGCAGTGCGTCTGCGGATCAGATGAAAATACAACTGGAACCGTAGGCGCAGCAGCCTCAATCGCACTCTCCAGCGCGGGCCCATCCAAGAATTTAAATATCCGTATTTCCGGATTGATCGTAATGCGTTCTCGCTGGCTGATTCCAGGAAAACTCTGCTGCAACGAGAGGAAAGCCGGCAGGATGGCGCCCTCAGATTCCGGATCGGGACCCAGCACTAGATAGTCAAAGCCCGTAAGATACAGCTGGGCCGCGTTAATCTGATCTTGGTTAACTCCCCGCACTCCCGGCAATGCCATGATCGCTCGCGGGAACCGCAGCTGATTCGAAACCGCAAGCTCTTGCGAACCGGTTGCCAAAGCCACAATCGCGGTTGCTCCAGCCTGCCGACTTTCCGGAATATCGACCTGAGTACCACGGAAGGCGACCCCCAACCAAAGGGGCTGCAGACATAGCAACGCGGCCGTAACATTTTTTCCCGAGCCGCGTAGCGCCGTATTGGACCAGAAGAGCTCTACCACCCAGAAGCCGAGGGCCGCAACGAACGGCAGGATTACCAGCATGTTGCGCTCAAAATTGGCGCGCTGCATGACCATCATCAAGAAATAGATCAAGGGGAAGTACAAAAAAAGCGCCTTGCGCCGATCCAGCGAGAGGCCCATGGCGATCAGCGCGGCGCCGGCAGTAACTAAAATACCAAGTCCAACCCCTTCGCGATTCAGCCAGCTGATGTAAAACAGAAACTGCGGCCAACCCCGCTCTGCTGTGTGCCCCTCATGGCCGGCGATCGCGTAGTGCCAAACTTCGTATTTTAGATGCTCCGCGAAGAGTGCGGCGTTTACCAAAATATATGGAGAGGTTGCGAAGAAGACGAGCGCCGGTACCGTCACCGCCATCGCCCAGTCGGTCTTCCGGAAGTTTCGCCCAAGAATTAAAACAATTATCGGCAGCGCAATGACCGGCAGCGCATTGTATTTGCTGGAAACCGCCAGGCCAGCAGCAACGCAGCATAGAAATAAGCTCAGGCGGGATTCTAAATCGAAGCTGCGCAGCGCAAAGTAGACGGTCGCGGTGCAGCATAATGCCATTAGTACATCCACTCCGATAATCGGCGCATTGTCGATTAAGGGGGGAGAAACTGCCAAGAGGAATGCCGTCCCTAACGCGGCGGCATTCGAATTGCTGAGACGCCGCGCACAGCCGGCGCCAAAGATAATTAACCCCAAGCTAAACAGGACGCTAAGCGCCCGGTTCCACTTCACCACACTCGGATGCGAAGCCGAAAGCGCATACCCGCCCAACCCAAAGGGGTCGCGCGTCACGATTTCACGCATTGAACTAATCACGCCCGCGCTCTTCAGATATAAGAAGGAGGCATACACTACGGGCATGCGCAAATAGAAGTGCAGCGAAGGCTTATGGAAGTATTCCGGATCCAACCGCTGCTCTTTGACCATCTCGACGACGCGGTTAAAATGGTGCGCTTCATCTTCACGATAGAAGTAAGGTAATCCCATGCCGATTCCCGGCCAGCGGAGCCAAAGAGCAAAGAGCAAGATCACGCTTAGCGCCGCAAGATAGGACGGAAGTGCGGGCGCGTGTTTGAATCGTCGTGTCATTGCTTAGGATGCAGTATAGCGGATTTATGCGGTCTCTCGAAAGCGCGGCACTTTAATTACGAGCTGGAGTCTACCGCTTGTCACGCCGTCAGGTAGGCCATTGCTCAATCGGGCTAGTTTAAAGCATGACAAGACCACTTCGCTAAAATATGCTGGCTCCAACACCAGCAGCGCGGTAACCATCACGAGGTTAAAATGAACTGGACCCGAAACAACCTTCTAATCCTAATCTGCGCACTCTTGCTGCCGATGGTCTGCAAGGGCCTTCCAATTCAGGAAAGAGATATAGCTACCTTGCCCTCAAAGATCGCTTTCGGTTCCTGCCTTCGATTGAACCGCCCATCCCCGATCTTGGAAACGCTCTATCGCCAGCATCCCGATCTCTGGATCATGATGGGCGACAATATCTATGCCGATACGAGCAGTATTCAAAAACTCCGCGCGGACTGGCAGAGTTTACGCGGTCGCCCCGACTTTGTGCCGATCTGGAACGACATCCCGCTAATTGCCACCTGGGACGATCATGACTTCGGAAAAAATGACGCTGGTTTTCGGCTGCCGACCAAACGTGAGTCGCAGAGAGCCTTTCTCGATTTTTTAGATGCTGCCCCCCAGGATCCGCGGCGTGGTCACGCCGGGGTATACACCAGCTATTACTTTGGGAGCGAGCCTAAACGGCTGCAGATCCTCCTCCTAGATACGCGCTATTTTCGTGACGACCTGAATCCCAAGATTGGCGGGCCGCGGAAGGACATGTACCTTCCATCGGACAAGCCCTGGGCCGGGATCCTGGGCGAGACGCAGTGGAAGTGGCTAATCAATGAGCTCCAGGAGCCTGCGGCTCTACGAATAATCGTATCGAGTATTCAGTTCTTACCGGTTGAGCATGATTTCGAGAAATGGGGGAATTTTCCGGTCGAACGTGAAAGGCTATTGCGCGAGCTCACGCATGCCAATGGAGGAGAGATCCTGGTGCTGAGCGGAGACCGGCACGTTGCTGAGATTTCAGCCGCCGATGCTGAACTGAGCTCTCCGCTATTTGAGATCACCTCCAGCTCGCTAAATGCCTCGTTGAACAAGACTCCTTCGGAGCCTAATCGATATCGAATTGGCGAAATCTATCCCCACGATAATTTTGGCGCGCTAAGAATCGACTGGACCCAAACTCCTCTCCGAATCACGGCCCAGATTATCGGAATCGACGGCGTCGCAAAGCGTGAGATTGCGATCAACGGTACGCTTTAAGATCTTAAAAAATCTTGCTTCGAGCAGCACGCGCAGTATATTTGCTGTTATGCACAGTCGTGGGAGCAATATTCGTTCGTTGCCTTCGGGATATCCGGCGGCAGAGGCATTAGGTCCCCTCCCGCTGGGCTACCTCGCCTCCCGGTTCTTAGATTTTTTCTGGCATGATCCGTATACTCCGGGAATGGTTGACGCCATCGCACAGGAGTTTGTGGCCGGCGCAGAGCTGCATAAAGAGACCTTAGGAGCCTTGGCGTCTTATGTGCGGCATCATGAATCGCCTGAGCTAAAATTCATCTGGATCCGGCTGCTAAACCCCAAGGACCCGCAGCACAAACGAATTCTGATGCATACTCTTAACTCTAAAGAGCCGGGATTATCGGTCGCCGCAGGCGTCCGGCTGGAAGGCACGCTGGCCCGAATCGATGTAGATCGACTCTTGAAGCAGCTGGTCGTTCCTGACTTCAACTCCGAGCTGGAGATCGGACTCAGAAAGGGTCGCTCGGATGAACAGCTCCGCGGATACCTTGAAGCTTTCAAGGGGGTCTCCGATCGGCGCGTAACTGATTTTCGCAAGCTAGCGCGGGCGCGCTTCGGTTTGGCACGGATTGAGATTTAACTAAACGAGAATGTAGTGGACCAGCACGATCCCAAACTGCAGCAATCCCGGATTGTTTTTAAATGCCGCTCGTTCGAGGTCGCAGAGGAACAGTTCTTGAGTAACTCTCACCCCATCACCCGTAATATCGTAAAGCACCCCGGAGCCGTGGTCATACTTCCGCGCCTTTCCGTGAATCGCTATATTCTGCTCAAACAATTTAGGCACGCGCTTCGTCAAACTATTCTCGAATTTCCTGCCGGCACACTCAATCCGGGCGAGGCTCCTGATCTATGCGCGCACCGGGAACTGATCGAAGAAACCGGTTTTGCTGGGGGCAGTTGGAAGCATCTCGGGATCTTATACCCAGCCCCCGGGTTCTGTGATGAAATTCAGCATCTCTATTTTGCTTCCGAGCTTCAGAAGACCGCGCAGCAGCTGGATGAGGATGAAATCATTGAGCCGGTGGAATTAAGCCGACAAGAAATTGAAAATGCAATTGCGAATGGCGAGCTTCGCGACGCAAAATCGATCGGTATTTTCACCAAAGCTCTATTGGCAGGTCTAATTTAAGCCGCTTGATCCAGCTTGCGCTCGGGAAGAAGTGTAATCCGGGAGCCGGCCTTCAGCAGCACCGGGTAATGGCTGAATCGAACCCGGGCACCATCAATGAAACGCAATGCTACATTAAGATAAGCACGCGCATTTTTCAGAAGCACGCCATCTGATGAGATCTGCGGAGCGCTAGTGAATGTAACGGAATTATCGAGCGCATCGAGGATCAGCCCCGGATGCACAAGCTCAGAACCCAGCGAGCTGATGAAGACGCTGCCTGTTTCGAGCTGCCCCGTGACCAAACCTTTGAACATCGTGCTTCCGTATCCAAGGAGGTTAATTATCATAGATGTTATGGGCAGTTTTGGGATGGGGTTGCATAGCTGCATAGTGCGGTGAAACGTAGGAAATTTCATGAGTTATAAAATGCAGCTGCGGGACTAAGCTATGAATGGCAGCTCGTCTCCATGTTGGTTGCGATGAGGAAATGGAATCTCAGGCACGGGCCGCTCCAAAAATGCACACAGTTTTGGCCAGCCCTCGCCTCCGGCCAAATCAAAATACAGCAGGTCCTTCTCTCGCCCCCTGAAATATGCACGCACGCGCTCCTGATGCGCGGCATAGACCTGTTCGAATATCTCCTGATCAAAGACCAAGGAATTGAACATCTTCAGCCGATAGATATTATCCACAGCCCTTTGGTGCGGACGGATGAAGTGCTTGCGGCAAGATTCGAGCCAAGCTTTCTGATCGCGCACTGTGCAGATAAACCGCGAGCCGGGGAAGAGCTGATCTAACAGTTCAAACTGGGTAGCAATCGGAGTATCAGCAAGCGCTTCGTACTCATCGACGATCCCCGCTTCTCGGGGCAAGCAATGCACGGCGTTAATTTGCAATATGCGCAGAGCCTCAACCAACGACTTTGTGCCGGTTTTAGCGAGCCCGATCCCGAAAATTTTACGCATTGAAAGGACCCTAAATCTGACGAGCTATAGTTGAGCATGCTGCCGGATACTTGACGGCCGCCCGAAGTTTTACTGCTTGTAAGCTGCGGAGGAATATCAACCCTCTTCGGAATATTTGATCTCAAAGTTACGCCTTCTGCAACCCCATTCAACTCGTGAGTAAAAAAATTGGGGACCTTGGGGGTCCCCGGAGGTGGTTAACCTTATTGCATCGATACATGGTGAGACTCCTTTCTCGAGTTCGAAAGCTACTTGTCCTCCGAGAGCAGCCGATCGAGCTCCTCGAGCTTCTTGCCCGCGTCGCCAAATCGACCACGCGACTGAAGCTCGCGATACTCCCCGATCAGCACCCTGGCGCGATGGATTGCGCTTCGATCCGTCGTCACTCCTCCGATGGGAACCTCGCTCCGGGACAGGGCAGGCCCAGTCTCGACGCGCTGATCCTCAGAGAAGAGATTCGAGATCGCTTCGTCGAAGTTTCTACCCCAAGCCAGCCTCGATTCACTGAACCCGACCACGACTCGGGTGAGCTCAGGCATCGGAGAAGTCTTGGACTGGAGGTAGATCGGCTCCGCGTAGAACAGCGCGTTCTCGATCGGAATCACCAGCAAGTTGCCCTGAATGACATCCGATCCTTTCTGTCGCCAGAGGGTCAGATCCTTGCTCCATTCCTCGTGCTGGTTGATCCGCGATTCGATCATCATCGTGCCACTGACGTTTACATTCCGCGGGAACTTGTACGCGATCAGTTTCCCGAGATGCTCCCCGTCGGAACGTCCAGCCAGCCAGCCAGCGAGGTTGACCTTACCGCGCGGTGTGAAGGGCACCATGAGAAGGAACTCCTCACGGCTCTCAGAAGGAAGCTTGATGATGGCGTTGTACGCCTCCACCGTCTGCTTCTCGCCCGAGTCCCCGTACATCTCCTGTGCGACTTCCCACTGATTGCCCCGTCCGTAGAACTCGTCCGGGTCGGTCATGTGATAGGTCGTCCAGCGCTCGGCCTGGATGTTGATCAGATCTTCCGGGTACCGCGCATGCTCCTTGAGATCGAGCGGCATGGCGGACCACGGCTTGATCAGCTTGGGGAAGCTCTTACGCCAGGCCTTGAGGATCGGATCGGTTTCGTCGAACGCATAGACATCCACGCTTCCGTGGTAGGCGTCGACGACGATCTTCACCGCATTCCTGATGTAATTGAACTTCGCCTCCTCGGTTTGATACTCCTCCGAGAAAGGCATTCCCGAGCTGACGGTGTATCCGTCCAACATGTAGACCAGCGACCCATCGTGACGGATCACCTTGTACTCGTCGTGGTCGAGGACCACGAACGGCACCAGTCGCTTGACCCGCTCCCTGATGGTGCGATGCCACAGCACCCGGCTCTCGGGCTTCAATTGGCCCGAGGTCAGAATGCGGTCCTCGCCAAACAGCATCGCGAAGCCGAGTCGGCGAAATCCGCGCCCAAGGGTCACGCCAGCCTGCCCCGCGTAGCGCGAGGTGACTGAACCTGATCCTGACGGATGCGAAAATTCATCGACCCTGGTGTTCACCAGCACGTAACTGGAGGTCAACTCCCCGAAGTAGATCTCGGGGCGCGTCACTCCATATCCCGGCACCGTGCTAACCGGCGGCATATCCCGAACGATCAAATTCGGGCTGCCGGTCGGCAGAAACTCATTGGCCCGGCAGAGCGTCAGCCCATACCCGTGGGTATAGACCAGGTGCTCGTTCTGCCAGGTGTGAGCCTCTTGCGGCACATCCGCGAAGTTCACCTCACGGCTGGCGAGCATGATCTCGCGATACTGCCCGCCAATGGAGTCACGATCGACGTCCACGTCGGGGAAGGTGTAGAACGGCTGCAGCTCCTGTTCACGTTCCAGAGTGAGTGCGAGCGCCCGATAGTCCCAGAGTCGCACATTCTCCAGAGTCTTCTGATTGTGAAGGAGTTCTTCCTTGGTGAGCTCCGTCTTCGGCATCATCTCCATCACCTTGACGGAGTCGAGTCCAAACCCAAAGCGCGTCCCCGCCATGGTGTGAGCCAGGTAGGGCCGCTCGAAGCTTTGCTCGTTTCCCGAGACGTACCACTTTTGGATGGCGGCGGGAAGAATGATCCCCGCCACGAACTCCACGGCCAGCACCACGCCCAGATTGATCAGGGCCGTGCGAAGCCGCATGCGAAAGACTCCAAGCCCGGTGAGCAGCAGCAGCACTGCGATCCCAATCCACACCGCAATGTTGACGGTCTGGAGAGGGAGTTCGACGTGATCGACGACCCAGGACACCCCCCATACGCGGTGATTCTTCTCGAACAGGTGATTGAACCTGCCGAGGTAGGCACTCGCGGCGAAGGCCAGAGCGAGCGGAATGCCCATGAGAGCAGCTCGTTTGAGAGCTCCTCCGATGTAACGCTCCTCCGCAGCCTGGTTGAAGGTCACCGTCTGTGATGCGGCCACGCCGACGGCCACCGCCGACAGCAGCATCATGAATGCCAGACATGTGCCCGCATCCGAGACCGCATTCAGCCAGGGGAGACGGCTCAGGTAGAATGAAATATCCTGCCTGAAGATCGGATCGGCCTTGCCTACCAGATCTCCGTTTCCATAGAGCACGAACTTCTGCCACGCCGAAGCCAGCAACGAGCCGATCACCCCACCCGAGAGCACTGCAGCGCAGCCATGGAGGAACTTGACGAGGCTCAGCCGAACTTCGTTCTTGCCGCTTGCCTGCGAGAGCAGAGGATACATCACCGCACCCGCGAGCCACACCAAAAGTGCGGACGGGATGGCAGAGGTGAAGAAGATCCCCCACTTCAGCAGGAACGGCTTGAGGAAGATCTCCAGCTGTCCGAGCTGCTCGTACCAGAGCAGATCACACCGGAACGTCAGGTACCAGTTGAAGACAAAGAAGCACACCAGCAAAACACCGCTGGCCATTGCTCCCCTGAACAACTGACTCAGAGCTTCGCTCCCGCGGAGCCCCCTCCTGACGAGCGACAAGCCGCTCAAGACGAGGGGGGTGAAACACATCAGGAACAGCGCGATCGAGAGGATTGCGAGCATACTGCTTTTCCTTTCTGTACCGGTCCGATTCCACCGGAACGGCTTCGAGAGAACACCGTGCGCTGAAGCATCCAGGCACGATTAGTATTGCAGCTAATCCACGCCGCTTTGCGAGCGGCGATAAAGAAAGGTTAGACAAACGCTTGAAGCGTTTGTTTCTCACTACACGTATTCAATTGCCAAAGACCTCGGTTCAAAACAGAGATGAACCCATACCGGATAGTGTTATGGAGAGTTTGAGGTCAATCGTGTGGTCGTTGTTGCGCCCTAAATCTTTAAGAGATCTGGCTAGATAGGACTCCCTTGGGCAACAAGAGACTATTTAACGGAAGGTTCCGACTGCGGAGCTCCGTCCGGAGCGAAACCAGCATCACGGACAAACTCCGGCCAGCTCTGGCCCTGAAGCTCCTCAAATAGCTCATGTCGATCAGCGGAGGAGGTGAAGCGCAGCTTCGAAGGATTGCCGGTATCAAGATACAAAGTCACAGCCGAAGAATCCTTAGCGATAAAATCCAGGGCGAACCGGGTGAAGGACGAATCGGTATCGGGCGCTCGCCCCATTCTTGCCATATACCGGTCGGGACCCTCTTCCGAAATTCTTTCGATCGCTAGCGAACTAAACTCATGAACCGGATAATTTTTGAGCTCCTGAGAGGTTCCGATGAATACGTTAAAGACACTCTCGATATCGTATTCCGAGTGCGGATCTATGTTGGGCACCTGCTGCTCCGTAACCAGCACGAGCTGTCGATCGGGACGTATTCCAGCAAAGTGCAAAGTGGCGCGTTGCGAAGTGTTGAGTGCCGCCGAAAGCTGCGCCAAGGACATAGTAGCCTGAGCAAGGGGACGGGGCGGCATGTTCTCGATTCGGCCAAACTCCCGTTCGGCGCGCTGACGTTCGCGCAACGACGCCAGTAGCCCTTCGGATGCAACTTGAGGTTCCGGCATCACCATCTGGACGGAATGGAGAGCCGCCGGACGCTCGGGAACGGAAAGCGCTGCTAATGCATTTTCATTCAGCTCCGCCAGACCAAACGTGATCAAAACGGTTTTGAACGCGGTGTTCATAAAGTCAGCATCAATAGCACTAAGCGAGCGGACCGTCCATCAAAAACGCCCGTCGTTCGGTTCGATTCAAAAGGCCATCTTTCTGAACGGAATCTGGCGGTAACCTGGTATAAGCGCCTAGGGCTCCTCTGTTCGTTCAACTGACAAAAAATTAGCGCCTAGCAACATTAGGTCGACGTACCAGCAGCCCCGTCAAGAGGATCCAGGCGCAAAAGCCCACCGTGAGTTGAGCCGAGCTTGTGACGATCGTAAATGGTCCGCCATCCCACAAGGCGAGCGGTTTAAAACTTATCAGAGCCGGAGAGAGATAGGAGATGGCACTATTAAGAAGAATATTTTGCAGAACCACAGCGCCGCCGATACCGCCGGTGGCAATAAGGCTGCGGCTCCAAGAAGACTTCTTCCGAGTAGCCACTCCTAAACTGAGCACCGCGAAAAAGATCGCAGCGACAAAAATAAGCCCGGCTTCGAATTCGGGGCTTAACCCAGAACTTCCAAACGGAGCAAGCAGCAAGCAGCTATCGAAGGCAGCCTGAACCGATTTCCGGATCCCGGAGATCACCCCAAGCGGCGTAATCGCATAAGCTTGTGGTAGTATGACCAGCCCGGCTTTCGCAGCGTGCGTTCCAAACCATACACACAGAATCAGGTTAAGCCCGAGCGCGAATCTAGCACCCGTACTAAAACCGGTTGCTAGGGTGGTTCGGAACGCTGTAGCCGCCAGGACGATCGGAAGGCTAAGCGCACTCAAGTAGACCGCCGCAATTAAAATATGGGAAACTAAGAAGAGATTGGGGGAAAGCCCGGCGGTGTGCTGCTCCGCCCAAGAGGCGAGTTTCCAGCCAGGGCCGAGTACTATCGCACTCAGAACGGCGGCTACCGAAACTCCGATGGCACCTCTTCGAATGGCGCGAAAAGAACGACGCGGTGCTGCTTGGGCAACGCTTTGAATGGTTTGCGAAGCGAAAGCCGAGCTGTTCGTTTGTTTAAGCACAGAACGCTGCCGCACGACTCCGATTTTCACCCGGTTTGCAGAGCTGGCTGCAAATTGCGGTGCTTCTTCTGACGCGCTGATGATCTTAATCGAACGGACCGGTGCAGGTGCTTTCGAAACGGGGCTGCCGGAAGAACCGGTGATAATGATGGGATTGACCTGCTTCGTATCGCGATCTCGTTCAGGCGTAGCCGCATCGGTCTTAAGTGCGCTGTCAATTAGCTTCTTAAGCTCCCCAGCCGACTGCGGACGCTTGGCCGGGTCCTTTTCCAGCAATTTGAGAATTAATGCATTCAACCAACCCGGAACACCAGGTACCCGCTCCGCCGGCGGGACCGGTTTATCTTCCAGATGTTTGCACATCATGGTGGCCGCAACTTCGGCCTCGAATGGCAACTCGCCCGTAAGCATTTCATAGGCCATGATGCCAAGTGCATAAAGGTCAGCGCTGTTCGAAACCTCTCGCCCCTTCCAAAGCTCGGGGGCCAAATAGGCGATACTGCCGACCAGTTCATTGTGGCCGGTGAGATCGGAGACTCCGTTTCTTGCAATGCCGAAATCCGCAATCTTGACCGACCCGTTCTCACCCAGAATTACATTTGCGGGCTTAAGATCACGATGAATAATGCCGCAGCTATGAATCGCTCCTAATCCGCCCAGGATTTCGATTAGGATTCGACAGACCTCTGCTGCTCCCAATGCGCCAAACTGCAGCCGCTCCTTCAAGCTCTGCCCCGGCGCATACTCCATGGTAAAATAGAGCTGTCCACCGACCGTACCGGCATCAAATGTTCGTACAATATTAGGATGGCTTACCTTCCTGGCGAGCTGAACCTCTCTTAGGAAGCGCTTGCTGTGCTTTTCATCCCTGGAAAGATCCCCGTGCAGTACCTTGAGCGCGACCACTTCATTTTCAAGTAGCGTGTCCTTCGCCAAATACACGCGGCCCATCCCTCCCTCACCGAGGAGCCGCTCAAGAAAATATCTACCTGCGAATAGTTGTCCAGGGACAACTTCAAAGGTGCTGCTATCCACTATGTTTTAAGTACCCGATTCTTATGAAGTTTATCGGCAGATCGAGCGACGGCCTAAAAATCCAAATGTCACTTCAACTTAGAAGCTCAACTGTCTGAAATCACTGTCTTTTGCCCTCGCTTGGCTAGGGTGGCGGCCGCATCAGAAAAGACGCGCGCCCTGGTGCAGCTCGACAAAGTTTGATGATACTTTCAGCAAACGTATGACCGCATCACCCCCGCTCACCGACAATCAGTGTCAATTTGTTGATTTCATGATCGAAAGCCAGGCGCTGCTTTTTGGCGATTTTAAATTAAAGTCGGGTCGGCAGGCCCCCTACTTTATCAATACCGGAAAGTTTAACGACGCGAAAAAAATCCAGGCACTCGGCCAGTTTTATGCCCGGCATATCGAACACACCTTGAAGTCCGACTTCGATCTAGTTTTTGGCCCGGCTTACAAAGGCATACCCCTCGCGGTTTCGGTGGCGCAGGCTTTATGGGTGCTCTTCGGTAAGAACAAAGGGTTCTCGTTCGACCGCAAGGAGGAGAAGGACCACGGGGATGGCGGCAAAATCGTGGGCTATCCGATCAAGCCCGGAGCGCGGGTGCTGCTGGTCGAGGATGTAATCACTGCCGGGACAACCTTACGACAAACCGTCCCCTATCTAGTGGGGGAGCTAGGAGCGAAACTGACTGGAGTAGTAATTGCGGTTGATCGCTGCGAACGGGGCACAGGGGCTCTTTCAGCGCTGGACGAAGCTCGTACAACGTTGAATATCGACATCTTTCCGATTGTAAACGTTCATCAGATTGTGAGCTACTTATCTACCAACAACACTTCCGGGTTCGTGCTCGATGACGATTTGCACGGAAGAATCTCGAATTACCTGGAGCATTATGGGGTTTAGATTTTACGGGGTACTGATTGCGATTTGTTTGGTGGTTAGTACGACTCAGCTCGTATTTGCGCAGAGCGACGCAGCCAGCGATCAAACCGCCCATCAGATCTATTCAACCGTAATGAGCCCCTTTTGCCCGGGGCGGCTGCTCAACGATTGTCCCAGTCCGGATGCGGCTGAACTAAAGCATCGTATCCGGGAACAATTAGCAAGCGGGGAGAGTTCCGATCAAATCATCAAGGCATTAGTGACCAAGTACGGCGACAAGCTCCGCGCTGCGCCAGGCTTCTCGGGCTTCGGTGCCGCGGCCTATCTTGTACCAGCGATCTTCGTCCTGTTTGGAATCGGAGCGATCGTGTTCTGGCTGCGACGCGCCCGACAACCCGGGAGCGAAGCGGAGCAGATAAATGACGATGTTGATCCTTCGGTGGCTGAGGAGATCGAGCGGATAATTAGAGATTAGAGTGGCTGCTGGGTTAACTGGCCGCGCCACTGTGTTAGCGCACTACCGCGCTGCGCCCGTTAGAATAAATTTTTAGCAAAGTACGAGATTAGGAGCTGCGCGCGATCGGTCAGAGTTTGCACCGGATCCTTGTGCCGCTTGTTGGTATCGTGTTCCACGCTCCAGGCATCCGCTTCACGAAACGCGTGGTAGGTCCAATCCCATCCGCGCTCCTCGAGCAGCGGAATAAGATCGCGAAGATAGCGGTAGGCACTGTTCTTGGGTGCCCAACGTATCGCACTAAATTCACCCACGTAAATGCGCACGCCATTCTTTTCCGAAAACGCCAGCGCTCGCTTCATATTGTTCGCGAGCTTGCGCTTATTCCAACCCTTGGCCGGATAATTAAACTTAATCGGTCGGCCGTATAATCCCTGTTGCAGAAAAGCCAAAGGGAAATACATGTGAAAGCTGTAGACCACATTCTCAACCGGCACCTTGTCGATTGCTCCAAAGCGCGCCTGATCGCCGTAAGGGGGTTCAATCACGATCGTATGAATCGAGTCTGACGCCCGTATTTGAGCCGCGACCTCCGCTACCAATTCCTTCCAGGTTTTCAGCCCGGCGGCAGGTTTACCCTCAGCCGGTTCGTTCAGCACGTCATACCCCCAGATCGTGGCGTTAGCCGCGTAACGAGCGACCAAAGTTTGCCAAGTATCATCGAAGGCATCCTGTGCCCACGTTTCTCGAAAAAGACGGTGTTGAGGCAAGCCCTTCCGAGTGTAGAAACCGCCCGGCGGAGTGTGAAGGTTTAGGAGCACCTTGATATGATGGGCTTCAAAGACTGGCAGCAACGCATCGAGAATCTCCAGGTTTGAATTCAGCCATTGATTGTAGCTGGCCAGGTCGGCGCTGTCAGCTTCCTCGGTCCAGACAAGATTGAAGCGCACTAAGTTGACCTTCCATTCGGCCAAGGTTGCGATATCCCCGGCGGTTAAGGTTGGACCGACATTAACGCCCCGTAGTGCAGTTTGCGCAGCTGCGACGTAGGGCAGCATCGCTAATAGCAGCAGCAGGCCGAGGTTTCTGAGTAAGGCTCTTATCATCTTTTATTAATCGGCTGAGCTGTCAACCGGCTGGAGTGCTGCCGGACTAAGTTCTGAATTGGTAGCCCTAGTCCGAACCCTAAAGAGCTTAATCAACGGCACCTCTCTAAATGTGTAGGCCAGTACCGGGACTGGGAAAAGAATGCGTAGATTTTCCTCGCTAGCGGCCCGGTTCAGCGAATTGGGGAAGAACAAAGCAAAATCGGCGCCATCGATCGACCTTGCGCCAAAGCGTAGTCGTTGACTGACCTCGCTATCATAACGCTTCGCCGCCATCCGCAGGATCTCAGTATCGCCGCCTGTCCAGATCGAGATCGGAGCACGCTGCGCCGCCGCAAAGCGATTAATCTGGGCGATCAAAGTTTCATCGGCAAAGTCCGGGATAGGCTCTGACCGGGCGACAGCTCCTGCTAATCCGCCTGACAAGCTGGTTCTGAATAGGAAGTAATGCGGAGCATTTTGGGCGCTGTAAACCAATAGCATCATACCAGCACAAATTATGGCGATATATTCTTGGCGGCGAGACTTAAGTCGGGATCCAACTAGCATTCCAACCAGGGCCGCACTGCTCAGATAAACCAGCGGCAAGATCGGCAAGGCATAGCGCCAATTTTGCTTGTTAGCCGAACCAACCAGCAGCAGCCAGAGGATCGGAGTTAATCCGAAGAACAAATTATAGCAGTGCTGTTCACTACGCGTTCGAAGAGCGCCGATAGCGGACCAAATCACAAACACTAGAAACGTCCCGCTAACCACAACCGGCAGCTGCGTCCAGACTAGCGACCAGTAACCGTAGGTAAGATGATTTTCACGTAACGCATTTGTAGCCCATACCACGTCCTGCATATGCGAAAGGCCCGCCGCCCATACCCAATAGCGTACAAGATTTTCACTCACCGCCGGAGAGATCGTCATCAACAGAGACACACTGCTCACCACAGAGAGCCCTGCTGCGAGGTGATAGCTTAGGCGAGTCGATCCACGTCGCAGCAGGCACCAGACCGCGAGCCCGCACAAGATAAGAATCGGAATCACAATCACCGCATGGCGGTGAAGAAAGCGGGAAAACATAAAGGCATAGTCGATCGAGGGATGCCAAATCGGGTGTTTTTGGAGAAATTCCTGATTGCGGTGCCAAATACCGGTGTGCAGAACGGCAAAGGTTAGATGTCCAATCAAAACGGCCCAGATGTCGCTCCAGCTAAGAAGCGTTCGTTCAGAGCCCCGGGTATATTCTCGAACCAATAGATAGCGAAGCCCACGATACACCAGAAAACACACGACTAGAGCTCCTGCGGTCGGCTTACTAAGAATACTTAACCCCCAAAAAACGCCGCTTAGCGCTTTTAACCGCCAATCTCCGCGTTTGACCGCCTGCAGATAAAGCAATGCCGAGATCAGCACTACAACGGTCATGACACTATCCAGGTGCGCCCAGCGTGCGACTCCGATCAAATCCGAGTCCAGCGCGACCAGGACGCCGGCTAGCAGCGCTGCGAATGGTGTAACTAGATCGGCGGCCAACAAGTACAGCGCTGGCGATGCCAAGGAGGAAAAGAGCGCATTTGCCGATCTTGCGGCATCAAGATCGGAGATATGAAATCGATCTTCAAAGCTTAGCCGAAGTAACGCGTTGAATCGATGTGCTGCAAACTCTCCGGCTGCCATGACTAGGGCCGGAGTTAAGCCGGGCTGTACCATATGTGAAGTGGCGTCATCCGGATCGGCATGCAGCCGGGTCAATATTCGGGAAGACCTGGAAAGCCACAATCTTTCATCTGGGACGATAGCCGCATGATGGATATCAAACAGCCTGATCGTGGCGGCGAGCACGAAGAGCGCGAACGCCACTTTGAAGTTTTCTCGATTGATTTTATAGGGGCTGCCTGCGCTCATGCGCGCGCACCATAGCATCGAACCTGCGCAGTATAAAGGAATATCACCCACAGGGGTTTGCGAAATTTGCTTACAGCGCTCTACGCATAGCGCAGAATTTAAGCTGCCTCGCGACTTGGGCGCGCTAAGCAGTCAAGCATTCGCCCTAAACGATCGTAGTAATTCCCCAGATCAAATTTTATCGAAAAAGCATGCGCCAGATCACCTCTTCGCTGTTGTTTATACTCTGTCTGGTTCCACGCCTATCGCAGGCAGAGCTGGATCATCCGAGCGCCGCTATTAGTCCAAGGTCGTTAAGCGCCACGATTCTAAACCATACTATCAATCGTTCCTCCGCAATGGGCTCCCTGTGTAACGAAAGCGGACAGTGCCTAGAGGACGTCGTTGAAGACAGCGAAGTATTTACCGACGTGACCTCACTTGGATATGATTTGCGTACGGTTCAGATACGTGGCGCATCGATTAAGGAGATCAGTCTGAGGGGTGGAGTTTCGGGGTTATCCAAGGCGGCCCATGCGGGCGTCGGAGTGAAGCTTAGCTGGTAGCGCTAATCCAGCCGTGGCAAAATATCTCTGAGAGTTTCCAGGTCTTCCTGATCCTCCGCACGGAAATATCCCCGGATCTGACCAAGCTTATCAATCAAGATAATTCGCCCACTGTGTAGCTCCGCAGAATCTCCCCCCTCGACCATCAATCCGTGCTCAAGTGCTTCTATTCTCCCCGCATCAGCCCGGGCAAAGTTCCAGACAACATCTGCCGGAGCAAAACGCGCGTGATAGGCATTCAGCGCTGCAAGATCGTCTCTTTCTGGATCGACGCTGATTGAGAGAATTGCAAAATCTGGACGCGTTCGCATTTCTTCAGCGAGTTCCCTTAACCGGGCGCTTGTCGCCGGACAGATCTTCGGACAGGAAGTAAAAAAGAAATTTATCAGCCAATTCTTCTGCGCCAGCGAAGCTTTAGTCAGCTCCATGCCGTCAAAATTCATCAGACTGAAGTCCGGTACCTGCCCAAATACCGGCGGAGCTTCAGGCCGGGTAAGAGTATACCCTGCGAGCAGCAGGAAGGCCGCGCTCACAGCAATCAGGATCAAGCTACGCATACAAAAATGTTAAGGTTAAATCCGCCGCTCCCGGTCTATACGGCAGATTCTAGGATAACGCAGACTAGCAAGATCGGGAAATAAAGCAGCGTGGCCCGCATTAAACTGCGGGCATCAAATTCAGAGGCCGATTTGCGCAGGATTAATCCATAGTAGAGGGTTAAGCCACCGCCGATCAGTGCGCCTAGGGTGTAGATCAAGCCCTGCGATCCGTACAACGCGGGCAATAACGAAACTAGAATCAAGGCGACTGAAAACAGCACGATTTGGCGAAAGGTGCTTCGGCCATCGGGCTCCACGACCGGCAGCATTTTAAACCCGCCGCGCGCGTAATCTTCTCGATACATCCAGGCGATCGCGTAGAAGTGCGGATGCTGCCACAGAAACATGATCAGAAAGAGTATCCAGACCCCCATGCCTAGAGAATCGGTTGCGGCAGCCCAACCCCCGAGTGGCGGAATAGCTCCGGGGATTGCACCGATAATCGTGTTGAGCCAGGTTTTACGTTTGAGCGGTGTGTATACCAAGACATATAAAAAGCAAGTTAGCAGCGCCAGGAATCCTGTCAGCAGATTAACCAACCATGCCAACATCACCACGCCTGAAAGCACTAAAATAATGCCAAAAGACAGCGCATCGGCTGGAGCGACTTTGCCCTTCGGCAGCGGCCGTCCACAGGTACGGCGCATTAGACTATCAACGTCGCGCTCCAGATAATTATTAAGGGTAGAAGCGCCCGAACAGCTAAGCGCTGTCCCAACTAACGTGAAGATCACTAGCTGCCAATCCCAGATACTGCCCCCCGCAAGGAGATACCCCAATAGTGTGGAGATCACGACCATCATACCAATGCGGGGTTTGATCAATGCCGCAGCCAAAGGGATCGATAACATCGGCGTACAACTCTTGGATGCGCGTGCTCTAACAATACTGGGCATTATCTGGATGCTTTAAACTTAATTTGTCAGCCGAAACGGTTGCCGTAAGCAGGCGTAAAAGCAATTGTTAATTAGTATTTTGAGTTCCGTCAACCTACCCCGGGACGTCGACCGGCTACCCACCCTATATTCTATACAGTGAACTCGCGCTTAATTGGACGGCCAATCAGGGCTTTGACCATATTCGTGGGAGAATCGCGCCCTTCTACCAGCTCGACCACATGATAGGTGATCGGCATCTCTATTCCGTGCTTCTTAGCGAGCTCCAGAATGAGCGGAGCCGTTACTACCCCTTCCGCTACCGACCCCAAACTTTTCACGATATCAGGTAAGAGTTCACCCTGTCCTAAGCGGATACCCACCGTTCTATTCCGGCTCAGATCAGAGGATGCTGTCATTGCTAAATCGCCCAATCCCGAGAGTCCGAAGAGCGTCATGCGATGCGCACCGAAGGCCTCGGCAAAGCGCACCATTTCGGCGAGTCCCCGCGTAATTAATCCAGCACGGGCCGAATCTCCCAGGCCCAGACCATCGGAAACCCCGGCCGCGATGGCAACGATATTCTTGACGATGCCACCCAGCTCAACGCCCAACGGATCGGTAGAAATATAAACCTTCATGCAGTCGCTGGTAAAAAGTTCTGCGACTGCCAATGCCACCTCTTCCTGCTTCGAGGCCGCTACGACTCCGGAGGGACGTTGAGCCACAATATCCCGGGCAAAACTGGGTCCGGAGAGCACGGCCATCCGCACCGGAGTGGGCAAATATTTCTCTGCAAACTGGAGCGGCGTCATCAGATGCTTCAGCTCCATGCCCTTGATCGCACTTACAAGGATCGTGGAGGGATTGAGCTTCAGCCGCGGGACGACATCATCTAATGCCCGCGAAGGCAGGACCATGACCACGTAATCGTAATCAAACGTCTCCTCTAAATTGAGCGTGGCTTTGAAACTTGGGCTCAATTCGAAATCGGAAAGTGCCACTGGGTTTCGGCGTTTGCGGTTGATGCCCTCGACAACTTCAGGCTGCACGCTCCAACCTAAGACCTCGTTACCTTTGCGGGCTAGGTGGTGAGCAAGCGCAGTACCCCAATTCCCAAGACCAAGGACAGCTACGCGGCGCATCGTTATTCCTCGGAATCGGTATCCCTAATACGGGCCACTGCGGCGACCTTCTCTTCACCCTCCAGATTGATGACTCTGACTCCTTTGGTATTTCTGCCGATAACCGAGAGATCTTTGGCCTTAAACCGGATCACCATGCCAGAAGAGGTAATCAACATCAGTTCAGAGCTATTATCGACGATCGAGACACTCACGACCGAACCGTTGCGTTCGTCGGTTTTAATATCGATCAAGCCTTTGCCACCGCGATTTTGCGGCCGGTAATCGGACACCAGCGATCGCTTGCCATAACCGTTCTCACAAACAGTCAGAATCGTTAGTTCAGAGCCTTCGCCCGTAGCTTCCTTGGAAACCACCTCCATGCCGACGACACGGTCATCACCTTCGAGATTAATTCCGCGCACGCCTGCTGCCGACCGGCCCATGGCTCGGACTTGGTCCTCGTCAAATCGAATCGCCATGCCATCCTTCGTCGCCAGAATAATGTCGTCACTGCCCGACGAAAGCTGCGCCCCTAAGAGCTGATCGTTTTCGCGCAAGGTACAGGCGATAATACCGCTGCGCCGAGCCCGCGAGAATTCCATCAGATCGACCTTCTTGATCACACCATTGCTGGTGCACATCACGACATTCTTGCCCTCGGCGAATTCGCGCACCGGCAAAATAGCGGTAATTTGCTCATCGGCCTTAAGCGAAAGCAGATTTACCAGAGCTCGGCCCCGCGCAGTTCTGCCCGCTTCCGGAAGCTGCCATACTTTTTGCCAGTAGAGCCTGCCCAAGTTGGTGAAGAACAGCAGATCGGAGAGGGTCGAAGTGACGAACAAATGTTCGATAAAATCTTCGTCCTTGGCCATCGCGCCGTTCACGCCCTTGCCGCCGCGCTTTTGGGAGCGATAAAGCGATGTTGCCGTGCGCTTGATATAGCCCTGATGGCTGACCGAAACCACCATCTCTTCATCTTCAATTAGATCTTCAGCATCGATCGCGGTTAAGGCTTCGACGATCTGCGTACGCCGTGCGTCCCCGAATTTTTCACGCATCTCTTCGAGCTCAGTGACTATGATCTGGTTGACCTTAGCACTGTCACTCAAGATCGAATTCAGCCTCTGAATCTCCGCGGCCAGCTCGGCATGTTCTTTTTCGATTGCCAGACGCTCCATCCCCGTGAGTTTCTGCAGACGCAGTTCCAGGATCGCTTGAGCTTGAATTTCGGTCAGACCATAACGCTTGATTAAACCTTCGCGCGCTTCTTTGGGAGTTTGCGAACCCTTAATCAGCGCAATAACTTCGTCCAGATTAAGCAGCGCAATTCTGAATCCCTCCAAGAGATGCATGCGCTCTTCAGCTTGCCGCAGTTCGAACTGCGTGCGACGCACCACTACGTCGCGGCGATGATCAACGAAATGATTGAGCAGCTGCGGCAGAGTGCAAACTACCGGACGACCCTCGACGATTGCGAGGTTAATAATGCCAAAGCTCTCCTGCATCGGAGTCAGCTTGAAAAGTTGATTAAGCACCACTTCGGTCGTGGCATCGCGCTTAAGTTCCATGACAATGCGCATGCCCTTGCGATCAGACTCATCTCTAAGTCGCGCGATACCGTCGATCGTGCGCTCATTCACGAGCTCTGCGATGCGCTCGATCAGGCGCGCCTTGTTGACCTGAAATGGAATCTCCGTGACGATGATCGCTTCTACTTCGCGCGTCTTGGTTTTGATCGTCTCTATTTCAACCTTAGCCCGGAGCCGGATGACCCCTTTGCCAGTGGCATAGGCACTACGAATGCCGGAGCTGCCGTACAAGATCGCTCCGGTCGGGAAGTCGGGACCGGGCAAGAGCTCCATCAAGCTGTCGAGTGATAAACTTGGATCCTTAATCAGCGCCACCAAAGCGTTAATGACTTCGGTCAAGTTATGCGGCGGCATATGCGTCGCCATGCCGACTGCAATTCCGTCAGCACCATTTACCAGCAGATTCGGAAAGGCCGATGGTAATACTAAGGGCTCGTTAGTGGTCTCATCAAAATTCGGGGTAAAATCGACTGTATCCTTATCGATATCCTGCAGCAGACGCTCAGCGACTGCCGTCATACGGCTTTCGGTATAGCGGTATGCTGCCGGGGGGTCACCGTCGATCGAACCGAAGTTGCCCTGCCCGTCCACCAGCGGGTAGCGCAGGTTCCAAGGCTGCGCGAGCCTGACCAACGCGTCATAAACCGAGGCATCGCCATGCGGATGGAAGCGCTTCAACACTTCACCCACGACGCCGGCACACTTGGAATGTTTGCGATTAGAAACCAGTCCTTCGCTCAGCATGGCGTAAAGGATTCGGCGCTGCACCGGCTTCATGCCGTCGCGAACGTCGGGCAGCGCGCGCCCGACAATAACGCTCATGGCGTAGTCCATATAAGACTGACGCATCTCGTCTTCAATATTAACTGCGGTGCTGGTGAAGCCGTTCTGAGTTTCCATACAGACTGAAAACTCTAACTGTTAATGTACCTGCGATCAAGGCGCGCAGAGGCTATTAGGAGGCCGGAAAAACACCGATTTCACGCCACTTCAAAGCTAAAGCGCATCCGTTCCGCGTCGAATCCACAGAGTCTCAAGCTCACGAACTGTCCATCAATCAGCCGTCTTGAAGCGGGTTGAATTGCGCCCCACTTGGTAAAGCCTGGGACCTCCGCCAAGATCTCGCCTGAGCGAAGCTGGTGTACGCGGCCCTGAAACTCTCGTCCGCTCCAGCCCATTCTCTCTTGCAGCATTTCAAGAAAGCTAAATTTATAACTAAGCCAGTCTTGCTCCTGACCCGCCTGGTTGCGCTGGTCGGAGCGCTTTTGGACCTCCGCTGGCGAAAGCCCTTGAAATTTCGGTTCGACCGCGGCCCGTAGCTGGAATTGGTTGGTGATGCCCGAACCATCGCGAGCCTTTAACTCCAGATAAGCCGGGACTCCAAGGCCGATGTGCCCCAGGTTCTGCGTATCAAATCGACTCCGGGTGAAAAAACTCTCAATGATTTCGCTTAATAGCCCGGAGAGTGAAGAAGCGCGCTGCGACCCGGCTGGCTCCTCTAACACCAGCTGCTGCAGGGTGTCGAGCAATGCGGTTAACTTGCGCGGGTCATCAAAACTTGATCGAGTCGTCGGCACTCCAAATTCGCCAAGTCGCCTGATAAAGCCGGCCTGTACGTCCGGTTCCGGCGCTGCATGGACCCTAAATATTACGGGGAATTCGGGACGCGCTGCCATAAAGCCCGCGATCGCCTGCTTCGCAGCCAGCATGGCCTCGCCAACGACATCGTATCCTTCGCCCTCGCCCTGGAGCTGCAGCATGCGTGGCCGCTGAGTACGCTCGGCCTTCAGACGACGCGCGGCTTCTACCATTAGCTCTTGGCTGCGGCGCAGCTCGGCATCCCCGACAACCTCGCTTCCAAAGCGCTCCGGCGTCAGCCGCGCTTTCGAGCGAATGACAGCACGGTACGGCGCGCCGATCAGAACTGCCTTACCAACGGCGTCGATGCCAAGATCTGCAATCCAGGCCACGCGCGGCTCATTCTCCGCAAAGCTGGCTGGCCCATACGCAAGCTGCGATCCCAAAGTGGGCAGCGCACGCCTAGAGCCGTAAATGGTTGCGCCTTGGCGCTGGGCGTAAAGGTCGAGCGCACTCCCCGGATCCAGAAACCAGGTAACATCGGTAAATGCAACACTCAATTTGATGCGGTTGTGCCCAAGTTCCTCGGCGCAGATCGCATCTTCCATGTCGCGGGTACTTTTGGGATCGATCGTCACAAAGCTATCTGCGGTTCGATCTTTCAATCCCTTGGGAATCTGCGCAGCTTTGGCCAGCTCGTTATCCACCGGCGGCGGTCTGCCCATGCCCTGCATATAATGGTCAATTAGCGGCAACTCGTCGGTAGTCAGCAACTTATCCGAGCCTGCCGCACTGCGGAGTAGATCGCTTAGAGATTCGCGCGCTTCAGCACGCTGCACATATACCCGCATGCCATGACGACGCTCAAAGGCGCTTTGCCACTCGCGCAGATGCTGCTCCTGCTCGGGAGGAACATATAACTTAAAAAGAACAAAGTTCACCGCACCGCGTCCAAGTGGCAAGCGATACAGCTCTGTGCGCAGAACTTCAATTCCAACCGGCAAGCTCTTTAAAGCGTCTCGCTGCAACATGCGGCGGTCCAATCGGGACCCCAGCTTGAATTCTTCCGAACCTGGGCGAACGCTGGCTTCGTCAGTACGTTCAAAACGCACCCGGATCGTTAGCGGCTCAAGCGCGCGCTCTAACTTGGAGTAGATCTGCTTTAGCTTAAATTCCGGCACAAACTGGGTGGTTACTAGAGACACCGTCAGACGGCGGCGCCGATGATCAAGACGAACATCAAACCCTTCCAAGCCCTTAACTCTTAACTGCTTGAGCTCCTGGTCGACGATACGCGTGAGAAATTCGCGATTCGGGAGCGCTTCCCGGGAAGTTCCATGATGCTGCCGCAAGCGCGCCTTAAAACCAAACATTCCCACTCAGACGCATGTAGACGGCGAAGTCCCGCATTTCATCGATTATGAGCGCCCCAACCGCAAGTGTCGGCTCTTAGTCTCAGAGACCTCGCAGGATGGCGGAAACTAAAAATGCTGCTGGCAGATGATGTCGAAGATCGAATAGGGCCTTTGATTTCAGGAGGTTGATAAGATCCATCGGCTCGGGACGCTGTCCGAGCCCGCTCAATTCTTGAGTCAAAAAATTGCTAGGAACTGTGCTAGATTAATATTTCATCATGCTTCAGAAAGTTTTCTAACAGCGCTCTATGCCGTTTTTTCGTGAGTGCCTCGGAGTAAGCTCACTCCAACCTCCGCCGCTCGACAGCCGTGGCACCGCGATCCCGTTATTCGAAAATCCATCGTAAAACCCACCGTCTATCGTATCGGGCGCCTGCTGCCGCACTCTAAAGAGAGGCTTAGATCCTTCACAATCCTGCGTTTAACAGCTACGCCATGCTGCTTTTATCAGACGACACGCGCGCTTTGTCTCTGAGACTAAGTGCGGTGAGGCTGCTCTCGGAGGTGCGCGCGGATGTCGTCGATAGAGAATCCTAAGTGCGCAGCGATACGGGCAGCATGGCTAGACGTTGAAATACCAGGAACGATCTTGTGGGTCGGATTACCATCACGGAACTCTACCTGCCAAAATTCCCCGACGCCCAGCCTCTCATAAAGCTTAGCCAATTCGATGTTGTGTGTGGTCAAAATGAGGCTGGTCCGTTTTTGCACAAACGCTTCTAGCACCGCACGCGAAAACAGCGTCTTTTCCTCCTCGGTCGTTCCTTCGGCAAGCTCATCCAGATTTACGAAGCTTCTAACGCCCGAGGCAAAAAGCAAATCTCTAGTGCGAGCAAGTTCAGTTCCAAATCGACCTTCCCGATCTGACTGCTGATTCGTTTGGGGCGCTTGATACCCGATATAATCGGCAATCCCGATCTCCGCCTCGGTAGCCGCTATCGGCAATCCCATCTGCGCAAAGGCCTGAGTAATCAAAAGTGTCCGACCCAAAGTCGTCTTACCGCCACTATTTGGACCAGTGAGAAATATCAAACTGTTCCTCCCGATTTCTATGTCGCTCGGGACAAAGCTTGGGTCCTCCCAAAATAGTGGGCTTCGCAAATTCTTCGCTTTGAAGAAATGATGGCGAGTAGATCTAACCTGGGGGTAGACAAGAGGCACCCTGGCTTTGTCGATAAATTGCACTCCCGCAATCAACTCTCCCAACCGACCGACACTATCGAGCGCCCGAGATAGGGTGTCATCGCTGCGTATCAACTTCTGTAAAGGTGCCCCAACGGTTTCTTGGTCCTCGCGGCGCTTCTCTTTAACTATCCTCTCAAATATGACCGGCCCAGCTAAACCCAAACCCATCGTTACACCGAAAAATCCTAGGATTGTCGCAAAGTCTTTAAAGCTCATCTCACCGTCGCCGGCGGGCGCACCAGGACGAAGCGAAAGCGCCATCATGGTCAAAACAGTGGCCACCCAACTCACACTGACTGCCATCAAAGGCAGACTCGCGCGTGCTACATCTGAATTAACATTCCATGGATCAAAGGGCTTCCGGTGTTCCCCCTTAGCAACAGCCTGAGGAGTTTTTAGTCCGCCGGGTGTCCGCATAATGCCGTGCTTAAGCAGCGCATACCAACTGGTGTGCTTAATGCTCTCAACGTCCTCCCTAATCATTGTAAGGTATGGCGATTGCGCTTCCGGAAGTCTCTCGAATGTTGAGACAAGCGCCAGAATAGCCTCTCGAAACTCGAGAAGGCGCTGATAGCCTTTGCTGAGATCCCAGCCGTCCAATTGTTGCGCAAGCAGCGGCGATTCCAATTCCCGGGTAAATTTTTGGTTGGCCTTGACCAACTCACTTCGAAGATGCGTATTCGTCATCAGCTCCTGGTAGGCCTCTTGCCGGGCGTAAATTAACCTCTCGTCTCGACATGGTCGAAGAAATGATTTGCTAAGTGATAGGCGGCCGCAGATGCTCTGGCGACGGCTAAGGTCTTCCCAAATCTGGTCAAGTTCGATCAATCTAATAGAGGCGAGATCGATGCCGGCTTCGGGAGACAATTTGGCAGCACCTTCTAAGGTACAGGCACCAACAATATATTTGCCAGCATACCTTTCCTTACCGAGGCCTAAATGACTAAGCCCGTCGACTGAATTTGAGAAAGTCCACGGATCTATTTGATCAATCAAGGCTCTCAGGCTAGTGGAGGTCAATCTGAAACTAGCGTCATTCGAGAGTGCATCCACCTCTCTCAGATCGCTGACGACATCGCCAAGAATACTTAATGGAGTGCCGTTGGTATTAACTGCCCCGCTTCCAACGCCGTGACTGGGCTGCATATGAACCTCCTTACTGCTTACGATGGAGGGCGCCAGTCTCACACCAACAAGATCCCAAGGTCAATGATTTCGCCGCAACCGAGACCGCGAGGGAAATAGCTGCTGCCCGTAATTGCAGCACCTCTGCTTGGCTCTGTTTCGGAAACGGGTCTTACCGCACGGTACGCACTGATACGGCGAATCCCGATCTAAAACCGCTCCATTACGTAACGGATTAGAGTGCGTACGCCGAAGCCGGTGCCGCCGCGTTTAATATAACCCTTGGCGCCATCAGCAAAGGCCGGGCCGGCAATATCTAGATGAGCCCACTTCGCTTGGCCTACGAATTCCTTAAGGAAGAGCGCTGCGGTAATGGCACCGCCGTATGAACCGCCGGTGTTCTTAATGTCGGCGGTGGGGCTCTTGATTAGATCGCGGTATTCCGGCGCTAACGGCAATCGCCACAGCCGCTCCCCGGAAAGCTCCGCACAACGCGTTAGACGCTGGCAGAGCTTCTCATCATCACTAAACAGCCCGCTGTAGTCATTGCCCAGAGCTACCATGCAGGCGCCGGTCAGGGTGGCAAGATCGATAATCACGGGACTCTTCTCCTTGACCGCCAGGCTTAGAGCATCAGCCAAAATCAGCCGGCCCTCAGCATCGGTGTTGAGAATCTCGATGCTCTTTCCGTTCATGGCACGCACGATGTCACCGGGCTTGACCGCACGGCCGTTGATCATATTTTCAGTAGTCGGAATGTAAGCGCGTACCTCAATCTTGGGTTTTAGCACCGCCAACGCCTGCATCGCAGCCAGCACTGCTGCGGCCCCGGCCATATCACATTTCATCGTCTCCATGCCGCCGGCGGTCTTTATCGAAAGACCACCGCTATCAAAGGTAATTCCTTTGCCTACGAGGCTTACCACCTTGGAGGAGCGACCACGCGGCTTGTAGACCATCTTGATCAGAAACGGGGGCTCCGAGCTTCCTGCATTCACCGCCAAGAGCGCATTCGCACCGATCGATTTTAACCGCGCACGATCCAAGACTTGAATCGAAAGTTTGCCTTTGCGCGCGATCTCTTTGGCACGCCGCACTAAATAGGAAGGGGTGCAGTCGATTGGTGGCATATTCACTAGATCCCGCGCCATAATTGTGGCCTCGCACATGATCGCCACTTCGCGCAGCGTTTTTTCGGGTGCTCGGCGAGCCCCGAGGAACTCCAGCTGCTCAACGCCCTTGAAGCCCTCTTTGACCTCCGACTTATAGCGATTGAACTTATACCCGCCCAGCAACAGGCCCTCGAAAAAGGCCGCGGCGTTATCTTCATCGTCCAAATCAATCACACTGCTCGAGATGGCAAGCCGGGAAGCACGCACCCGCTCGGCGGCTTCGATCACAGCGTTTCCCAGCTTGCGGTAACCGCTCAAACGATCGAAGTCGTTGCCGGTTTTTTCTGCCCAGCCCAACACCAAGACCGTACGGGGCCCTTTACTCCCTACAATACTGAGCAGCGCGCTTTCCCCGGCCTTGCCCTCAAACTTCATGGCCTTTAGCTGCGAGATAATCCCCCCGGAATAGCTTCGATCGATCGCTGCCAGATCAAAGCTTCCTGACTTCTTGCGCCCGCTTCGGCCAGTCAGACTCTTGGGGGTAGCGCCGACAATTAGAAGTTCAGCTGAAGATGCGGAGAGTTCTTTTTTTGAAGTCGTGATTTTTAGCATGTCTTGATACCAGATATTTGAGGCGGTGCATCGCCTTAGAACGCAATTATCCCGTCAAATGCGCGGCTTGGGAAAGACGAAGATTGAATCATCCTCTACGAAAATTTCTTAGCTGGACTTCCGAAGCTCTTCCAGAGAGACACCACAATTTATCGTGACGACAGCTTAAATTCGAGCTTTGCTATCTGATACATTGAGAAAAAAGCAGATCCAGTCGAACTCCTATGGGAAGGGATGGCTCTTTATATAGGAGTCATAAATTAGGTGGAGTCAGACATGGCCGGCCAGCATCATGACTTGGTCATATTTCAAAAATATAGCCGCTTACCAGCGCAGCTATCAGAATTCTTGCATGCCAAAGGCTTCTCTTCTCAGAACGTCTCCAAAGCCACTGAGATCTATCATGTCTCTGAGACGCTCAAAGACCCGATTTTACTAATCGACGCCGGCAATAATAAACATTCTTCACAGAAAGTTGCGGAGGAGCTTTGCAACACTCCGGGCATTCAGCGCATGCCCTTAGTCGTTGTGGGGAATTTTGCGAGTTTGGGCGAACGGCTATTGGCAGAAAAATTCAATCAGGTTGTCAGCGTAGATGCGCCCTGCAACAACATCCGCATTGCAGAAGCTCTGGCGTATCTAGTCGAGACAGTCGAAACGCAGCGCGTGCATCATGAACCCAGCGCAGCGGAACGGGCCGATGGCAGTCGCAGCTCACCTTTCAGCCATGCCCTTAATTCGCGCGATCTGTACACAAAATTCAGCACTATCCCGGACATGTTCTTTTCCGAACTGCAGGATTCGGGACTCCAACATGTCAAAATGGGAGGCGATCAGTATCTAACCGGCATCGTCAACGAGGCCTACCTAAAAAGCCGCAATCAATTTCCCCAGAATCCAGACGCACAACGGAACGTACAAGCGGTTTTATCGAATTGCGACAACTGGAGCAGGCTGCATCTTTGCCGGGTAGCCTATATCACCGCTCAGATTCTTGAAACGCTGAGCGTCAAACCTCAGCTCTTCGAACATGGCATGACTGCTGCTTTTCTTTTTGCTGAACACTTGGCCCGCCACAAACCTTCACTGCTGCGAACCAATTATCTGCGCGCAGGACGTGCCATCACGCGCAAGGATATGTGCAGCCGCATTAAGGATAGCGCCATGAAATGCGCGGCTGATTTCAAATCTCCCGAGGTTGGGCAGGTGATCGCGATGATCGGGAGATTGATTGGCGAAGAGGACATCGCCATGGACGATGAAGTATCGATCATTGCCTCCTCAGTAATGGCCGCGGATATTACCGATCGCTTCTGCTTCAAGAGCGGGGCTTGGGACCCGCGCGCCGCCAACGCACTGATGAAGAAGATAAAAGGCGGTGCACTAAATGAGATTCATCCGCATGTGCTTTGCTGCTTGCTCAAGTTCCTGTCTGAGGCGGCTTTGGCCAAACCTTGGACGTTCCTGCTTCCCAAAGATATCAGAGAGAATGCGGCGCTAGCGGAGCAGGCACGCCGAACCCGCGATGCCGTAGTAGCACGTGATGAGGTCAAAATTCCCTTAACCGAACTGACACCGGGCATGCGGCTCTCACAGCCACTCTTAGCCTATGACGGCCGAAAGATTCTATCCGAAGCGCTGATCCTCGATCAGGATCTAATCTGGCGGCTGTGGCAGCTGGCAGCCGTAAGGCCCCTCAACGCGCCCGCGGTTGTTGCCAACCAAGACGACGAAGATTTCGACGCTTAACGGTTCCCGCGCCGGTAATGATTAGCCGCTCAGAGCGTTGCTCGGGCTTAACTCTGCATCCAAAAGCAGCCCCTCTTCATTTCTCCGGCAGCACGGTTGATGCTTCCGCGGCATTTCGCACCAAAGTGCGCCGCAAAGTCGAGCGGTCTATACCCAGCTCTGCCGCGGCTCGCACCTGATTGCCGCCATGTCTCTGCAGCGCCGCATTGACCAGCTGCACCTTGAACTCCTCTATCTGCCCCTGAAAATTTCCAGCGGTGCTTGCTGGCAGGGATTTTAAATCTAGATCATCAGACCGCACTCTAGAGGAGTTGGCGAGCTGCGCACGCAGAGCCCCAGCCCTCACCACGGCTTCGAGTTCACGCACATTGCCTGGCCAGCTATACGCGCTCAGTCGATCGAGCGCGCTCGGCTCAAATTCAAAAACATTCAAACCATCGCGCGCGGCACTTTGTGCCAAAAAATGCTGCGCTAGTTCCGGAATATCTTCGCGCCGTTCACGGAGCGCCGGAATCGTGATCCTTAAATGCGCGATGCGATGGTAGAAATCTCGGCGCAGCTTGCCCTGATGCTGCAACTCGTCCAGATCCTGATTACTGGCCGAGATGAGGCGCAAGTCCACGGGTATTTCCTGATCTGAACCCAACGGGCGAAAGGTCTGCTCCTGTAATACTCCCAGCAGTGCAACCTGGGTCTCGAGCGGCAGAGCTTCGACTTCATCTAGAAAGAGGGTGCCGCGGTGCGCCTCGCGCAAGAGGCCATTGCGCGCCGAACCGGCTCCCGTAAAGGCGCCACGCAGATGCCCAAAAAGTTCGCTATTCACCAGATCGGCGGTGGCAAAATTGGGTTGATAACGGACGAAGTGCTCCGTTTGACGTGCACTGATGCGGTGGACCATGCGGGCTAGCACACCCTTTCCCGTTCCGGTCTCTCCATAGAGCAGCACCGGCTGCGAGGTGCGTGCCGCAAAATTGAGCAGTTCAAGCATGGTCCGAAATTTCGAGCTCCGGCCCAGCACTATCCCTTCGCCTTGGATCTGTTTAGCCGCCGCTAGCTGCTGGAAGTCCCGCCGCAAATCCGCTTGCGCGCAGCCATCATTGATCAGCGCAAGTAAATGCGGGATCTCAGCCGGCTTAGCCAAAAAACTCGCAGCCCCCAAATTCAAAGCGCGCACACCATGCTCCGCTTGATGATGGCTGGTAAGCACGACTATCCGGCAGCTGGGATCGCGACGCAGCAGACTGGTTAGCAAAGCGAATCCACTCTCAATACCTTTTGAAGCTTCAATATTGAGATCGATAACACAGCACTGTGGATTGAACTCTTCAGCTGCTTTCAGCGCCTGGTCGGCGCGGCTAAAGGCCTGCACCCGCGCCCTCAATCCGGCGGCGCCAAGCCCACGCGTAAGGCTAAGCAAAACTTCCGCCTGGTCGTCCACTATGAAGACTTCTCGCTGGGCCATACTGCTAAGAAAAAAAGCTTAACTTGGAGCTGCGCGATTAGCGACAAAAAAACTCCAGGCCCTTGGAGAATCATATCGGGCCAAGGCTACGGGAGAGCGAAAGTTTCATTGCAGCCCCCAGGCCGTCCACTCGCACCACCGGTGCTTCGCATGCCTAACGTTACGCCAATGAGGAGCTAACCTTAAATGTTCGTAATAGTAATGAACTGAAGTTCCGATCGCAGAGCTTGTCGCGATTTACGCCCGAATCTTGTTGTACCCGTCCAACGCCGCGACTTTGTAGCACTCAGCCAAAGTTGGGTAGTTAAAAACCGCGTCCCTTAAATAGGTCAGACCGCCCTTTAGTGTAATCACAGCCTGGCCAATATGCACCAGCTCGGTGGCTGATTCGCCAATGATATGCACACCCAAAATTTCCTGAGTCTCGCGATGGAATACCAGTTTCAGCATGCCGTTTTCATCACCGATGATGTGTCCGCGCGCGATCTCTTTAAAACGCGCCACTCCGACCTCGTAGGGAATCTCCTTTTCGGTGAGTTCGCGTTCCGTAAAACCGACATACGAGATCTCTGGAATGGAATAGATTCCATAGGGCAAAGGTGCCTCCTGAATTGGATCTTTCAGCCCAAAGATCCAAGCCGACGCCAAACGGCCCTGCGCGCCGCTGGTCGAGGCGAGCGCCGGAAACCCGATCACATCACCCGCGGCAAAAATATTCGGCACTGAGGTTTGAAAGTGTTCGTTGACGTTAATCCGCCCACGCTCCTCAGTCTTGATGCCCACTTTATCAAGGTCCAGGTCGGCGGTTGCACTAACTCGGCCAGCCGAAAACAAAATGCAATCCGAGATGATCACCTTGCCGCTCTTAAGCTGCGTGACCACCTGTCCGTCTTCACGCTCGGAGCAGCTCTTGACCTCTTCATTTAATCGCAGCGTAACTCCCATGCTGCGCATTTGGTACTGAAAGTTCTCAATGATCTCTTCGTCCACGAATCCCAGCAGCTTATTGCGTGCATCGATAATGGTAACGTGCACCCCTAGCGCCGCGAACATCGATCCATATTCCGTCCCGATCACCCCGCCGCCGACTACGGTCATGTTACGAGGCAGATTCTGAAGATTCAGAATGTCATCGCTATCGAAGATCGACTTGCCATTGAACTGCACATTGGGAGGCCGGGAGGGCTTAGCCCCGCTGGCAATAATGATGTATTCGGCGGTCTTCTTCTGTACTCCCTCGAGCGATGAAATTTCGAGGGTATTCTGATCCAAAAATTTTGCATGGCCGCCAATCCAGTCGACATAATTTCGACCGAGCTGGGCCTTAATCACATCGATCTCCTGCTGCATAATCCGATTGCAGCGAAAGGTCAGGTCGGACATTTCGATCTCGGACTTAACGCGGTACCCGGCTCCGTAGATACTGCGCTGTCGATAGCCAGAGAGAAAAAGCACGGCCTCTTTGAATGATTTGCTAGGAATGGTGCCGGTGTGCACGCACACTCCTCCGACAACTTCCCGGCTATCTACAATCGCCACACTCTTTCTGAGCTTAGCGGCCTGCACTGCGGCGCGTTGACCGGCCGGGCCACACCCGATTACTAATAGATCGTAATCGAATTTTCCATTATTAGAACGTTGTTTAGTTGCCATAAATACTGTACTGCCCGGTGGTTATCTAAGATCTAACCACCAATCCCCACTTATCAATAGGCTCATGATGAGCCGTTGTATAGGGGTAGCTGATTATTTTCGCAAAGGGCTGAGAAGACCAGTCCGAAACCCCTCAGAGGTTTACGCCCATGCTGGTGAGCGGTATAAGTGTTTAACTATTTGACCACTTTTCCGGGTAACGGTCAGCACATGATCAATGAAGATGGCGTTCTAAAACTTGCCAGGCTAGCTAGGCTCAAGATCGACAAGGCCGCATCGATCGCCGCCGCCGCCAAGTTGAATTCAATTCTCGGTTACGTCGAGCAGCTCATGAAGGTCAATGTGGAAGGTGTTGAACCGATGAGCCACGTGCACGGATCGACTAACGTCTATCGCGCCGATGAGGTACGGCCCAGCCCTAATCCGGATGCGATGCTTCAAAATGTCCCGGATTCTTCGGGGCGGTTTGTGCGCGTTCCAATTATTGTGGAATGATCCGTCGGTCAAAATAAGTCATGTCTGATATTACGCTTCTAACTGCTTCAGAAATGGTCTCGCAAATGCGCGCGGGCCAGCTTTCATGCAAAGAACTTTGCCAGGCTTTTCTAAACAAGCTTGAAAAGCAAAAAGGGCTCAATTCGTTTTTGACGATTGCTCCGGAAAAAGTTCTAGCACGCGCCGAAGAAGCGCAAGCCAAGATCAAAGCCGGGTCGAAAGAAGCACTGCTCGGCATTCCTGTCGCAGTCAAGGATATGATCTTGACCAAGGACCTGAAAACCACCTGCGCCAGCAAAATTCTTGAAAACTTCATCCCTCCCTACACCGCCACCTGCGTGAACAATCTGGAATCCCGCGGAGCTGTGGTGCTGGGGAAGACCAACATGGATGAATTTGCGATGGGTTCCTCCAACGAAAATTCTGCTTTTGGATCGGTAAAGAATCCGTGGAATCCCGAATGTGTGCCGGGAGGATCGAGCGGCGGTTCAGCTGTAGCCGTAGCAGCCCGATTAGCACCGCTAGCGCTCGGCACCGACACCGGCGGCTCTGTGCGCCAACCCGCCTCATTTTGCGGAATTGCGGGGATGAAACCGACTTACGGAAGAGTTAGTCGCTACGGAGTAGTGGCATTCGCTTCTTCGCTTGATCAGGTGGGCGGCTTTGCCACCAATGTGCGTGACCTAGCATTGCTGATGTCCGCAGTCTCGGGACACGACCCCATGGACTCTACCTCAGTCAAGGTCGATGTTCCCGATTTCAGCGCGCTTCTCGGGCAGGACATCAAAGGACTGCGGCTCGGAATGCCCAAGGAGTACTTCATCGAGGGCCTTAGCTCCGAGGTAAAAGCGTGCATAGAAGCAGCGCTGAAGCAGCTGGAAAAACTGGGCGCTAAGCTAGTAGAGGTCTCGCTGCCGAATACTGAATTGGCGGTTGCTACCTATTATATTTTGGCTCCGGCAGAGGCCTCCTCAAATTTGGCGCGCTACGATGGCATTCGCTATGGGCACCGCGCCAAAGGTACTCATGAGCTCGAAGAACTCTATGAAGTCTCGCGCTCCGAAGGATTCGGAGAAGAGGTTAAGCGCCGCATCATGATTGGCACCTATGTGCTTTCTTCCGGCTACTTCGATGCCTATTATTTGCGCGCCCAAAAAGTTCGAACCCTGATCGCCAATGATTTCAGAACCGCCTTTGCGAAGCATTGCGATCTAATCGTGTGCCCAACTGCCCCGACCACGGCCTTTAAGATTGGAGAAAAGAGCTCTGATCCGCTGGCGATGTATTTGAACGATATTTTTACCATTCCGGTAAACCTGGCCGGGCTTCCCGGGATGAGCATTCCCTGCGGCTTTGATCAAAAAGGATTGCCTGTTGGACTGCAGCTAATCGGCAAGCCTTGGGATGAGGCGGGACTGTTGAAAACCGCTTATGCTTATGAAAGCGAAACGGATTGGCACAAACGCTTGCCTAAAATTCACTGACGATGGAATACGAGACAGTTATAGGCCTTGAAGTACACGTGCAGCTGGCCACGCATTCGAAGATTTTTTGTGGTTCCTCTGCCGCCTTCGGAGCAGAGCCTAACGAAAATGTTGATCCGCTGACATTCGGATTGCCCGGATCGCTTCCGGTTTTGAATTGGAGTGTAGTTGAATTCGCGATCATGCTGGGCCTCGCCATGAACTGCGAAATTCGCAAATTCAACCGCTTTGCACGCAAACACTACTTCTACCCGGACCTGCCGAAGGGCTATCAGATCTCGCAGTTTGAGGAGCCGATCTGTGAACGCGGGAGCTTGCGTGTACCGATCGAGGACGCCGTGCGCACGATCGGAATCAAGCGTATTCACATGGAAGAGGATGCCGGCAAGAACATCCATGATAGCCGCACCCAATCTTCGCTGGTTGATCTCAATCGTGCCGGTGTACCGCTGCTGGAGGTCGTGTCCGAACCCGACATTCGCTCACCCGCCGAAGCGGGCGCATATATGCGCACCGTCCGGCAGCTCGTGCGCTGGCTGGGAATTAGCGACGGCAACATGGAAGAGGGCAGCCTGCGCTGCGACGCTAATATTTCACTGCGACCTTCAGGATCACTGAAGTTCGGTACTCGCACCGAGATTAAAAACCTGAACTCCTTTAAGTTCGTCGAGCAGGCCCTGGAGTATGAAATCGCTCGGCAGATGTCGCTATTGAAGAGCGGCAAAGAGGTAATTCAGCAAACATTGACCTTTGACAGCGCCACCGGCGCCACGAGCCCGCTTCGCAGCAAGGAGGAATCCTCTGACTACCGCTATTTCCCGGATCCCGATCTTCCTCCGCTGGTGATCGAAGAACGCAGCATTCACGAGATTCAGGAGAAGATGCCGAAGCTGCCTGAAGCCTGGTACAAGGAGCTTGTCGAAGTATATGGCCTCAGCGCCTACGATGCGGCAGTCCTTACCGCCGAGCGCAGCTTCGTTGAATATTTCCGGGAGGTTTTCGAGATCTCCTCCAATGCCAAATTAGCTTGCAACTGGGTAACCTCTGAGTTGTTCGGCCTGCTCAAAAAGGCCGGCTTGGAAATCCACAAATCTCCAATTAAGCCGCGCGATCTCGGAACGTTAGTGAAGCTGATTGATTCGGAGGCCATCAGCGGCAAAATGGGCAAACTGGTGTTCGAAGAGATGTTCGCCAGCGGCGAAGCTCCCCAGACTATCATTGATCGCAAAGGACTCAAGCAGATTACGGGCGAGGATCAGATTGTAGCGATCATTAAGCAGGCTTTCGAAAAGAATCCGGGCCAGCTGGCTGAGTATGTCGGCGGAAACGATCGTCTACACCCGTTCTTTGTGGGTCAGGTTATGAAGCTTAGCTCGGGGACGGCCAATCCCAAGCGCGTTAACGATCTGATCACCCGCGAGATCAACAAGCTCAGGGGTGCGGCGTGAACCTGGTGAGGCTGGACGACGAATGCTGCGCATTATTGCTGGAGGTGCAGAGCTCACGCATTGTGCAGCTGCAGGCGTTATTCGAAAGTTTTGAGGGGCTGGGCGTAGTACGCACCATGGACATTAAACAGTCCCTAGTATCGATCTTAACCACCAACTCCCAAACTACATGCTGCCTGGAGCTGCTGGAGGAGATTCGTCCCACGATCCCTTGGCGCTTTGCGGAGACCGCGCTCGCGGCTGAGACAATTTCTGATTTTATTAAAAGCTGAACATATATGATTAGGCTATTTCACCGTTACAAGAGAGGGTTAGGCGCAGGATTAATCGTTTGCGCCGTTTGCTTCGTGATGACCGGCTTCGGGCTCGATGCCCTGCGCAAAGTGCGCGATGGATCGGGAAGAGGCGAGTATGCGATCAAGGTGGGAGAAACCCTAATCACGCACCATGATTTTTACGAACAGAAGCGCGCGATTCAGGACAATTACCGCCGTATGCTGGGGGAGATGTACTCCAAGATGGAGGACGTCCTACTTAAACGCCTCAATGATGATTTGGCGGACAAGCTGGTCGCCGACGCCGTGCTGGAGAATTTTGCCCGAGGACATGAACTGTTCGTCGGCGAGAATGAAGTTCAAAACGTGCTTTTTAGCCAGATGTTCAAAGATCGCTTTTCGCCGGAAATGTATCGGGGCTACCTGCGTGAAATCGGTATGACGGCGCATCAGTTCGAGTCCAAGATTGAGGCGGATGCAGTGCGCGAACAGCTTACCGGCATGCTTGCCGACTTCTCTCCAGCCTCACTCCGAGAAGCGCGGGCATCTTTCATCGCCGACGAGACTACTTATACCGTGCAGCAGTTAGCCCTGGCAGAGGATAACTTCCTTACTCAGGTAGCCGATCCTTCGGAGAGTGAACTGCAGGCGCTCTACGAAGAGCACGCTGCCGAGCTGGAGGAACCGGCCCGCGCCAGTTATGACTATGTTGTATTTTCACCCCAAGATTTCAGCGCTGCGGTGCAGGTCCAGCCGGAGGATGTTGAGCTCTACTTCACTGACAACCAGTCCAAGTTCATGAATCCGCCCGAGGCTAAACTGCGGCAAATTCAGTTTACCTATCCAAAGAAGGCCGATCCTAAGGCCATGGTAGACACCCGCGAGAAAGCCCAAGCGGTGTTGGACCGGATTAAAGCCGGAGAAGATTTCAATTTACTGGCTCAACAGAACTCCGACGATTTCGCGTCCGCAACTCAAGGCGGCGCGCTGGGATGGGTGCGTAAGGGCACCCGCGGTGAAGCATTCGACGATGCCGCCTTTAAGCTGAAAGACGGAGAAACCTCGGGGCTGGTAGCAGTTGATTATGGTTTCCTGATTCTCAAGGCCGAAGAACATCATGACGCTCAGCCAAAAGAGCTCGCTGAGGTGCGCGCTGAAATCGAAGCCAAGCTTAGAAACGACGAAGCTCCGGCTTATGCATCGGCCAAGGGACATGAAACCTTTGACGCTTGGCAGAAGAGCAAGCTCCCGCTGCCGGAGTTTGCCCAGCAGAATGGCTTGGCGCTCAAGAGCACTCCCGGTTTACTCGGTGCTAAAGATGCTCCCGCCCCCGAGCTCGTCGGGTTAACCGAAGAGATCCTAAATTTCCCGGATGAGCGGCAACAGATCGTAGAGCTAAAGGACAAGACCATTGTGATCGCGCTCAAAGACTACCGCGAACAACAGCCCCCTCCGCTGGCCGAAGCCAAGACCCGCTTGACTGACATTTTCAAACGCAACAAAGCACGCCGCTTGGCGCAAGACAAGGCAGAGGAGCTCAAGCGCGGGTTCGCGGAAAATAAGTACGCGGATTTGGACGCCGCCGCTAAAGCCATGAATCTGAAGATTGAAGAGACCAAGGAATTTAAAGCTGCCAATCGCCCCGCCGGCGCCCTCAGTGACGATAAGGTCAGGAGCTACGTCTTTGCGCAGAATGCGCCCGGCGCCAAACCTGATCGCGTTTTCGAAGCTGACGGCAAGTACTATCTGGTCCAAGTGAAAGCCGTCACTCGCCCGGATCCAAACGCTTTTGCTGCGCGCCAGAAGGAATTTCGTGAGCGCGCTGCTGCCGAGCTTAATCAGGCCGTTCGCGATTCTTTGGTTGAAAAGCTAAAGGCTCAAACCGAGATCGATATTGAGCCCTCAATCCTGGGTGGAGCCTAAGAATTAGCTGGGCTGTCGATCGTTCACGCCAACTAGAGCCCGAGCAAGCTAAAAGTTTCCGAGAGATGGGGGGCTTCCAGCCGCCCCCGTTCAAAACGACTTTCCACACGCCGTCTTACCTGCTGGCATTCCACAGCGCTGAGTTCCCTCGCGATGGCGCGAAGAAACTCTACAGCAGCTGGACTAAACTGCCATCCCAGCGGATACGCGCGTTCAAATGTCACCGCTGCGTACTGCAATACATATTGAATATCGAAAATTCGACTTTCAGGGTCCAGCGCCGCCAGCCATTCGTTAGCCGTAATTCTTTCAATCTCGGGCAAGCTGACCGTCTTGGTGTGAAAATTAAGATAGTCATCCACGGTTCGGAAAAATAGATAAGCCTCGCCCACGGCCGGAATAACGGCGACGGCGGTGTGCTTGAGGGGGTTGTTCAACCGGCCGCTGGTTTTAGCCAGCAGATAATTGCCGGCACGCGAGTTCGCGATCATGATTCCAAGATCGAGCGACGATTCCCAATTCAGAACGACATCGGTGCGCCCTGCCGGGCGTCCCCGAAATTCTTGATAGGAGACATCTTCAAATACCCGGAACAGATCCTCGACCGGGCTATTTCTCGGCATCAACACATTCACTTCGGCGATCCCCGGTGAGAATTGTTTACCTAACCCGAGCATAACTTGGACCACGTCCGCTCCAGCCCCCATGATCAGCTGCTTTTCTTCGGTCAGAGAAGCTAGCTGTCTATAAAATGGATCGATCCGATCGTCAGCAAGCCGTACCGAGATTCGATACCAATCTAGATTTTCGGAGTCGAGATATGACCTGAGCGCACTCGGGAGCCGGCGGTAGATCTGCACATACGGATCTGCGGGAATATGTTCAAGCGCGGGAAGAGCAGTTGTCTCCATTAGATTTGGAGATGCCAAAGAATCTGCAGGATCTTCATCCGGAGCGCCGGTTACACTCGGCATAAACAGTATTGTCCTCCAGTCGTGCAGCGCAACCTAAGGCAAAATTCTGCTCTGGGAAGGAAGAATGTATGCCGCCGCCTACCGGCCCCACACCTTTCCCCAGCCCCCGCTAAATTGCTCATAATCCCGCCCGCCCCGGGTCGTTTGGCCGGATTCAGTACTAGGCCCTGACTCCCAAGTTCAGTAGAGTGGTCAAAAATCGGAGTCTCAAATGAAGAAAGGGTGCGCGTTTCTACTTCTCATCTGGATCGCAGCAGGGGCCGGATATTTCTATTTCCTGCGGACGACGCAATATGCCGATCGCTGGTGGCTGCCGATCTTACTGGGACTGCTCTTTGCTATTGTGATTGCAAATCTTCAGGGGATTTTACTGGCCTTAAAGCAGCGCGGCGCTTCAAAGAAGAGCCCGCGTGAGTGGCGCGACGGAGAGCTGGTCGGTTTCAGCGGACGGATCCAGGCCGTGCGCTCTCCCCTCACGGCGCCATTCTCGGGCCGGGCTGCCGTAATCGTGGAATATGACATCAAGCACGCCGTTCGGAGTGAAAATAACAGCACCGACAAGGTCTCCGATTTTATGGGCATGCTAATGACTCCCTGCACCGTGCAGTCAAGCCGCGGCCAAATGAAAATGGTAGGCTTTCCACTGCTGAGCGAAAGTTATTCCGAACACTTTGAAGAAGAGGCACACTATGCCAGAGCCGCGAAGTATCTGCTGACAACCGCATTCAAACCGCGCGGGAAGAACCCTCTCACGCTGCTCAAGGAATTAAATGAAATCCTAACAGACGACGATGGGGATGTGCGGGCTGAGTTCAAGGCCTCTGACTCTATTATTTCGGCCGAGGAAGATCTGGACGCGGGTGCGGCTTTGAATCGGGAGACCGCACTTGCGCAAGACTTAAAAGATCGCGAATGCTGGTTGGAGGAGAAGATTATTGCGCAGGGAGCAGAGGTGACCGTCTTCGGTTCCTACCTCGCCAAGAAACAGGCCATAAACATCGGGGGCGGAATGCAGCATCTCAGCCATCAAATCCACCTCGGAAAACTGGAAGTAGTGCTTGGAAAACAGCTTCGAAAATCGGTAATCGGCAGTGTGGTATGGCTCGCGATCTTTGGCGCGGTAAATTGGTATCTGGCAAAGGAGTTGGGTCTGCTCCCAGGATCTCAATAATCTCGACAGTGACCGAGCTCATGGAGACTTTAAGCAGCCGCGCTTAGAGTGTTTTTAGAGTTAATTTATCAGCAATCCTTATGACTAAAGCAGTTCCCGAGCAATATCACGCCGTCACTCCAAATTTTACCTTTAGGAACTCCAAACAGTCGCTGGAGTTTTACAAACGAGCTTTTGGCGGAGAAGTCATTGAGGAGATGCCAAGCTTGGATGGGCGCGGGCTAATGCGTGCAACAATGCAGATCGGTGACTCAGTTATTATGAGGGGAGATGAGATGCCCTCTGCGGAGTGCCGCAAGAGCGCTGAGAGCATGGGCAGCTCTCCGATCTCGCTGTATTTGTACGTTTCGGATGCAGACGCAGTATTTGCGCAAGCAGTCGCCGCAGGAGCGCAGGTCACGATGCCGCTGGCGGATATGTTTTGGGGTGACCGGGTAGGTCAAGTCAAAGATCCCTTCGGCTATCTCTGGATGATTGCTACCCATAAACAGGACCTCACTCCTGAGCAGGTGCAACGGGGGGCAGTGAAGTTTTTTGCGGGAGGCAAACAGTAAGATTCGAGTTCCTGGCGTTCTGCATAGGAGCAGCAAAGTTAAAGCCGTCGATCCGTTCCTACTCCCTCATTGGCACGCAGTCTCTCGCCAAAAAGCTGTAAATCGCTCCGCAGCGCTGCTTCAACTAAAATCTTGTCGACGCTAAATTCATAGCCGGGGGAGACGCGTCTAAAATACAATCCCGTCCCCTCTGTACCTTTGGGATAGCGCCCGAATGCATCCCGATAAGCGACAAAAGCGGCCGTGGTATCGGGGAGCACCAGCTCGGCCTCTGGAATCTCGCGCTCCTGACCGACTAAAAGCGGTTCATATTTTTCGCCATGCCGAAGCGGCGCTTGAGCGAGCAATTTTCCAGGGCTCTCCTGCTCGAACAGCTTAAGCAGATGAATTGCGATCTCTAGAGCCAATGGATCCTGCCTCTGGCTCCCCCAAACGAATGAGCTGTCCACAAAATCCAGCATACACATCGGAAGATCCAGTTTAACTCGATCGATTTTATCAGAATCAATCAAGAGGAAGCGCTCGATCTGGGGCACGAACCTTAAATTGTGTCCATCCGCAGGTTGCACATCGAAAAGCCTAAATCCAGCTTTTCCCAGATCCCGAACGGCCTGATACAGGCCATGCACCAGCTGTTGAAATCGAAAGGGCTGCTGCAGAAGCCGCCGAAACTCTACGCTCCCATCGCGGGAGGCTGAATCAATGCCCTCGACATATTCGAATAGGAGGACCCGATTTTCCCATCCCGTTTTAGAATGCGTGAAAAAAGAGTGCAGCAGTCTTGGGAAATAGCGCTGCACCGCCGAACTCCGCGCGTAATATTCAGGAAATCCTTCGCGTTCCTCGGCACTTGCGTTCGGTCTAATAACTTGCTTCTTGCTGACCAGTTTGCAATCAAAACCATCATCGAAGCGGAGGAAGAACAGCGCCGCACTGGCCGACAAGAACTCCTGCCGAAATGTAACTGCACCGATCCGCCCCTGTTCTTTAGGCACTAGCGGTTTTACCCAGGCAGAATCCAGAATTCTTTCAATGTCATAGACATACGCCCGAACGTGCGAGGCCACAGAGGTCGCCACCCGAGGAGCCGAAAATCCGCTCCAATCTCCTCCTCCGCCTCCGGCGCCAAATCTTCGAGAATCCAAATTGGTCATAAATATGTCTGCTTTGCGAGCTCTCAGTATTGTAATGCACGGCTGCGCTTAAGCAATTTTTCAGGGTGTAGCGATCCAATAGCTACTGTTCAGAACTGGTACGAAGCATCCCGGGGCGCAGCGCTGCGTGCGTTAACCGGGGCAAGCGGCTCAAGATTTCTCGTCTCACGATCTCTAAGAGCAGCAACATAATAGCCAACGCATAGAACCAGCCGCTAACGTCGCGCTTTTCACTCTTGCGATAGGTGACGCCTTTGATGTCGGAGGCCGCCGGGTTAACTTTGCCCCCGGTGCGATAGGCCAAATCATTCAAGAGCGGCAGATTGAACCCTTGCCCGCGCCGCTCTCCGAACTCTTCGGGGGCAATATAGAATCCCACAGGGGTGGTCTTACCATGTCCACTATTGGCCCTGAATTCATATCTGCCGGCAAGCGCGTCTGCGAGCTCCGCCCGAAAATGCCCCCGCGAGAGTCGCGTCATATCCAGTGCTCGATCGGAGCCGTTGGGAAGTTTGAGAACTGCAGCAATATCACCGCCGGCCTCTTCTGAAAAAACCGATAGATCGAGTACCAGCTTTCCACGCTCCACAAAGTAACGCAGATCAAATTTAATACTACTGGACTTCTCTCCTGACTGTGGGCGGGCCGAATCTACGAGATCTCCCCAAAAGCGCTGAAAGGAGGGCCACCCCGCCCATGAATTAGACCAGCGCCCATTGGCATCGGAGGTGAAAGCAATCGAACGGCCAGCTCCATATTTCCACGAGGCTAGCAGTGGTTCTGCTTTTTCCCCGCCGTATGCCAACAGTTCGAGTTCTGCCCCATCCTTTGCGCCGGTTTGCACATACCCGCGCACTGGGGGAAAGGACGCAATGGTGGTGCTGCTGATCCCGGACGGTCCGCTGCGAACCTGATATTCCTGCTGTTCCTTTAAGGTGCGCTCGCCCGAACTGACCTTGATATCATTCAAGAATATCCGAGGCAGCGACTGCGGATCGTCGGTCTCATAGTATGCTCCGCCTCCCACTTCGCCCATGGAGCGGAGTAACCCCAGATCAGACTCACCCCCCAGCATCACGGTAGAAACCGTAATTCCAACCAGCCGCAGCTGCTTCACCAGCTCCACATAGTAAGGCCCGCCATCGGGCAGCTGCCCGTCGGTTAGAATGATCATGTGCTTTCGCCCCGCATCAACCGCTTCGAGCCTGCGGCGCGCTTCATCAATGGCGGGCAACAGGTTGGTTTTCCCGGTAGGAAAGAGGCGTCCTACCCGTTCCATAGCGGACTCGCGAATTTCCCCTAGCTGTCCGAGTTTAATCACTTCAAAAGGCGCCGAATCGAACCCGATTACCCCTACATAGTCATCATCCTTAAGATTGCGGATCACCTCACGGCCTGCCTCCTTAGCAAACTCAAGTTTGCTTCCCGATGCCATGCTGCGCGACTTATCCAAGATCAGTTCGACAGCAATATTGAGCCGCTTCTTCACCGTTTGAGGCGGAGCCAGCTTGACCGGAAGAACATCCTCAATCGCCGTATCCTTAAAGCCGCCAAGTCCAAAACTGCGGTTGCCTCCAATCATCACAAAGCCGCCGCCCTGCTTGATGTACTTCTCGACGCGGCCCGTAATATCCGGCGGTAGCTGAGACAGCGCGGCATTATTGAAAATCACGACAGAATAATCGGACAGCTCGGGGAGCGCACGGCTGCCGCTGTCCATCAGCACTGATTTCAGCTGATAGAGCTGGCTATTCAAAAGTTCCGGCAAAAAGCGGGCGTCGTCCGCTGCGCCGCTGACCAGCAGAACTTTTTCGCGCTCTTCTCCTGACAAGAAAACAGTTCGGGACGATCGTGGAAAGTCTCTGAGCTCAGGAGTAAGCGTCGCCGTAATTTCCTTGATTCCCTCTTCTGAGGGATCACTGGGCAGCACAAACAGATCTTCCCGCCCAGCGCGCACTTCAATATTGCGCTCCAGCAAAATCTTCTCGCCATGCTTAAGTTGCAAGTTCCCGCGTTGTGGATAAGCGGTCGCGTTCTTTACGCTAACCCGAATGTCCACGCTACGCTGTGCGGGAGCGACCAGCGGCGCATATAGCTTTGAAACTATGAATTCCTGTGATGAACCGGAGGTCACTTCCGGTAAAAGGGGATAAAGTCTGGATCTAAGATAGGGCAGCGCCTTTTCGACATCACCCGCGGTTTGCCAGCCATCTGAGATCAAGAACACGTTCGAGTCGTCGTAGGAGCGCGCACTTCGCAATCCCGCCTCCAAATTCGAAGCACCGATGTCGAGGGCCGCATTGTCGGCCTTAATCTTGGAAAAGGATGGATCCAAATCGCTAATCAGCGGCTGCTCAGAGCTGCGCTTAGCAAACGGTAAGATCTCTAGTGTGGTAGCGGTGGGCAGAACCGATCTCAATTTAGCCAACGCCTCGGCGGCCTTGTCCAGATCGAGGCTGTCCGAAACATCCAACAGCACCACCGCGTTCGAGCTCTCACTGACGCTCTGCAAATACGGTTCGCCTAACGCCAAGATCAGCGCTATCCCGGCAGCAGCTTTGAATACTAAATTGATTAAATAGTTTCGCTTGCCGCTGCCGCGCAAGCGTGCGCTGCCATACCACCCGGCGAACATTATGATTGCGCCCAGCAATAATCCGAAAATCCAAACAGAAGGCACCCCGAATTTCACGCTGAAATCCTTCTAGCTTGGTAAACTGTGACAACGAGATCAGCCAAAAGCAGCAGCAGTACAAGCACCCCCAACTTCGACGCGAGTTTAATTCGCTCATTCCGCGCGGCGCCCTTCAGACCTTCACCGGCAGCGCTGATAAGGCCGCGCTCTCTCAAATCTGATTCGATTTCATCGGAAAAATTAACAGCTCGAATATCGGTGTCCGCCGCATTAGCATTCACGATCAATCCGGGTCGATCGACTGCGGCCGTGGTATCATTCAGATTCACAATGGGTGTGGGGGCCCGATCCCCGCTCACGAGCACTAGCGATTTCTCAGCCGTCGTGACCGGAAAATTCTGAAAGGGGACGATCTCCTGACTAACTTTAGAGTCCGCCAAAAACCATTTCAACAGATTGAGGGTCAAGATACTCAGCGTCGGTGCGCGTTTTGCCTCAAATGGAAAAAGCTCAAATCCGGTCACAGCAAAGCGGTAGGGGCCCTGACGGCCAGCCAGCGCGACGTTTCCGGCGCCAACTTTAATCAGCGCCTCGGCGTTGGGACTCTCCAGCGTTTTAGCTTCGCGTAGATTCAGCAGGGTTAAATTGAGATAGTTAAGAATGGGATGATTGTCGTTCCAGCTCGTTATCTCAGCGTTAGAGAGTCCATTCCGCAGAACAAACAGGGGCGTACTGTTCTCCGGAGCGACAAAAAGTAAATTCGCTTCGGGCAGAGTCGCCGGCACAAAGCGATGGAAGATTAGGAGGTCGCCCGTACCCAGCACTTCGGGAGCGTAAGCCTCGGGCCGTACATGGTCGAATTTCATCCAGCCGATTAAGTTCAGCCCCAGGTCCTCCGGCCTTAGATCCGAAATTACGACGGCGCGGCGCTTAGTGGTCTGTAAACTTAAATAACCCTCGTTATCGGCGGAAAGTTGGTCCAAATCCTCAGAGGCCGGAACCGGAGAAAGCGTGGCGCGATACGCCGAATAAATATCGCCTTGATCTTTGAACTTCACCGTCTCGCGAGCTCCGGGCGCAAGACTCACCCGGCGGGCCCCAACCAGCTTTAGAGGCTCGTCCTTATCAAGCGCGGTATAGCCTTCCAGCCGCAGGTCCAGCTGGGCTGACCTGTTGGCAAAAGAGACCAGATCGACCCCGATCTCACGCGAACCTTCAGTTGGGGAAGCGATTACTTCCACACTTTTCAGCATCAGATTCGAGCCCGCTTTCGGGTGCTGCACGGTAATTACTAGAAGTTTGGCGTTCAAATTCGGGTCGGAAGTTTCATGCAGCGCCTTATCGCTCAACACGACCACCTTTGAGTAGTCATCCTTGGCCAGCAGCTTCCGAGCGGCAGCGTTGAGGCTGTCGGAGCAATACTCGGCTTTAACCTCTTCCAGTAGCGCCAATGCCGCATTCGCCCCGCCAAATCCCTCTGAAAGAGAGCGCGAGTCGGGACATGCCGCAAAAAGCTCAACTCGCGCACTCGACGGAAGCTGTCTTAAGAAATCGGCCGCTCTGGCGCGCGCCATGTCGATTAGCGACTCCGCGCCTGCAGGCTCGGCGGCTGCCATACTCAGTGAATTGTCGATCAAAATCGCTATACGTTGCGCGTTGTCCTCAATGAAGAATCCTCCAACTGCTCCTAACAGCAGCAACATCAGCAGCAGTTCGAAAAAGAAACGAAGCGGCGGGAGAAACTTACGGCGGGACGATGACTGACTTTTGATTAGTTTCAATATTAAAGTTGAACCGACCAAAACCTTGTTGCCGCGACCCCGTCGCAGATAGGCATAAATAAGAGTTCCTAACACTACGGGAATCCCCGCAATCGCGAGGGGATATAACAATCCCAATTTTAAACCCAGCAGCGAAATCATCTAAGCAGCCCGGTGCTGGGAAGATTATTAACCATGAAATCGGAGAGATCCTGGGTGGTCAGAGCTTGGACATAAGAGATGCGCGCTCCCGCTAAAAACTCCTGGAGCGCGGTATTGTGTGCTTGCAGCAATGCGCCGTAGTCCTCCCGCGCCTCGGCCGAAAGCGCCACGGCGATCTCACTTCCGGTTTCACTATCGACGGCAATTACACTTTCCAGATTCGGCAAAGGCTCGATATCTTGCGGGCCCAAGACCTGGATTGCCGTAGTATCCATATTCTTCGATCGGAGCAGATTAAAAACCTCCCTTAGCTCCTCTCCGGGCATGAGCAGATCGGATATCACGACAGCTACTCCCGGAAAGCGCATCTGTGCTACAGCGCGTTTTAATCCTTTCAGAAAATCACGATGCTCGCTGGGCTCGATTGCCAGCAGATCTTTGCCCAATTGATGAATCGCTCGTCCGCCGTGGATCGCGGGGCTATTGTAGAATCCCGGGACACTAACCGTTACAGTGTCCTGCTCAAGCAGCGCCACATACCCCAGCGCCAAGGCAATCTCCCGTGCGCGCTCCCATTTGCGATCACTACGGGGCGTGAACATCGAAGCGCTGGCATCGATCACGACATAGATGTTTAGGTCCTGTTCTTCCTGGTATTTTTTGACGTATAAGCGGTCCGAGCGCGCATACACGCCCCAATCGATATGGCGTGGATTATCACCGAGCTCGTATTGCCGGTAATCGGCAAATTCGATCCCGTGGCCGCGTTTAATTGAAACGTGGCCGCCCTGCCTTGTTCCCAAAAATGCGCGCCGTGAACGTATTTTGACCAGCTCTAGTCGGCGCAAAAAATCGGGAGTAAAGGAATCAGGCAACACCTCAGCACGCTTTTAGCTTCGGCAAGATAAAGGTGAGAAGTATTCCGCCAATTGAATAGCTAATTAGATCGCCGAGCGACCACCGCAGTATAATATCAAATGGAATCGGCTGTGTGGCGTAGGTGACGAGCCCCATGCCGAAGAACATCAAGGTCATGATGATCCCGAAGCGCAGCCCTTCACGCCAGCCGCGGCCCTCATATCCCTTGACGAAGATATAGGCGGCCATAATGGAGAAAAGCGCTATCCCGCCGTTTAGCGCTGCGGTTTTCATTTCAGCCGGCGCGCGCCATAAGGCCGCGGTCGCCTGATAGAACGGGCTCAGCAGCACGCCGTGCCAATACCAGGCAAAAAGATTGTTCCAAACCACTAAAATAAGCGCTGCTACAACAAACGCTTTATTGAAGCAGAACTGGAATCCCGTGAGTGGACATTTAAAACCACAAGGTTGACCAGCAGTTCCACAGCATCCTTCGGTGTTTTCCATTTTCCCTCATTAAAAAAAGAGGCCTTTAACTACCGAGCGTTCTTCACTTCTTCGATAATCTTATCCGCCGAAACCTCATCGGCCTCAGCCTGAAAATTGAGAATCAGACGGTGGCGCAGCGCCGCAGCGATCGAACTCTTGATATCCTCGAATGACATATTGATACGGCCATCAATAATCGCTGAGACCTTGGCCATCATCATCAAGGCCTGCGCTCCGCGCGGACCGGGCCCGAACCGCACATATCGTTTGGTGAGTTCGGTTGCAAACTGGTGCGATGGTGTAAGCGCTGCGATCATTCGCACCAGCACCTCCTGCATGGGATCAGCGACCACAACCTGACGCACCAATAGTTTCATCGCGGAGATGGTTCTCTCGGTATTCTCCGCCGTCAGCACACATTGCGCTTCCGGAACTTGAGTTCCAGTCGTGCGCGCCAAAACCTCCTTGAGTTCGGGTGAGCTAGGCGCGCCGACTAAGATCTTAATCATGAACCGATCAAGCTGCGCTTCGGGCAGAGGATATGTACCTTCGAGCTCAACCGGATTTTGGGTTGCCAACACAAAAAAGGGCGTTGGTAGAATATGGGTCTCGCCCAATACGGTAATCTGGCGCTCCTCCATCGCTTCCAACAATGCCGACTGGGTCTTGGGAGTGGCACGGTTAATTTCATCTGCCAATACGATATTGCCGAAGATGGGGCCGGGCTTAAAGACAAACGAGCGGCGTCCATTCTCACCCTCTGTCAGCACCTGTGTACCGGTTACATCCGAAGGCATCAAATCGGGGGTAAATTGGATCCGTTTGAATGACAAACCCAGAGCCCGCGCGATCGACTTGACCAATAGCGTCTTGCCAACTCCCGGCACCCCCTCCAACAAAACATGACCGCCCGCAAAAACCGCTCCCAGAGTTCTGGTTACGACCTCACGGTTGCCCACGATTACTCTGCTGACTTCAGCATGCAGCCGATCGAACACATCACGGAAATTTTTAACTTCGCGCTCTAGCGCTTCTCGCGAGCCGAATGGGGCGGATTCCATGCCATGCTTTTTAACATACCATTTGTGGAAGGGCTACTGACTACGGCCTGACGACTCCATTAGATCTCTATATTCCAAGGGGATTTGCTGCTCCTCCTTGCCTTTAGCTGCCTCGGGCTTGGCAAGCTTCACATCAGCCAGGTCCGTCTTGGTGCGCGCTTCGTTTGGATTTCGAGATAGTTCTCCGGAACCCTGCGCCTTACTCGCATCATATTTCTCGTCACCCGGTTTTACCTCTGTGTCCTTGAATCCCTTGTTCTCACCAAGACCGGTTTCCGGCCCAAGTTCACCAGCGTGTTGGCCGGCTTCAGCCTGTGTCGGTAGGGAGCTTTTCTCGGCATCCGAATCTCCAGCATTCGAGCGCTGTTCGGTGTCCTGTGCTTTTTGGGCGCCGCTTGCGCCATTGCCGCTTTGATCCTCCTTCTGATCTTTGGCTGCTTTACTTTCCGAATTGGGTTGGTTTGATTTCGATTTAGCTTGTCCCGGCTGCTTGGACTGGGCCTGTTTTGCAGCGCCCTGTTCGCCGCCAGGTTGATTCTCTCCTTCTCCCGGCTTCGCAGCACCGGACTTATTCTGCTGCTGCCCGGACTTCTCGCCTGCAGCTTTCTTTTCGACCTCTTGCTTGACCTGATCTAACACCTGCTGAGCTTGATTGAGCGCCTGCCCTTCTGAGCCGCCACTGCCTCCCTGCGCGTTCTCACCCTTGCCTTCTTTCGATTGACCATCCTTGGATCCATCGCCCTTCGAATCGCCCTGTTGCGGTTCGCCATTTTGACCCTTTCCCGACTCGCCGGCCTCGCTGCCCTCTCCGCCTTTGCCTTGATCGCCAGCTTGCTTCTCGCCTTCAGATTGGCCTTCGCCGCCCTGGCCCTTCTGTCCCTGGCCTTTTTCGCCGCCAGAGTCCTGCCCTTGATCCTCTTTTGCGGAGTCGCCCTTCTGTTGCTGCTCCTTTTGGCCCTGCTCTCCCTGATTGCTGCCTTCGCCTGTCTGATCCTGTTTTTCCGCCGATTTTTGATCCTGCTTCTGATTTTGATCCTGATCCTGTTTCTTCTTATCTTGCTCTGCCTGCTTGGGCGCCGGAGTAGGCTCCGCCTTTGGGGTTGGAGTGGGAGCAATCTTTTCTGAATCCTGCTTGAGCTCCTGCTTTTCAACGATCTTTTCCTTGGCCGTGAGCTTCTCGTTCTCAACCGCCAGCTTCAGCTCCTCTTCCGCGGCATGCAGGGCCTCTTCAATTTCAAGTTCATCTGCATCGGCGCTATCTAGGAGCTGCGCCAGTTCTGACATCCTGTCCTTTAACTGCTCGGGCAGCTTCTGCTGCTCAATCAAATTGGCGATCGCCTGCGCCAGTGGGTTTTCCAGCACGGGCGGAGAAAAATAACGGGTACCAAAAAGTATTGCAAAGGCCAGCCATACAATCGGAACAGGCAGAAAGAGCTTGCGTACTCCGGTACGGAGCCGCAGCGGGGACAGCTCGTTTATATTCATTCCGTCAAGGAGCGGCTCTAGCTGCGCCGCAATCAGCTGCGCTCGGGGATCGGCGAATTCGCTCTGCACTGAGGGTTGTCCCTTTAGCGCCTGCAGGTCGATCTCTTTACTTACGCGTTTAAAGAACGTTCCCACCGGGCCGGTGCTCTCCGCGCCTGCCAGATCAACCAGGGCCAGCGTTCGATCCGCCGTTTTATATTGCCGGTCAATTAACTGGGCCGCTTCGAACCGGTCGACTGACTCTGCCCGCGTCGCGCGCCGCAGCAGCAGCACGATTAGTCCGAACATCACTATTAGAATCAGCAGCGCCAAACTTCGCGAATAAAGCGCGCCAAGATAAGCAGCTAAAGCGCCGTAAGATAACGCACTGACGACCAAGGCCAGCAGATTTAACCGCCGTATTTTGGCTAGGCGCACCGCTAGTGCTTCAATTGCGGCTCTTAACTGCATCCATGAATTGTAGCTCAGTATTTGCCAGAGTTCGAGCGGTGGAGTGAAGCGCGGCTATTTCTTTTCGATTCCACCAATTATGCGCTGCACCGCTTCGTTGTGTTCGGTCAAAGTTGCCGAGAAGGTGTGGCCGCCACTGCCATCAGCGACAAAGAACAGGTACTGAGTTTCGGTCGGAAACAGGGCCGCTCGGATCGCGGCCACGTTGGGGTTGCAGATCGGCGCCGGCGGCAGCCCAAAATTAACGTAGGTATTATAGGGATGGGGATTCTGCAGATCTTCCTTGGTTAAATTCCCGTTGAAGTTTTGGAGTCCGTAGATCACGGTCGGATCCGACTGTAATTTCATTCCTGCTTTAAGGCGATTGTGAAACACCGAGGAGATCGTTGCATACTCGTCGGCCTTGCCTGACTCCTTCTGTATGACAGAAGCGAGGGTCAAGACCTCATGTCGTGAGAGACCGAGCTTATCGGCCTGGTCGGTAAATTCTTGCGGCCATTTCGATTCGGCCTGCAGCAGCATCTTCCAAATGATTTCTTGCGCCGTAACGGGCCGGGAAAAGATGTAAGTCTCGGGATCAAGATATCCTTCGAAACTTGGCGATGAAATCCCTGCGCGAGCGAGCAGTCCTTGATCCTTTAGGGCTCTGGTCATTTCCTCGGCCGGGATCAAACCGGACTCGCCAACGACGCGTGCCAAATCTGCGATGGTCATGCCTTCAACCAACATGACTTTGCGTTTGACGATATCTCCCGATACCAATTTTTCGAGAATGGCTCCCGGCTCCATCGCAGCAGAAAGCATGTATTCTCCTGAGCTGATCTTATCGGTTGGCTTGCCTTTGATTTTGGCGAGAATTTCAAGTCCCCTGGAGTAGCGGATTATGCCGCGCTCCTTTAAGGTGCGGCAAACATCTCTGAAGGTCATGCCGGGTTGGATCTCAACCGAAACCTCTGTGGTGTTAGCCGGATCGGCGGGTGTAGCGATCGCGCCGACCAAAAATCGGTACACCAGCAGCGCCACAACAATCGGCACTAAGACCAGAGAAACTGTTCGTAACGCGACAATTTTACTATTCATGGCTCATTCGACTATTCGAATTCAGTTAAGCGCGAGGGCGTATTCAATCCCTGACGCCTGCGGGCCAGTATCCTCTGTTAGAGGCGTCTCCTCGGACTACTTCTTTTCCGTGCTGCTTTAGAAGCGGCCTTTGCCAGCCTGTACTATCTTTCCCCCGCTTGGCCCATACTATCAAGATACGATTGCAGAATTAGCGTTGCGGCGTAGCTATCTACCCTAGCGCGGAGCGCCGAGCGCCCTCTGGTCTGAGCCAGCTGTTCCCGGCTTTCCTCCGAACTTGCGTATTCGTCGACATACACCAGCTTGGAATCCACGCGCCGCGCCAATCGTCTACAAAAATTTTCAATCTTTTTTGACTGCGGAGTCGGGTTACCAGCCTCATCCAATGGCAGCCCGACCACGATCGTTTGTGCTTGGTGCTCAGTCACCAGCTTAACGATGGCATCCTCTGCCCGACCCTGCGCGCGCTCTAAGATCGTGAGGGGTACCGCCAAGAAGCTGCCCGCGCTACAAATTGCCACCCCGACGCGCTTGTCTCCAATATCTAAGCCGATCAACGCCGCCATCTCTGTTCAATCTATTTCGAGCTAAAAAAATAAACAACGTTCTGTTGGGCACCTTAATTGCACTAAAGCCCTTGTTCGCGACGCTAAAGTATCGATAATCTTCAGTTGCATGATATTTAAGCAGGTTACGGCTAACCCACGGGTTTTACTAGGGTTAATTTTCATCACTATTTGCATACCGCTATCACTAAGCTTATCCAGCAAGTGGTGGTCGGATGACGGCGGCGTTGGCTCCCTCGCCACAGCCACCTTCAAGAGCAGCCGTAGTGCCCTGCGCGCGTCACGAGAGTTTGCCCACAACTTATTTAGTTCCAACGCGCTGCTCCCCAGCCGCACCCGTCGTACTGCCGAGGTAGGACATCTCGTGCGCAAAGGCGATACGCTCGCCAAGATTTGGTCCCGTTTCGGTGGCAATTTTAGCTCAGCCCTTTTGGCCGAGCGCGCGCTACAAGGTCTCAGCGACGATGCACATAAACTGCGCAGCGGCGAAACGGTGCAGCTAGTACTTTCTCCGCGCGGTGAGATTGTTGGTTTCAGCCGCGATCTCGGCGCCGGCAGGACGCTGCTTTTAGACGGATCGCGCACCTCCGGCTTTACCGCTTACATCCATAACGCCAAGATCGAAGAATCAGAACGTACTGCTTCAGGCTACATCACATCTTCTTTGGTCGAATCTGCACTGCAGCAGGATATCCCATACGATGTGATTGATAATTTCGTCGATCTGTTCGGCGATAAGATCGAATTCGGGCGGGATCTGCAGGTCGGTGATACATATTCAGTAGTCTACTCAGAAAAACGCGAGCTGGACTCGGGAGAGTCCGTGGGGGCCGGGACGATTCTGGCTGCCTCGATTACTGTATCCGGGAAAATGTATGCCGCGATCGCGTTCGAAGGGTCCGACGGAAAACTCCGCTATTACGATCAAAACGGCGATCTGCTCGGCAACTACTTCCTGCGGTATCCAGTCAAGTTCACCCGCATCTCTTCAGTTTTTTCCGGTGCGCGCTTCCATCCGGTACTAAAATTCAAACGTCCACATCAAGGTGTAGACTTCGCTGCTCCTACCGGAACCGCGGTGAGAACTGTCGCCGATGGAGTAGTGGAATTCGCAGGATATAATGGTGGAAGCGGTAATATGATCAAGATCCGCCACGACAATCGCTGGTCGACTGCGTACCTGCACCTCTCGCGCATCGCTCCGGGCATCAGAAAGGGCGCCCGCATTTCGAGAGGTGACGTGATTGGTGCCGTGGGCATGACCGGTCTGGCTACCGGTCCACATCTGCATTTTAGTCTTTATGACCGCGGTAAGTATGTCGATCCAATGCGCACGCAGCTCCCGGTTCTTAATCCGGAAAATCAGCGTATCCCTGCCGGTATCTTAGAAGCTCGGCTGGAGCTGTTAAGAAACGAGCAGAGCCGCACCGCCGAGATGTATGCGGAGCTGCGGCTGCATAGCAAGGCTTAGCAGACCTCCTTTTTCAAACAGCGCGCCACTAATCGATCTTCTATTTCACGGAAGATCAGAACTATAATTTCCGTATGGCTACGCATTATCTGGGTGTCGATATCGGTGGCACCAAATCTGCGGTCTGTCTCGGAGATCAGAATGGTATGCTGCTCGACAAGCGTAGCTTCCCCACCAATGAGCCCGCTGGACCTGAGGACTGCATTAAGGCGCTGCTTACCAGCGCGCATGAGCTACTTAGAGGCCGTAATACAGTCAAAGCGATCGGTATTGCCTGCGGCTCGCCGCTCGACCCGGACCTCGGCATAATCCAATCACCCGCTAACCTGAAATCCTGGGTGGATGTGCCGATCGTTGAGATCTTCAGCCGCGAATTTTCCCTTCCGGCTTACCTCGATAACGATGCGAACGCCGGGGCCTTAGCTGAGTATTGTTTCGGCGCTGGAAAGGGCTGCCGACATATGGCGTTTTTGACTTTCGGCACGGGCATGGGCGCCGGGCTGATTTTGAATGGCCAGATCTATCGCGGCGCTAACTGTTACGCGGGAGAGATTGGACATTTTCGTCTAGCTCCGGAGGGTCCGATCGGCTGCCGTAAGGCGGGTAGCTTCGAAGGCTTCTGCTCCGGTGGGGGAATTGCGCAACTCGGCGCCGCGGAGCGCAAGTCCTATCGCGGTGCAACTTCGCTCTCCGCCGCGCCCAGCGCCAAAGAGATTGGGACAGCTGCTGAGCAGGGAGATGCCTTGGCGATTCGGATTCTGGAGATTTCGGGTGATTATTTAGGACGCGGGCTCGCGCTGTTAATCGATTGTCTTAACCTAGAACGGGTCATCATCGGATCGATCTTTGCCCGCTGTGAAAAATTCCTGCGCCCCGCTATGGAACGAAGCCTGCAAGCTGAAGCACTTGCGCAGCCCTTGGCGGTCTGCAAAATAATGCCAGCGGGTTTAGGTGAACAGATTGGGGATTTAGCCGCCCTTTCGATCGCTTACAGTGAGTACCGCAAAAACCAGAATGTCAGCCACGGAGGTTAGCCCGCCGCACCTTCCTTATGGTATAGATTGCGCCGATGCCTCAGCCTGCAGTTGCCATATTGACGATCGGGTCGGAACTACTGGATGGACGAGTCCAAGACACGAACGCAAATTTTGCGGCGCGAAAGTTCGCGGAGCAGGGGCTTAGAGTTTCCCATTTCTTAAGCTGCGATGACCGGCTCACGGATATTGATGCGGCACTCCAGTATCTGACTGCCGGCTGCGATCTGATCGTGATCAGCGGAGGCTTAGGACCCACCACTGACGATTTAACCCGGGAAGCAGTCGCAGCATTTGACGGCCTGGAGTTGGTCATGGATCCAGCACTGCTGTCGGCGCTTCAAGAACGCTATCGACAGAGACAACGAACCTTCGATCCCTCGAATGCTAAACAGGCAAGCCGCCCGCAAGGCGCTACCGCAGTGCCAAATCCGATCGGCACCGCTGCCGGTTTTGATTTGAAGACCAAGCACGGCAAGCGCCTCATTTCGCTGCCGGGGGTGCCGCAGGAATTCGAGCTGATGTTCAACGCCTACGTCCTGCCCTTAAGCGCAAAACTTTTCGTTACGGCAACACAGAAGCGCAGCGCTATTTTCAAGGTGTTTGGACTGCCCGAATCAACAGTTGGCGAGCGGGTCGCTGCTTTAAATATTCCCCATTCGATTAGCGTCTCTTATCGCGCCTGCTTCCCCGAGATTCATGTCAAGCTGAGCGGCGAAATTAGCGCGGAAGATCTAAAAGAACTTCAAACAAGCGCCATCACTGCGGTTGGAGCGGATGCCGTATACAGCTGCGAGCCTGAATCAACTTTAGACTCGACCTTGCACGCGCTGCTGTTGGAGCGCAAGCTCACCGTAGCAGTGGCCGAATCGTGCACGGCAGGATTGTTAGGATACCTGCTGACCAACGGCGCCGGATCTTCGCGCTTTTTTTTGGGGGGCGTTCAAACTTACTCTAATCAACTCAAGCAATCACTGCTGGAAGTACCCGAAAGTATGCTGGCGCAGCACGGAGCTGTCAGTCACGAGGTCGCGCGCGCAATGGCGGCGGGAGCACGGCAAAATCTAGGCTCGGATGTAGCGCTCTCAGTCACCGGCATCGCGGGCCCCGACGGCGGCACTCCCGAGAAGCCGGTCGGAACTTTTTTCGTCGGGTTGGCCGAAGCACAGACGGTCAGATCCTTTGCGCACCATTTCCCCTTCTCTCGCGAACGCGTTCGCATCTATGCCGCTCATACCGCCATGGATACGCTGCGTCGTCATTTACTGGGATTAAAAATTCGCGGCGATGTCTGAGGTCAGTGCGCAGGTACAGGTCCTAGCGCTTGCGCATGGCGGAGCTTCAATTTGCAGCGCGCGCGATGCCGGCAAAAAAGTCTTCGTGCGCTATGCCATCCCCGGCGAAGATCTAGAGGTGCGCATTGACACCGAGGAGAAGAATTTTTGCACCGGCACTCTGCTGCGTGTGATCACCCCCTCACCCGCAAGGGTCACTCCGCCATGTCCCTACTTCGGCGCATGCGGCGGCTGTGACGCGCAGCAAATTGAGATCACTAAACAGCGCGCTCTAAAACTCGCCATGATTCGGGATGCCTTGCGCTATCAAGCTGGCGTCAAGACAATCGAGCCCGTGCTGCGGGGGGCAGAGCTTCCGGCATTCAGTTATCGAAACCGGATTGGACTGCACCTTAGCGCCGCCGGCGTCCTCGGCTTTTACCGTCCGGGTACGCGCGAGGCGTTAAAGATTGACGAGTGCTTGATATGCGACGCCACCATAAATTCCGCTCTGACTGCGCTGCAGCCCCTGGCCAAAGAGCTTGCGCCGACGATCGCCAAAATTGTAGTTGAACATCAGGAGCGCGAGCCGCACCTGGTGTTGAATGTGCGAGAGGAATTCGGCCCGAACGATCCGGCCTTAGCCGAGGCGCATGCGCTGCTCTCTAGGTCATTCCGCCAGATGCGGTTTATTTGCGGCGGCCAAGAGATCTTCTTCGGGCCGCGCACAGCCCATCCGGCCGGCCACTTTTCACAGGTCAATGCGGCGGGCAACCAGATCTTAATCCAACTTGTATTGGGGCATCTGGACAATACTCCACTGACGGAACTCTATGCGGGCTCAGGTAATTTTACGATCCCGCTAGCTGCTAAGGGAATTGAGGTCACCGCAGTGGAGATCGATCAGGCCCTGGTGGATTACGCTCGTAGTCGGTTAACTGAGCTTGGCCTCTCCTCACGAGTGCGCTTCGAAATCTCAAGCTGTGAGAAATATGTCAGATCCGCCCAGCTGGCCAAAACCGTATTGCTGGATCCGCCCCGTATTGGCGCCAAAGAGATAGTAAAGCGCATTGATCCTCAGCACACCGCGCGGGTGATATATGTTAGCTGCGGATTACCAACGCTCTGCCGTGATGTGCAGATCCTTGGATCTCGTGGATTCGAGCTAAAAAGTATTGAGTTTGTGGATATGTTTCCGCAAACTCACCACGTAGAAACCGTATCCATTTTCGAGGCAAACTAAGATGCGCTGGATGCTGCTAATAATTAGCGTTTGTATGGCAAGTGTGGCTTGGGCAGAAGCACCCCAGGCTCAGCGCACCATCAAGGTCGGGTATATCGGGTCGCTCAGCAATTTTGCCGCTGAATATGGCCAGGCAGTGCTCGATGGTATTCAGCTTGCGAAAGACGAGCTTAGCGCTCAGGGAGTAGAGACCAAACTGGTTATAGAAGACGATGGGTCTGAACCGCGCAGCACACTAAGCGCCTACCGTAAATTAACCGGACTAAATCAGATTGAGGGTCTAATTACAGGGACCTGGTGGGCCAACTCGCTGGTCAGTGTTGCCGCAAAGACCAAAATGCCGCTGCTTTCGTGCGAGACGATGTACGACAAAGAAGCCCTCACCGCGCCCAACTATTTTATCATGGAAGGAGATCTGAAGGAGTGGGTGCGGGTGTTCGAGCCTGTGATTGAGGCGGAAAAGATTGAAAGCGGCGCGATTCTGCGATTTCAAAGCGGATTCGGAGAGACTTTGGCGCAGGCTATGGCGGAGACATTTTCCAAGCCGGGAAGAACTTTTTTGGGGGATTTTGAATACACCGATATTCAGGCAGGAGATGTCGCTCAGACTCTGCTTAAGATTAAGGCGCTAAAACCGGGGGTGCTATTCATAGACGCCCAGCCAGCGGGCTTAGCAACGATTCTAAAACGGCTCGGAGAGTTAGGGATGACTTCGCAGCGCATCTTTACCCATAGCATTGTGCGCGAGATCGTGAACAGGCATCTAGCTCCGTCCGAACTCCTGGTTCATACCAGCTTCACCGCGAGACAAGCTTTCGGCGGGCCGTTTGCAGATAATTTTAGAAGAAAATTCGGCCGGGAGCCGAGCCATCAAGCCGATTTGGGTTACTACTCCTTACTTTTGATCGCTCAAGGCTTGGCAGCTAAAGACCCGCTCGCCTCAATTCGGACCGGGGATCTGCCGCAATTCAAGCTAACGTTCGGAGACAAGAACGTCCTTACGGCGCACCGTCATCAGATCTTTGATGTGCACGATGGCATTATCGTACCGCATGGTTAGATCGGAGCTTGTTGGGTTCCTGATCCAACAGGCAACAGCGGGGCGGTTCCGTCGTTTAGATAGTCACAAAGGTTTCTTATGCGCATTCAAACCGCAAATGTTGACTAAAAATTGCGCAGAACTTTCGCTTCGCTCGAATCAGTGGAGCGGGTTTTTGGAGGGCGGAAACCCGTTTTCCGGAGCTTACAGCTCGCGCGCAAATTTAATCAGCGGCCGGCTCTCGCGCAGCACGTAATTGCCTTCATACATGAAATGCATGTTTTCACCGATCCGTTCTCGCAGCGGCACGTACATTTCATGAGTCCAAAAATTTCCGATCACGATTTCCCCCAGCACTGCCCGTAACCCTTCTAAATGTTTGCGCGGCAGCACCCACAAGTTGTCGTCTACGAGCAGCGGGTCATTGCATTCCGCGCGGCAGAGGAAATTAAATTTTTCGGGATCAACATTCAGCTCGGTGAAATCTTCAGAAAAGGCAGCGTCGAAGCGTGTAATCACGATCATATCATGAGTAAGCTTGGTCTGCTCTTCGAAATTTTCCATCAGCTTCAGACACAGCAAGGTATGCAATCCTATGCATTGATGCGCAGTTAAATCCGAGAAGTGATCGTTGAATATATAACCCTGCGGACTAAATTCCTTAACGACATCGTCCTCGCGTTCATTCTTATAGCTGCAGAGAAAGACATCGACATCCTGATCGGCCTGCCTCAAAGCCTCGACGATACGCTGCTTAATGTTAAGCGACGTTTTCGCAAAATTGATGTCGTGCACCCCCTCATGCCAATGCTGGTAGTCCTTCTGATAACTGATGCCACGTAAACAAAGGGCATATCTCATGGGCTTCCTACTGAAAACTGCCGCAGACCCGCCTGGTGCGATCCCATTAGTGTTTCAGAAAAGCGGGCGGGTGAATAGCTCTACAAAACAGACTAAGGGGCCTAAATAGGCGGATTGCGGACCTAATAGATCAAAAAATCAAAATACAGTAAGCTCCTCCGGCCTTTAAGAACAGGCTGGGCCACGCGGACATGGGATTTAATGTTCCGGCCGCCCCCGGTTAGCTGCATTACCGCAACTTGTTATGCTCCCGCTCAATACTGATTCATTCCGCTCCACCAGCAAACTGGCACAGGCGAGTTTCCTACTGGTGCTCGTCCTGGCGCTCTTTCTCTCTTTCCATAATCTCGGGACAGGCGCCAACTTCGGCCACGGCACCGGCATTGATGAAAGCTGGTACATACAGACAATCCAAGAGATGCGCATGAGCGGCCGCTGGTGGCTTCCCACCCGAGAAGGCGAGCCCTTTTTCTACAAACCTCCTCTTAAGTTCTGGCTGGTAGAGCTGGTATTGTCAGTTGTGCCGGAGTCCATGGTGGCACACCGTCTCTTGGATGCGGCCCTCGGCTCTCTGTTTATCTGTGCTACCTATTTTATCGGCGCAGTCATGTTCAGCTCGACCGTGGCCGGATTTTTCGCCGCGCTGGCCTTGATGGGTTGCAATCTATTTCTCTTCAACAACGGAGTGCGTTACGCCACTCTTGATACCCTTTTGATCACTCTGGGCAGCGCGGTTCTGCTTCTGATCTGGAAATACACCGAAACTAATTCAGCCTCAATTGAGCGTAATCGACAGTTAAAGCTCGGTGCGCTGATCGGCTTGCTGGTCGGACTGAATGTTCTAAATAAGAGCGTGGCCGGATACTATCCGTTTATGATCGCAGGCGCCTGGATTGTTCTAAGCGGGCGGCTCTTCTGGACGCTGAAGGAACGCTTCTGGTTCTATCTGGCGATGGGGATCGTGAGTGTGGCAATTCCCGCCTGCTGGTTCGTGCCACATGCACTTTGGACCCCGGGCGCTTACGAGCGGATGGTGGGTTATGAGATTGTGGGGCGTTTCTCGAAGGGATTCCACCACGCTAAAGATCGTCTTTTCTACTGGAACATCTTCCTCCATAACTATACCTTCCCCCCTTTGGTGGCGCTTGGAGCGTTACTATTTGGGGCGTTGATGTTTCGTACCAATGAGCGGCGCAAGTACGCCTTTCTAATACTCTGGGTGGTCCTGCCCTTTATGCTTTACTCAAAACTTCATTCCAGGCTGCCGTGGTATATCGCCCCCTGCTATCTTCCGATGGCGTTGCTGATCGGAGCGGCCATCTCGAAGCTTTGGAGCTACGGACGGAATCATTTCAACGCATCAGGAATCCGGAAATCAATCCCGATCTCGTCAATCGTCCTCGCAGCCCTGTGCGTGGTACAGCTAGGGCTCTTTACCTATAAGAATGCACAGGCGGTGATGCTGGGTTCGCCGCGTTTGGATATTGATCGGGTGACTGACGCCATTCGCCGCGATCCGCGCTGGGGCACCGATCAGAAATTTATTTTTATTCTAGAGCCGCTCAAGATCGCAACCCGAGAGCAGATCTTCTATAACATGTTCGACAAGAATATCGTGAGGGTAACGACGCTGGATGATCTTTTTAAGGCGGCCAAGGACACCTCCGGAGCCTTTGTGATAACGCACGGACATGCCCGCGAAATCCTACACACCCTGCGAATGACCTACTACCGTCAAATGCGCCCGGTGGCCTTTGACCAGGGACCCACAGCCTCGCGTCGGCTGCACCCCGCGACCGCTTTAACAAATGCAGACTTGACCTTGGAGGAAGCTGCTAAATTAGGATTCAAACCCGCGGCGCAGGCCGATCTCCCGCGCGCTCCCAAGTCCGAATAAGGGGACCGTTCCTATTTCTCCTTTTTCCTCGCTTCACCTTGGGCGAAAAAGAGGAGCTGTCACCTTATTATTAGTTTTTTTCATTTCCGCCGCCCAGACCGGCAGCGTACTTTCCAAGGCAGAGTGCGATTGCTTTTTGACGGGGAGCACCTGCCGTCCTTAGCAGGTGATAATCCGTGATGAAGAGTGTTTTTAGATGTCCCTGAACTCTCTCGCTAAGTCTCTTTGGTTTTGATGAAGTTAGCTCTTCTCTATTCATCATTTTAACCTCTTTAGAACCCCCAGGCGGCCGGATCATCGATCCTTCCTTCTATACCGAATAATCCGCAGTTGAAGCTGTTTCGCTTCTAAATCGGCATAAGTCTTTATAATTGTTGCAGATCTGCAATAAGCAGGGTTTTATTCTTGGGCTAAGTAGGCCAATGTATGCAGAATGGCCCGGCATTCTTTGGGCGCGGCAGCTTTGGTCATAAAATCGTTTACGGTACACTTACCACGCTTTAAATGCTTCACCTTTTGAGTTAGTTCGGGCGGATTCACAGCATGACAGGATCAGAGATACGAAAACTCTTTTTAGAGTTTTTTAAGTCCAAGGGACACACCATTGTGGCGAGTTCTTCGTTAGTTCCACAGAACGATCCGACCCTGCTGTTTGCCAACTCGGGCATGGTGCAGTTCAAAGATTGCTTTCTGGGGGCGGATAAGCGCGCCTATACCCGCGCCACTACCTGTCAAAAGAGTTTGCGTATCTCAGGCAAGCACAACGATTTCGAAAATGTGGGAATGACCGCGCGGCATCAAACTTTTTTCGAGATGCTTGGAAACTTTTCATTCGGCGACTATTTCAAAGCCGATGCCATCAAGTTCGCTTGGGAGTTCATCACCGAAGTTTTAAAACTCCCCAAGGATCGGTTATGGGCGACAGTTTTCGAAAACGACGATGAAGCCTACAAGCTCTGGTCGGATTCGACCGATCTTCCGAAAGCCCGCATTCTGCGGATGGGAGAGAAGGATAATTTCTGGGCGATGGGTGAAACCGGGCCCTGCGGACCGTGTTCCGAGATCTACTACTACGTGGGAGATCGTCCCGAGCAGCAATCCGAGGCCGAATTCCGATTGGATAACGGGCAATATTTGGAGTTCTGGAATCTGGTTTTCATGCAGTTTGAAAGATCCAGCGACGGCAAGCTAACTCCGCTGCCGCGCCCCTCGGTCGACACCGGCATGGGATTAGAGCGTACCACCTCGATCCTGCAAAAGGTTCGATCAAACTACGACACCGATCTGCTGCGCAGTATTATCACGGTCACCGAGAAGCTCAGCGGCTTCAAATATGATGGCTCGAGCTACGAGATCCGCGACCTACGCGCCGATCAATCTTACGCTCGTGATGTAGCGATGCGCGTCATCGCCGATCACAGCCGTGCGATGTGTTTCTTAATTGCCGACGGCATTACCCCTGGAAGCGACGGACGCGGCTATGTACTGCGGCGTATTATCAGACGCGCTTTGCGGCACGGGCGCGTGTTAAAATTCAAAGAACCTTTTTTGACCGCCACCTGCAGCGAAGTAATCTCAAACATGGGCGGTCATTATCAGGAGCTGAATGAGCGGCGTGATGTAATTTTAAAAATGGTCGATGCGGAAGAGCGAAAATTCTATGAGACGCTCGATGCAGGTCTAAATATCCTAAATCGCGAAGTCGAGAAGCTGCCCAAGGGCCGGGCCTTCCCCGGTGAAACGGCTTTCCTGCTCCACGACACCTACGGCTTTCCGTTGGATCTGACACAAGATGCGCTGAAGGCCTGGGGATTAGAGGTCGATGTCGCCGCTTTCGAACGTGCCATGGGAGCCCAAAAGGAGCGTTCGCGGGAGGATCGAAGATCTCAAGCGCTGGTTTTCACCGCAACCCATTTCGACGGTCCCAAGACTGAATTTCTGGGATATCGAACACTACAGAGCGAAGCCAAGCTTTCGCAGGTAATTTTGGGTAACACAGCCGCGCGCGCCAGCGCCGGAGACCATGTGGCATTGGTCTTTGACGCCACCCCCTTCTATGCCGAATCGGGCGGTCAGGTGGGAGATACCGGTGTGGTCAGGCTCAAAGACGCCGAACTGCGGGTAATCGACACCCAAAAGACCCAGGAAAAATATTTTGTACATCAGTGTGAAGTCACGAAAGGAGAGATCACTTCAAAGCAGATCGGCAGTCAAGCTGAACTGACCGTGGATCAGCAGCGCCGCGCCAAGATCGTGGTCAATCACTCCTGCACCCACCTGTTGCATTCGGCATTACGTAAAGTGCTCGGCACGCACGTCAAGCAGGCCGGGTCCCGGGTTGACGATCATTCCCTGCGCTTCGATTATTCGCACTTTGAACCGGTCACAGCCGAACAGCTCTCCGCAATTCAAAGCTTTGTAAATGACGAAATTCGATCGAACTATCCTACCGATATCCGGGAGTTGCCGATCGAGGAAGCGAGAAAGGCCGGTGCCATGGCGCTGTTCGGTGAAAAATACGGCGACGTCGTTAGAGTAGTAACAATCGGTCCAAACTCTAAAGAGCTCTGCGGCGGCACGCATGTAACTCAGAGCGGCCAGATCGGGTTCATGATGGTAGGGAGTGAAACTGGTGTATCTGCCGGAGTGCGCAGAATTGAATGTTGGGCTGGAGCCGGCGCGCAACAGGCGTTGCTGCGAGAGCGCCACGAACGACATCAGATTGCCGCGCTGCTAAAGAGCGACACGCTGGATCTGCCCGACAAAGTCGAGAAACTCCTGATGCGTTCGCGCGCTTTGGAGCGCGATCTTGAAGCGCTTAAGGGCAAGCTGGCCTCCTCGGTCAGCGGCGACCTGGTAGAGCGAGCCCGTACTACGCCCAAGGGCATCAAAATTATAGCGGAAAAGGTCGATGATACCGACACGGAAACCCTGCGTAACATGGTGGATCGACTCCGAAATAAGCTGGGTTCAGGGGTGGTAGCGCTGGGCTGCAACCAGGGCGATAAAGCTATCGTGGTAGCGGGAATTACTGCCGATCTTATACCTGGTATCAATGCTTCGAGCCTGATCAAGGAGGCCGCTAAGGTGAGCGGCGGACGGGGCGGAGGCAAAGCTGACTTCGCGCAGGCTGGCGGAGTCGACCAGGCGCTGCTTGGGGCGACTCTTGATAAGGTAGTGGAGTTGGTTTCATAGGTTTCTGGATGAGAGCAGAGAAGAAGATTAAGACGCACAAAGATTCATTTCCTCAGGGCAAAGAGAAAGAGCTGAACCTCGCATCGTTTGAAGCACCGGTGCTGCAGAGCCTGGTCGGTGAACAGGACGCTAATCTGAAAGTGATCGAGCGCGAATTGGACGTGCAGGTCGGCAGCAGCAACGGCTCTTTAGTCATTAGCGGCCAGGACAGCGAGGTCGAGCTAGCCCACGATCTATTGACGCAGCTGGGCGAACTATTAAAACGTGGCGAAAAGATCTGGCCGGGGGATGTTGAACGCGCGATCGTGATGCTTTCGTCAAACCGTAAATTACGGCTAGAGGAGCTCTTCCGCGACCAGGTTAAAATTCATGGCCGCACACACAGCATCGTACCAAAGACCTTCAAGCAAAAAGTTTACCTAGAAGCGATCAAGAATCACGACCTGGTTTTCGGCGTCGGCCCGGCTGGTACCGGCAAGACCTATCTGGCCATGGCGATGGCAGTTTCTGCGCTGATTAATAAACAGGTCAAACGGGTCGTGCTTTGCCGCCCTGCGGTCGAAGCCGGGGAAAAGCTAGGATTTCTGCCCGGAGATATGGCCGAGAAGGTCAATCCGTACCTGCGCCCGCTCTACGATGCACTGCATGACATGGTAGATTATGAGCGCGCCAAAGAGATGGTCGAAAAAGGGATGGTCGAAGTTGCTCCGCTGGCCTTCATGCGCGGACGGACGCTCTCGAATTCATTCGTGGTGTTGGATGAAGCGCAGAATACTACTAGCGGTCAGATGAAGATGCTGCTCACACGCATCGGCAGAAATTCCAAGTGCGTCGTAACCGGCGATATTTCACAGATCGATCTGCCGAAGGGCATCATTTCCGGACTGGTCCAGGCGATTAACATCCTCCGGGATGTGAAGGACATTGCGATCGTTAACTTTGGTGAAGAGGATGTGATTCGGCATCCGCTGGTCTCTAAGATCGTGCGTGCTTACAGAACCAAAGAAGAAAATAGCGATATTTAGTCTTGGCAAGTTGATTGGGTTGTCTGAATGCCTTGGGTTGAAAAGAAATACTATCTAGAGCGGCCATTATTACCTTGGCACGCTTTGGTGATCTCTTTACTGGCCGCCTTGGTATGCGAAATTGCGCTGCGGCCAAGCGGAATACAACCGCATCTTGAGGGGGTCATCGCCGGGCGGGTCCTGGCCGTTTTCTTGGGCTTGTATTGCGTTCATCATTTTGCGGCGCGCAGCTTAAGTTCTTACCGGCCACAACTTAAAGATTTCCTATATCTCAATCTAATCTTCATGCTGACCGCGGTAATGACGGCTGCGGGATTGGTGGTTTCGATGGGATTGTCTACGTACTCTCATAGCACCGCCTATCTCGGGGGTATTAGCCCGCGCAGTCTGGAATATTTTATTCCATTTGCAGCCGGCGGGCTGCTGGTGCAGAGCATTCTGGGACTGCATTACACCCTGGTGTTTTCGATTTTTCTAAGTCTGATTCTCAGCGTTTACATCCCCAATCAACCGCTGATGCTGACATATGCCCTGGTGACGACACTCGCCGGAGCTTTGAGCATGGTACGGTTTCGCTCGCGCTCGGCCTTCACCCGCGCCGGCCTGAATGTCGCGCTTGTGGCGCTGCCAATCGCGACAGCCTCTCTCCTGATCCAGGATGGCTCGGCTTACACCCAGGGCGATGTGGTGGCCCGGCTCTTCGGTGCTGTGTTCAATGGTGTGCAGTGCAGTTTTATCGCCGCCGGATTTGCACCGGTGATTGAGTATCTCGGTGGTTACGTCTCAGATTTGCGCTTGGTCGAAATGGCAACCTTAGATCACCCGCTGCTCAAGTCCTTGAGCGTGAATGCGCCGGGCACCTGGAACCACTCGATGGTCATGGGCATGATGGCAGAAGCCGCGGCTGAAGCGATCGGCGCTAATCCGATCGTGGCCCGCGTCGGTGCGTACTTCCATGACATCGGGAAAACCAAGAAACCTCTCTACTTCGCTGAAAATCAGCATGGCGGCGAGAATCGGCACGACAAGCTGAGCTCTTCCATGTCTGCGTTGATCATTAGATCGCATGTTAAAGATGGCGTCGAGCTGGCCAGACAGCATGCCTTGCCGAAAGTGATCGTAGACATGATTCCGCAGCATCATGGTACAGCGCTAATTGAGTATTTTTACGAAAAAGCCTGCTCAGAAGCAGCGGAGGCTTCGGGGGTCGAGATCGAAGTCGATCCGAGTCTGTACTCCTATCCGGGGCCTAAACCGCAAAGCCGCGAAGCGGGAATTTTAATGCTTGCCGATGGCACCGAAGCGGCGGCACGTACGATTAGCGAACCCTCTTCCGATCGTATTCAGGGGCTCGTCCAAAAAATGATTAATAAAGTATTTGCCAGCGGCCAGTTGGATGAGTGCGAGCTGACTTTGAACGATCTGCATGCTATCGCTGCCAGCTTCACCCGTGTATTGAGCGGCATCTACCACCAGCGGGTGGCATATGCCGAATCTGCCGAGAAGGTGCACTACCGTGAGGAGCTGCCTGATGAACAGAGCTCCGCTGAAGCGCCCCAGGAAACAGAGACCCCGGAATCTGCCAAACGTCCCCGTACAGGCCCCGAGGATAAGACCTCCCGCGACCAAGCCGTGGAAGATCTAAAGAGGCTCGGACTGGAACAAGACACCCGCCCTGGACTTCGGGGCAAACACTCTATTCACTAGCTGTTCAAAGCCCGCGTCCGATATAACCCTTCATACAAAATCGCGCTAATGCTACAGTAGGCAGTAATCAAGTTAAGGTGAACGTTCGGTATATGCTCACCCCCGAAGATAATCCGCGCCCCGTCCCAAGCGATCCCGAGAAGCGCGAGGTTCAACCGATCAATAAGAACAATACCTGGGCGATCGAAGATGCTTTGAGCCGCCTAGCTAGAGAATTTAGCGCCGATCCAGAGGCTGAAGCCGAAGCGATTTTGACCGCACTGCCGGGACGATTGATTGATCCTGAGAAAGCTGAATTGCTGCTCGATTTGGACGAACCTAAGCGCGTCATTACCGATTCTGTCCGCCGTATGTTCTCTCCTAAGATGGCGCCCCTTTTTCGTATTACCGAACCCCGTACCGGTGCCGCCGTGGCTCCTGATAAGCAGGTGATTGTCCGTATTTTATTTTCCGTGCAGCATAATCTTGACCATGAATTCACCCTCCCTCTTTCCGGCTTGGGGGAAGAACTGCTCTGTGAAAGATTTAGAAACCCGGTATTCTTCGGCACAGATTTAACTCTTCCGCCGGGAAGCTTGGCCGCCAAGGGCTCTGGGCTGTATCATCATTTTTCTGATTTGGCGCTGCGAGAATCTCACCAGAGACTTTCGCACTCCATGGACTACCGGGGCTATACCTTCGTGGCAGTGGTGAATGCTTTTAGCGACGCCGCAGCTATATTCTACGAAGCACCACGGACGAAGGTGCGTGAATACTTGGCCAAGACAAGTCCGATCGTTACCGCACTCGTTAGCGAGCCGCGAGAATTAGAGCAGCCTGCGCGTCATTTTTGGGAATATTTTACCGCAGCCGAAGGGCTTGGCGAGGCCAGAGTTTCGATCAGCCACGAGGTCGAGTCCCGGCGTAGCTGGGTGCAGGTCGAGGAATTTGCCCCTGCTGCAAAGCCGCCGCATTGGATTTAGTTAGGACGCGCGCTCGGACCAAAGCTTTACAGCCAGCACCTGCAAAGACTACCATCCAGTGGCGAGGTATGACGAGAAGCAAGGCAAGCGCAAAATCCGGTCCGCAATTATCCCTCAGAAAATGGCAGGTACAAGTCTCCGGTTATAGATCGCTCCCGGGTCTGTCCAGCACGCAGTTAAAGCGCACTGTGCTCAAATTACTGCGCGCATTGGAGGCAAGACATCTTCCACGGACCGTGAACGAGCTTAGTATTCTCTTTACCGACGACCGCACGATTAGGAAGTTAAACCGAACCTTCCGTCACAAAGACAAATCAACCGACGTGCTCTCGTTTTCTCAACTCGAAGGACCAGGCGCCAGCTCAGAAGTCCTAGGAGACATAGTTATTTCACTGCCCACGGCGCGACGCCAAGCCAAACTGCGGGGTGTTTCCACCGCCACCGAGATAAGCGAACTGTTAGCTCACGGAATATTGCACCTTTTCGGCTACGACCATGAAAAAGTTCCGGCGCGTGAAGCGCGGCGCATGTTCAGGAAACAGGAGGAGCTGATGATCCTTCTGGGTCTGAGGCCTAGTCCGTAGAGTTTGTCGGAGCCGAGCGTGCCATCCATCCCCGCATACACCTGATGGCAGCCTCCCTTACTAGCAACTCGGGGTCCGATTTGGCAGCGCTGATCGCCTGGTACACTTCGGGTTGATCAAGTTTTGTACTCAAAGCATTAATGCAGTCGGATTTAAAGGCCGGGGATCCCTTGGGCAACGACTTTAGCAAAGCTGCGGTGGTTTCGGGCTGTCGGGCGCCTTTGAGCATCGAAGCGACCTCGCTACGCTTTCTGTGACCCCGAGCCGACAAGAAATATCTTGAAAGAAACCTTTCAATCTCGGGGATATGAATCTTTTGGCCCATCAAATCTAGCGCCACGCCTGCGGCATATGCGGAATATTCTCGGTCGCGAGCATGTCCCCCATCCCACCGTATTCCAAGCGCTCGGCAGCCCATGGTAAAGAGTGCCGCTCCTAAGATAGCCCCCGCCGCCAATACAGGGATTCCAGGTACTTCAAGCGGCGGATGCATCGACCCGGCGACACCGCAACCCAACGTTCCACCGAGGAGTCCGGCGTAGCGACAAGTTGCATCTAATTCCTTATCACGAATAGTTCTGAGTCTCTCCCAAAAGCGGTCCCAGCTATACTTCTCGGTCGCGATATTTTCTAGTACCTTCAACGCCCGGGGCGTTTCTAATTCTAAAAGCGCCGTTAGAGTATTGGTTTCATTACCTGGTGCGCGATTTCGCTTAGTTTCGTTAATGGCCAGTTTGATAAAATACTCTTCAACCGCCTCGGGTGAGAGCTTCATCAGGCACCTCAGGGCAGCATCTAGACCGGGGGCTTGAGACGAATCCTCCTTTTCCTGGCACTTTGCTACAAATCGCTTAAGCCTCAACAATAGGGCTGATTCCTCTCCGAACTCAGAGTGCATCAGCAGCTCGACCGCGGCCAGACAACAATCCCTAGATTCATTTCTCTCGATCTCCTCCACACAGAACTCGCGTACAGCAGGCACTTGATTAAGGCGATTGAGCGCTCGCAAAACGGCAAGTCGCACAGTGCTGTTTCCAAACACCAACGGATCTTTAATCCGCATCGAATCGAGGCACATCTCTAGAATTTCGGGCTGCTCAATCCGCGCCAAAAATGGCTCTAGCAAAACCAGTGCTCGTTCAGAACTGTATGGTTCGAGCGCCGTAAGTTCTCTAATGAGTTCTACGATTTGGTTGGGTTGGAATGATTCTATAGCCAGCGCAGACTGTGCTTGGGGTTCAAGATCGGAAGATCCGAGGCTGATAAAAACCGGGTTAGCACTGGACTTCGAACCGACAGCATTGGCATTTCTGTCCATACAAGCTCCGATTCTGCGAGTATATAACTTTATGCTGCGACTGAGCCGGAGTGTCATATTCAAGATCCGTTCTGCGAATTGAAATCTTGCCGGAGTCAGGTCATGATTCGGTGTAGGGCCTAGTTTTAGGGGGATTTCTAAATGCAGAGCGAACGAGGCAATGCCGGCGGCGGATTACTTCTTGGTGTAGCGTTGGCAGTCGGACTGGTGCTTTCAGCCAAGATCATTTCACAGGCCTTAGTCGAGATTAGAGACGCAAATCAGATCGTCACCGTCAAAGGTTACGCCGAACGCAAGATTGAATCGAATTTCGGTGTATGGCGCGGCAGTTTCTCTCAGATTAGTCCCAATTTAACCGCCGGGTACGAAGCGATTAAGAGCGACCTTTCCAAGGTACTCGCCCATTTGGAAGGCAAGAGCATTCAGCGCGATAGCATCACCGTCTCCGGGGTAGAGGCCGTTGCGCTGTATAAACAAACCGAAGAGGGCACGGAAACAAATCAGATCGAAGCCTATCGTCTAACCCAGACCGTCACGGTCAAACTTCCAGACACGGCAGTGATCGACCGGCTCTCCCGGGAATCCACAGAGTTGATGCAGCAGGGTATCGGCTTCACCTCGAATCCGCCCGAATATTACTACACCAAAATTGATGAACTTAAGATCGACATGCTGGCGGAAGCTGCCAAGGATGCTAAGACCCGCGCGGAGCGGTTAGTTGAGAGCACGGGCGATAAGATCGGCTCTCTGCGCAGCGCCCAGCAGGGGGTGTTTCAGATTACCCCGGAGTATTCGACTACCGTTTCGGACTACGGAGAGAATGACACCAACTCTTTGAGGAAGAGCATCAAAGCTGTCGTTACAATGCAATTTGCGGTCAAGTAAGTTCCGATAGGACTCTTTTGAAGTTTCCCCGCGCGGATTTTTAACGGTAATCACTGCGATTACTGGCAGCTAATCATTCCGGACTTTGATACAGTCCTAAAATCGCATGACTGTAATGCTTCACAAATTCCGCTTCAAGGCCATGGCTTCGGAGAATGAGCTGCAGCTCTATGCCAACGATCGCACGCAGGCCGAGGCGCTGGCGGCCGCGGCAACTGCTGAGGTTTCGCGGATCGAGGAAAAATATTCGCGATACAGGACCAGCAGTGTAGTGTCCCAAATCAATGCCGGCGCGGGTAAGGTGCCGGTCGGCCTCGATCAAGAGACCGTGACCCTGCTGGACTACGCGGAACGCTGCTACGCACTGAGCGATGGATTGTTTGATATAACCTCAGGTGTCCTCAGACAGATTTGGAACTTTTCGGTCCCTAAGGTTCCAAGTAAAAAGGAAATTGAAGAAAAGCTTGCGCTGATCGGCTGGCGCAGCGTTGAAAGAACCTCCAGCTCGATATTTCTGCCGCGACCCGGCATGGAGATCGATTTTGGAGGAATCGGTAAAGAGTACGCCGCCGATGCAGCGGCTCAGCGCCTGATGGACGGCGGTGTTCGGCATGCGATGGTCAACCTGGCCGGAGACATAAGAGTTATCGGCCCGCACGCCGACGGTTCGCCGTGGAAGATCGGAATTACTCACCCTCGGCTGCGGGGAAGCGTAATTGCAAGCGTCGCAGTCTCGACGGGCGCAACCACAACCAGCGGGGATTATGAACGGTTCTTCGAACTCGACGGACGGCGCTACTGCCACATTCTTAATCCCAGGACCGGTTATCCAGTCAGCGGATTACAGTCCGTAACAGTTTGCGCTCCATCCTGCCTGGTGGCCGGCAGCATCTGCACGATTGGTATGTTGATGGGACCAAAACGGGGAGCGGCGTTTGTGGCTGATAATGCCGAGAGATTTATAGTGGTCAAACATGACAGCTCCGTAATATCGGCGCCCCGAGATCCAATGCCATGAGTTGGTTAGTCGCTGCCTTAGTTGCGCCGCTCTTTTACTCATTCTCGAATTTTATCGAGAAATATCTGGTAGATCATGTACGCGCCCCGGCTGGACTGCTGACGGTGTGGGTCAGCTTCATGATGGGTCTTGGAACGATGCTTCTGGGCGTTGGTCTCGGCGCAGAGCTTCTATCCTCTCGGGACGCGCTCTTGATGATGCTAGCGGGGGCTTCCCTCTCGATTTATATTCTCCCCTATTTTATTGCGCTAAAGCTGGATGAAGCTTCGCGCATTATTCCGCTCTTTCAGTTCTCACCTCTGTTTCTATTTGCACTCTCCTGGCTGTGTTTAGGAGAGGAGCTAACGGGCTTGCAGTTCTGCGGGGCGCTCCTCGTTATCGTGGGCGGCTTCATATTATCGCTCGAACGCCGGGTTAGCGGAGTGTTGAAGCTCAGACCTGCATTTTGGTTGATTATTTTTGCTAGCTTTCTATACGCCGTAAACGGCCTGCTTACGCGCATGGTTATCAGCCAGAATAATTTGGGCGGAACGTTGCTTTTCCAGGGATTCGGCCAGCTGCTTGCTGTTGCCCCGATGAAGTATTACCTCGGAAAGACTCCAGCCGAGGGAGACTTCGTAAAGCAGCTTAATTTTTGGGGTTGGATCGTTTTAACCGTGCTGGTGTCTTGTATTGCGACGCTCTGTGACGTCTATGCAATGGGCTTGGTTAAGGTCAATCTGGTGCGCAGCGTCGCCGCAACGCAGCCTTTGTTCGTGGTGGTGTTAGGTACTATCCTCTCCCATTTACTTCCGGGATATTTTGCCGAAGATCTGCGTGTCCGGGCTCTAGGTTTAAAGTTCGGGGTCGGATTGATGATGCTGTTCGGCATCTACCTGCTGTACAGGTAATTTAGCACACAGGACTCCCACGATAGTTCTCAATCTATCTTCGAGCGCTACCGTGAGATGTTTCTCGAGGTAATATGTGGAGTCGAACAGCCTTCCCTGGCTGCGCTTAGTTTTCGCATCCTCTCGAATCTGGCCGACAAATCCGGACCAAGGCAGCAGCTCTGCGATCGGAGTGCGCTGCTTGAGCTGGCTGAAATCGAACCTATTCTTGGACAAGCCGGAGCGCATCGCCGGCATAAAAGATGAATCTAAACACCTTCCGAAAAGCAGCGTGCCATCCGCTGAATGATAGAAAAATGGAGCATTGTTTCCCCCAATTCCAATTACACCTTCGACAGCTCCGCTCAGATCCCGATCTCCCCCATCAATGACCATCGCGGGCTCTGTACCCATAATTCGGCGCGCATTGAAGGAGCTAATTCCAATCCTGCGGCTGACTGGATAGCCGGATTCGAGAAATTCCTGAGCGAATGATTGCAGTGGGCCGAGATCTTGCTCAGCTCCGGAAGTAAGATCGTACCGAACATGCTGATGCTCTATGCCGGCGGGGGTATAAACCGAAACAGCTAAGTCATAGCTCGAGCCGTGCAGCGACCAGCCCGTCAATATTCGCAAGGCGGGAGTATCGGGATCGTAGCGGTAGAAACGAGCACCGGAAAAGCAGCTTTGCGATACCTGCGCAAACAGCGCCTCGTACGGTTTGTAGGTATGGAGAAAACCGGCCCCATCTGTATACGCGTGCGTAGCGAAGAGTCCCTCCTTCTCCTGAGTAAGAGCTAAAATTTGGGGGATCAATTGACGTTTAGCCGCACGATTAGGCGCAGTCATAAAAAGACCATACGCCGAAACTGCCAGTCGGTCGGCCTGATCCTCGCGCCGTAAAAGGTCTAGCCAGAATTCTCTGAGCTCCGGACCCGGTTGCAACCGTGCGAGGGACAGCTGCAGCGAAGCGTACAGGTCTACTTTTGATAATCCAAATTCAAGTATGGGCGCCGTGAAGTAGTGCTGTTCCATTAGCGCTGACTGCAGCAGGGGCACGGCATCCTTCAGCAGCGTACTGTTGGCGGCGCACATTTGAACGAAATCGGAGAGTCCCGCCAGCATCGCAAATTGCGGCGCGAAAGCCTGCGCCGTTAGGCGCTGAAGCTGCGCTTCATTGGTCCAAGCCACTAACTCTGTAATCAGCTCCTGCGGCAACTCCTGATAGTGCGCCAAGGTGGTGTCTTTAAACCGGCCCTGCTTGATTAATTCCTCCAGATGCTCACGCGTACCACCATAAGTCTTAAACACCTCTTCATCTGTAATCGGTCTTTCGGTTACACCTGCAGCTTGTAAAAATTTTTCGCGCAGCCGCTGACCTTCCTCGGATTTTGGATAATCAAGGTGCAGCCGCCATAAAGCGCTGGGCGGTGCGTCACGGCCTAGAAGTTCGACAAGGCGCTTACGCGAGACCCGCATGTAGCTATTTTTTTCGAATTCCTGCTCGGCCTCCTGGCGGCATTCGGTGAGAGGTTTTGGCTGGCGTGCAAGTTCCGTGGTTAGCAGCTCCAATACAGCGCACTCCAAATTAGTTTTGAACTTTTGATTGGTTGAGTTTCCATGCATCCACGCCAAATATTGCGCGGGATTAGATTCGTCGCCGTCCCGGGTGTGGATCGCTGTCCGGCCCTCTGCTAGCAAGTCATGTACGAAGCTCTTAAGCGCCTCGTAGTCATCACGAATGGCCAGGTAATCGCGGGGCTGCGAGAGCTCCTCCATGCGGTGGTTGTAGCGGCCTCGGAACCAAACTAGCTGAGAGTTTTCAACAAAGCGCGCATTCGCGAGCGCGGAGGCAAAAGCGAAGGATCGGTTAGGATCTGCTTCGGCACGCAGGCTTTCCTCTCTTAGTTCGACAGCGTTCTTAGTCGCTGTTCCAAAGTCTGCCCGCAAGAGTTCTAATTCTTCGGCGGATAGTCCGATGGCTGAGTCCTGCTGGGGTGTCATTTCTTACTTGGCGTTATTACTGGCCCCACTATATCGCGTGCTTGATGCATGTCAATAAAGTTATTTATTGTAATGCGCACGCATATGCTGACAAACTGGTACCACCTACCCTACATCTACATGATTTTAGCGGTGAATTTCCGCTTAGTCCGCTTCGCCGCGCGGCAGGAAACTGCTTTGATTGGCGGTATGCATGGCGGCCACAATCTGCTCGGCCGTTAACCCGTATTGAAACAGCTCAAAAAGTTCCTCGGCATGATTGCGATCGTGCGTGCCGCAGCCGTCGGTATTAAGGCTCCACGGAACGCCGGCCTCGTCAAAGCGCGAGAGCATCGACACAAAATAGCGTGCATCGGGAATACGTTTGGTCATCAGATTCGACTCGAAGCAAAATTCGGCAGTAATGCCGTGCTTAGCCATGAACTCGAGCCCGCGATGATCTCCTTCTAACGAAGCCCGGTATGCTGCAATGGGGTGACCGACACGGTTCGGCTTGAGTGCGTTCAGTGTCGCTAAAAAGGTCTCTATCCCAATCGCCTCTGTTTCACCGCAATGCACAGTGCGTTTAAAGGCCGGATCTCCCGGTGCGGCTGCGATGTCATAAAGCGCCGCCATCTCTGCGAGCTTTTTAGGATCGGAAAGCGGGTTCTCACTTTCGGGACCGGCCAAATCCAGCCCGATGATGCGGCCAGGATAACGCTCCCGGCACTCTTTGATTTTTCGGACAACTTTACCATTGTCTTCTACTGACAGGTCGCGTCCCAAGCAAAAGATAAAACCAATCTTAAGCCCGGTATCCTTAAAGTATATCTCTGCCGCATCCGCGCCTCGGATTGCATCAAGCACAATCCGATCCATATCAAAAAGGCCGCGCTGTCCATTTCCGCCGCCGTGTCTGATCGTGGTTGTGCGTTTGATCGGATTGAAGCGCAGTTCAATTCCCTGCATCTCGTAAGCAGAAACTCTGGGAAGTCCGCTGCCCTGGCGAATTGTTCCCCAATACCTAAGCGCTTCATGCGCAGTGAGCATGACACTCTGGTACATCAGCTCCGGATTGGACTGCATCGCCTCGCGCAACGGATAGATCGTGCTTAGGTAGCTGTCCAGGTCCTTGATGTCATCGCGGTTCGCCCGCAAAAAAGCCATTTTTTGATCATGGGTGCGGCCTTCGACATTGAAGCCATGCAGCACCGCCAAAGTGCCGATACTATGGGCCGACAGCGCTCCACCCAGATGCAAATGTGTTTCGGTGTTGTAGGAGGGAAATTGAATCTTGAGAAATTGCTCGAGCAGCGCCTGTTTCCGGAGGAGCTGGGCTTGATGCTCGGTGGTAGAAAGGATTCTCGGACCGGATTCAGGAGTAATGTCGGGGTTCATCTCAGCATTTACTACGTCACAAAGTAGCTAGACGTGGCACCATCCTATAAAAGAGCCAAGGGCTAAGCAAATCAGCCACTCGCTACCAACCCTCTATAATAGGGGCAGTTCTTTAATGACGTTCCAAGAGAAGATAGTCCGTCCCTGAGACCACTCTGGCATCCCCGAATCCGGCCGCGGCGAACAGTCGATTCTGTTCGGCACCCCCAAAAGTCGCAAATTTCTGCACCCCATGACTCAGAATTACTCCATCCGCAGTATGGATCGAGAAAGTGGATTCGATCCCCCGCTTCAACTCGCGGTGAAATTCAGTCAGGAACAACCCGCTTTCTAACGGCATACTGTAATCTGCATTGGCCTCATGAATACTGATCGCGAACTTCCCTCCCGGTTTAAGGTGCTGGGCAACCTTACGTAGTGCCTGCAAATTTTTGCCAACTCCGGCAAGATGACTTTGAAGCATTAACCGGTTGCAACGAGGTACGAAGAACCACACTCCCCCCTCGCTAACGGCCGCATCAAACTTCTGATCTAAGTTAAGCTCGCAGACGTCTTGCAGCTTAAGCTCGGCGTGGCAGCCGATGCGGCGGCGTGCCTGCTGTAACATGGCTTCAGATAAATCAATTCCCGTTACCTGATGCCCCCGCTCGATCAGCTCCTGAGTCAACACCCCCGTGCCTACCCCAATCTCCAAAATAGATCTGCTGCGGCCAAGGAGACGCGTGAGCTGCCGCGCCGATTCCTCATGATCGACATAGCCGGAGGAAAGCAGCAGGTCATAAAATTGGGGGAAATTCCCGGTGTAGGGATTCTCGACGCCGAGATCTTTTCGGATATATTCGCGCAGGGAGCGCTCGGAAATTATGGGTTGCATACTCATACTTTTGCACTCCACTTTACTACGATTCAAAACACTAAGCTCGCCGACCTTACAGCTCGTCGAAAGGTCACCACAATCAATAAGTGAAGTCTTTTCTGAATGTTCCATCACCGTCCACTGCGTCAATGGAGCTCCGGCATTCCACTTTTCCCGCACGCAGTGGCATTGGAGCGTTGATTACCCTGGCCGCGTTGACTCCAGTGGTTACCGGGATTGCGGCAATTGAAGCCCATGCCGACCCAGGCAGCCAGCCCGAAAGCACCAGCACTGAGGTTTTACGCTCGGAGCAGACGGCTGCTCACTCCGCAAGCACGATCACAGTCCGAGCCCAGGGCAGAGAGGTCAAATTTAATCTGCCTGCTGTCCCGCCCCAGAAGGCCGAGACCGGCGCCTCCCTGCCCCAACCTGCCAAGCTATCGGATTGGGTTTTTAAAGGGAGCGGACTAGCGCTCGGCGCTTTCGGAGTAATCAGCACCCTACGGGGCTCCGGAAAGGTTTTTAAATATCTCTATGAGTGCGTCAAAGATCGCGAGGAATTCGTGGGGAGAGAATGTCTGAAATCTCCCTCCTGCAATCTACATTCACTGACCGAGAATCAGGAACACCTGGATCTTGAGATCCACTCCATCGATAAACCAGAGCTGGACGATATTATTCGAAACGGTTATGCCACCAGAGTTTTCGCCAAGGCTTTGGCTTTATGTACCTCAGAACAACCCTTCCCAAGCCTGAATCTGCAACGCGCCGCGAGCGCGTTGATCGAAAACCGCATGGCTGTGGCCGAGCGCAAAGAGGCCGCGAACCTAAAGCTGCATCTACAGGAGCTCAACAAACTCTTCCGCGATGAGTATTCATCTCTGTACAGAGATGGATTGGAAGCTCATGCTGTCGGACTGAAGACCACTCAGGATACGCATATCCTCATTCCGATCTGCGAAGTAGTTCCCAACAACGGGCGCGATCTGGTTTTTGTAGCGATCGCGGAGCGAGATTTCCTGCGTTTCGGAAAACCCGAAGATCTAGCCCGGATTAGACCGACATTGGGGCGCGCGCCTCTAAGAATTGCGCAGCTTGAGCAAGCGTACACCGCTGAGCAGGAATTCAGGCAGCAGCATGGCTGCGACCTCTTTCCACGCATAGCAGTACACGTGAGAAGTTAGCGATCAGCGCCAGGCCACATCGCTTGATCCTGCCGATCTACGAAATTTACCTAGCTTAACTTATGAAGATAAACTGAAGGCTTAGCAGGAATTTGAAGCAATCCCTAGAAATGCCTAGATCAGTGGTCAAAAGCTGGACTTAGCTTATCAATGGAGCGCCGTATGAAAGGCATCGCAGGTATCTTACAACATGATCTGGTCGACTTACTGAAGATGGCTGGCGGAGCCCTATTGCTCTTTGCGGTGCTAGTCGACTGTCTGGCTGTTGGAGCGCTGATTGCGTTCGCTGTGCTGGGCGATATACCCGGAGGCCTAGCGGCTTTTGATGGCACCCTTGGGCTCTCCGGATTCCCACTGATTGAGGCGGTGCGAAAGCCGCTCGAACTTCTCAATCGCGGAGTGCTAATTGGATTTCCAGTATGGATGATTTTTGTGCCGCTGAAGCGCTATCTGAGCGGGCTTAAGACTCGCGCTCGTTACGTTGATCTTACCCCGACCAACAGCGACGACCACCAAAAACAGGCCGCCAACTCCTAAATTCTCCATAGCCAGACTCAACTTTGTTAAGAGTCTCTTTGCTGGTAAAATTCCGGTAAGGAGAATTCCTATGGCTCACGTTTCGGGCGCATCGTCTCAACCGCTTCGCACCATTGGCGGCGCAGCGCAGATCGGAGAATACCGGGCCAACCGAGCCGCAGAACTTGAACAGTTGCTGCTGGCTGGAGCGGAGGGCGGCGACCCGCAGCAGATCGCCTTACTCCGAGCAGAACATTTCCGTGAGTACCTAGAAGTCTCGCGCGCGACTTCGCGGGAGGTTCCCCGCAGCGTCAGACAAACATACGGCATGGACCCAGCTCTTGAGCTCGACTCAGATTCTTTTGTGCAGTCCGCTTCGCGGGGACCCCGGGTTCTCCTCACGGCAGCAAGCACGGCCTTTGATGGGCACGGCCTGCGTCGATTGGGAGAAGAGATCGAAAAGATCCCATTGGGAGTGGGTGTAATTTTGGACCTAGTCCAAGCCACCGGACTTCCCGAGCGTGTGCGCGATGTTTTTTTAGGTACGCTGCTAAAACGTGTTAGCGATGGCAGCCCGGTGTGGATTATCACCAACGACAAAGTGCGCGATGATTTTAGAATGCGCAAGCTCGATCTGGTGTTTAATGTGGTGGATTCAGAAGCCGCGATTAAATAGATCCCTTAGCGGTTCTGGCACTGCTTTACATTCCATCTAATTGAACTACTATTAGTCCTCGATGACCGAGGAACTAAGTCAATCCGATCTCAAATTTCGACTGAGTGCAGTCGCGGAGCGCATTGCTGCGCTGAGGGGGTTTCTTTGACGTTGAAGCAAAGGTCAAACGGGTAGCAGAGCTGGATCAGCTTTCCCAGGCTGATGGTTTTTGGAACGACAATCAGAAAGCGCGCGATATTCTCAAGGAAAAATCGGCATCACAGAGCGCGATTGATAATTTCAAGAAATTAGAAAATTTACAAAGTCAGGCTGCTACAGCCCTCGAGCTGGCGGTCGAAGCGGGCGATCAGGAGTTTCTATCGGAGGCGGCCACTACCCTCACCCAGCTGGAATCCGAGACGGCGAAGCAGGAGTTCTACTGCAAAATGAACGGCGAGTTCGATCGATCGAATGCCATCGTGGAAATAAACTCCGGTTCCGGTGGTACAGAGGCGCAGGACTGGGCTGACATGCTCTACCGCATGTATCTGCGTTGGGCCGAGCGCAAAGGGTTCAAGCTAGACGAGCTTGATTATCAGGCCGGTGAAGGTGCCGGCATCAAGAGCGCTACAATTTATATTGAGGGTGAATACGCTTACGGGCATTTGCGCTCTGAACAGGGAGTGCATCGCTTGGTGCGTATTTCTCCCTTCGACTCCAATGCCCGACGTCATACCTCATTCGCCTCAATCGCTGTCACTCCGGATATCGAGGAAGAGATCGAGATCGCGGTTGAAGAAAAAGATCTTAGGATCGATACCTATCGATCGTCCGGAGCGGGCGGTCAGCATGTGAACAAAACTGACTCGGCTGTACGATTAACCCATATTCCAACCGGCATTGTAGTGGCGTGCCAAAACGAACGCTCGCAGCATAAGAATAAAGCTACGGCGATGAAGATCTTGAAAGCTAAGTTATACGAACTGCAGCAGGCCGAGCAGGATCAGAAGCTCAAGCAAATCCAGGGCGAAAGGAAAAAGATCCAGTTCGGCTCACAAATTCGATCTTATGTTATGCAGCCTTACCGTATGGTTAAGGACCTGAGAACCGATTTTGAATCCCCTTCCGTCGATGACGTTCTGGATGGCAAGATTGACGGCTTCATCGAAGCCTATCTTCTGAGCGACGAGAACCGATAGATTGGCCGCCCCGATCTGCCTGCCCGGGTGCTGCAAGACTCCTCCCCTCGTTTTGGATCGGCAATTCTTTTTGATTCCAGAGCAATCAGAGGCGGACAAGCATCTTCAAAATTGGTAAAACGATCGACAGTGATCGAGCAGCTAAAAAAAGAATTGGAAAGACTCGCTGGCCAGGGCAGGCAGCGGCAGTTTCATATTGTGAATTCGCGTGCCCCCGGGGTGATTGAACTAGGTGGTAAGCGTTTTGTTGACTTCTCGAATTGGGATGCACTGAATCTACACACTCACCCCAAGGTTAGGCGCACTCTTCAGGAAGAGATCGAGCGCTTCGGTGTCGCCACTGCTTCCAACCGGCTGGCTTCGGGCACCTTTCAGCCCCATATTAGTGCTGAGAACAGAATTGCAAAGTTCGTGGGGACGGAGTCGGCTTTGCTTTTTTCATCCCGAACCCAAGCGTTGCTCTCATTGGTTACAGCCCTCTGTTCCGAGCGGGATCTAATTTGCTTTGATGAGCTTTGTCAGGCGCCGGTTAGTGACGCCGCCTATCTAACCAATACTCCAGCCCAGCCTTTCACTGTGGCGGATCTATCTAGCCTCGAGGAACCGCTCGCTAAAGCTCGGGAGGGCACCCGCAAATTCATATTTGTCGAGGCCTTCTCCCCTGTGTCTGGGAGAAAAGTGGACCTGACCGCCCTAAGTGAGCTCTCCAGGCATCACGATGCGAAGGTGATCCTGGATAGCAGCTGTTCTCTGGGGCTATCTGGAGCGAGAGGCGCCGGTGTATTGGAGGCGGCCAAGGTCGAGGATCTGCCTTTTGTTCAGCTAGCTGATCTTTCAACCGGCCTGGGTGGCTTTGGGGCATTCCTTGCTTCAGATAGAATTACCATCAGCTATCTTGTACAGAAATCTAGGAATCTCCGGCTTGAATCCCCTCTTCCACCTGCTCTGGCTTCGGCCATCGAGGTTGGACTTGACCATGCCGAACTGCAGACCGCGCAGCGTGCCTGCATCCAGCGCCATGCGGAGCGCGTCCGCAACGCACTTCGAACGATGAAAGCTACGGTCTACGATTCTTCGGATTGCCCTTTCGTTTGCTTACAGCTCTCTAGCCTACGTACCTCATTTGAGCTCCAGGAATTTCTCCTGACCCGGGGCATGTATGCTGAAAATGTTCCACGTGGAACACTCTTCGATCAAGGAGCTGTTCTACGATTGATCTTCAACAGCGAACATAGCGAAAGGCAGATTGAGGATCTGGTGGTCGCTTTGAGCGAGTCTGTGCCAAAAACCTTTTCCGCATAAAGCGAGATCTTCGAAAATGTTCCACGTGGAACATTTTCTAGTAGTTTATCAATTGCCCACCTGACGCAGCCGATGGTACGAATCCTTTATGTCGACAGTCATCGCGATCGCAAATCAGAAGGGTGGTGTTGGGAAAACAACCTCGGCCGTGAGTCTTTCCGCTGAGTTAGCTATTATGGGGCGCAAGATCTTGCTGGTAGATTTTGATCCCCAAGGCAGCGCCTCAAGTGGACTAGGGGTGGAACTTCCGGAAGAGGGCAAAGATATCTACGATATGTTCTTCGATAAGGTATCTCTGGCCGACATTATTCGTCCCAGCTCCATTGAGCGGTTGAGTGTTGCTCCGGCTTCGCGTGATCTGGTGGGGCTCGAGATTGAACTTGGGAAAAGGCCTGGGCGTGAATTAATTCTAAAGACTGAGATAAACCTGCTTCGCACCAGTTACGATTACATCTTGATAGATTGCCCACCCTCCTCAGGTTTACTTACCCTGAATGCCTTAGGGGCAGCTGATAAAATCGTCATTCCGTTACAGGCTGAATACTATGCACTCGAGGGCATTACAGCGTTAATGAACACAATCCAATTTGTGCAGCAAACGTTCAACCCGCAGCTGGCGGTCCTCGGTATCTTTTTGACCATGTTCGATGCCCGTACAAATCTTTCAACTCAGGTTCAGCGCGAAGCTCTAAATTTCTTTGGGGACCTGGTTTTTCCTACTGTGATTCCTCGGAATATTCGGCTATCGGAATGTCCGAGCCACGCACTCCCGATCTGTCTCTATGACCCCTCGTCTGCCGGAGCGACAGCATATCACTCCCTGGCCTTAGAGATTGATGAGCGCTGCGCCGAGAGAGGGGATTCGCTTAAGGAGAAATTGGCCGTAAATAGCTGATTTTACAATATTTATAAAAGTATAAAGAGCTCTCGAAATAGTCTAAAATAGGAATGTTCCACGTGGAACAATTTGAATTATGAATGAAGCTAAAAGCAAAAAACCAGGCAGAATGGGGCTAGGAAGGGGATTAAGTTCACTTATTTCCACCCCCCATCTAAGCGTGATTGAGAAGAAAGGCGCGGAAAAAAATCTTGCGGAAGTACTGCCAAACTTACCGGAACAATCTCCCTCCTCGGCCGTAGCTACCTTGGCGATAGAATTAATCCACCCTAACCCGGAACAGCCTCGGAAGCGCTTCAGCACAGCCGAGATCAAAGAACTTTCCGATTCGATTAAGAGCGTTGGAATCATTCAACCTCTCATAGTGAGACGATCCCCAAATCTTCCGGACGGTCAATTCGAAATCGTCGCTGGAGAAAGAAGGTGGCGTGCGGCCAAAGCCGCTGAACTATCCCATCTACCTGTAATTATTCGTGATTTTGAAGAAACTCGAGCGCTGGAGATTGCTCTGATCGAGAACGTGCAGCGCGAAAACTTAAACCCGGTGGAAGAGGCTCTAGGTTATAAGCGGCTGCAGGATGAATTTTCTCTCACACAGGTGGAGATCTCAGAGCGAGTAGGGAAGGAGCGTGCGACTGTGGCAAACCTGCTACGGCTGCTCACCCTGCCGGAACCGGTCCTGGAGCTTCTCCGCGAAGGAAAATTATCAGCGGGCCATGCGAAGACCATCCTAGCAGTCAAAGAGCCTTCTGCTCAGATTAGTTTGGCGAAGAAAACGGTGCACGAAGCTCTTTCCGTTAGGGCCCTGGAGAGCATCGTCTCCAGAGTCGTGATTCTAGATGGCGGTAAACGCACACCGACGGAGCGTCCCACTACGCAATCATCAGCTGCTCAGAGTGCGGCGGTCTATTTCGAATCCCTTGAGCGCTTGAAGCGTACACTCGGAACTAAGGTCGCTCTGAAGCATCACCGCAGCGGCAAGGGTAAAATCGAAATCGATTACTACTCAGAGCAAGAACTGGAGCGTTTAATTGAACAATTGACCAGGCCATAAATCGCTGCCAGCCCCTCCGCAATTGACTTTTTCAGCTCTAAAAACTAAGTTCTTACCGGTTGTTATGGCGATTTTTTTGCCGTGCCGGCCGGTTGTTGGTGTACTTCTAGTCACTGGGATTTTACCAGAAAATTTGAGCCCTAATTATGGCATTTGGAAAGGCAGAAGAAGCGAAGACTGATTTCGATAGCAGTATTTCGCCGTTCAAGAGTGGCGCGAGTAACAGTTCGCAAAAGGTAATCGCATTTCTCGGCCAAGGGTCAAAAGTGGTTGGAACCCTGACATTCACCGGACCGGTGGAACTCGATGGATATATCGAGGGAGAGTTGAATGCTGAGAAATTAACGGTCGGGGAGGCGGCAATAATCAATGCGCGCATCTCGGGCGCCGAGATTTTGATCAAGGGCACCGTTACCGGAGATATTACCGCCAGCAAGCGCCTGGTGCTGCAAAAACCCGCTAAGGTTGTCGGCAACATTGTCGCCAGCAACTTGAGCATCGAGGAGGGAGTAATTTTCGAGGGTCAGTGCACGATGGCCAGCCCCGGCGCAGCCTCGTCGCAGGGACGGAGTTCCGCCCCGCGTGCCGGTTCGTCAGAAAAAACTAGCGCCTAAACTGATCAATTTAGCCTGGTAATCTGCTGAGAATAGAGTTTTGAACGACCCGCTTAGTAAGTAGAAAGGAAGGATCTGCTCAAGGTAATCGGATGGAAGAAATCTTAAAGGCTTTTGACCTCAATACCACAGACGCCACCATGATCTTGGTGTGGATGGTATTCTTCTTCGGGATTTGGAAACTGCTGGCGAAGACTCTGATCGGCCCCTTTGTGAAACTGGTCGAAGCGCGTGAAGCAGCTACGAGCGGAGCCTTGGAGCGCGCCGCTAAGATCAGCTCGGACGCCGAGAAATTTGAAGAAAATTACCGAAACAGAATTGCCACAGCCAAAGCCAAAATCTCCCAGGAAAACATGACGCTTTTGATTCAGGCCAGAAAAGAGGGCGCTGAACAGCTCGAAAAAGCGGAGAAGGAGATTCAGCAGCAAACACAGGCTCGCCGCCGCGAACTGGGAGAAAAAATGCTGCGGATTAAGCAGGAGATTAACACCGAGGTCGACGTAATTGCGCGACAGCTGGTTTCCAAGGTTTCCGGGAGCCCGAATTTAAATTAGATGCGCTGATGAAAACGGTTATCACTCTCACCTCCTATTTGCTTCTCGCGGCTGCTTCCGCTTGGGCCTCAGAAGAGGGGCACCATGAGGCGCACGCCTCGTTACTAACCTCGTGGCTTACATTCGGAGCGTATGTCGCACTGCTCTATTGGCTGATTTCCAAGAAGGTCGGCGCCGGCTGGCAGGGCCGCAGAAACTCGATCGAATTTGCGGTGCTCAAGGGTAAAGACGCAGTTGAAGAAGCCAAAACCAGGCTGACGACAGTCCAAGCTGCATTGCGCGATGCTGACCGTGAGGTTGAGAAGATCGGCGAGCAGTACCGCATCGAGACAGCACGCGAGATCGCGGAACTGAAAGAGAGTGTGGTTGAAAAGATCGAACGCTCCAAACGCCGCGCCGCCGATGCCGCACAAGCGGAAGAACGCTCAGCACACGCTAATATTAAGCGCGAGCTGGCTGAACTGGCCGTACGGCGTGCCTCTGAGCAGTTGGCTACGGGCAATACCGCGCAGAAGGACGCGGCGCTGCGCGATGCCACATTAAAGAACTTGCGCGAGCTAGTGCATTAAGGAGAACCCCGGTGAGCAAGAGCAGTCTAAAAGTAGCCAGACGGTACGCCAAAGCGCTCTTCGATCTTTGCGATAAAGCAAAACTAGACGAGATGAAGAGCGCGCTAGTTTTGTTCGAATCCGCCTGGAAAACCAACGAAACGCTGCGCGGCAGCATGTTGAACCCCGCCTTCCCGCTAGACAATCGACTCGCGGCGCTATCGCAAATTTGCCGCCAAATTAAACCTGGAGACCAGGCCTTCGAGAATTTTCTGGCGCTCCTTCTCAAGAACAAGCGTCTCGCTGTGATTTCGCCGATCATCGCTGAATTCTCTGCGATGATTGATCTGCTTAAGAATCTTTTGACTCTTGAAGTCACCTCGGCCTTCGAGCTCTCAGATCAAGAACGCAGTTCGATGCTCTCAAAGATTCAAAGCGATTGCGGAGCAATGGCCGCCGTTAATTGGAAAGTCGACCGTCAGATCTTGGGCGGTCTTTTAATCAAAGCCGGCGATAAGCTGCTCGACGGCTCGATTCGGGGTTCGTTGCAACGCGCCCGTGAGCAGCTGCTTGGATAGTTTTTTGGGGTAAATGATATGGAAATTAGAGCAGAAGAAATCAGCAAAATCTTAAAGGATCGTATTAGCCAGCTCGGGGCATCGACTGACCTGAGTGAGACCGGCACAGTAATCTCAGTGGGCGACGGTATCTGCCGTGTGCATGGATTAGCAAAAGTTGCGGCCGGCGAGCTGATTGAGTTTACCGACGGCATTCTCGGTATCGCGCTCGATTTGGCTGAGGACAGTGTGGGCGCGGTGATTATGGGTGACACCACCCGCATTACCGAGGGCAGCACCGTCAAGCGTACCGGCCGTATTGCGGAAGTGCCGGTAGGTGAAGCTTTGATTGGACGAGTCGTTGATGCGCTTGGGAACCCCATTGACGGACACGGCGAGATTAAGAGCAAGGAAACCCGCCGCCTCGAACTTAAAGCGCCCGGCATCGTGAAGCGTCAGTCGGTCAACGAACCGATGCAAACCGGCATCAAGGCGATCGACTCCATGACCCCGGTGGGCCGTGGCCAGCGCGAATTGATTATCGGCGACAAAAAGACCGGGAAGACAGCCGTCGCGATCGACACGATCATCAATCAGAAGGGTAACGGCGTAATTTGCATCTATGTTGCGATCGGACAGAAGCGTTCATCGGTAGCGCAGGTAGTTGAGAAGCTGCGCGAGCATGACGCCATGGGGCACACCATTGTAGTCGCAGCAACTGCCTCCGAGCCTGCGCCCTTGGCCTTCCTCGCTCCATTTTCGGGATGCTGCATGGGGGAATACTTCATGGAGAACGGCAAGCATGCTTTGATCATTTATGATGATCTTTCTAAGCACGCTGTGGCCTATCGTAGCGTAACGTTGCTGCTGCGACGTCCGCCGGGGCGCGAAGCGTACCCTGGAGATGTTTTCTATTTGCATTCCCGTTTGCTGGAGCGCGCAGCGAAACTTAGCGCCAAGCTGGGCGGCGGTTCGCTGACGGCGCTGCCTGTGATTGAAACGCTGGAAGGCGACGTAGCGGCTTACATTCCGACCAATGTGATCTCGATTACTGATGGTCAGATTTATCTGGAGTCGGCGCTTTTCAACTCCGGTATTCGGCCGGCCGTGAACGTCGGACTTTCAGTATCGCGCGTGGGCGGTGCGGCGCAGGTCAAAGGCATGAAGAAGGTTGCAGGAACCTTGCGCCTGGATCTGGCTCAATTTAGAGAAAAGCAGGCCTTTGCGCAGTTCGGCTCCGATCTTGACGCCGCTACTCAGGCGCAGCTTGCGAAAGGTGAACGCTTGGTTGAGATTCTCAAACAAGATCAGTACAAGCCCATGCCGGTCGAGCTCCAGATCGTATCAATCTTCACGGTCAGCCAGGGTTTAACCGACAAGCTGGCGGTTAATCAGATTCGGCCATTTGAGCATGCGCTTCACGCCTTCTTGCATGCCAACCATCGCGATCTGCTGGATAAGATTAGAAGCACAGGTGTGATTGACGGGGAGACCGAAGGAAAATTAAGAACGGCCATCGCAGCATGCGCCGACAAGTTCATGAGCGGCGCAGCGGCGGCGGGAGTTTACACCAACGGTGCTGGCCCTCAAGGCAAAAAATCCGGCGCTTCACAGTCAACCGCGGCTTCGGCTAACTAACTTGTAGCAAAAAGCAGCTTCCACGATGGGGTTCCAAAATGGCCGGGCTTAAAGAAATTCGAATCCGACTGCAGTCGGTGAAAAACACCAAGAAGATCACCTATGCCATGAAGCTGGTGTCGGCAGCCAAGCTTCGAAAGGCGCAGGAATCTGTAGCTCGTTCACGCGAATACACCAACGCTCTCAATTCTTTGCTGCGTGAGGTGGTAGCGGCATCCGAGTCTGAACAAACCCATCCATTGCTTCGTACCAAAGAGGAGCCCAAAAAAATTCGGGTGTTGGTGCTGGGTGGAAGTAGGGGCCTTTGCGGCGGCTATAATTCTAATGTCAACAAACAGATCGAGGCTTTTATTCGCGCTCGGCAAAACGGACCGGTATCCATTGACTGGGTATTGGTAGGCAAGAAGCCGGCAGAATATTTCCGCAGGCTCAATCGGCCCTACGTAAAATCATTTGAAAACCTGACCGAGGATGCCAACAACTGGGATATTGAGAGCATCACCCGCGCCGTGGAACACGATTTCCTGACGGAAGCGATTGATGAGGTCTATATGATCTTTACCCGCTTCAAATCGGCGATCTCTATGCAGCCGACCTGCGAAAAGCTGCTGCCCCTCGAAAGCGATCTGCTGCAGAACAAGCCGCTGTCGCTGAGCAAAGTAATTTTTGAACCATCTCCTGCTGCTGTTTTCTCGGCCATGCTTCCACGCGTCCTGCGCGCCAAGGTGCGTCAGGCCGCTTTGGATGCAAAGGCCAGCGAACAGGGCAGCCGCATGACTGCGATGGATAGCGCGACCAAGAACGCCGGCGAGCTGATTCATAAGCTTGAGCTAACGCTGAACAAGCTTAGACAAACCAGCATCACCTCGCAGCTCTTGGACATCATCGGCGGCGCGGAGGCGGTTCAATAGCGGGGCGCCAGCATTAGGCGAGGGGATTACGGTCCTGCTCTCCGAGTGGGGCCGAAGATTTGCGCGCCGGGGAATTGCTATCTCGGGCAACGGAGAGGGAATTTTAAGCGGACGGCTCTCATCCCGAGCATAGCGCAGGAAGCCCGGACTGATGATTTATTTAGTGTTTTGACTTTGACGTAGTAACTAGAAGGAACAACGATGAAAACCAACGGACTCGGAAGAAAAGGTCGAATTGCTCAAGTTTTGGGAGCGGTGATCGACGTTGAGTTTCCCCAAGAAGGCGGAATCCCGAATATCTACGATGCGCTGCTCACCACCAACCGCAATATCGACAGCAACGCGAACAACCTGACCCTTGAAGTTGCACAGCATCTTGGCGACAACTTAGTGCGCTGCATCGCCATGGATTCCAGTGAAGGCTTGGTGCGCGGTCAGGAAGTGGTAGACACCGGCGCCCCGATTTCAATTCCAGTTGGACCGAAGACGCTGGGCCGCATCATGGATGTGATCGGACGCCCGGTTGATGAGGGTGGCCCGATCGAAACCGAAACCCGCTGGCCAATTCATAGGCCGACCCCCAGCTTCGAAGAACAGGCCACTTCGAAAGAGATCTTGGAAACCGGGATCAAAGTTATCGATTTGCTAGCTCCTTATGTGAAGGGTGGCAAGATCGGCCTTTTCGGCGGCGCCGGAGTGGGCAAAACTGTTATCATCATGGAGTTGATTAACAATATCGCCAAAGCTCACGGCGGTTACTCGGTGTTCGGTGGAGTAGGCGAGCGTACCCGCGAGGGAAACGATCTCTGGCATGAAATGAAAGACTCCGGGGTTATCGATAAAGCCTGCTTGGTGTTCGGCCAGATGAACGAACCCCCAGGATCTCGTTTCCGGGTCGGACTAACGGCGCTTACCGCAGCCGAATATTTCCGCGACCAAGAAGGGCGTGATGTGCTGCTTTTCGTAGATAACATTTTCCGCTTCCTGCAGGCCGGCTCAGAGGTCTCTTCACTACTGGGCCGTATGCCCAGCGCGGTGGGATATCAGCCGACATTAGCTACTGACATGGGACAATTGCAGGAACGCATTACCTCAACCACTAAGGGCTCGATTACATCAGTGCAGGCCGTATACGTGCCGGCCGATGACTATACCGATCCGGCTCCCGCCACAACTTTTGCACACTTGGACGCGACTACCGAATTGTCACGGCAAATTGCGGAAAAGGGAATTTATCCCGCTGTAAATCCGCTGACCTCCTCCTCCACTATTCTGGAGCCGGGGATCATCGGAGAGGAACACTACCGTGTGGCCCGCAAGGTACAGCAGGTTCTGCAGCGCTACAAAGAGCTTCAGGATATTATTGCAATTCTCGGTATGGATGAGCTTTCCGAAGAGGATAAACTCACCGTGTCACGTGCCCGTAAGATTGAGCGCTTCCTCTCGCAGCCGTTCCATGTGGCCGAAACCTTCACCGGAACTCCGGGCGCTTATGTGAAGCTGCAGGAAACCATTCGCGGATTCGGTGAGCTGGTTGACGGTAAGGTCGACGATCTCCCAGAGCAGGCCTTCTACATGGTAGGAACGCTGGACGAAGCCCGCGCCAAAGCGCAGAAGCTCGCACAGGAATTCGCAAAGGCGGCTTAATTTATGGGCGCAGAAAACTACACCCTGAAGCTCTACGTTCCATCGGGGCTGGTGCTTCAGGAGAAGGTCAAGGAAGTTTATCTGCCATCTGCTACCGGTGAAGTAGGGGTGTTGTCGGAACATGCCAAGTACACCGCACTGCTTGGAACCGGCGTGCTCGAATACTTAAGTGTCACCGACGAAAAGCGCCGCCTTGTACTTTCAGGCGGCTTCTGCACTTTTAGCGATGACACCTTTACTGTGCTGGCTGATTCGGCGGAAGGGCCGGAAACATTTTCCCGGGATAGACTCGCCGCAGATCGTAAGAGTTCTGAAGCTGTGCTTGCGATTGGCGATACGCTGGATCCAGCATGGGAAGATGCTCGAATTAAGCTGGCTAAGGTCGAAGCAGCCGAGAAGCTCCTTAAGTAGGCGATCTTTCCATCCAAGACTGAATCTCTGCGCGCATCTTTATCGGACGCACGCAAGCGCCTAGACTCGCGGCCATTTAAAAAATTACCGCTGCCTTGGAAGTTGTGCTTTGATAGCGTATGGCACGAAAAACATCACGCTTCACCCGTTTTGCCAGATGGGCGGCCCGCGCCTCTGGTCGGCATACTACCTTCTTGCTAGCAGTGGCGGTGATCCTGCTGTGGGCCCTGACTGGGCCCATTTTTGGATTCAGTGATACCTGGCAGCTAGTAATCAACACTAGCACCACGATTATTACATTTCTGATGGTTTTCTTAATTCAAAACACTCAGAATCGCGACTCCGAGGCGGTGCAGATCAAACTGGATGAGATAATCCGCGCGCTCTCGGGCGCACACAATGTGCTGTTGGATCTGGAAGAGCTCGAAGAGGAGGAACTCGATCGAATTCGCAACAATTACGAAAAGCTGGCCGAGCGAGCCCGGGAGCTCCTTCGCGGCGGCGGGAAGGATACCGATGCACCGGAGTTATAGAAGCTTGCGAGTATGGATTGCCGCGAAAGTTCTTGGAGAAAGCAATCGTCCTTAGATCCCGAAATCCTTCATAATCTAATCGGGCGAACGGCTGCCGCATGAGTTAGCACACCAACCATAAGAAGCGCGTCTGCCGCCTAATTCCCTTTGCGGCAACAAGCTTAACAAATGAGGAACTGCTATACTTAGACCCGCTACTTTGCCATTTCCAGCAGGTATAACCGATGAACGACATTGAACTTAAGGAAGTAATCGCTACCGTCTCAACAAAGGTTGTGCATGCAGTATTGGGATTTCTCCAGAATGAGCAGGGGGTTTCTCTCACGGATGCAATTAGCAGCACCGCTGCGCTTGCGGGAGCATACCTCCTGGACAATGCCGGCATTGAGATGCAGGGTCTCTCCCCGGGCAGCCCTATCGAGGTCAAATTGGTAAGCGATGAAGGCCCCAAGATTCTCACACTAATGCAGGAACATGCAGCCAGTCTCGGTTTGAATCCGGATACTGGCTGGGACACCCTCATCCCCCCAGAGGCGGAGCCCAGTTCTGATCCGCTCGAACTTGCCTATCTATTGAAACCTGTCGTTACCAGTATTTTTGAGGAATTTTCTGTACCGGCGGATCTACGGACCGGACTAATGGCATTGACCGCCGTGCAGTTCATTTTTGATGGTAAAGATCATCTTTCCCCCGAAATTGGAAAGTCTCTAGCATTAACCGCGCTAATTAGAGGTAGCCATACCGTTCCTTTGAATCCTCTGGCTAAATTTGAATAAGCGTGGCGTTTCGAATATTCTGAGTGGTCCGATTTTGTAAGCAGTAGTTGTATGCCGGAAAATATCGCCCAATCTCTAAGAATTCACCGCGAGGATCGCGACAATTTTAACCTAGCGAAATTTCCGACCTCCTGCCTATCAGGCTACTCAGATCATGCTGATTACCTCGAGAAATTAGGCGCGCTGCGACAAATTCTAGCCGAGCGCCAAGAGCGGCTATATGCCTCGCAGGAGCGCGCCCTTCTGGTCGTGCTTCAGGCGATGGACACTGCCGGAAAGGATGGAGTCATAGAACATGTGCTATCGGGCATGAATCCTCAGGGGGTTGAGGTCACATGCTTCAAACGCCCTTCAGAAACCGAGCTCGGCCATAGTTACTTGTGGCGTCATGATGGCGCCCTGCCGGCACGTGGAAAGATTGGAGTATGGAACCGATCGCACTACGAGGAAGTAGGGGTGGTTAGAGTGCATCCAGAGTATCTGGCTGCGCGCGGCATTGATCCCGAGGATGCTACCAAGCGCTTTTGGAACCAGCGCCTGGACGAAATCAAGCACTGGGAGCGGACACAAGCATCAAATGGCATTGAAATCGTAAAGATCTTCCTGCACATCTCGAAGGCCGAACAGGCCCAACGTTTGCTTGATCGCATTGAAGATCCTAAGAAACATTGGAAATTCCGGGTCGCCGATCTGGCTGAGCGTGAGCGCTGGAAAGAATACATGCATGCTTATGGGGCGGCTATCGCAGCAACGAGCACAAAGTTTGCTCCCTGGTATGTAGTTCCGGCCGACGATAAGTCCAATGCCCGGCTGGCTGTGGCTCAGATATTAGAACATCACCTCTCCGATGATGCGCTCGACCTGCCAAAAATGTCGGCCGAAGATCTCCGCAAGCTCCCCGGCATTCGGCGCGAGCTGATGCGAGAGCTACAAGCACATAGGTGACACACTCGGACTTGAGCAGCATAACGCATCTCGATCTTGCATATGAAGCACTCAGAACTTTCCCAGTATAGAGTCCGAGAGGGGGGGCCTTTTCTTGACTTAGAGAGCTTTCCCACCCGCATAGAAGGGCCTGCGGATGCAGATCTCAATGAGCTGGCGCTAAGCAGAGAAACAGCGCGGCTCAATCGCTATCAAACAGTGCTGCACGCCTCAAAGGCTGCGGCTTGCCTGGTTGTTTTTCAAGGTCTCGATGCTTCAGGGAAGGACGGCATAACGCGACGGGTATTCACCGGAGTCAACCCCAGAGCATGTGAAATTCGGGCGTTCCGCGCTCCCAATGAGGAGGAGTTGTTGCATGATTATATGTGGCGCCATGAAATGGCAATGCCCGCACGGGGAAAGATCGGTGTGTGGGATCGCTCACACTATGAAGAGATCGGTGTAGTACGCGTGCATGTCGACCGTCTCAAAGCGCGCAATATTGAACCCGCTAAGGCTTGCCAGGACTTTTGGCGTGGGCGCGTAAAGGAGATCAAGAATTGGGAGCGTGCGAAGGTCCGTAACGGCACCACGATTGTTAAATTTTTTCTAAACGTTTCGGCTGCCGAACAAGGACGCCGTTTTCAGAAACGACTTACCGATCCCGAAAAGCATTGGAAGCTAAGCACCTCAGATCTGACAGAACGCGCATATCGCAGTCAATATCTGAGAATCTATTCGGAGGCTCTCCACGCCACCAGTACGCGACATGCTCCGTGGTATGTCATTCCCTCCGATGATAAGCTTGGCGCGGCCTTAGTGGTGTCTCGAATCATCAACCACCATCTCGGCCGCTTAAGTTTAAAGTTCCCAGGACTTCCATCAGGCCTGGACTTTGGCGCACTGGAGGATGAAATAAGACAGGTGCCAAAGCTGCCCGTCCAATTCACATTCCCATCGGCTGAAAATCCCGACCAGCAGTGATTCGAGATCTTCCGAATCACCACTGCTACACCGACTCAAATTAAACTGGCGGAAAGGAGTCGCCTCCTCCACGCGCATCGGTCAAAGCCGGATTTCACCGCACGAAATTTATAGTATAAGTCCAATATGTCGCATGCTCCAGAAGCACCTAGGGTCGGCTCGCTTGAGCGCATTTTGCGTGATGACGCCCAACGTAATTGGATAAGCGATCGGATTTCAAGTGTTCTCAAAACGAGCTCGGACTTGCAGCTACGCGAGCTCAAGTTACGCAACTCGGCAATGCAGGAGCATGCGCTGAAATCGGCCGATGCGATCTTAGGTCGGATTGCCAAACATCACTGCGCGGAAATAATGCGCGCACGCGCGTCCGAATTTCGAAGATCGTTCAGCCATGACAGCTATATTTTGGATCTAGGCGGAGGTACGGGTTGGTACTGGCACGGAAGTACCGGCCCGCCGGTAGTGCTGGTTGATTTCTCGCTGGAATCCCTGAAAGTCGCAGAAAGGTTGTTGGCACCACAAGATCAGGTAATTCTAATTCACGGCGATGCCGCGGACCTGCCTTTTCGCCCCGAGGTTTTTGACGGATTATTCAGCGTTCAGGTACTTCAACACATGCAGGCCAGTTTGCTTGCTGCGGTATGCGCTGAAATCTCCAGGATAATGAAGCATGCCTGGCGCGCCGAGCTTTACTCACTGCACGCACCGCTTCTACATCGCGCAGTATATGCTCTGCTGGGCCGTGCATATCATCGCGAGGGCGAGCTCGGGGACTACTATTTAACGCGTCAGCCGCCATCGATTTGGAATACACGACTCTCCGAACTTTTTAGTTCGCACAACATGTCTCTTGAAATTGACGCAGAGTATTCAGAGCTTTTTTTCCATCCTAACTTCCATTGCATTCCGAAAAAATATCCGACATGTTTAGAATCTTTTATGATCCGACAGCTCCCCACCTTCGCCGGACTGATCGCGCGCCAACATCAACTCCGGATCAAAGGCAAAAAGAGACTGTATACTTAACTCACTCTGATCTAATCTCAGGGCGCAATACCGCTCTGAACGGACCAATTTAATTGGGAGATTCCATGTTTGAAAATTATCGTGAATTTTTTAACGGGCTGGCACCGCTGAAGATCGACGAAAGTGCATCCGAACGTGATATCCAAGTTTCGATTTGTGTATTGCTAGCAGGGCTGGCTCACACCGACAAAAACTTCGCAGCTAACGAGCTTAATTCCATGATCGTGCAGCTATTTAGTGAATTTGGGCTGTCCGAAACTGATAGTGCTGAATTGGTGGAGCTTAGCCAATTTCTTCTAAAAGATGGCAGCCGCATCAATCAGTACGTTGAGAAGCTGAGAGCAGGCCTAAATGAAGATCAGCGGCAGATCATCATGGCTATGGTCTGGAGACTTGCAATCGCGGATGGCAAGATCGACCAGGTCGAGAGTGCTTATGCCGCCAAGCTTAGAGCCGATCTGGGGCTATCGATGGAGCAAGCAGTCCGCGCACGAAAGATGGCAGAGCTGAATAATCTGGATTTCGAACTGCAGCGATTGATTAAGTAAGTTGGTCGGCTCAGATAAGAACCTAGCAAACGGAAGAGCATTCGAATGCTGCTGATCTTCTGCGAATTCTGCTGAAATGCGCCGCTGAACTTTCATAAACTGAGCGGAATCAAAGGGTTACACATCGTAGCATCGTGGGACTAATGCGTGCTTGAGCGCCAAACTCCTATTTACCTGCAGCGAGTTTGTTTTGACTAAGGGCCACCATTGTTATACATCTTGTTGCGTTCACATATCTCCTGGTCTCTCTCGCAGATTGTTTTCTTCAGGTTTTGAAATCCCGCTCCATTTCCGCTTATTGGTTAATGCGGCCTTCCAGGGGGCAACTGTCTGGAGGATATCTTGCGCACCAAGTATTACGCCTGCCTTCTCTCTACCCTTCTGGCCCTAGCTGCATCAACTTCAGCCGAGAAACTTTCTGGGCAAAAAGAAATTGATGCTCAGGAGCTGCAGCGAGCTGGGGCAATAGATGTCGCGCAAGATCTTGAACCACTTGCGACGCAGGCGGATCCCTTAATTCCTCACGACGATCCCCCAATCTTCGGCAAATCATCCGAAGCGCAAAAATATAATGAACTAACCCCCGTCAGCGGGGCTTTTCAATTTCCGATTAGCCTGACAGTGCCGACCGGAGTGGCCGACCTGACCCCCGATCTTAGGCTTGCGTATTCAAGCGACAACAGTCTCGACAGCTTGGTAGGAGCAGGCTGGAGCTTGCCCTTCTTCAGCTGTATAGAACGGCGCGGTGCTCCGGTAATCACACCCGCCGTACGGCAAGGACGGCAAATTATTCCCGCAAAGATGACCTTTAGGAACGCCAGTGCTGCGCTTGACAGTACAGATGTGTATCTGATGAACGGACAGCAGCTAGTCGCATGTCCAAGCGGGCCTCCCCAGTACACAGAGAACTGTCCCGTCGGTACATACCGCTCCTATTTTAACGACTTCGCCAAGGTGGAGCGCTTCCCAACAAGTGTGCCGAACGGATGGCGGGTAACTCAAGCGGACGGAACGGCGATCGAATACGGCGAGGTGCGCACGGCGTTGAACGGTGAAGCATTGGAATACTGTCCCTCCAAAGTCTTGCGCTACGGAAATGAGATCCGAGTGGCCTATAAGGACGACACGCCCGATGGCCGTATCCCTGACTATATTGAATATGGCGGCATCGGATCCGCTCCAGGCGCCTGGAAGGTGACCTTTGAATGGGAGCAGCGCAATGATTATATTGTGAGCGTCGCTCAGCCAGGCAAATCCAGCCTTCGTAAGCGGCTAAAATCGATCACAATCAGTACCAATGCGGGAGCGGCGAGTATTCAGCTTAGGAAATTTGCCTTTGGATATGATTATAGTCCGGTAACTGGGCGCTCGCGGCTGACCTCCGTTCAAGAGTATGGAAGAGACAATACTCATGCCTTAAGGCCGTACCTGATTAATTACCCGGCCAACCCTCCCGTGGGCTTTAGCGCGGCGATTGATCCCGACTGGCAGGCTCCACCGGCTGAAGCTGCTTTTACCTTGCACGATTATTGGAACCCGTTTGAGCATTGGGATGCGAATCTGGCAATTACCCCGACTGACCTAAACGCCGATGGGTTCATGGATCTGATTCGCTTTGCATTTACGACGCCTACTAGCAGGCCCGCTCGCGCCGGATTTCCGTACCGCGTTTGGTTGAATAACGCGGGCTCCGGTTGGAGCCGTGATGCGACGTGGGAAACCAAATTGGCTGTAGTGCCTGAAATCTTTGAGAAACAACGAACCAGCTCCAGCACCAATCCTCTATTGCCGGATGGAGACGACGTGTATCAGGGTCAAAATGCCCTGGACCTTAATGGTGATGGTTACAACGATTTCTTGAAGGTTCGCCACGTCTCAGGGTCAGCCTATCAGGTTGCAGTACAGTTATACGATCCTATCAGCGCCTCCTACGTCACGGTGGATGCAGCACCTTGGATCGGCGACCCCAATAACCCCTGGTTTAAGTTTACCTGGGATCATCCGGAAGCATCGGAGTTTCACTTCACCGATCATTTCGATCCGGGCACACGCATTGCGGATATTAATCGCGATGGCTTGCCCGATGTGATCGTATCACGCGACGGATACCAGCCGCAGTCGCAGGTGTTTATCAATACTGGTAGCGGCTTCTACCTCAGCAACTGGACCGTACCGGTCGCCTTTGTTACCAACTTCGCACCCGGGGTAGCGATGAGCGATGGACCGACAAAGGACAATGGCGTAGCACTCGGCGACGTCGATGGAGATGGGTTGCCAGATTTGATCAAGGTTCTGTACCGCGACATCTTCCGTTGTGATTACTTAGACCCCGGACCTGCAGCCTACACCACCGAAACCGGCGTATGGCTGAACAACGGGCACGGATTCGAGTTTTCTCAAACCTGGAGTGACGCTGCTCACCAGCTCACCAGCGACCCCGTCAACTACCCCGATGGTTTTTCAATAAACGAGTCCAAAGAATATACGCAGAACTGCGCGTCCGGAGATTTGCCGCTATATCTTAACTCATCGTACGGTGATCAGATTATAGATCTGAATGGTGATGGACGGGTCGATTTGGTGAATAAGATGACCTACGGCAACGGCACCATCCTTATGCAATACAGCTATATGAATAACGGGCATGGCTGGTCGCCTACTGATTCACGCTGGCACCTTCCATCTCCGCCGCCCGGATCCGGGGCTATGAATCACGGCTTCATCAACATTACCGACCAACACCCCGATGGAGGCATTCGGTTGCTAGACTACAACAATGACGGATTTCCGGACATTCTGGCCAACCGTCCGGACGAAACTCCTCGGTTGCAGTTCAACGCGGTCAAACCCTCATCCGATCTCGTCAGCTCAATTACAAATCCCCTGGGCGGGCGTACCGAGGTGAACTATGTGCAACTCAAAAAATCCGCGCAGAACCCTGAATTGCGCTACCCCCGCATCGTGGTCGACAGCGTAACCCACGACAATGGCGCCACGGGCGCTGCTGCGCAACGCGGCACAACGAAATATTATTATCGTCAGGGACGTTATAAAGACGGTCAATTCGCAGGTTTTGGGATTATCTCCGTTGAAGAACCTGCGTTAGGGATCGAAACTCAGGTTAGAACCCAATGGCTTGCTAATCAGGATTCTGAGTATTGCCGTGTCGGCCAGGTTAAGAGCGAGACAATCAGCAAACGTATCTGCGATGACTCCGGAACTAACTGCGTCTATGACAGCAACGGAGCTCCCAATACTTCTTCAGCCGCAATCTCTACCCTCGGCATCACCGCTAACCTAAGCTACTCTTCGAGCACCGCCTGTCCAGCAAGTAACTTTGGTCCGCTATTCACTCCGCCCGATACGATTGTAAAAACAGCCTACGATCCGGCAAATCCAACTCTGGCGCTCTCTACCAAACAAACGCTGGCGTATGACAATTTCGGCAATGTGCAGTGGAAGAGTGACTACCGCAACGCTTCGGACGCATCCGCTTACAGAACGACCTTCGCACTTTACGCCACTAAACAGCCCTCTGAGTGGATCGTCAATCGGAAGTGCATGGAGGCCAGTTTAGATGCTGCGGGTAAGCAGTTCGCTGAATCGCGTTTTATCTATGACTTAGGGCAGCGCAATACCTGCGTCTCTCCCTCCAAGGGACTACTGACCCGGGAGGACCATTACGGCTATGACAGTGCCAAGGTGGAAAATGCCCATACCTGGAAGAGCTACAGCTATGTTCCCGATGGTAGCGGAAACCTTCTGACCGAGACCGATGCCCGCGGCAAGACCACTACTTACAGCTGGAATTCGGAATTCCCCGGAATTTTCAAGAGCGCGGAGACCAATCACTTAGGCCAAGCCATCACTTACCACTACGATGGCTACGGGAATCTGCAAACTCAGACCGACGCTAACAATGTGACCTCGCGCTTCGTGTATGACGAACTCCAACGGCTGAAGGAGGTACACACGAATACCGCGCTAGCCGACTCGCTTACTAAATCGATTGCCTATTCCGACACCGGAGTACCAGGCACTCACGGCATCACCACCTTTGAACGTCTCGAGGATTCCCGTTGGCTGGCGCGAGAGGAGTATGTCGACGGTTTTGGACGCAAATTACAATCCGTGCGCCGCGGCGGCTCCACTGTGACCTCCGAGTCCTACAGCTTTAATAGTCGCGGATTGGTAGCGAAAAGAACTCTGCCGTATGACGGATCTGCCTATGATCCTTCAAAGGCTGGAACAAGCACCAACTACGATGGATTTGGCCGCGTGGTGTCCGAGAGCATGCCTGGAGGAAGCTCTACAACTCACCAGTATGGCCTGCTCAACTTGCAAGGAGCTTCTTATAACTATGCGGCGGTTAGCAGCCCCATGGGGAACGCTGCTCAGTCGATTCAAAAAGCTTACAGTCTGGCCGATGGTTTGAATCGGAAGATTTGGCAGATTGAGTGCAATACCGCGAACTGTACGAATCTGGACGCTCTAAATCCTGATATATACTTGACCCAGTACCAGTACAATGAGCGCGACCAAATTACCAAAACCTGTCTTGCTGATGGGCGGGGAAACTGCGGCTCCAACAACACCAGCCGCACCCGCTATTTTTATGACGGATTAGGTCGACTGATCGGCATGAAGGATGCCGACCTTTCCAACGCCGCAGACGGGGATATCGACAGCATGTCGGGTCCGGTATGGAAATTTACCTATGATGAAAATGGCAACCTTAAGACTCAAAGCGATGCCAATCTGGCGCGAGGACTTCCGCAGGGGGCGTACACAGAATTTTTCTACGATGATCTGAATCGGATTCGTGAACGTACCACCACGCAGGATTCGAAGATCTACTCTACGGTCTTCACCTATGATACAAGCTGCGATGCGATTGGCACCGACTATCCTAAGGGCCGTGCCACTAGGAAGATCCTTACCGTTACTCCTGCTGACGGACAGATCTCTGATGTCTGCCTTAGCTACGATTTTGCGGGAAGAGTTAAAGCTAAAACCTCCACCCTCGCCGTGCCCGGTATCTCTCCCCGTACGGAAAGAATTACAACTGATTTCTGGCTGAGCGGTAAGATTAAGAACAAGAATCTGCCGGGCCCAGAGGTACGAGTTTACTCGTATGACGCGCTGGGACGGCTGGCCGGATTAAGCGCCGGTCCTAGTACCAGCAATCAGACCCCAATCGTTCAGAACATCCAGTACGGAGCGCGCGATCAGGAACTTTCACGGCAACTTGGGAGCACCGGTTCCCTAACACTGCAGCGGCAATATCGGGAAGGAGATCCAAGCACCTTGCTCGGAAGCCGCATGCTCAAGAAGATCTGGACAACACCTAACCTAAACCTGCTGAACCTTGAGTACACCGAAGATTTAGTGGGTAACATTACTGTTATCCAGGATTTAGCAGCACCGCGCACCGAAAGTTATGACTTCGATCTGCTGAATCGCCTAAGCGCCAGGAGCGTTAACGGCATAGGGCAGGAATCCTTTCAATATGACCCGCTCGGAAATCGCCTGAGCGTGACGACCAATACAAATTCGATGTTAACCGCCAGTGCCGCTGCAAAATTGGGGAGTAAGACATTATTTAACTTAGCCTCAAGTTATGGCGGCGGAAGCCAAGAAACTTCTGCGAATTTTACAACTTACGCAAAATTTGGACGGGGCTTCTCCGGGGGGGGCGGCAGTCACGCCGTGTCTTGTATGGGTCCCGTGGCAAGCAATCCATGCTTGGGAGCAACCGATTTATTTAACTACGACGCCAATGGCAATCTAAAGCTGCGTACCAGCTCCGGCGGATCCGGCACCTCGAGCTTTGCATACAATTACGACAACAAAGTGACCGAGCTCAGCACCCCTTCGGGCACTACTCGAAATTATTACGACAGCGATGGCACAAAATTTGGAGTCACTACTGGATCTGTTTCCTCGCTAAATTTCGATCCCGACTACACCGTGCAGTCAGGCTCTCCAAAATACTCCTACTTTACCTCGGATCATCTGGTCGCATCGAAATCCAATTCGCAGCTGCGGTATTTCCTAACGGATCATCTGGGCACCGTAAGAGTGGTGTTAGACAGCAACATGGGCCTGGTGCAACGACTGACCTATAACGCCTTTGGCGCTGCAGAAACGCCCCCGAACTCTCAAATTTGGCCGCAAAGGTGGTATAACAGTCGGGAACTTTTGGCCCCTTCCATCTACGACTACGAAGCACGGGCCTATGATGCGAACTTAGGAGTATTTTTGACTCCAGATACTGTGATTCCGAGCATGGCCGTTCCGCAATCGCTCAACCGCTATGCATATGCGCTTAATAATCCCATAAACTTGAAAGACCCAGACGGCCACTCACCGCGGTCCCCTTGGCCAAGCACGCGTAATATCGAAGCTTCAGGCTATCAGTCACCAGCAGCGATGGGTGAAATGATGATCGCTGCGCATGTGGTGAGTAGCGCCTTGAACTACACTGGAGATGTGCAGCTCGCATATCGCGCGGGGGATTTTGATGAACGCTCGGACACCAATGCCCAAAGCCGGGGAGGCCAGGTAGTTATGGTCTTTGACAGCAACGGTCACTTCGTCGGCGAGGGAAACACCTACGGCTTCGTGGCAACCACTAATCCCAACGAACAGAGCTGGCATGTCGAGATTTACTCTGATGGCACCATGATTGGCAAAAAGGTCGAGAAGGTGGATCCGGCGATGAATCTATTTAGCCAAACGGCCAAGAAGGGATCTATTCCAGCCGGGGTTGGAACGGTCGGCTTCAAAGCCATAATTAACGATGCGCTAGGAAAAGGCGCGGCCGCAAAGGCGCTGACAGGCGTGGTGGGAGTGTACCTGTTCTGGGCTGAAGGGGTTTTCTGGAATTCACTGGAGACCAGTCCTGCAGCCACCCTCCGAAGTCAGCTCAGATCGGAGGCGTACGGGATCCACAACGGTCCAAAGTCTCCGGCCGCTACCTACGCGCCGGTCTTTTCACCGATGTGGGGAGGAATGTGGAGTGCGCATACGCCGCTACAGCCCCAATATCCTTAACGATTTGAGTAAAGACTTGAATGGGAAGATAATTACTAAAAACAAAGAGTACAATGCCTAGCCAACATCACAACACCCGAGTAGGCGCAGCGCTGCTTCTGACAGCATCATTAATCACCAGCTGCCTGCCACGAACCCCGGTCAATCGCGATACTTCGGGAGACGACTCCCGTGCCGGTGCTGCAGCCGGTCGTTTGATGGGGCGGTCCGAAACGACCCGAACCTTTGCTGCCGTAGGTGTAGATGAAACTTTTTCTGATATTGCACACCCATCACTGCTAGCCGATCTGCAGATCAGTCCAATTGTAATTCCAAACTCCGATTCACTGCGGGTACTCGGGCAACTGGGCGTTTCGCAAGGCGCATTTACTCCCCTGATGCTGGAGGATCTGTTTAATCCAAAGTTACCTCTAGCACTGCGAGAAGCATATCAGCGCGCCCTGGTGAAACTTGTGGCCGAAGATAACGGCGCCCGCATCGTCGAAGCCCGTCAGCATGTGCTGAATCTCTATAAACCTCTGATTCAAAATGGGCGCATTACACAGGAACAGGCGGAATCTCTCTCGAGGCCAGTGTGTCTATATTATGATCCGCTGTCATTGGCGTTTGATGAGTCCTTCGCACAGGTGAGAAACAGGCCCGCCGCCGTTTATTTAAACAACCTAGCCGTTGCCGATAAGCACGAGGACTACTACTTTGGTGAAAACACGGGAAACTCGGTAGAGCTTTGGAGAGCCCAGCCGTTCGGCGAACAGCTCGCGGTGCTCAATCAGCTGCTAGAGGCGGGATCACATCTGTCCCAAGCCGAGCGCCTTGACGCGCACGCCCGTCATACCAGGATGCAGCGCGTCCTAAATACCGCCTTGGCGTCGGCAGCACGTTAAGATTGCACGCTCCAGCCCTGTCGGCGCGGCTTAAAGATTTCGAAAAAGCTGTGAATGGGGAATCGCCCGTTTCTCAAAAAGTAGCTTCGAGGGTTTCGGCGCTTTGGCGCGCTTTACCCCGAACTGTTCCTGAGACACCTTCAAGACATGCTGCACCGCCTCTTCCGGTGAGTCGGTGAGAAAGATGGAATCGAGTTCCTCTTGATTGATTGTCTTTTCTCCCAGGGAATTCTTCCTGAGAAACTCCATCATCCCGCCCCAATACTCTTTACCCACCAAGACCACGGGAAAGTGTTTCATCTTTCCGGTCTTAATATGGGTTAAAACTTCAAAAATCTCATCCAATGTTCCGTAACCCCCCGGCAGCGCGATGAAGCCGCAGGAGTACTTGCGCAGCATTAGTTTCCGAACAAAGAAAAAATCAAAGTGCACATGCTTATCAAGAAACCGATTAAATTTCTGTTCAAAGGGCAGCTCGATGCTGGCTCCCACCGACAATCCGCCGGCCTCCTGCGCGCCGCGATTTGCAGCTTCCATAATACCTGGACCGCCCCCGGTTACCACCGCAAAGCCGATCTGGGCGAGTCTTGCGCCGATCTCGCGTGCCTGTTGATAGTAGGGATGATCGTCAGAAAAGCGCGCAGAGCCAAAGACCGTCACGCATGGTCCGATAAAGTGCATCGCGCGAAAGGCAGCCATGAACTCCCTCATAATATGCAGCAGATCCCGTAACTCCGTTAAGCGGCCGTGCGGCCCGTCGAGTAGCCGCTGCTCCGTGTCGCTCCAGGCCATGCGCGCAGCTGTCGGATTTTCATTTGGGGTCAGGCTAGCTTCGCCGCTTTCCGTCACAGCACGAACCCCAGCGCCAAAACTCTGCACTTCCAGCTCCGAGGACGGCTGTACCGCGGACGTTGATACGGCGGCTCTTTGGCCTTCCGGCTGAATGGTTTGCTGCATAAGACAATCGACGCTTTCGATCTATAATGGCGTCTCGACGCAAAAGTGGCGGGCCTCCGTCAAAATGGCCATTTATTGCTCTGAGACTTTCTGTTACCCCCCGATAGGGGCGATTCTTAGATCTCGACTAGAATGCGCGCACTGTTTGGACCGCGCGAGCGAAGCCTTGCGACCGTACAGGCCGATATTAATTGGTATGGGGTCAAAAGACGGACCGGTGGAACAAACCAGTTCGGAGATCTCTCCGCAGTTCGAACAATCCGTAAAAGGCTGCCTCCAGTCAATTTGGGGGATGAGTGAACTCCTCCGGGAGTCTCCCCTGGACGCCCATCAAAGAGAATATACCGAGGCTATTCAGGAAGCCGTGGTGCAGCTCAAACAGCTGCTCTCGAAGGAAGAGATCTTGCTTAAAGAGCTGGTACTTCCTTCTGTCTCTTCTACACCTCGCCGCCTATCTCTGGACGGCAAAGAAATTACCATCCTCGTTGCGGAGGATAATCCTGTGAACCAGGTCTTGATTGCGAAACTACTGGATGGACGCGGATATCGAGTTTGGCTTGCATCAAACGGGTTTGAAGCGGTACGCGCGGTGCACGATACCAATTTTGATCTGGTGCTGATGGATATCTATATGCCCGAACTAAACGGTTTGGAGGCCATGCTTAGAATTCGGGAGCTCGAAGAACAGCGGGAAAACGGCAATCGCGTGCCGATTGTGGCTGTCAGCAGCGTCGATCTAAGCTCAGCAGATCATTCTTTGCTAGGCGCCGATCTGGATGCTTATCTGGTCAAACCCTTTCAGATTAAGCCGCTGCTAAAGACGATTGAAGAGGTGCTGGCTCGTTACGGGGTTATAGCAGCACCCGAATAGCCAGCAATCGGAGCATCTTTCGAGGACGACCTGTCTGGACGCGCAACGCTGTCATTCCCGTAGGGGTTACGTAGTTCGAGGACAAAATTCCTGTCATTGCGAGCGGAGCGAAGCAAACCCTAACTTTAAGTCGTAATAGTCTCTGGACCGGAAAAGTTAGGAGAATTTTCTTCGCAGTTTCTAGCCAATATCTGTAGTCTTACTGCTCGCAAGAAACTTTTACGATTTACCTAGAATCAAAGCATCCTTCGACATACTGTTAGGGATTGCTTCGCTCCGCTCACAATGACAGAAAATTTGTCCCCGCATCGCATAACTCATGGACCCGACAGTTGCTCACAAAAATCACATAATCAAAAAAAGCCAAAACGGTGTAGTCTGCCAGTTCTAATGCCATATTAAAGAGGGGGCCGAGGGATGCTTTCTTGTCATGAAGAATCTGGGGCAGAAAAGGGACTGGATGGCGAACGACTGCCTGAAGTAGACCGGCCAGCAACAATCGGACAGGCCATCGCCCAGCGTTTGAAAAAACTCAGGTCTCAGATCGACGTGGCTGGTAATCCCGAAAAAGGATACAGAGTCGATCCGGAAAATGCCCGCCAGTTGCTGGAGGATCTTACCAAGGCTGGCTCAGCACTGTCGCATCGCGGCTCAATATCGTTGCCCGAGCTGATTGTCAGAAGGGTGTCCGCCGAAATCGCAACTCACAAACTACGGGGGGCTCTAGCCGCCTATGTTAAATTCCAGACCGACTTCGGTGAGAAACCCGAGGAGCATCAGTACGCCGAGGCCCTTCGCAATAGTGAAAATGCCTTGATCGATCACCTACTTAGGCCCGAAATCAACGCCTACATTAAAAGATTTAATTTGGCATTCGATTAAATCTCTAAAACGAGCCGACACTCTCAACGCCGCCCTGCATAATCCTCTGGTCTAACCAAGGCTCATAAACACGGAGATCTACAATGGAACCTACATCCGAACCCACTGGCCAGCCAGGAACAACACCGGGGCCACAAACACCAGCTTCAGATCCGGGCCCTCGCACAAGACCGAATCAGGTGCCCTCTATAAAGGAACTGGTCGATGAGGGATTCGACCTCGTCGGCAAGGTCTTTGGCCAGGCTCGCGAAACTTTTAGCAAGGCTTACGACGAAGCAAAACGCGAGGCCGATGCGGCCGCTGGTACCGATCACACTAAGGTGGACGAGGTTCTGGCAGCCGGCAAGGGTGCTGTCGATTTAGTGATGAATGTCGCAAAGCAGACTCTCCAGCCCGAAGACATCCGAACGGCTCTCCGTTCGAGTGCTCACATCTGGGAGTTGATTCAAGCTAATGGGGTCGCTGATGGCATGGTTAAAGCCCCCGATGGAACCCCCAAGAGCGGTAAGTTTGATGGTTTTGAAGGATTGGTAGTGGACATCGGTACAGAGCGCCAAGCCGTCACGATCGGAAAACTAGGCGGAAAGGAATTTCTGCTGATCCTTACCACCCCTGCGGATATGACCTCCAACGTAACGATGGGCAAGGACGGATTCGACGATATCCAGGCGTGGAAAGGGATTCTGATCGGGACGAAGGGAAAAGAGCGCTTCATCGTTGACCCCGTCACTGGGGGAGCGACCAACAAAATTCCGGAGTTTGACACCTAAGGCGAGCTCGGCTTCGCAGCGGCGGGCAAAGGGAGGGATGGCTCTCTCCTTCGCCCGCCTACGACATGAGGAGCGGTAGATGTTACATATTTCTAGGACAGAAATGCCGCGCTGGTGATGAAGTTCCTGCAAGGGCGCTTTGATCTGTCATTGCGAGCGGAGCGAAGCAATCCCTACCATTTTGCCTGGAGCTGCGTAGACCCCGACGAAAGGGGGAAGGGGATCCCCTCCCCATTAAAGTCATGTAAAGCGATGAATGCCATAGCGTTAGGGTTTGCTTCGCTCCGCTCGCAATGACAGGAATTTTGTTTTCGAAAGCAGATTCCAATCGCGAATTTCCCGCCAATCGCTGAGGTCACGGATAAGAAATTGGGGGCTGTCGCCTGAGTGTGTGCGGGTGGGAGCGACAGCCCCGTTTAAAGATCGATCTAGTTATGCTTGGTAATTAGCAGAGTGTCTGAAGAACCTCTCGCTTCTGGCGCTCCTACACATACCCAAAAATCTCCCATAATTAAGCAAAACCTTAGTTTTGTCGGTCCTTTCGACTTGTGAGAGCGTAGGTGGGCGGGGATCTGAAATTTACAGTGCAGGCTGAGAACCGCAATCCCCAGGCGGTCCCCAACACTTCGTCCCAAAAATCCAACCTCGTCGACTTTGATCGCCTGGGCGAAGACCAAAGCACCGAAATGGCGGTGCGCGCCGGACTAGCTCGAGCTTCGGCCCAGCTAATCGAACGGGAGCTGGAAAATCCGCTGCTTAACGCCGCAGCCGCCAGCTCCTCCGAGGGCGTGCACTTAGACTCCGCAGCTCTACCATCATTAATCGACGATCTACTTACGGGCAAAAAAGTAAAGATCGAGGGCTCGCAGGATCGTTGGATCACTCTCGAACACCAAGCTCAACTCTATCAACAGGAACGAGGGGTACACTCGCTCTTCATCGGAATTGGCGCCGCCAGTTGGAGCGATGCCAAATCTGGGAAGAGCTTCTCGGCTCCACTATTGCTACTGCCAATTGAAATCCGGAGAGACCCCGAAACTCGAGAGCTTTCGATTTCAGGACCTGATTCTCAGTGGCAGGTCAATCCCGCACTAGCGCGTGTGCTCAAGACCCGCTATCGGCTGGAGCTGCCAACGCTCAAGCATCAAACGCTAGCGCTTGATCTAGAAGCGTTAAAGGGTGCTATGGAATCAAGCCCACTACAGTGTCGGGTAGAGCCATCCCATGCCGTCGCTGCTGTGTTCTCTTTTAGCAATCAGGTCATACTCGACGACCTGGACCCGGATAACTGGCCGGAGCACGCCAAGCCCTGGTTAAACCCCTTTGTAGCAGCGCTATTCGCGCAGGGGTTTGCAGCGAAGAGTAGCTTCATTCGCCCCCACGAAAACGTCGATGAACGGCGCGGTCCGCTTGAATGCCTTGATGTGCTGAACGCCGACAGCTCCCAAATCCGGGTGATCGATGATGCCGTTAGAGGACAAAGCCTGGTAGTCGAGGGGCCCCCCGGCACTGGCAAAACCACAACTCTCGCAAACTTGCTGGTTAACGCGGCGTCAGCCGGGAAGCGCGTCCTAGTTATCGCGGAAAAGAAAGCGGCGCTGCAGGTGGTTCGCAAATGGTTAACTAACTGCGGGCTCGGTGACCTGGCGCTCGATCTATACGCTGATTCGGCTAAAAGCGCTGCGGTACTCGAAGAGGTTCGACGGACCCGCAACCTCGGTAAACCGATTCAGATCGCACGGGAAGTGACCGTCGATCGCCTGGAATTAGCTCTGATCCGGCTAAATAACCACGCCAAAGCACTTACCTCCGAGATTAGAAGCTCGGGCGTGACCGGATATGAGGCGCTAAGCCAGTTTATCGCCTACCGCAGCCGCGACCAAGATTTATTAGACCTCGATAGCCCCGAGATGCGGCAATGGACAGCCAAAGATTACGCTGCCGCAGAACGGCTCTGTGATAGCTTACAACGCTACTACTCCAGTAACGGGATGCCGTCTTCACACCCCTTTTTTGGGTGTCACCTAACAAGTTCCGACTTGCGCGACATTGAACCGCTCAAAGGCGCCCTGAAGCATGTCGCAGAGAGCGGAACGGCGGCCCGCTCTGCAGTCCATGCAGTATTAGGAGAGCTGGGGTTAAATACACAAGCGACCGCCTCCGAGCTGAAGAGCTCGATCCAGCTCCTAAGATTTATCAGCGATTTCTATACCGAAGACGGCGCTCTTTTCAGTCAGGTAGAGCTTAGCAGTCCGGTATTTCGCAGCAGCAAAGAGAGCGTTGCAAATGTCATCAACACGGGCCGCCAGTTCTTTAGAATGCGCAGCGAACTTGGGAAGATGGTCAAGCCGGACGCATGGCGTGTTCCCAATTTAGACCGTCTAAAAAAATTGCTTGATTATGAGGTGCGGCTGCATAGCCGCGGAGAGCCCGCCTCGGAAAATCTCCCCATATTGGAAAGCGCCATTAGAGAGTTATGCCTCCCCGGGAAAATGCCGGAAGAGACTGCGGACAAGGCCAAGCTAGTCGACCGGCTGATCGAATTTCAGAAACTAAAAATTGTAGCAGAACGGGGAGCTCCTGAGTGGAAGAAGACCTTTGGTGAGCGTTGGACCCCTGGGCCCAACCGCGATCAGACCTTCTGGAATCAGCTCGAATTCGTCGTGGGCTTCCTCAATCTCTTCACCGAACGGGCCAGCGCCCACCCTGAATTCGACAAATTTTGCGCATTAATCAAGTCTCCCAAGCGGCTTTACGCCTTGGTCGATAGCGGCAAGCTGGATCAGGCAGAGCAAGCCATAGACGACTTCCTGGCGGCCCGTCAGGAGCTGCGTGAGCGCATGCGCTTTGATCCTGAGCTCTTCGATAAAAAACTATCGCATCAATCGATCGCCGATCAAGAAACTACAATCAATGGCTGGGCGGCTAATCTTGATCGCCTAAAGGAGCTGGCCGGCTATGTCGAGCTGTTGAATTCCGTCGAGTTCCCGGGAAAAGAAGAGTTGGTGCGCAAAGCACAAAGCTGGGAAGCCTCGGGCACAAAACTTAAAGAGGCTCTGCGCAGCTGTTGGTTCTCGGGCCTAGCTGAGGACTTTTTGAACTATTCACCGGCATCCGGCGAATTTAAAGATGCGCTGCATGAAAAATATATAGAGGAATTTCGGGAAGCCGACCGCAAACTACTCTCGCAAAATGCCGCCGCCGTGGCACTAAGGCATTGGGGCGGTATCCCCCGTATCGACACGGGCGGTCAAAATGGCGTCCTGTGCGATGAACTGAAGAAAGACCGAGACCTGCTGCCACTACGCGAGCTGCTCGGCAAGGCTGGTCAAGCTCTGCAGGCCACAAAACCGATCTTCTTGATGACGCCGCAGACAGCAGCGCAATTCCTGCCCCGTGGAGCAATCGATTTTGACCTGGTGGTATTTGACGAGGGCAGTCAAATCATGCCGATACGCGCACTCAGTCCCCTGATGCGCAGTTCCCAGGTAGTGGTCTTTGGGGACAGCAAACAACTGGCTCCATCGACGACCTTTGAAGATCGCGCGCCGGTAGCGGAGCAGGCGCCCGAAAATATTTTGCAGCTGCTCAATCGCGCCGGCGTTTCAAAACGCACCTTAAATTGGCATCACCGCAGCCTTCGGGAGGGGATGATCAAGGTGGCAAATACAGAATTCTACGGAGGCTTGCTTGCCACCATGCCCGACTGTGAGCGCGGCAAGGCGGCGACCGGCTTAACCTTTACCAAGGTCAACCAGACCGAACTTTCAAAGCAAGCAATCACCACCTTGCTCGCACATATAGACACAGCACCGGACGAATCAATCGGCATGATTGTAGGCACGGAGGCCGAAGCTTTGGAGCTCACCTTGGCGGTCGAAAAACTAGCCGGCAGCAATGAGCGATTGAAACGCTACCTTGCAGCGCATACGACTGAGCCTTTCTTCGTCAAGACCGTACAGAATGCTCAGGGTGATGAGCGCGATAAGATCGTGATTCTGGTTAACTCCCAAGGACCTGCGGGCCACGGAGACTCACTTAGCTTCCTGAGCCTGCCTCAACCTGAACGCGCTCTGAACGTCTTGATGACCCGCGCCCGCCGTAGCACTGACATTTTGAGCGTAATTGCGCCGCAGGACCTTGATATCGGTTCACCCACGATTGAAGCGCGCCGCATTCTTAAATCATATTTGCAGTACGCTGCTTCGGGTGCACTGGAGCAACCTGCTCAAGCCAGCACCGGCGTCGAAAATCCCTTCCAAAGCGCAGTAAAAGCCGCTTTAGAAGCCAAAGGCTACCAAGTGGAGTCAAATGTCGGACTTTCAAATATTAAACTCGATCTAGCTGTCGTCGATCCCCGGGACAGCTCGCGGTTCCTAATGGGCATCATGATGGACGGACCTGTTTATCAGCAGCTGGACTCGGCGCGCGAACGGGAGCGGTTAGTGCCCGAAGCGCTCGAAAAGCGTGGTTGGAATCTGCACCGCATGTGGATTATCGACTGGATAAAGAGCCCCGAGGCGCAGACTGAAAAATTGCTCAAGCACCTCACCGAGCTAAGACAGCAGCTCCCTCCCGCTCTTTTCGAAAGCGCCGACCGTCCGATTAAACATGAGGTCAAGCGCGAATCGCGCTTCGCCAGCGCGGCCGAAGGAATCGTAACGCCCTACACTAGGGCGCAGATAAATATTGAGGGCGCTTCCGGTCAACAACCGTCGATCGAAGATCTGCGTACTATCATCGGGGCAGTGGTAAGTATCGAATCGCCCATCCATCGTGACGAGGCCTTCAAACGGGTGCGGATGGCATTCGGTATAAACACGGCGGCACCTGAGCTGATTCAGGCTTTCGAGGCAGCGGAGACCGATGCGCTGAGGGCTTCGCAGATCAAAAAACAGGGGGAGTTTCTCTATGCCCCCGATGGAGTTCCGATCGCGATTCGAGATCGCTCGGCCCTCGATGGCACACTGCGATTGATTGGCCGAATCTCCCCGGAAGAAATCGAAGCGGCGACCATATTGGCTGCTAAAAATGCCTGTGGGATTGAAGCTGCACAACTAACCAGCAGCACACTGCAGCTTCTGGGAATTGAGGTAGAACATCCGGAGAATCGATTGCAGGTCGACGGAACTGTGGCACGGCTGATAAAGAACGGAATTCTTCGACAGCACAACGGTCAGCTCGTCTTAGTAGTCGACAGAGTGGTTGTTCGTTACGGCCTTACAGCAGAAGCCTCCCGGAGCATAATAAGCTAAACGGCCTCTACAGTGCTGTCATTGCGAGCGGAGCGAAGCAATCCCTACCATTTCGCCTGGAGCTGCGCAGACCCGAAGCAAGAAGCGAGGGGGGGTCCCCTCCCAATTAAGGTCATGTAAAGCGATCAGTGCCGTAGCGTTAGAGTTTGCTTCGCTTCGCTCGCAATGACAGAAAATCTGTCCGGAATTGGGTAATACGTAAAGCGATGACAGAACTCCGCGAATGCACACGGGTCTTGTTCTCTAACTATTACGACGGAGTCCTGGTACATCCGGGGGTTACCTAAGGCCCTGTATACTCGCCGGACCCAGCTCCTCCGATCACTTTGATCGCTCCCTCGCATAATCAAAACAAACACTGCTTCTTTAATCGGAAAAGGTTGGCCCGCCAGGGCCAGAAATCGAATGGGTCTGGGAGAGCTCCTTAACAGAATCGGCATCGGCAAACCCAAGGCCGCGACAGCATCGGAGCTGCGTCAGGCCTCCATGCCCCCCGGCATCACCGAGGATTACCGCGACAGCTTTATAGCTAGCTGCAATTCAATGGTGACTCAGATCAGAGAGGCGCGCGAGGAGCTGATCTCGCGTTCACTCCGAGATACAGTCGAGGACCTCTGCCAGACAGTCGGCCGTATTACTGCCCGCTGCGAAAGTTATCCCGAAGGAATTTTCTACGCTAGAGATGTACCCCCGGTGCTGCAGCTCGTCCCGGAAATGGTCCGCGAGCATGCCCGGCTGCACCGCGCCGATCTGACGGGACAAAATCCTGAGTTAATTGCTACTGCCGAACACATCTCCGACCTAGCCACGACGGTACGGCAATTCGAAAAAGACATGAGTGGCGGCACGATCGCCAACCTTGAGGCTCACAACCGCACTCTCGCGAGTTTCATTCAGCGCTACGGCGTTCGATTGCCAAATCTCGAAAGTTTAACTGAGGAGGATGATCATGCCGGATCCGGTGCCAACTAACCCCATCGTGCCACCCCCCGGTGGTGCGGCAGCGCCCGAGGTGCCGGCTGATGTGCTGGATTCGAGCCGCGTACCAGAAATTCCGATTGACGAAATTGCAGCGGATGTAGGCGAAACGAGCGCCCCGCGAAGCCTGGCAAGCCGTCTTTCTGAGAGTGAGCGAGCTGCTGCCAAAAGGGCGGCGCGAGCGGTCAGCGTCGAGGATGTTCTGGCCGTCGATGGCATCGACCGCATTCATCGTGAGGTAACGGGAACCCCTGTTGACCGTAGCAGCGCGATCAACCCCGAAGCTGCTCTAAAGGATCTGGGGGACGAGCTGAGCTCCGATTTGCAGGATGCAGATCGATTGATCCGCGCAGCAACCGCTACTGAAAAAACGCATGACAGTCTAATGGCGCGCATGAGCGGCTCAGGCCGTTCGCTGGCTGATGAACCTCAAACTCCCTCCGCCGAAGAGGTCAAAGAGCAAATTGTTGATCCGCTAATCAAAGCCTCGATGGGAGCAGCAAATTTAGGTGGCAGATTATTTCGAACTTTAATTTCAAAGACAAGGAGAAACAAATGACTGAACCAGTGACAACACCGGCCCCCTCAAACGCCAGCGCAGACTTGAACGTACTAGCTCAGATGGCAGCCCAGGCCACGGAAGAAAAAACCGAAGGCGCGGTGCTGCCTACGGCAGGCGTAGAGCGTTCGGCGGATCCTAGCCGCATCCCAGAACTTCCGGAGGTTATGAGCGTGAAGGTTGGAAGAGCCTTGCGCTCACGGCTCACGGAAGAACAGCTCCGCATGGTCAAGGATGTCGCCGCCAAGTCCAATCTCCGGGACGCTATGGAGATCGATAACTTCGGAGCCGACTACCAGGAGCGTGCCCGCAGCACTGCTCGAGAAGGCACCAAGTTCCTTAAAGAGAATGTGAAGGCCGCAGAGCTGGGCGAGGTCGGAGAGCTGGCACAGGCCATGAAACGGAAATTCCAGGAGCTTGGAATTGGAAATCTAAACGTAGCCTGGTGGGAAAGGCTCGCCAGTGCCCTGCCGTTCGTAAAGATCGATAAGCTAAAGAAGTTCATCGATGGACGGGAGAAGATGCAGGATCTAATGGGTGAAATCCGAACCGCCACCCAAACCAAAGCCGTCCAGGTCGAGCTCTTCTACAACCGCTTGGCGGGCAAGATCAAAGACGTAAAAGGAACCGTCGCGCAACTTACGATTGTAGGCGCCGTGGTGGAGGAGAAGATCTCCGAAACCGAGGAGAAGTACCGTAAGGAATGTGATCGCCTAAAGAAGCTTGATCATTTTGATGATGAAGACCTGGAAAACATCCATCAGATGAAGCAGACCTTGACTGCGCTCGACATGAAGCTGGCGCATGTCAAGGCTATGCGCACCATGCTCCGGCAGAGCGGAGATAACTTCCGCATGATCAGAGAGGGCATGGGCATCGGCATCACGAAGCTAAAGAACCAGCTCCAGATTCAGGACATGGTCTGGACGGTCAAGATCGACGAAGCCATCAGCATTCGCGAGCTGCAGGGACTAAATGCAGTCGTCGAGGCCAGCGAAGAATTCACCAATAAATTGGTGGATATCAACATGCAAAACCTGGACAAGGCATTGCAGACCATCTTTGCCGAAGCCGGAAAGCCCGGAGTCAGTGTCGCGCTGCTGGAAAAGTCGGCCCAGGCGCAAAAGGTCCTATCGGATTCGATCAACAATGCGTTTGTCGAGAACCGCAAGAAACTAGCTCAGGCCGCACAGAAACTGGACGACATCGAGGCGAAGTTCGCTGAGCGCGGCAATGATCTCGAAACGCTGATGAAGATGCTGGAGGTCGTCAAACTTGACGAAGAAGGCAGCAGCCTGGACGAAGCGGCTTAGTAAAAAAGGAGCTGTGAATGAACGGGGCAGCAGCTGATCCTCACACGAACCTCTTCAAACCCGGGGAGCCAAGCTCCCCGGGAGCCTTACCGCCGGTGCCTGCCATTTCAGAGAACGGCAGCGCTGTACCTCCCTCTCAGAGTGATTTTGAGCGGGCGGTTAGCGCCAACTCAACCGAGCTTCAGCATAAATTGCGAGAACTGCTGCTCTCCGGAGATGTCCAGCAGTTCAACTCGCTAAGGCCTTCGACCTCCATTGATCTTACGGGAATCGATCTATCGCACCGCGATCTCAAGGGCATCAATCTCGCTCATTGCAACCTCACCCGGGCTAACCTGATCGGCTGCAATCTGGAGGGCGCGCACTTCGAATCGGCGACCGTGGACCAAGCCGATTTCAGCAAGACTTTTCTCAATCAGGCGCACTTTGAGCACGCCAAAGGCAACCATGTAATCTTTCGTCAGGTGCAACGCGCCGATGGTTGTGATTTTACAGCGGCCGTCCTATCGCGAGCCGAACTGGCTGGCGGAAATTTCGACTATGCCATCTTTAATCACGCCACGCTGAATCACGCTACTCTAGTGGACGGGAGCTTTATTCAGGCCCAGATGCAAAATGTAGTGCTGATTGGGACGATGCTTGATCGGGCCAAGTTCCATAAAGCCGACATGTATCGGGCCCGCATGTTCCAAGCACTGGGAGTCGATATCGATTTCACCGAGGCGCACTTAGTCGAAGCTAATACCATGCGGGCGGTATTTCGAAGCTCCCCTCCGCCCCAGAAATCTGAAGAGGAAAAGCAGCAAGAGCGCACCAAGGCCGCGCAGCAGACCAAGACCGCTCCCGCTCCCGAGCTTCCTAAAACCTCCTTTAAAGGTGCTTGGGTCAAGGGGCTGAAAGAGGATGGTTTTGGGGTAAAAGAAGATTTGCTGCAGGATGCGATCAAGGACAAACTCCCGCCACCCAACAGCTATCCGATCAAGCCTAAACCGGAAGAGTTACCGGTGCTGATGGATGGAGTACCGGGAACCAATCTCGAGATGTATCAGAAGGCTTACCAGGAGCTGCATGAACTAATTGGGCTCAAAAATGTGAAGTCTCTGGTGGAAGAGATCATGGAGGTGGTCAAGCTTAACTATGCGCGTAAGCTCGAAGGTCTTCCCGATCTCAATATTACCGTTCATATCTGCATGATCGGGTCACCGGGAGTCGGAAAAACCACCGTGGCGCGGCTGATTGGAAGGCTGTTATGCGCCTCAGGCTTCCTAAAGAAGGGTCACACGATTGAGGTCAAGCGCAATGATATCGTGGCGGAATATGCGGGACAGACCGCTCCTCTCACCAACAAGAAAATGCTGGAAGCCTTAGACGGTGTTTTCTTTCTAGATGAAGCATACAGCTTAGCGCGCGACAATAATGACGCATACGGACGCGAATCGATCGATACAATCGTTCCCAATCTCTACAACTATCGCGATCGGATGGTAGGTATATTTGCCGGTTATCCTAAGGAAATGATCCCTTTCCTGGAATCGAATAGCGGGCTGAAGTCTCGAATTTCCTTCGTGATTAATTTCGAGGACTACAGTAACGGACAGCTGATCGACATCATGAAGCTGCAGATGGGCCGGTATAAATTCTCATATAGTTCTGAGGTACTGAGCGCCGGCAGCGTATTGATGGAGATCCTCAAAGCTAGAGAAGGGATCCACTTCGGAAACGGCAGACATGTCGAGCAGGCTGTGCAGCAGGCTACTATGCGGATGGCAGTGCGGATCAAAGGCCGGTATGACCAGCCCGGCGCGAAATCCACCATTGCGCCCGAGGACATGCCCTATGAGCGCATGATCAGCATGAGCCAGAGCCAGGTGCCCTGGTCCGAACTGCGCTGGGAGCGAGAGGAGAATGGCGAGCGTAAGATCTACGACTATAAAACCGTTCCGGTACAGGGCGATTTCCCCGAGCTAAACGCTGAGTCCAAGGAACTTTTGAGAACCAAATTCGCACCGACTACAGCGGAGATCGAGGAGCAGGGGCAGCTGGAGGAAGGCTTACGGGAAGTGCTGCGGGAAACGATCGAGCGTCATCAAGCCGACGGTGGGACGGAGACCGCGGCCGCGCCAAATAGCCTAGAACAACCGGACCAAGCTCCATCCGCACCGATCCACTAAGCGCCCGTACACTTTCATTCTTTTCGAGCATAAACAATGTGAGCGGATGAACCGGGGAATGAGCGCGGGGGTGGGACGGTTGCAGATTTAGAGCTGTTTCCATATCGCGAATCCGATCTACCGGACGTCAAGAGCAAGCAAAGAGTTTATGACGTCGGCATTAGCCACCGAAACAACAGACCAGTCGCTCGACCTAGAGCGTTTTCAGATCCTGCGCGATCTCAAGATCTCAGGCGAAGAACTGCAAGAACGACTTGGCACTCCGCGCGGCGCACAAGAGACCCAGGACCTGCGCTTCAAGATCGTGCAGCTGGCGCGACTGTTCTCAAGCAACTACGGAATCAAGGTCTTGCCATCCGACGACGGACGGTGGTCTCTCGCAGTCGACCGGGCGGCGCTTAAACTGGTCGAGGAACTGAATGCCGGAACGCGACAAACCCTGCTTGACTTAGATCCGAAACTCTTCGAACCAAAAGCAATCTTCTACAACCTGGACGACATCGCCTTGGCGCCAGAAGAGCAGGTCCTAGCCAAACTCCGGCTGGAGGCTACCGGCGCACGCACGACCGATTTTCGATATCTCTTCGAAGGACAAAAGTTTGCCAAAGAACAGGGGATTTCGCCGGACAGTTTCGGATTGCTCCAGACCGCGCTTGAGCGGGTGCGGGTATTGCAAAAAAGCACCGGGGGCTCCACGGCCGCCAAGCAGACTTTGGCTGAATCGATGGCGGAGCGGCTGGCTGAAATCGACAGCAGCATCAATCAACTCCCACCGATCCTGCAATTTACTACGAATCTGGTCTACGGACGCTGGCTGCGCGGCGCTGATATTCCAAACCTTCGCAACCCCAAGGTGCTGGAGATTGCCAACGCTGCCTCACCGCTGACCGACAGCTATATGCTTGAGCCGCTAAATGCGCGCAATTACGCTCTGTTGTGCAAGCAGATTTGGCCTTTAATCAGCGCCCTAGAGCCTCTGGGAATCGAGGAGCAGATTAAGCGCGGAGTCGCGCTGCAGATTGCGACGACCTTCATGCGTGAGCAGCAGGAAGAGCGCAAATTTCAAACGAAATTAAGCCGCACCTTCCAAAAACTGTTCAGAATTAAACCTAAGTCGCCCTCTTTAACTCCCGCGGAGCAGGAGCTGAAGGAGCTGATCGCTTTAAACGGCGGGGAGCACCTTAAGCGGGTTTTGACCAGCGAACTGAAAGGGCAAGGGGCGGTCTCCGAGAAGCGCTCGAAATCAAAAAAAACAGCGGCTCCGGGCCCCGCTACTCCAAACGAAGTAGATCTAAGTGTCTTGCCGCCTGAGATCCAATCAGCTCTCGACACCGTCGCCGCAAATTTGAATCAGTCTCACCGCGCCACACTCGAAAGCGCGGCACGGCTTAAGATCGGAGGAATCGTCGGTGCTGCATTGAAGCGCGAACTCCCCGCCGGTATCACGACTAAATCTGCCTCTGATAAGGACGCATCGCAGAATTTTGCCGAAGCTCCATCCGACGACGAGCTTCAAAAAAAGGAGGATGAAGTAGCGCGCTTGGCCCAAGAGCTGGGGATCGATCGCGCCCCGGCTGCTCCCAGCTCCTCCGAGGACGAGGAGCTGCGCAGCGCCCGGGCTAATGGTCTCAAAAAGCGCGCAGAGCTGCAGCGCCGGCGCCTAGAACAAAACGGATTTACCCCAGCGGAAGAAACCGAATTTCGAAATTATCTGGCTCTGGAGCGCTCAGTTACAGGAAAACTTCAACGCTTCGTCACCGAGCTCGCCCCGTTTTTGCCCAAGAAGAGAACCTGGGGATATGGATCGGAGCATTTCTTTACAGGCAGCAAACTCGACACCCGCGTCCTGGCTAGAAAAGTCCCGGTTGGCGATCTGCGCATTCAATTACGCCGCATTCCGATCGACTCCACAGAACCGCGGATGATCGTGGCGCTACTGGTAGACAACACCAAATCCATGCTGAAAAATGACAAAATCGGACAGGCCCGAAAAGCGGCGGTCTTCATGGCCCGCGCACTAAAAAGCTTTGGCATTCCCTTCGCGATTACCCTGATCGGCGAACAGCCCACGGAGATTAAGCGCTTCGACCAAGACTACGACAATCCGATTTTCAAGGTTAAGCCAAAACTCATGCAGCTCACTAGCGCCAAAGAAGAGCATTCCGATATTGGGGCGGCGCTTCTTCCAACCATCGCTCAAATGAATTCGATGCTGAAAAAGCACCGCGATCATTTTGGTGCGGTTTTCGTTTTCTCTGACGGAGGCGCCAATAAGGGCCTCGTGGCAGAAGATCTCGTCGCGGAGATCCGCAAAGCTCAAGAAAAATATGTAGTGATGAATTTCAACCTCGCCAACGATGCTCCGCATATTCGCGAAGCTAAGGCTTATTTCGGTGAGCGCAACGTGGTTGCGCCGTCCGATTTTCATCAATTGCCCGACGAAGCCCTGCGGGCCCTGGCCAAAATAATGCGTAAAACTTTTCATCTAACTGGAGGTGTAAGATCGTGACAATAAGTACCGCTGGCAGAGCAAAAACAACCGAAACCGCTCGTCGTGCTGGAACCATCGCACTGCAGGTAAACGTGATGCCCGAAGATCTGTTCAGCGAAGCGGGGGATGCGGTAACGGGCGTAGCGGCTACCAATAGTTATGTTTTGGTGCAGCGTAATAGCGGGCAAGGGACGGACTATACCCTCTTTGATCAATCTCAGCGGACCGTTGCAATTCCCAAAGATTTCTTCCCGCACTTAGTACTCGAAGCCGGTTTTATTGCCGAATATCTCCGCTCGCTCGGCAAAGAATCGATCACTCTCGATCCGGCGAAAGCCGGTGGGTCCACCTTGAATTTCAAAGACCTCACGTTACAGTTGGAAATGAACGAGCGCGAAACCGTCGCGCTTAAGACGTTCCTGCAGCGCACAGGCAAAGATAATGGCCGTATCTCTGCCTCGACGTTGGATTCGTTAAAGGACGAGTTAATCACAACGCTCGAATTTCGGCTCTCCACAGACGAAGCAGAGAAGTACATTATCCTGGAACGGGGCAAGGCGCTCTTCGTTTATCGTACGGTTGACGAGGATCTACGACCGCTGCCGATCGAGCGCTGGAAGAAAACGCAGATTAATGACCGCACCCGCATTAGTCCGGAGCAAATTGCGGAGACGCCGATTCTCGCCGAATATGCCGACAGTTCCGGCGGCCGGCAGATCGACGGCCTAGGTTTTTCAGCAAATCTAAAAAGTAAGGTGCTGACAATTGTCGGCAACCGCGAGGGCACGCGCATGTTGAATGAGCAGGCCCTTTGCTACACCACTGATCCGGGACGCCGCGGCAATCTGTTCTTCATCAGTCCTGATGGGGTACTGAAGAGCGTTGATCTGCTGGCGAGCTCCGGTCGAAACGGTACGCGTAATGTGACAATCGTTAACCACGCTCTGCCGATCGACGGGGAGGCCGTGGCGATGCGCTTCGACCCGCACGGAAATTTCCTGGCAGTACTTTGCGAAGACAAGGGATCGCGCTCAATTGTTCTACTGGAACGCGACACCTTGGAACCCGCTGGACGAATCCCGGACGTCGGACAGGTGTTCGATTTCAATCAGCATGGAGATATTTTCTATCACGACTCAACAGGGCGCTTGCGCCAGGCCGCCACCAATATCCATGAGTTCAGCCCGAATGGACTGGCTGAAGCCCGTGAACTTGAACGACGCAGACTTGAAGCATTGCTTTCGGAATCACGTATTATCAATTTGCCGCCGGTTCAACCCCAGGCGGCTAAGGAAGCCGCCGCAGCACCGACGGCTCCGCGTGTCGATAGCTATCGCCAAGATATCATCGAAAAGACCAAGACCCAGGTAACCGAGAGCCTCACCCCCGAGGTCGAAAAGGCGGGAACAGTAGAGGCTTTGCGCACTTTAGCAGCGCGGGTCGAACAGTTAAAGGAACAGCCCACCTATTCGGAATATCCCGAGGTATTCGCGGCCGTCGATACCTTGATTGCCGACAAAATCGACGGACTCGAAGCCGAGCGTCTGCTGAGCCTCTTAAAGCAGCACGCTAAAGTCCTGTCTCAGACCAAGTGGGGTACCGAACATCTGATTGGCTTGAATAAGCAGTGGAGCGAAATTCGCGCACTGCGGGAGAGCCTCACTCTGGTTGATACCACGCTGCGCCAGCGCGTTGATAGCGAGTACGAAACAGTCCGCGATCAAACCATGGAAATCAAGAAAAGGCTGGGAGGCGAGCTCGACAAGGAGCTGGGGGCCGCGTTCCCCAAAATACGGGAGCTGGTGGAGGACACTCATTTTCTAAAGGAATTGAGCGCTCTCAAAGTTTCCAGCGAATTTGTTGAATTCGAGCGTATTACTGCACTGATCGTAGATGAGGAGAAGCGCGACGACTGGCGTAAGCGTTACAAAGAGCTGCTGCGCACGGCTGAAGAACGGATCAACTCCAAGCAATGCCGCGAAGACCAAGAGCGCATGACGCGTATCGCTCAAGCGCTTGAAGATTCGCGTGCTATTCTGGGGGATATCGAAAATGCTCTTAAAGAAATCGGGCATACGACGGAACTTTCGCGCTGGCGCACAAGAAATCCGTTGTTGTTGAGGCATACCGCGCTGCTGATCGATGTACCGGCGGAATTTCGCGAACGAGAAGAACGCAAATTGGAAGAGCTGCTGGACCAGCGGAAAAAAGAGCTGCTGCAGGTTCAAAACTCGAATCTGCAGGTCGGAGCGAATACCGTAAAGTTCCTCGAGCAAACGTTTCCAGTTTTTCCTGCAAGTCGGCTCTTCTGGAAGCCCACGGTCAAGCCGATTGGCGACTCGATGGACCGGGGGGTGCTGGTCTGGCGCGATGACGCGGGCAGAGAATATCGTCCTGATTGGCAGCCGGTACCGTTTGATCTCGACTCACCGGATACCGCAGCAGCCGTTACCGCCACCAGAATGGATGCCGATCTGTTCTTCGAAAAAACGATTCCAGAGGTGCCCAAATTCGACCCCAACTGGGTGTTAAATGATTGGACTAAGGGATATCTGGACCGCATGGCTGAAGAACTAGCCATACAGGAGCATGACCAAAGCGGTATCTTGATACTTAAGGGTGAGACCGGCTGTGGTAAAGATGTGCTCTGGTCAATCTTCGCACACTTTACAGCGCGCGGATTGAAGGACATTCCATTCAATCAACAAACTGAAAAGGAAGATCTGACCCACGATACCGACTTCAAGCCGAATGAAGGTACGGTCAGAGTGATCTCCAACCTAGTGCAATCAGTGCAAACACCGGGCACGATTGTTACGCTTGGAGAAATCAACACCGCCTCTCAAGGCGTGCTCAAAATGCTGAACTCTCTGACTGACTCCCGGCGCCGTATCAATATGAATCACGGTCCCAGCATCAAGGTCGACCCGACAGTATTACTGGGGGCGACCATGAATCCCAAAAATGGCTATGCAGCAACCGATGAGCTCTCTGCGGAACTGCTGCGCCGCGCAATCGTGATTAACGTCGAATATCCGCCGCTAAAGAAGGATGGCAGCGAGAAATTCCTGCCCTACGAGGCGGAGATGATGGCCAAGAAGGTCCCGCAGTTAGCCGACCTCTCACAGGCCGAGTTCTACGCTCTCTGGGACTATGTGGTGAATAACGAGCGCATGTCCGATGGCCAGAAATTCGCCTCCGATGAACGCAAGAAGCTGGTTAACCAGATTTTTGAAGTGGTCAAGGTAGCAGACAAAATCCGCGATAATTTCCGGCGTTGGAACAATGACGAGGAGAACGCCCAAGAGGCGAAATTCGTTTTCTCGCTGGGAGAGAGCAGCACTATCGCTGCGCGGCTCAAGCCCACCACGAATGTGCGGGCAATTATGAAGCGCGTGATCTTAGACAAGATCTCTAACCCGGATGAGCGTATCTTTGTGGAGGGAATTATAGATAATCCCGATGGAGAAAAGGCTTAACGAACTGATTTCTTTGACCTAAAGCAGCTGAATCAACCCTACCCCTAGGCGAATCTACTAGATAGTCTATGTGTAGGACCTACGGCAGTCCGCGGAGAATACGTAGATAAAAGACGCCAAGCGTTAATCCGCTGCCTCAACACGTCGATTTCAGATTCAGCTGGAGGGACACACCAAGCACGGGGCAAGGGACTGCATCAAATTTCTCGAGCTGTGGCGCAGGAATAGATCTTGCTCTAGTCTCTGGGCATCAGGTTCAGAGGGGTTAGTTGTGGGTAAAAAAGCAGTCGTTACAATGGGTTTTATTAAATCAGCAGCAGTAGCTGCCGGTGTATTTCTGGCCGCCTCCACGGCCTCAGCTGTCTCCATCTCGGTCAGCTGGAATGCCGTTACGAAAAATGCGGATGGCTCAAATTGTACGGATCTTAGGAATTACTCCCTAAAATATGGCCAGGCTTCACATAGCTACGCCACCAGCGTCAACACAGCTCTGCAGGTAGAGAAGCAGCTTGATCTGAATCCAGGCTTCTACTGCTTTACAGTCACTGCATTCGACACTTCAAACAACGAGAGCGCACCAGCTCCCGAGTTATGCGTCACGATTACAGATCGCGGCGTTGAGGGCGGCCCATTGAACGGCACCCGCGGTGTCGGACTCGATTTTTCAGGCAGCGGAAAATCCAGCATCTTGACCGTGGAGAAAGCCGCGCGCGGGCCGAGAAGTGATCTCAATTTCAATATTTTTGACGCTGAAAATGGCGCCCTAGACAGCACCATCAAATTCGGAAAATTCGGCGATGTGCCAGCTCCCGGTGACTATAACGGCGACGGCATCAGCGAACTTGCTGTAGTCACCCAGCTTAGAAATTCCCTGCAGTGGCGTATTCGAAGCGATGCCGATACCACAACTGAATACAGGTTCGGACATGTCGGTGACACCATTGTAGCAGGGTGCAATTTCGATTCTGATGTTGCAACCGACCTAGCGGTAGTCGCGCGACGCAGTTTGAAAGTACGCAAATCAGCCGATGGCTCGGTGCGTACCACCAAGCTGGCGAATTTCCCTGAGGCAGTGTCCGCAATCTCCTGCTTCGATTCCAATAACGACGGCATTGACGAGCTGGTCGTAGTCGGCCAAGGCCCTCTCGCACTGGGCCGCGGCGTACAAGCCAAGGCAGTCCGACGCTGGAAATTGCTGGTTTACAATGCTCTCTCCGGCAAAGTTTCAGCGCAGTACAGCGCCCAAAGACCACGGGTCTCCATCGTGAATGCTGATCTAAATAATGATGGTCAAACGGAAGCGGGCTTAGCTCGAGCTGGAGCGCAGGCAGCGCTGAATTTCTACCTGGCGGAAGATTCGAGCCCGGTCCCGGTAACCGTTGCGGCCTTCTCAAGAATGATTTCGGCTAAGATTGGAGACGGCGCTGCGTTAGTTCCTGATAGTGTAGTGTTATCCGATTCGAATGGCGCAGTTTCCCGCATGAGTTTATCCGATCTGAGCAGCACCAGTCTGGATATTGTCCTAGACAAGAGCACCAAAGAAAGATTGGTGGGTGCGATTAATTCTAATCTCGGACAGTAACGCGATCCAAGACAGAGCGGCGTTAGCGGTTGTTGCCTCTCCGCACGCCCGCTTCGTTAGACAAGTCGCAGGCTCGGCGCACAATTCCTGTCATTGCGAGCGGAGCGAAGCCCAGTGTCATTGCGAGCGAAGCGAAGCCCAGTGTCATTGCGAGCGAAGCGAAGCCCAGTGTCATTGCGAGCGAAGCGAAGCCCAGTGTCATTGCGAGCGAAGCGAAGCCCAGTGTCATTGCGAGCGAAGCGAAGCAAACCCTAACTCCAAGCCACGCATTACTTTACCCAGCTTTAATGGGGAGAGAATCCCCTTACCCGCTGGCTCGGAGGATGCGCACTGCCGGGCAAATTGGTAGGGATTGCTTCGCTCCGCTCGCAATGACAGAAAATCTGTCCTCGAATTGCGTCACTCCGACAATTGCGCGCGTAGCACCGTCCTGCCACCGAGATCAGCAACAAAACATTTGGGCCTTCGCACCAATGCGCTAAATCCGCTTAGCCTGCTGCTGTAGAATCCAGCTCATCATCTCGGGATACTTCACCGGCTTTTGAAAAAAATGAATGGCTCCTTCTTCCAGCAGTTGCTGCACGGCGCGATCCTGAATATATCCGGACATTATCACCACCTGCGCATGCGGATCGATTTTACGCAGCGCCTTAAAGCATTCCGCACCGTTCATCTGCGGCATCTTCATGTCGAGTAAGACCAGATCGATTTCTCTCCAATGGGTTTTGAACCACTTAAGCGCCTGCTCAGCAGCGGTGAAGCCAATCGATTCCAAACCAGCTCTTTGCAGGAACAACGAGGTCAAATCAACCAATGCCGATTCATCGTCCACGATCAAGATCTTACCGGAGCCCGAGCCGAGCTTGCGATTAAGCTCGCGCTCTTGCGCCCTGCCGGTATTAAAGATGCGCGGGAAATAGAGGGTAAAAGTCGTGCCTTCGTGCGGAGTTGAATCTACTTCAATCCAGCCGCCATGATTCTGCGTAATTCCATACACCATCGACAACCCCAGCCCGGTGCCTTGGCCCTCAGATTTGGTGGTAAAAAAGGGCTCGAAGATCTTGTCTAAATTCTCCGGTGCGATCCCGTGCCCATCATCCGTGACCGCCAACGTTACAAAAGAGGTGCCTGTTGCCCGGGGATTAAACCGTTCTGGGCTAAGCACATCCTGACTTCCAAAGCTGAAGGTGATGGTGCCCCGTTCGGACATGGCTTGCTGCGCATTCAAAATCAGATTTATCAAAGCTTGTTGCAGCTGTCCTTCGTCCGCCAGCAGAAATAGATCTTCGCCAAGTCCCTCCTGAACTATCGAAATGTCCTTATTGATCACTTTCCCCAGAAAATGGATCGTATCCGCCACGACTTTACCCAGCGACACCTCGACCAGGTTGTATTTGCCCTGCCGCGAAAAGCCCAGCAGCTGTTCAATCAATGACGCTGCTCTTTCACAGCCTCCCAGAGCGATCGTAGCCGAACGCTCCAGATCGGGGCTGAGCCCCGGACTCATGCGCATCAGCTCAAGATGTCCAACCACCGCCCCCAGTGCATTGTTAAGGTCGTGCGCTACCCCCGCAGCCAATTGGCCGATCGCTTCCATCTTCTGCGACTGCAGGAGCCGCCGATGCAGCAGCTGCGATTCTTGTTCGGCATGGATGCGCTCTAGTTCGGCTCCAGCACGGGCCGCAAAAATTGTCATGATAGAGTGTGCAGGAGCCCAGTCCTCCAACGGCTTTTCACTCCATACCGCCATAACCCCAAGCGGCTCACCATTGGAGCTAAAGATCGGGGCCCCCATATAGCCCCGCGCTTGGGTCTGCATTACATGCTGATCGGTGGGAAATTTAAGATACAGGTCGTTAGTATAGACCTGGATCTTCTTCCCGATTACGGTTTCACTCGGTGTTCCAGCGATCGTATAAATGAAATCTTCGGCGTAATGATCTTCCCACCATACTGCCAGGGTTTCGACCTTTTCACGATCATTGCCGATGATCTGCCCGACAAATGCGTATTTGGTACGCATGGCCTGGGCCAAATGAAAAACCAAAGAGCGAAAAAACTTCTCCGCGGTCGCCGAAGCTGTACCTTCGACTAATATTCTAAGTGCCTCCTCGGCGCGTTTGCGCTCGGTAATGTCGCTGGCCGTGCCGCTAGTGCCTGTAACTCGCCCCTGTGCATCTCGCGAAACTACGGCATTAAAACTTAAATCAACCGTTGAGCCATCCTTTCGAATGTGTACAGTCTCGTAATTGAAGTACGATTTGCCCTGCAACACCTCCTTAAACACCTTAAGGTCGCGCGCCCCCTGTTCGGGTGTTTGGGTTTCATGAAAATAGCGCCCTAAAAGCTCGCTCGGCTGGTACCCTAGCATTTGGGCAGAAGCCTTGTTAACGAAGGTCCAACGTCCTTCAGCATCTACGGACCAAACCAAATTAGTTGTCGTTTCGACGAGCTGCTTGTAGTTGCTATCTTCGGCACCCGGTGCGGGGAATTGGAAGGCAGGGGAATCTTGAGGCGGGGCGATTTTTAGTTCCCGTACCTTACGCGCTGCGCCACTCTTATTCTTCGCTGCGTCGCCCATGCGATTCCCATCAAAAGGTGGGCCGGGGGGAGCGCCATGAAACATTCTATTAAACCCCCGACGACCCACGACCAGTCTAGCTCAAAGCCTACGAAACCGCGAAGGTTTCGATCAGCCGAGCCAGTTGAGGCAGCAGCATCTCGCGCAAAAGAACTGCGCGTTCGAGGCGCAGGGCGCGCAGATTGCGCAGTCCCTGCTGATACTTGAGACCGACCTGAACTCGAAATTTCCCAAGCTCCTCCTGCTGTTCCTCGATCTCCCGATCCAACAGCCTCAGGCCGCCCGGTTCGGTTCGATCGAGAAGATTCGGAATGTGGTCATGTACCAACTCCACCAGTCCCCGGAAACGCTCGCCCGCGTCGACGATCTGACGCTGCAGATGCGGACAGGCCACCGTACGCGGATCCGGAAACTTGCGCGCCGGCTGTTCGCCGCGACGCAGCAGAATGCGGTCCTCCGGGAACGAAGTCGAGTATGGCGCAACACTGATTGAAACCCTGCCGTCCGGTTGGGTCCTCCGGGTCAAAGAAAGCGCTGCCGGAAAGTAAACGAATGAAATCCGTTCCTCCCGGGAGCGGGCGCACTCCTGTGCCAGCGTGAAGCTGTCATGCGCCGCTTCACACCTGCCATGCGGAAGCTGGCCGGCGCGAAACTGCTCCACGATCTTGCTCGCTTCACGGTTCCCCATCATCGACCAGCCTACCTTGAGCCAGGCGCCATACATCTGCGCAATGGTCTCAAAATGCAGGAACTGGTATGCGAAGTACCAAAGCTCGGGCCTCGGCACTCCACAGTGACGAATGAAGGATTCCTCCTGAGCACGAAACTGGTCAGTGCGCTTCAGCGTGGAATCGAAGAGCGCTTCGAGATCGAAGCCGCTCCACTGCTGAATGCGGTCAACCAGGTTGAAATGCTCGTTTGCGCGCCTTCGAGCTTCAGCACGCTCCGCGGCAGGCAATGCCCCGAAGGACATGTGCTTACCCACCAGGCACTTGGCCTTGGTGATTCCGAGCGTAACCGCAGCGTCGATCGCGAGCAGGTGAGTTCCGACGGTCTCGAGCGGCACCCCCAAACTCGCACCCCGCGACGTCACACAGCCGACCCCGTAGCAAACAGCCTCGGGCATCGACTCACCCATGGAGAGCGGCTCAAGCCGGCTTTCGAGTTCACGCAGAAACCGGCCCTTTGCCCAAAGATGCAGTACCTGAGATGCAGTAGGGCTGGCCGCAACGGCCAATCGGCCTGCAGCCCCAAGCGTCATACCTCCACTCCTTTCTCCCACATCGCGTCGATTTCCATCGGCGCAGAAAGCTGGAGATTGGTTAGAGATTACGTCCCGGTCTTTCAGATAGCATGTGGGTCATACCTGAGCAGGTCCCGGACCACTCATGATCCGCGTTTCGGGTCATGAGCAATCCAGGGCCAAAAAAACCTTCAAGCGCTCCCTCCTCAGCCTGCGCCTCGGACTGGATCCATGGCGCAGGCCAAAGAGGTTCTATGCGTCTACCCAAGAAGCTCAGATGAGAAAGGGCGCTACTGCTATGGGTAAATATTACCATCGCATCTCACACTACCCTCGCAGATTTTGAGCAAAGAGATCGCGTGGCAGGAAAGCGAGGAAGCAAGCTGGAGTGCGCGGGCGTTAGAAGCGATTTAACGGAACGAGTTCTAGTAAACTCGCGGGCTTATCTGGAGATCTTTTCGATTCAAATCGGCGGCCAAACTAACCGACAAAATAGTCCAGCATAAATAAGCTAAGCATTAGGCACATCAATGTGAGCTTTAGGGCGACGCCTAAGACCAGCCCTAACCAGGTGCCTATACCGGCGCGCCCGGCCTGCAAAAGATCTCGCCTCACGATGAACTCCCCCAATAGCGCGCCAAAAAACGGAAAAATAAAAATACCAATAACTCCGCCAAAGATCCCAAGCACCATCCCCAGCGACGCGCCGACCACTGCTAATTTGCTCGCACCGGTGCGTTTTGCGCCCCGCGCGACGGTATAGAAATCAATCAGCAATGCCGCGATACAAAGCACCGATAAAAGCGCGAGTGTCACACCTCCCACACGGTTAAAATTGTCGGCGTACGCGCCCATTACTAAACCTGCGAAGAGAGCAGGGGCTCCAGGTAGCACCGGCAACACCGTGCCAAGCAGCCCCAAAATCACTAGCAGAATCGCGAAGGTCCAAATTACATACGTCACTAAACTTCCCTCCGAAGCAGTTCTGGCAACTGTAGCTTAAGAGCCCTAACTTAGCAGCATGACTTAAGTTCTGCTGTAGCTGAAGCAAATCGACGCTTGGCCCGGATTAGAGGGTGCAAGGAAGCGGGGGGATCTTATATCGCAGGGGCGGTTAAGGGCAGCCAATGAGGCGCCGTTCAAGCCGCCATTTTGGGAGGGGGAATCATGAACTTTGAAACTTTACGTGCTGCGCGCGGACTTAAGTCCAGACGAGGAGAGCAGGGGAGACTTCGCAACCTGGTCAATTTTCTTTTGCCGCTCAATCCAAGCCATCCGACACTCACTAGAATCGATGGGGAAACGATCGGATTTTGCGCGCTGATTGGATCTATAGTTGTAATCTTAATGGTCCTGCTGACCTTCTTACACTAGCCGACACCCCACCGCCGGAGTGGGCGGGCTTCGCATGTCAGCTAGCCCCATTCCAATTGCGGGGGAAAGGGGTCAACTTTCTAGGTGATCGTCCGAACCAATCGATGTCATAAGCTTCCGCTATTTCCACTCGAAATAAGCCGGCGGCCAAATCACATTGAGCCATGGGCGATAAACTATTTCACAGATCTCAGATCTCGCCGGACGTGCTTGCGCCTGAAGACAACAGTCCCGTAGCGGTTCTGTCCCCCGAAGTATTAAGCCGTTGCTCTACAGCAGAGGCACGCGATCTAATTTCTGCCCTCCAGGCAAAGCAGCTGAGAGTGTTGCCACTTGGAATCCTTAGAGCGGCGGGTGTTGAAACGATCAGTCTGGCAGTGCCTCAAGGCCAAACGCGGGAGCTGCTTCCCACCCTAAGATTAAGTCTCGGCCACACTCCGCGACTGATCGAGGTGCCTGGGGAAACCCTGGCGGAGGCGATTTTTCTGGCATACAGCAGTGACGAAAAGGCTCTGGCGCAAAGCGCCTCAGAATTACCCGAACTCAGCGCAGCAGCACTTGGAATCGCCCCGGCCGTCGAGGAACCGCTCTCCACAGCCAAAGTCCCCCGATTTCTCTCCGCGTTAATGAACTACGCGGTATCAAAGCAGGCTTCCGATATTCACATCATTCCGCGCCTCGAAGGTACTTTCATACGGCTCAGAATTAACGGCGAACTGCGAGATCAGGCCCGGCCTCTCGGTTCACTCGCTCTGCATCAGCAGTTAATCAACCGCATCAAGGTGCTGGCGCAACTTGACACTACACAACACCAGTTACCCTTGGACGGACAGTTTAGTATCGCCGCGGGGGAAAAGCGGGTCGGCATCCGTGTCAGCACCATCCCCACCCTTCACGGCGAGAAGGCTACTCTCAGGATCATTGGACATCGACGCGCAATGGAGCTAGAGCAGTTGGGGCTGGACCCTGAAGCCCTGCAGGCTTTGCGCAGCATGCTTGAAGTCGACGAAGGCATGTTGATCTTGGCGGGCCCCACCGGCTGTGGAAAAACCACTGCCATGTATGCGCTGCTGACCGAGCTGACTAAACTTAATTTGAACTGCGTCACCCTCGAAGATCCGATCGAAGCTGAAGTCAAAAATGCCGCGCAAACATGCATCTCGCCGGAAAGCGGCTTCACCTTCGAAGCTGCGCTGCGGGCAGTCCTGCGGCAGGATCCAGATGTAATTATGCTAGGCGAAGTACGCGATCCAAGCAGCGCCCGCACCGCGTTCCAAGCAGCGCTAACTGGTCATCTAGTCATTACCACCGTGCATGCCCGCGAGATCCCCGAAGTGTTCACGAGACTAAAGGACCTCGGCGTCGATGCGCTGACCCTGCAGCAAGCCCTCCGAGCAGTGATCGTACAGCGCCTACTGCCGGCACTCTGTCCGCACTGCCGCGTAATCGATCTGGATGGGTCTAATCGCCGTGGGTACCGTCTCTACCGCGAAGCGGGCTGTCATCTCTGCGACTACTCAGGCTTTAATGGCTTTGCGCCGGTCAGCTCTGTCTACATGAAGTCCGACGTGACCCAGTCCAGACTTGCGCTCACACTTCAGCATTCCTTGGAAAGGCGGCTTAAAGCAGGTATGATCTCAGTCAAACAGTTCGAACAATTAAATCGGTCGATGGAATGAATCAACTGCCCTTAAGACCCAACGTCGCAATGCTGGTGTTTAATCATGAGCACAAGCTTTGGCTCGGTGAGCGGATGAAAGAGCGCGGTATTTGGCAGTTTCCTCAAGGCGGGATTGAGCCCGAGTTATCGCTAGAGGGAAATGTGCTGAAAGAACTCGAAGAGGAGTTAGGCGCTCCTCCTAGCTGTTTCGAAATCGTAAGAAGACTCAGGTCTGTCCACGACTATGAATTTGATCGTCCGCCCGCTTATGCACTTGGACGCTGGCGCGGACAGTCACAAACTTTTTATTTGGTCAGATTTACCGGCAAGGATAACGACATCGATATCAATAAGCATGACCTGGAGTTTATGGGCTGGCGCTGGTGCTCAGTCGCAGAGGTAAAGGAGCTGGCAGAACCTAAACGGCTCCCCGGATATTTGGGGCCGCTCAAAGAATTCGAGGACTTTCTTAAAGAAATTTCCTCCTCGTAGGGCTGGGCGGTTGCTAACCTATTGGCCTGCTTGGGGTTTACCTTTGAACTATTTCGGTTCCAAATCCCATTTTAGCGCATCTACATCCTATAGAATCTTATGTTGGGTGAGATCAGCAACTCTTCCATATCCCTCGTCTCAGCCCTGATGGGTGGTTTGGCGCTGCTACAGCTCCTGCTGGCTTGCTACATGCTGGCTAGTTTGCGCATTGCTGCGCGGGAGCGTGCCCTGATGAACAAGGAGATGTTCGGCCTCTTACGAAAGCTGGAAGGTCTAACCGCTACTAAGCGTGAACAGATCCTCAAGCACTACGACAAGATTTTAGAGAACTTGACGATGCGTTTGCCGCCCACAATCGCGGCGCATGCCAGCTCAACAATCTTTGAAGCTGAAAGCAGAATTCTCGCTAGACTGGCTGAGCTCGAACCGAACGTCAAACAGGACGAAGCCAGCCGCCGAAAGATGGATGAACTGATCAAATCCATGGAGAACCTGGAGCAGACTATCGTTGCACTGACCGCCGAGACCGTGCGTAAAGTAATGGTCGAGAGCCGGTCCAATCTGCTGGAAGAGGATACCTTCAGAGACGTATCGCTCGCGGCCTAGCCGCTCTGCATGGCGAATCCAACCTTCGATTTTTCCATCTGAATTTTGCGGAGCGTGACTATCAGGCACGCGAGACTATACATACCAAGTGCAGGGGTGTATTTTAATGGCTGATTTATGTCACGCCTCCTCGATAATCGTGTTCGTACAGCCTACCGGGGTATCCGCCTAAAACAGCAACGGCCTCAAATAGCCCAACACATCGAGCGTGAATTCAAACTCGGATCGATCGCGGCGCGAATACTGGCAGCACGAGGCTTCAAGCCCGATCAGGATCTGAAGAATTTCATTGCCCCCTCCCTGAAAGAAGGATTGCCCGATCCGCGCAAGCTTAAAAACCTGGATGCGGCCTGCGCATTGATCTCTGAGATTGCGGCCAGTGGGGGTAAGGTCGCGATCTGTTGCGACTTCGATGTAGATGGGCTCTCCGGAGGAGCGCAGGCCAATCATTTCCTGACGGCCGCCGGGGTTGAGACCCGGGTGTTTGTTCCGGATCGGTTCACCGATGGTTACGGATTGAATGAGCGCTTGATCAAAGCTGCGGCAGACTGGGGCGCCAAGCTGCTGATCGCCATAGACTACGGCACGCGCAACCAAAAAGAGATCGCCGTCGCCAAGGCGCTGGGTCTAAAGACGATCGTAATTGATCATCACCATGTCGGTTCAGCCGCCCCCGGGGCGGATGTGTTCATTAATCCCCAGCAGCGCGGCTGCGGCTTCGCCGGCGGAATATTGTGCGCTTCGGGACTTGTTTGGTATCTGCTTGTGGGCCTGCGCTCTAAGCTTCCGCGTGCAGCCAATCTCGATGTACGAAGCTATCTTGATCTTGCCTGCCTGGGAACGATCTGCGACATGGTGCCGCTGATCGGAGCCAACCGCGTAATCGCTAAGCGCGGGCTTGATCTGCTTGGTACCACCAAGCGTCCGGGACTAGTTGCTTTAAAGAGTGTTATCGGGATCAACGGCGAAGTCAGCTGTTCTAATGTGGGCTTCGGTATTGGCCCACGTCTTAACGCTGCCGGGCGCATGGTGCACGGGGAGATGGTGATCGATCTTTTGACTACGGATGATAGCGAGCTGGCAGCACGGGTCGCTAGACAGCTAAACAAGCTGAACACCGAGCGCCAGGAAACGGAGCTACGAGTGAAAGAGATCGCGGTTGAGTATATCCGGGGCTCGGGCTATCTGCCCTCGGGATTAGTCGTCTGGGATAAGGAATTTCATACCGGTGTAATCGGCATAGTAGCGCAGCGGCTGGTGGAGCAGTTCTACCGCCCCGCAGTCGTCATGGGGCTGGATACCGACGGCATATTTAAAGGATCAGTGCGGGGCATCAAAGGCTTCAGTGTGGTTGAAGCCTTGGAAGCCTGCGCCGAACATCTGATCAAATGCGGCGGTCATGAAGGAGCCGGAGGATTCTCAGTTGAAGAAGCCCGCATTGAAGCCTTCAAAGAGGCTTTCGAAGCCGAGTGCGCGCGCAGACTGGACAGCATCGAGGTCGTTCCTTATGCCGAAGCTGACACCGAGGCGCAACTTGAAGATATCGAGATGGATCTGGTGCATGAGCTTGAGCAATTTGCGCCCTTCGGAATGGGAAACCCCGGCCCTCAGATCTTATTAGCCGGGCTCAAGGTGGTAGAGGTCAAAATCCTTAAGAACGCGCACTTAAAGGCAACATTTAGCGACGGCAAGCGCTATCTGGCTGGTTTCTTATGGCGCCAGACCAGCCATCCCGCGCTAAATGTTGGGGCAACCGTGAATGTCGTGTGCAAGCCTGACTATTCGGTATTCAACGGACAGACCGAGATTCAGGCTAATCTGCAGGCGATTGAGAAAGCAGCGTGAGGGTTGGAAATACGCTTACCGGTTAAGTTCCTGCAGATTATTCAAAAATTCCATCAGTAGCTAGCGCGTCGCTCTAATTCTTCCATTCCGACTTTCAGACCATGCGCTAAATTTGTTCGTTGTCTCAAATAAAAATCAAGCTTATGGCCTTGAACCGGCGTAACTTCAGCAAAGCCTATCTCTGAGGGAGGACGAACAGCGCCCATCGGTTCGATGTAAAGCACAAAAACTCGATCGGCCAAGGCCTGCTTTTCGCACACGATCCTTCGCGATAGCGCTAATGCGAAATGTGCCCCTTCGGAATGTCCTATTAGCAGCTCCTTATGATTAGGGTCAGCCTCCAGTCTTTCGACAATGCCAGCATACGCTAGGTCGATCATCGAAGATGCGACTGGATCAGGAAGATGAAGCGTAGTTAACACCCCAAACTGCACCGCCTCAAACCAATCCAGCAGCAATCCGTTAGTGTTATTATGAAAATAGATAAATTCAAACGGCTGGGTCAGAGCCAACTCCCCAATAGCGCAGGTAGCCTCAGTATGTCTTGAAACCTTGGCTTCATCCGCATCTACTCCGCAAAGGTACACGATGCGGGTGTGCGCCAGTTCACTATGCGGCCCGATTGTTTTTTTGGCTTCAAAATGAGCATCTCCGCGATTTCTCCCAAAGCTTGCCGCTTCCAGAGCGGCAAATGTCGCCACACCAACGGCGGCCAAAGCTAATGGTCTGTGGGTACGGAGAGCCTGCATCATGAGATGTAATGGTACAGCATCTCTGCCACTACTCAAATGCAAGCGGAACTGGAGAGCGCGATTCGACTGAGACTAGCGTGACTTGCCCTAAACCGCAGACCGCCGATCCGGCACATTTCGTGCGGCCAGGCGAAATATTCTCGCAAGCAAATCATGGGCTGAGGCCGGAGAAGGGCCTGTCTCTAAAGCCCTCAAATGCTGGCCCAAATCTGGTCGGGCTAAAATACGCTCCCGCAGAGCTTCCACGATCGGCTTGCTGGGCTCATATGCTGAAAGATCCGCCGCTGAACCAGCCTTCGTAACAGCGGCCCTCCATTCCAAAAGGATCTCGCGACGGGTATCCGCCGCAATTTCTTTCCATGTCTTATGAAGATGCTGATAGGAATAGCTGAGGTATCCAGTTAGCGCACTGTCGGCGAAATCCAAGCGATTGCCTATTACTTCTGGGTCCATGCGATAAGTCAATAATTAGAGCTTTTCAAGCAGGGCTAACCTGCGCTTAGTGCAACTACAAGAGTTTCGTCCCTATCAAAAACTTAAGCAAGTTCGGGGATACCCGAAACTAACCGGCCGCGATACGGCAGAGGTTGCAAGCTGCGACGACGGAATACCTGTCTAAACGCGCGGCTCTGCCATTGCTATACGACTTGCACAATTCGAGCACCGAATTGCTACCCTGTTGATGAAGTCCCTGCATGGGCGCTTCGATCTGTCATTGCGAGCGAAGCGAAGCAAACCCTAACTTTAAGTCGCAATGGTCTCTAAACTAAAAAAATTTAGGAGAATTTTCTGCGCATTTTCCGGCCGATAACCGTAGTCTTAATGCTCGTAAGAAACTTTTACGATTATCTAGAAACAAAGCCTTCATCGACATAATGTTAGGGGTTGCTTCACCCTCGCCAAGCTCGGGTTCGCAATGACAGAATTATCGTCCTCGAAAGATGTAACATCCACCATTGTAGGAGTTGCGCCATTCAAGGACGGAATTGCCGCGCTGTTGATGAAGTCCCTACATGCGCGCCTCGATCTGTCATTGCGAGCGGAGCGAAGCAAACCCTAACTTTAAGTCGCAATGGTCTCTAAACTAAAAAAATTTAGGAGAATTTTCTGCGCATTTTCCGGCCGATAACCGTAGTCTTAATGCTCGTAAGAAACTTTTACGATTATCTAGAAACAAAGCCTTCATCGACATAATGTTAGGGGTTGCTTCACCCTCGCCAAGCTCGGGTTCGCAATGACAGAATTATCGTCCTCGAAAGATGTAACATCCACCATTGTAGGAGTTGCGCCATTCAAGGACGGAATTGCCGCGCTGTTGATGAAGTCCCTACATGCGCGCCTCGATCTGTCATTGCGAGCGGAGCGAAGCAAACCCTAACTTTAAGTCGCAATGGTCTCTAAACTAAAAAAATTTAGGAGAATTTTCTGCGCATTTTCCGGCCGATAAATGACAGGACCGCGCGCAAGGAGACGAGTTTCGTCCTGGAGAAATGTAATATCTACTGCAATGACAGGAAATCAATCTTCAAATAGCGGAGCTCCTACAGCGATGGCAGGTCAAGGCCCATCAGGCAGGAAGCGCAGACCAAAATCTGGTTTTTCCATCAACGATTAGTTGCCAGCGGCTCAACCGCATCTCGGATCTTCTCCTCTAGACCGTTCACGATCGTAGACATGTTTTTAGCCACCTTCTCAATCGAATCCAACGCCTGCTCCAGCACTTTTCCATCAGCTTTGCCGGATTGAGCCACAAACGCCATCGCTACAATCGCCTGCAGCGGATTGTTGAGGTGATGTCTAATATCCTGCCCTAGATCGGTGATGACCTGTGCAAGTTTTGGAGGCTCGGTTTGGACTGATTCGGGAGAAAGACACCGATATCTGCTAAAGTGGTATCCGATCTCTTCCAGGCTGTCGGTGCTTTGCAGCAGAACATTTCCGACCACAACCATGTCGGGAGGGTCCTTCATCTTTCTTAGCACGCTTTGCAGTTTGGAGATATTTCCATCCGGCAAAATATCGCTCGATACAACCAAATCGATATCCCGGCGGCTGAGCAGCCACTTGGCTAATTCAATAGTCGGCGCATACATGATTAAGCAGCCCGGAATGTCGAGCGACAGTTGGATCGTAATCTCTTTGGCCATGGCCTGGCTGGAGTTGATTACCAGCACGGTAAATCCATGTTCGCTTCTGCGCTCGACCATTTCGGAGGGATTAGGAGCCTCAGGCTTTCTAAGCAGATCGGGATTAACCGGTCGCGACTGAATACGCCTAAATACTAGTTTGCTGCGCGTTATCATTTCACCTGAACAAAACCTAGCGGACCGAAGGCAAGGTTCGGCCAGCCCCCTTTAAATACCGATGCAGCGACCCCCGCCCGGATGCGCGACTTATAAAATAAATACTAAGACTAGAAGAGGTGTTCCGCCGAGACGGTTTTCCGGTTGCATGCGGCGCTGGAATCTGTAGCTCCCACCTGCTATAAAGGCCTGTAATTACGCTGCTTTCCGGCGCGCGGGGAAGCCGTCAACGGCCGGAATTCAGGCCGGTTTTTACCACCCAGAGCCCCGCCTGGACCGCGCCCAAACTATTCGGATTTGCCTGTTTTTCAGGGCTTATGAGATCAGTTCGATCAAAGTCGGCATAACCTATTCAAACGCAAGTACAGGGACCAAGTATGCGCAAATATAGATCTTCCAGTCAGCATGGCGCTGTAATGGTTGAATCAGCCACCGCCATGGTGCTGTTCCTCTTCGTAGTATTGCTGGCTTGCGATACCGCTCTGGTCTTCTATCGCGCCGCAACGGTCCAGTTTGCACTAAGCTCTGTCGCCCGGGAATCTTTGGTTTACCGTCAACTAAGTTCAGGCACTATGACCGCGGGGGAACTCAAATCGCGGGTAAAGCGCAAAGCCGGTGCCATGGGGGTCGATCTCAGCACCACGCAGGTCAGGATCTGTACAGCCGGTGACGTGGGTTGCGACGGCGATCAGATCGGCGATGGATTTCAGTTAATGCAGCTCTCGGTTAATCCGAATCTGAAGATGTTTTGGCAAACTGTTCCGGTAAACTTTATCGCTAAGATTCTGATCAGCAGGGAATCGAGTACAAACTGATATTGATGAGTAGTATGCAAAGCAAAGGTGTAGTTTATCTCGAGCTTGCAATGGTGCTACCGGTTCTGTTACTTGCTGCATTTGCCTGCCTTGAATTCAGCAATGTTTTGCGCATCCATCAGACGGCGGCGCTGCTCAGCCGCGAAGCAGGATATTCCGTGTTTCGCCGCTGTGGAGATATTGACGATCAGGCAACTCTCCAAAATTGCGTCAGTGATGCCCAGAACGCACTGTATATTCAAGGGACCGATATTTTAGGCTTTGCCAATCCGGCTGACGGGCAAAACGATTTAGGAGTGGTAATTTCACTCTTCAAGTATGTGAATAGCTGCACCGATTTTGATTCTGGTTGTGAAACTAGGTCGGCCGTCGCGCCGCAAGCTGCTGCGGGATTGTCAGACAGCACCCGCGCACGTTATCACGCGGTTGATTTTCTAACAGCCGACGGGGAGCATCGGCCGCTGATGCTCTCAAATGGGGTAGTCGCTACGGGGGAAGTATATCTAAGGTACAAACCGCTGATTCCAATGATCGGCAGGTTGTTCCTATCACCTGATCCTGACGAACCGGAGCGATTGCTGTATGAATCAACAATATTCTAAGCGCCCAAAAGACAAGCAATACGGAGCGGTGCTGCCGCTCTTTCTGTTGATGTTCTTTGGCATCCTGGCTGTGCTGGGGCTGGCGGTCGATTTGACCAACTATTACAAAGCACAGGTAGAGCTGCAGCGCGCGGTCGATGCCGGAGCTATGGCCGGCGCGCGCATTCTAATTAAACCGATCGCAACTGGAGGAGAACAGGAGGCTGCAAATGCGGTCGCAAGCGATAAAGCCGCGTTGATTGCCAAGGAAAATTTGAATCACTCCGGTTACGGCGATGACCGCATTCAGGTGCAAGCGACCTGGGCGGCTCCGGAGAGCGAACCTGCAGAGCCGGGCGCCCCGGTCTTAGGGCTGCGGATGACGGTCAGCGGGACTATCCGCCCACGCCTGCTGGTCTTGGGGCTGATTCCTGGATTTAATTCCGGCACTGTTTTAGCCGCGAGTGCGCAGGCCGAAGCACGCGCTGCAATTATATCGCTGGTTCTGGATAATTCCGGATCGATGGCCGAGCTGGTGGATGGCGATCATCCTGAGAAGGGCACAAAGCTCGCGGCACTAAAAATTGCCGCGCACGATTTCGTAAGCTCCCTGCGCGGCACCGGGCGAGACATGGTAGCGCTTAATACCTTCACTCAAATTGCCACAACCCGGGTGCAAGCCAACGACTACTACGATTCTGCCGAACAGATTGACACACAACGGGCAGCCATGCTGAACGTGATTGACAATCAGCTGTCGGCTGCCGGGCGTACCAACGCCTCAGAGGCCATTTTCAGGGGTTGGGAAAGTATTCGTACTAAGAAGCTGGCCCAGCCCAATCTGCCGTGCTTTATGATCTTTTTCACAGACGGCGCCCCCAATGTGTCCACTGCCAACTGGCAGCCCCCGGCAGGTACGCCCGGCATTCCTGAGTTTCCAAGTCCCGCCACCGCAGCAACTAAATGGTATTCTTACGCGACTAATGGGGAGCCTCCGGTTTACATTAATCATTGGTATCGCACCAACGGTACTGATACCTATTCAACAACTGGAGTGCGGCTATTAGCTTTCGATTCAGGTTCGAATCCTGTGTGCGACACGATCGGAAATTGCTTGGGCACCTCCAGCGAAATCCGTTTTAGGGTCCCCGGCACTGAAAGCAGTGATCAAACTTCCGGTCGGCTTTATCAACTATTTCCCTTAGACGGCACCGATGACTCCGCCAATTTACGCCGACTTCCTTACTTAACCGCCCTAGCGATGGGCGATTACGTGCGTGATATGGGCTGTTCACTTTACACCATCGGTGTGGGGCAAAATGAAAGTATTACAGACAATTTCTACCAGACCCTTAACGATGACACTCTCCACCGAAAGGATTTCTTCCTAAATCGATTAGCCAATGATCAACAACGCGCATTGAGCTGGCCTGATGAACCGAATGGTTATGTAAGGAGCTACCTCGATCTGCGAACGAGTAAACCGGGGAAATATTATCCAACCGAAGATGCCACCCAGTTGCGGGCAATCTTTAGAGATATTTTGACCAACATCAGGTTACGGTTGAATAGCTAGCCCGCATAATAGCCGCTCGGCTCTAGAAAAGGGCATGCGACCCCCATGAATTTTAAGGTGGGTTAAGGTTTCAGAACATAGTAGAATGACCGGATAGTTTCACCCATCGGATAGGCGCATGTTCGATTTGAAAAATCCGCATCCAAAGGCGATCGACACCTCGGTCAGCGTTAGCCCGGGAGTTACAATCACCCCCTGGAGTGAGACACGGGTGATGGTTAAGCTCACTCCCGAAGCCGTTAGCAGCGGAAATCAAATCGATCTTAGCTTTGAGACGCTGATGAATCTCTGCACCGCTCCGAGAGATTTCTCGGTGGTGCTGGATATCAGCGAGCTGCCCCGTTTACACCGGAGTGATTTCGGTCGAATAGTCCTTGGCGCTCTGAAGGATCCCCGTAGCCTCCTGCTCTATCAATCGGATACGCAATCGCAGCCCCTTAGGGACCTTGGGCTGAGTGGCAGACCCAACCTCTTCAGTGATTTAACTAGACTAATGCGGCATCAACCGCCGAGCATAACGCCCGAGGCCTTTAGGCTTGCACATTCGATCGACGCACATCTGCAGGCTGCCGCTAAAGCAGCTGCCTCAGCCTCCACAATCGCCGTTACTCAATTAGACACAGAGGGCAAATTCCCGCGCGTAAAGCTTGATACCAAAGACAGCGAGCGGCCAAACTGGTCGGGGCCCGCGCTGACCCGCAAATACGACTCACGCAGCGAGGCCGAGATCCTAACCAGCAAACCAACCCAGATTTCTGATGGTCGCTCTGAATCTAAAATCTTCGCTGAGGAGTTAGCTCAATTTGTGGCTAGGGCTAAGCACAACGTGATTCTTGATCTGCGGAAGACTGACTATCTTGGCGAGGATGCCATCGGCGCAATTATCGCCGCGGACGCCGCTCTCGCTGCCCGGCAACCGACTATAAGTTTCACTCTATTACTTGACGAAGACTCCAGGGCCTTGGAAAGCCTGCGGTGTAAGCAGATTCATCTCACCTTAGATTTAAGAGCTGCTTAAAAGGAGCGGCGTCAGTTCTCGATTAATTACGCAGTTGATGGATCGACACTACATCTCCGCTAGACCCAGAGCTTTATCCCACGCACCCATTGAGAAATGCCGCTGCTTTCCATCGCTCATGCGAAACAGGGCGATATCTGCCATCACCCGCAGTTCCCAGCTATCCCCGCGCGATCGAACTACTGACCTCAGCGCTTTTTGAATCTCCGAATTTCTGAATCCTTCACCCGCCCGTACATCCATATCTTTGACGGCGTCGTATCGATCGTCGTGCCCATAGATCGGATTTTCAATTAACTCTGCTAAGGGAGTAGCGTGGTTGCCCTGGTTGCAACATGCATAGAGAACTGCCACGGCCGGCGAACGGGCCCAGCGGCGTAGCCGAGCACTACTCTTCGAAACGTCGGCAGGCTCGGGAGCCTTGGGTTGGCTGGAAGCGCGCAGCTCCAATGCATCTAATATACTGTGCCCGATCGTTTGTGCGCACCTCTTTCCAAACGGTCCGTGCCGGCGCGAGGTAGTAATCGTGTCCATGTAAGCATCGACCGCAGCGGCCGAAAGATTAGGGTCGGGATCTAGAAGCGCCTCCGCCATCACGACCATCACATCAGGGCGCACGCCCCCGCTGAGGGCCTTAATGATTGCGATCCTCAGACGCTGGTTGGCTGGGTTTGCAAACTGCGTAAGCAGGGTTTTGATTGCAGAATCGACCTCGGATGTTTCTTCAGCACTCGGGAGCGAGGTCTCTCCGTCGCTCCCGGGTATATAACTTGGGCGCAATAAGGGCTGCAGTAAGTGGGCAACCTCTGCGGCTGCTAAAGGGTCGTCACACCGCAATAACTCCTCGGTCAGATGTCTAGTTCGAAAGCCCGGAGCGAATTCCGGAAAAATGGCATGGCCCAGAGAGCTAAAAAACTGCTTTATACCACCAAGAAACGGGTTCATCGGCGTGATTATAGAATTAATCCCGAGCCTAACCAACCCGCTCAACGGAAAATTTTCTACCGGGGGCTGGGTAAAAGATATTGCGTTACAAGCTCCTCTTCTTGAGCCTGCAGCTCTAAGTTCCGGAGCAAGACAGCAGGAGAAATGGTAGTTACCGGAAGAAATCCAGACTCGGCGCCGCAGTAGCCGTTATCAATACTCTGCTGATCTCCAATGGCGATAATATTGTTAAGCGCCTGCAATGGCGTCCCGACGAAGTTTACCCCCCGCACCACAATCTCTTTACCATCGGGATATATTAAGGTGGCGTAGGAGATCTCTCCCGAGAACGCCTGAAAATCGTAGCTGTTGGTCTCCGTTTCGCCGCCTGCGGTCTCGTACACAATCATTCCGAAAGGCTTCTTTTGCCGCTTAATTTCGGCGATCAATAGTTCACGCAGCTGTTGCATATTAAGCGCTTTCTTGCCCTCGATGATCGTTACCGCCATGCGGCTAATCGGGCGCTGAAACTTCTTATTGCGGGCGTGCCCGTTGGGAGCGAAGTTTTTCTTGCGTGTAGCCGCGCGGGTATTTAGAAAATCACGCAGCACCCCATTTTCAACCAGCAGCGCATCCTGAGCAGCGCTGCCCTCATCGTCGAAATCGTAAGCGCCGATGCAGCGCTGTCCTTTGAATTCCTTGAGCTTGGGATTATCACGGATAGTAAGCTCTAGATTGAGAACCGGCTTCCCCTCCTGGCCTTTGAAAGTTTGTCCCTCTCCGCTGGAGAGCAAGCGGCTGCCTTCCAAGCGATGCCCAATGGCTTCGTGAAAGAGCAGCCCCGAGGGCCCCGGACACAGCAGCACCGGGCCCGAGAAGGCATGGATCTTTCGGGCATTCATTAGTTTTAATAATTGCTCATGCTTCTGCAACGCCTGCTTCTTAAAGGCGCGCATGTCCGGCAGCTCCTTCTGGCGGCCGACGTTGAAAACCATCTCCTGCTCGATATGGGAACCTTCCTTGGTCAGCTTCCTGAAACTAGCGGAAAGCGAAAATACCTGAGAGTGCTGGACAATCACACTGCCTTCCGTACTCACAAGAATGCGGGTTTCCTGGGTTGAATCGTACTCTACCCAGGAGGAGGTCACATGCGGCAGTCCTGACATCCATTCAGACGCCCGTTTGCAGAACTTTACCCACTTCTCCTCATCAACCTTCTCGGGCTGAACGTACTTGATGGAGCGCACCGCAGGGACCTTAACGAACGACGCAAAGTCGCTATTAGGGTCAATCATCGAGATCCGTTGCGACTCTTTTTGGTTGTAATCAGCCAGGGCCTCTTTGAATTTGGCTTCGGTCAAACGCCAAAGGGCGAGCTTCATGCCCTCGTAATTGGTGTCATCGATCGGCATCGTGACATGACCAACCGAATCCAGCTCTTCGTCATTATCGTTGAGGCCGCCATCGGTAACCTGATCGTTGCGATAACTGCCAACCCGGATATCGCAATAAACATTGCGCGTATGGTCGGCGCGATTGCGGTACATCGAGCCGCTGCCAGCCCAGGTATTGAACCAGTTGATATCGCGCAGCACGAAAGAGCAGTAGTAGGGCTTGGGAAATCCGCGCACCTGCATCCTGAGCGCACGGCGAGCGCTCTTCTTCAGGATGGGGATAATGCGGTCTATACTCGACTTTGGAAGCATATTATTTAGATTAGCTTTTGCGCCGATCAGTTCTTAATTTAACCGCATGATATCATTACTTTTTTTGCACTGCCAGAAGGCCCTTTAGCTCTGCTGTGTTGGTGGTACCTTTCAGGGCACAACCGGGCTGCTGTCGCGTTAGAAGCGGGTTCGAGGCGAAGAACAGTATTGTATTTCCACTTAGGGGAGGGCGAAGACCGGCCCTGCACTCCAAAGGGTACGATGCAATCCGAAGCCGGGTGCTGGCTGGGTGCGAGCGGGACGCTGAGTATGAATTTTGAAGTAATTTTGTCCCGTCATCATGCAGCTGAATCACAAGAGCGGCATCACCGCCGCTTACGGACAATTGGCGCAGGTCAGGTTTAGATTTCCAATATCTACCTTAGCAAGCGCTAGCGGTTTGCCGCTCGGGCGGAACATAAATTCAACCAACCCAAACGGTTCAATCTCGGCGGGACCCTCCAGCTTGATCTCTTTTCCATCCAAAGGCTTAAAGAACATCGCGGCGCTTGAAGCGGCGACTGATGTAGAATTTCGCACATAGACCTTAAAGCTTCCCTCCTGGTCGGGATCGGAGATCTCGGTAATTTCCAGCTTGGGGCTGTTGCAGGAAAAGCGATAACGCGCTGCGGCATTGGTAAAGCCATCATAGCAGATAACCGAACCATCCTTATCCGCTCCCGCCTGACAGTTAATGCCGCCGTGCTGATCGCAGCTGCTTAACATCTGTTTAGGAATCTTGACCTCACCCCGCATAATGGTCGGCAGGTCCGCCGGCTGAGCCTTCGCATTAACCGGCTTGCTGGCATAGTGCACCGTGCCGTCGGCATCCTTCCACTTGTAAATCGGCGCGGCCTGAACCTCGACACCGAGAAAAACTACTGCCAAGAAAATCGCACTCATCTTCATATGCATATACATCGCTGGAAAAAGGATAACAGCCTAATACCACATTCTGGATGCACAGATCGAGATTGTTCCCTGGCCCCTGGGCCGTTTATTATTACGAACCAGAGAGAGCTACCGGGATGCAATAAAGGTCTTAGCCTCTTCAAAGAGCCACGCATGCCCGGCGGAATTGCAGTGCAGCCCGTCGCTGTAAAGCAGCTCCGGTTTGGGTTTGCCATTCCATTTTGCAAACAGATCCAAAAAAGGGACCTCAAGCTTTGCACAGATATCACGGGTCGCTGCATTAATTTCGGCCGCATCGCTTAGCAGATACCAAACCGGTTCAATTCTTATCGGACGGGTGCGGGTATCGTCTATAGGAAACGGACCGATCACAGCGACCTCGCAGAGCGCTTTAGCATTCTGCAGCAGATCGGATAAGTTCTTCCGGAACTCACCTAACGGAACAGACCAGGGGGCGCTCTCCGACCCTTCACGCCGGGTGTCATTTAGGCCGGTGTTAATCAGCACCAAGCCGGGATTACGTGGCGGCACCTCGAGTGAAAAGCGCTTCAAAAGCGCGGAGGTCCGCTGGCCCTCGATGCCTAAACTAAACACCGCATTAGAGCGTGCATTGCCCTCGTGCCAGGCGCGTAGTCGCGCTGTGAAGCCGCCGCCCTCGGGATCGACGCGGCCATAGATCGTGCTGGCCCCGAAACATACGATTCGTTTTGGAATCATCTCAGACTAAAGAATATCTCTGAACTAATCGTCCTGCGCTTCGGAGTCGCCCGCAAGCCCGTACTCTTTGAGTTTATATAGCAGTGCGCGGTGGCTAATCTCCAGCACGCGCGCAGCATGGGTGCGATTGCCGGCGGTCTTTTTCAGAGCCTTTTGAATCAGATCAACCTCGAGTGCCTTAGTGCGCTGTTTAATCGATAGATTATCGTCCGGGATCGAGTCCAGCTGTGAAACAGCCGCTACTGGCGCGGCAGGTTTTCGAAGCTGCGCTGGTAAACTTTCTAAATCAATCATCTCGCTATCGGTCAGCACCAACGCCCGCTCCACGCAGTTCTCCAGCTCCCGCACATTGCCTTTCCAGTAGTAAGCCAGCATGCAGCGGAGCGCTTCCGGGTCGACTCCTTTTACATTTAAGCCGAGCCGCTTATTGTGCTTTTTAAGAAAGTGCTGGATTAACACCGGCAGGTCTTCGGGCCGCTCACGCAGCGGCGGAATATGCATCGAAACGACATTCAGACGGTAATAAAGATCATCGCGGAATCGCCCCATCTTCACATCTTCTTCAAGGTCCCGCAGCGTCGCAGCTATCACCCGCACATCGATCGTCACTAACTCCTCGTCGCCGACCCTGCGAATCTGCTGCTCCTGGAGTGCCCGCAAAAGCTTGACCTGAAGATGGGGAGGCATCTCGCCGATCTCATCCAAGAAAATTGTGCCGCCTGAAGCCTCCTCAAAAAGCCCGCGTTTATCCCGTGAAGCATCGGTGAAGGCCCCCTTCTTGTGTCCAAAGAGCTCCGACTCCATTAGATTTTCGGGAATCGCGCCGCAGTTGATGGCGATAAAGGGACGGCCCCGCCGCGGAGAATTGTGATGGATAGCGCGCGCCAAGAGTTCTTTCCCGGTGCCGGACTCACCGGTGATCAGTACCGTAGTATTAAAGTTGGCCAAGCGCTTAACGGTTTCAAAGATATCGCGCATGCTCTGGCTCTGCGCGATGATGTTGGAAAAGTTATACTTTTGAGTCAGCGCTGATTTTAGCTCCTCGTTCTCTTCCTTTAACTTTTCTCGTTCCTCAATCTTGCGGAGGGTAAAAATCAGCTCTTCGACCGCAAATGGCTTCGATATATAATCATAAGCCCCGGCCTTCATCGCATCGAGCGCTAACTCATGCGATCCGAACCCAGACATCAGCACAATTGCAGTATGCGGATTAACTTCCTTGCAACGCCGGATAAACTCGATCCCGTCAACTTCCGGCATTCTTAGGTCGCAAAGAACGATATCGAACTTTTCGGTCTTCAATAACTCCAGAGCGCGAACACCGCTCTCCACGCCGCGAGGCGCATAGTGGGCCTGTTCCAGATTTAGACAAAGCGAGCTTCTAACCGCCTGGTCGTCATCAATTACCAATACTGAAAGTTCCTGCGCCATTCCTACCAACTCTGACCCCCGATCAAACAGGCGGAGCATCAGTTTCTCCCCACTATATTGGATTATCGGAGGAGAGCGCGGGTTTTAACATTTTGCGTAGTTATTTCACCTGCAAAATCAGACTGTTACTGGGCAGATATATAATTCTTGCGCAGCGTTTTAAATCACCCCAAGAAAAGTCCGCCAGGTACAGTCCTGCCGCCCGCGAATCGATCGAACGCAATCCGCATCCATAAAGCGCTGCTCGGAGGCGCATTCCCCATCAACACCCGGCATCACCAACGGTAACCAGGGGTACTTCGCGCAATGCGTCGAAACTCGTCACTCGCGGTCAGTAAGACCGCTATTACAGAAGCAGCCGACTTCAAGCTCCCCGATCTAACCTTGATCTTGGGCGGCGGAGCGGATGACACCTTACCCTCCACAGCCGAACGGGAGGCATCACATCCTCACCAGCATTTTCTTCTGCATGGACATTCTTATGCTTCGCGCTCCGAAGCCGCTTGCGGCGAACTATTGCGCCGCTATATTCCGAACTTTGAGATCATTGACGGAAAAACGCAGCAAATCGCCATTGGCCGAAGCGAACGGGGCCATATGCGGATGGTTGATTTTCAGATCGACAATGTCTTGATTGAATTTCATCCGCCCCGCTTCTGGCGCCAAACTAACAAGTACGGAGATTTCAGAGATGCTAAGGAGTATTTTGCCTATCGCCGCACCCTGAAAGCGCTCCGCTCCCCGGCTGCAAGACGGAGCTTCAAAGCGCGGACGGTGCAGATGCTTTCGGCACGCTATACGGCGAAGCGCCGTGCGCAGATCGATCAATGCCCCGAGCATCGGGGTAAAGAGTTAATCGTCGTTCACAATGCCGAGCAGTTCTATGAGCTGGTGCTGAAGCGGTGGGGTCGCCCCACTTTGCCCAGCTGCTTGGAAATCTCTGAAGAATTTAAGCAGCTGCTTGGAACAGCAAGAGCATGTTCTGTTGACCGAACTCAACAACCACATAGCAGAACCTGGCATAAAGCAGCGTAAGATACGATTCAGAGGTTGAGCCTCTGCCTCATAAGATGGATAATAGCCGCAGATCGAGCATTGGGGAGGCGGCAGCTATGGCGAAAAATGTGGGTAAGATCGATCGCGGCATCCGAATTCTGGTCGGGCTTGCTATCTTTTTTGCGGGAGTTTATTTCAACTCTTATTGGGGGCTGCTGGGAATGGTTCCGATTGCTACTGGCCTAGTGCAGTGGTGCCCGGCGTATTGCCCCCTGGGAATCTCGACCCTAAAGCCGCCGCAAAATTGAAAGGAATCTACCGCGGAACCGAGGGGACCGGTTCTTCCTTGGTTTCTTCCTGGTGCAAAATCTTATCGGCTACTTCGGGTGCTAAGCCGCGCTTCTGAACATTAATAGCGGCGTCTTCTTTAATATTTGGCAGCGAAGATTCAACCAGCGCCAGCAGATAGGCTTGCAGTCCAAGCGCGCTCTTCTTAGGAAGCCCCTCGATCAATCCCGACTGCAGGATTGGAGAAGCCGTCAGTACATCTAAAGTGTAAAGCAAGAAGCAGAGTTCGATCGGATCCCGCGTTAGAGACACGTCGTTAATACGCGCCAGCGGAAAAGAAAAACGGGAGCGAAACAACACACCGCGTGAAATCGTCAGATGTTCGAGCTCAGTTGTATAGCTATACAAAAAATGGTGGAGACTTTCATAACCAATCTTAATTACAGTAATGACCACACTAGCCAAAAGCAGCCGATCTAAAAGATAAGCCACAAGAGAACCCAGCCCCTCGGGCTGTCCTGAAACAGGCTCCGCGCTCGGAACTTCAAGCGAGAAGTACAGATTGGCGACCAGTAAGCCTGCTGTGACCACTAAGAACCAGAAGCTGCTCGCCAGCACGTAGCGAAACGACTGCGGAAATAGTTTCTTGAGATCAACTCGAGTCGGAAATATTTTGTCAGAATCAAATTCGTCCATCTGCGTTTGACCTAGGCCTACTTCTCAAAGAATCCAAATTGCAGACTAGGTAAGGGACGAGCCCCCAGCCATGACCCCCATCAGCGGGAGCGCCGCTCCCTAGAGACCCCGGAACCTCGATAAATACTGGTTTGTCTTTTTTTTGCACATTCTTTGCATTAGTTATTAGGCTGGTTCTCCAGCAAGGAACAAATGTCGTTTTTTCAGTAGGTTACAGAATTTTGGTTAGTGGGGGTCGTGATGAACGGTAGATTTTTGGGTGTCCTATTTTACAGGACCGTATGGGCCTTAACCCCGATATTGGCGCTTGCTTTTGCATTCAGCACTGAGGCCCAGGCTCAGAACGCCGCCACCCCCGGCACGCTGGAAGCTGTTATCCCCACCCTCTCGTCGGCCGGGTTTGCCTGGCCGATCACCGGCGATGACAACGGCAATGCCCGAGTTACCATTAGATATCGCCGCGTCGGGGATGCGGGCTGGTCTCAGGGGCTGCCGTTCATGCGCGTTGAGAAGAACACCACGTCGCTCAATTTCAATCCCGGGAATTACATCTCAGGGAGTCTGTTGAATCTTACGCCGGCAACCCAGTACGAAGCGGAGTTAACGCTGAGCGATGCCGATGGCGGCTCATCGATCCAAACTAAAACCTTCTCAACCCGCGCCGAACCCGCTGCCACTTCGCTGGCCGCGGTCAAATATATTATTCCGGGAAGCGGCGGCGGAGACGGCAGCGCCGCAAATCCCTATAAAGGACTGGCCGCAGCTGACACCGCTGCGATCGCGCTCCCGGGAACCGTCTTCATTCTGAAACCGGGTAATTACGGGCGTTATACATTTCAACGCAGCGGCTCGGCGGGGGCTCCAATTACCTACCGCGGAGAAAATCCTGACACGGTAATATTCGATGGTTCGAGCTCCAATCAAAGCTTTGTAGTTGATCTAAGCTCCAAGTCCAACATCGTACTGGAAAATCTATCCATCAAGAATTCGTGCATGGGACTTAAGGCCGATGATTCGCAGAATCTGGTGCTGCGGCGGTTGAAGATCTCGGTCGTGAAAAGCTGCGAGCCGACCGCGCTGCAAATCCGCGGTAATGCCAACAATGCTTACATTTGCGACAACACTTTGCTGGGAGCTGAGCCTCCGTTGCGACGCGATCTTTCGAACGACGACACCGGTATCTCAGTAGCAGGAACTGGCCATGAGATTTGCAACAACGACATCCGCAGCTTTTACGATGCGATTGATACCTATGACGGAGGCACTACCTATGCGTATGCCGCCAATTCCGTAGACATTCATCACAACCTGCTGCTCGACCAGACTGATGACGGCATTGAAACTGACGGGTCGCGCCGCAACATCCGGGTATTTCGAAATCTAATCGCCAACTCATTCAACGGCATCTCGGCTCAGCCGAACTACGGCGGTCCCAACTATATTTTTCGAAACGAGATCTATAACGTCAACGACAAGCCGTTCAAATTCCACAACCTTGTTGTCAACAGCGTATACCTGCGTCCTTCCGGTAGCTTCGTTTTTCACAACAGCACGAACGCCTACAAAGCTGCCTGGCATACCGGCGGCGTTGCAGCCGGTGATTGGGGCAATAGCTACATGCGAAATAATCTTTTCTTCGATAACGACCCGGGTGACGGCACCTACTATTCTATTGAGGGCACCTATTATATCGACCAGTTCATAAAGAACGGGGCCTGGTATCCATACTTCGACTACAACGGTTGGGCGCCCCAAAGTAGCGCGAGCTATGTAATCAAGCTTAACAACGTGAGGTACAAAACCTTCAATGCCGCCTGTGACAGCACAGTCGCAGATGATTTCTGCTCCGCTACCGGCAATTCACGCCACGACAAGATTGTAACTAAGGCGCAGTGCGTGAAGGTTGAAAATGTCTGGGGTGAAGGCAACGGACATACCGCGATTGCTTACCGTCCCGGAGATTGGGATTTCAGCTTGGTGAATGGCGCGGCTGCGATTGATGCCGGGGTAAGACTGCCGAATCTGAATGACGACTATCTGGGAGCTAATCCGGACCTCGGAGCACTGGAGAAAGGCGCGGCCAAGCCGCTCTATGGACCACGGCCGCTGACTACCGACACCACGGCCCCGGCTGCTCCGACAGGCCTTAGACTTTCTTAGTGAAAATTGCCTGAGCTCTCCCGCGCTATTTTTCTCGGATAGCGGAGTCGAAATCTCTTTCGAGGCGTGCTTAGCTGGCTTTTGCCTGAGCTCCGGTTTTTTCGCGCAGTCGTTTCATTAAGCCGGCGAACTGCTCTTTGCGAATGATACCTGCAAACTCATTACGGTAGTTGGTAACCAACCCGATATTCTCAATTACGACATCGTATACCTTCCACTGCTCGCCCTTGTGCACGAGCTTGTAGTCAATGGGGAAGGTTTCACCCTTATGTGTGACCAGGGTTTTAACAATGGCCTTCTGGTCGATCACTTTTTCGGTATTAACTTTGACCGTTTCTTTACGAATATTCTCGATGCGGTCTAAATAGGTCTTGGCTAAAAGATCGGAGAACACCTTAACAAAGTCGGTTTGCTCCTCGGGAGATACCACCGTCCAGTTAGTGCCCAATGAGAGTCTCGCCATCTCCTGGAAATCAAAACGCGGCGTAATAATAGCGCGCAGTTTGTCGCGCCGCTGCTTAAGATGTTCCTCCCCCGGAAAATCCGAGACCGCCTGCACCAGCTCATCGATCGTGGATCGCACCTCTCCCAGCGGAGTCTGGGAAGCGCTGCTGCCCGGCTGCGTCACCGCCGGCCCGTCCGCCGCCTGTGCAGGCACCGCGCCCCCGCTGCAAATCAAGCCCAGCAACATCCCCAAAACGATCGAATAACAACGGCGCTTACTCATGAACTCTCCTTATGACTTTTCTTCTTCGTCTTTATCACCACCCAAACTGTGCACGAACTTTCCGATAATGTCCTCGATGTCAATTACCGACTCGGTCTCCACCATCGTGCCGTTCTCCGGCAAAAACTTCTCTGATGCTCCGGGCGAGATCTTCACGTAGCGATCTCCAATGATACCCTTGGTTCGGATCGAAGCGATATCATCATCTCTGATCTGGACGCCCTTATGAATATTCATCGTAATCTTAGCCGCCGGATAATCGAGCTTAAGATCGGTCACATCTCCGATCTGCACTCCGGCGATTTCAACTGAGGCGCCCTTCTTGAGTCCCGAGATATTATCGAAGATCGCATACAGCGTGTATTGATTGGAGCTGCCGAACTGCAGGTCGCCTAAACCAACCGCTAGATAACCAGCCGCCAGCACTCCTACGAGCGCAAAGAGGCCGACCATGAACTCGATTGTGAAGCCGCGCCGCGGGAGCGGTACCTGCGATTCGCTTGACACCTTATCAGTGGATTTTGATTGGTCCATCTACCTTTCCATTCAAAAACTGTTGTACCGCCTCGTTGCTGGAGCTGCAGATTTCGTCGGGTGTGCCCTCTAGAATGATACGCCCATTGAGCAGCATCGCAACTCGGTCCGATACTTGAAAGACCTCGGGCAGCTCATGGCTGATTACCACTCCGGTAAATCCCCATTTCTGCCGCGATTCACTAATTAAATCATATACCTCTTGACCGACCAGCGGATCCAGCCCGGTATTAGGCTCGTCGAAAAGCAGCACCTTGGGCTTGGTAATCAAAGATCGCGCCATGCCTACGCGCTTACGCATGCCCATCGAAATTTCTTCCGGATAGTTAAAGGCATGCGGCAACAGACTCAGTGACTCCAGCATCTCTACCACCCGCCGATGAATCTCGCGCCGCGAGAGCTTGGATTTCTCGACCAACGGGAAGGCAACGTTCTCATAAATGGTCAGCGAGTCGAACAATGCCGCAGATTGAAACAGCACGCCCAGCGAGCTGCGAATAGCGTTCTTCTGCTGCTCGCTACGGGCCTGCGTGATGTTCTCCCCGCACACCAATATTTCTCCGGAGTCAGGAGCTAAGATGCCCATGATTAACTTAAGCAGCACCGATTTCCCGACTCCGCTCGGACCCACAATTGCGGTCGTACGGCCCGGTTCGATTTCGAGGCTGACGTCCTCCAACACGACCTGCGAACCAAAACTCTTATGTACGTTGCGTACGGAAATCATCTGGCCATGAACACGCGGGTAAGCACGCTGGTTAGAAAGTAATCGCTGACTAGTACAGCCACCGAGGCAATCACAACGGATTGAGTGGTAGCTTTATTCACTCCCACCGCGCCGAATCCGCAGGTATAACCCTTAAAGCAACTCACCCAGCCGAAGATAAATCCGAATACCAGCGCCTTAGCGAAACCCGACGCAACGTCCATGCTTTCGACCGCCGTGATCATCTGGCTCATGAATGTGCCCGAGCTCAAACCTAAGAGTCCGACCCCGACGGTATATCCGCCTGCAATTCCGACCACAATAAAAATTCCACACAAAAGCGGCATCGCAATTAAGCCGGCCAAGAAGCGCGGGGCCATCAGATACTTGATCGGATCGACCGCCATCGATCGCAGCGCATCAATCTGCTCCGTGATGCGCATAATACCGATCTCCGCCGTAATGGCCGAACCCGCACGGCCAATTACCATCAGCGCAGTCAAAACCGGTCCTAACTCTCGAATCAAACTGAGCGCTACCGCCGACCCGGTAAAAGCCGTCGCGCCGAATTTGGAGAGGGTATATTCACCCTGCACGGCCAGTACCGCTCCGGTAAATCCCCCAATCAACGAGATCACCAAAGTTGAATTGACTCCGATCTGGTAGAGCTGTGTGGCGACCAGATAGAGCCGCAAGGGCGGTCTGAATATTGCGGTAATAGTGCGGAAGAGAAAAATCCAGGCCTTGCCCCACGCCTCGGTGAGATCGATGCAGCGCCGGCCAAAATTTTCAGTAAGAACGAGTGGGTTCATTGGACCAATCTAAGGAAATTTAACCTTTGAACCCAAATCCGATCAAATAGAATTCGTTTGAGCTCTTGCGAGTCGATTTAAGCTCGGATCGCACCATTTTATTAAACAATGCTTGATTGGTTTTCACAAACTGGTCCACTTCGGGACTCTTAAAAACCTTTGTGACAAAGTTTCCACCGGCCCGCAGCAACTTTCCGGCGGCATAAAGCGCTAAATCCGCGCAGCCGATGGCGGCATAACGATCGACCTCACGAATGCCGGTTAATTTTGGAGACATATCGGAGAGCACCAGATCGAAGCGTCCACCTGCCATCTCACAGGCGCGCGTTAAAACCGCGTCGTCAGAAACATCGCCGGTGATCACCTGAATATGGCTGTCCGTCAGATCTTCAATCGCCTTGAGATCAATGCCCACAACCATTCCGGACCGGCCGACCCGCTCGGAGGCAACCTGCAGCCAACCTCCAGGCCACGCCCCGAGATCTATGATTTTAAACCCGGGTTTTAAAAGACCGTGCTTTTGATCTAACTCCTTGAGTTTATAAGAAGCTCTGGAACGAAACCCTTCCTCTTTTGCTTTTTCGTAGAGGTGGTCTTTGCGAACATACTGGCCCATTCCTAAAGAGTATTCCGGAACCTTCTTAATCTCAAATCAAAGCAATAAGTTAGGACGGGCATTATTCTACTATAGAAAAAGACTTGAAGTAGCATAAAGCTGCTGGTATAGAAGAAGAATAGAAGTCTACACGACTCTTCGATTCGTAACGAAATTGGAGAGATGACCTTCTAGTTCTTACGCCCTAGCCCTTTACTCTCTGGTCCTGACTTTCGAGTCCTAATCGCTGCTGTTGAAACTTTTATTTGGAGGTTTTTATGGACGACATTTCGCTTGGTTTTGAATTTCTGGCCGCCTTTGCCACTCTCCTTTATTTGATAAAGCTCCTTGCCACCGAGATGGCAGGGCTGCACGGTAGCGCGCAACACTATTCGCAGGGCTACAGTTCGCTTTGGGGTCCTGCGCTGTCGAAACGCTCGCTGCATCACCAACAGGTGAGCTCCAGAATCTAAAGAGCTTAAAGATGCTCAAGCAAAGTTTCTCTCTCGGATGATTTTCCGGTACTGTTTGTCTTGTTGTGAATAAGAAAGATGAAGAGATGCCGGAAAATCATCCGGAGCTTTTTGAGCAGCTAAATCCGCCGCAAGTAGAAGCCGTGCGCCATCGGGACGGCCCGATCCTAATTCTCGCCGGAGCGGGGAGTGGCAAAACCCGAGTTCTGACCCGTCGCGTAGCAAACCTGGTCCTAAATCATCGCGTTCACCCCGCCCAGATCTTAGCGGTGACCTTCACCAACAAAGCCACCGAAGAGATGCGCGAGCGTCTGAGAATCCTCCTGGGAGAACAGTCGACACGGCTGTGGGTATCGACCTTCCATGCCGCAGGATTGCGCATATTACGCCAGCACGCACACTTGCTGGGATACTCGAACTCTTTCGTAGTTTACGACGAACAAGACACCAGAGGGGTGCTGAAGGGAATCATTTCCGAGCTCGGCTTGAATGAAAAGAAATTTCCTCCCGCGCTCTTCTCTAGAATTATAGATGACGCCAAGAACTCCTTTATCTCTCCGGAAGAGTATTCGAAGCTGCAAAAAGAAGATATCTCCGCCACGATTTACGACCGCTATCAGAAGGCGCTATTAAAAGCTAACGCCATGGACTTCGGCGATCTGCTCTGCAACACGCAGCTGCTCTTTACTCAGCACCCCGAGGTATTAGCCAAATATCAGCGCAACCTCCGTTATGTACTGGTAGATGAATATCAGGATACCAATGTAGTGCAGTATCAGATCATCGCCAATCTAGTGAAGGAGCACCGCAATATCCTGGTGGTAGGGGACGACGATCAATCGATCTATTCCTTTCGCGGAGCCACGCTGCGCAACATCCTTGATTTTGAAAAGGATTTTCCCGGAGCCAAAATTATTAAGCTCGAACAAAACTATCGCTCTACCGCCAATATCCTGGATTCAGCGCACGCTGTAATAGAAAGAAACAAATCCCGGAAAGATAAGAAACTGTGGACAGAGCAGCCGCGCGGAGACAGTCTGGTGACTTATTTGGGCAATGACGAGTTCGAAGAGGCAGAATTTATTGCACAAGAGATCTCCGAGGCGCTAAGTCACGGTGTCGGATTAAATGATATCGCGCTTTTTTATCGCACCAACGCCCAGTCGCGGGCGCTTGAAGAAGCGTTGCTAAATAGCGGGCTCCCTTACCGCATCTACGGCGGACTTAAATTTTACGAACGTAAAGAAATTAAGGACATTCTAAGCTATCTGCGCCTATTGGCGAATGAAGCGGACGATCAAGCCTTTCTCCGGGTAATTAACACTCCGCCGCGCGGGATCGGCCCTCAGACCGTTAAGTCTGTGATCGCCTTAGCGCGTGACTCAAAACGTCCCTTGCTTGAAGCTGCCAAGGAACTCGCGGCTCGATCCAATCCTCTAAGAGCTTTCATAACCTTGCTTCAAAAACTTTCTGAGCTGGCACGCTCGGTAGGACTGGCGGAGCTGGTCGCTAAAATTTTAGAGCTGACGGAATATGAAGCAACTCTCAAGGTTTCAAAAGACGCCGCCTCAACCTCCAGATTAGAAAACCTGCATGAACTATTGGCAATTGCTGCGGCGCGGGATGAGCAAGAACTTTCGCACCTCGAAAACCTGCAAAAATTCCTCGATCGAGTTGCGCTGACGGCAGGCTCGGACGAACCGGTGGAGGCCAATGCCGATCCGCAGTCGGCGGTGCCGGCTGGATTCATCACTCTGATGACTCTGCATTTGGCCAAAGGCCTGGAGTTCCCGGTAGTTTTCTTAACGGGGATGGAGGAGGGGCTACTTCCGCACTACCGCTCACTGAACGATCCTACCGCGATCGAGGAAGAGCGCCGCCTATGCTACGTCGGCATGACCAGGGCTAAACGCCGCCTCTATCTTACCCGCGCCTTTTCACGCGGCATGTTTGCAGCCGGTGACGGCTTCGGATTCGGGGGGACCTTTAGAGACGCGAGCCGCTTTGCCTTCGATATTCCCGAGCAATATCTGGAGCAGCGCGGACATGATTTTCTATTAGGCGGAAAACCTGCCGGCGTAGAGGTATTTGAAGCTGACCCGACCTTTGAGGAGGTTGAAGCGCCGGAGAAACCGCCGATCATCAAGCGTTCGAAGTCCAAGACCATTGCGGTGCTCCCCGCTGATCAGCTAAAGAAGCTGCACTAGGACGCACGACGGCCTAGGCGGCGCTGCTAGCGATTATAAGCTTGACCTTTTTCGGGGCCGAATGCCTGCCTGCATTGGCACCTCTGTCATTGCTGTACGAATTACCTAATTCGAGGACAGAATTGCTGCGCTGTTGATGAAGTTCCTACAAGAAAGCTTTGATCTGTCATTGCGAGCGGAGCGAAGCAAACCCTAACTTTAAGTCGTAATGGTCTCTGGACTGAAAAAGTTAGGAGACTTTTCTGCGCATTTTCCAGCCAATAGCCCTAGTCATAATGCTCATAAGAAACTACTACGGTTTACCTAGAAACTAAGCCTTCCTTGACATAATGTTAGGGGTTGCTTCACCCTCGACAAGCTCGGGTTCGCAATGACAGAGCCTGGCGCACGGAGAGGAATTATGTCCTCGAAATATCTAACATCGACAATTGCGAACGAAGCGCCTGGTGCGCTTCTAGAACTGATGGCTATTCAAAATTTTGCGCAGATAAGCGGCGCGATCTACCAGCGAAAGCGCTTTCCAACTCTCAAATGAAATCCGCACTAACGCACAATTCAAATATTTGAGCGCCGCCGCTTGCACTACGTCGTTCCCGCGGCTCTTCATCGAGCTCGTACCGCCCACCCGGTGGAACCGCTCGCCATCGCACTCAAGCACCACCTGGCGCCCATTGGCGAACCGCACAAAATAGTCTACCTGACATCCCGCCACCATTTTGTGGGGGGTAACCGAATATCTCGAACCACCCCGCGTAACTCCATCCTGTAAGATCGAGTGCAGCAGCCGGCCAAATCCAATCTCGAAGGCGCTCCGCGTGCCATGCCCATACACCTTAGTGGCATCAACTTTGGAAGCCCTCTTAATGAACCGATGCGGTAATCGAACCTGCGATGCGTAGCTGCAACAAAGCAGCCGCAGGCACTCGGGCGCAGTAAACTTATGCGGATCGGTATTGATCACGCGCTGCCATAATTTGAAAACTAGATAGGGCGCTCCAAACACACTATAGCTATAAAGGCATCTTGTCAGAACTCCGAGCTCAAGCCGTTCAGCATTCAACTCCAGCAGCTGAGAAGCGCGGCTCAAGAGTTTCTGATCGCGGTAGTTCAAATCGCCAAAAGCTTTGAGCACATCACCGATGGCACTCAGTTCCGAACGATCTAATTGGGCGCGCCGTTCAGCCGGGATCCTCGAGAGCAGCTGCAAAACGTGATCGCTGATTTCCCGGAATAATTTCGCGTGCGAAGCTCCGCTGTGTGAAATGAAGCGTACAACCTCCGCCAGATCCTCCAGGTTTAAACCTTTAACCTCCGTCGCCAAGCGCCGCGCGATAGTCCCGGCACAATCCACATCCCGGACCTCAACCCGGTTAAAAAACTTGCAGATCTCGATCAACCCCCCGGCCGACAACGAATAGGGCGCAGCATTGACCTGCCTAATCATGTAATGAATCAGCGGTTCAATCTCTAGTCCCAGCCCCCGCCCCTTATGCGCGGCGAGCACCATATAGCGCTCTATCAACTCAGCTGAGCCGTGGCTGGTTACATAGCCGAATAGTTTTCTAAGTTCGCGCCGCGATCCCTCGGATTTTACACTGCAGCGATCTGTAAACTCGGCTAACTCCAGCAGCTCCTGCTCGGTAGAGAAGCCGTGGCTATAGTTATTAAAGACATCGTGAATTTCGGTTTCAACCCGATCCGTATAAGCTTGCCTGATCTCATCGCGGCGCAGTTCGAACCCAGCCTGCTTAAGATCGAAGTACATCTCACGAAGCGCAATGCCTTCCTGCACCGTGCAGCAAGGAGCCGCCGAGATCAGCCCCTCAGCGATCATATAAGTCGCGGCCTTGCCCGTAATTAAATTTTGAATCATGAAGCGCCCGATCTTAAGCAGCGCTTCGGGCGGCATCTCCTTATCACCCAGGGAGTAAGTCACCGCGCTATTCAGGAGCTCAGAGAGATGAGGATGCTGGTGCAAACTCTCGGGTATCAGCCAGTCTCGATCGGGGCAAAAGAGCGCAGCCAGTTTGGCTGGAGCAGCCTCTAGCAGCGGACAGGTTCCGCGCACCAGCTGTAAGCGCGGAAGGGGAGCGACGGCGAATAAATCCGCGGAAGCCTCAGGGCGTTGAATGTCTAGCGGCGTATCGCCGGCGGGAGAAACACTGCTCAAATCTCCTCGACCTCCATGGGCGGAAGTGTAGCAGAGACCTAAGGGCTATCAAATTGGCAAAAGCGCAGTGCTTAGCGCGAGGTCACATTCTCCCAGCCCAGTTCGTCCGCCAGGGCCTCCTTAAACCAGGATTCTTGGGCTTCGATTAACTTGAAATGATAATCCATGTCCTCCACCGTCATGCCGGCAGCTCCCAAACTAGCGCTGAGCACCAAATAATGCCCAACCAAGCTGACCTTTATGCCCACGAGCCCATCGGCGATCTCTAAGGCCGCGGCAAGCACATCGCCCGAGCCCCGAACCGGCACGGTCGCAACATTGACCCCCATATAGATGGTGGTTTCTGATGGCTTTTTAATACCCTCTACTAACACTTCGAGTTCTTCTCCGTTCTGAAGAGTCAGCATCCAGCGGGCGTTGTCAGGAGTCTTTTCCTTTGAACATTCATCCGGGTCGAATCCGCGACGCAAAATGAACTCCTCCACCAAGCGAATCGGATCTTTACCGCCGGTGATCTTACGAATATTGATTACAGCGAACTTCTTTATTTTGCCCATCGGCGGTTACTCTAGCACATTCATCGAACGGCACGGGAGAATAGACTTCGGTGCCTCCGAGTGCCCTCGAAGGTTATGGGGACTAAGTAGCTCAAGGTTGCAGCCTTTTATTTGCTATATGGATGGCCCTTTATAATGGAAAAGGCGCGATAAAGCTGCTCGGCCAGCACCACTAGGGCAAGCTCAGAGGTGAAGGTAAGACTCGAAAGCGCGATCTGCGCCTTGGATTCCTCCAGCAATTCCGCGTCCCATCCGTGAGGTCCACCAATCGCAAATATAAGCTGCTTTGCGGCGGCTTCCTGACGTTTCCGCACCCACGCACTAAAGCTCGTGGTTGAAAACTGCTTGCCCGTAGGCTCCAACAGCGCCAAAAAATCGCTGGATTCAATATGCTTTCGAAGCAGCTCCGCTTCCTTCTTTTTCTGCTGCTCCGGCGCTAATGCGCCAAACCGGCCAGTATCAAGCTGCTCGAATTCGCACTGGCACCAGGGCCTCAGCCGCTTCAGATACTCGCCGACCCCCTCTGTCACGAAGGCACTCTTCACGCGACCCAATGAGAAAATTCTGATTTTCATCTCAATTAATTCAAGCAGATTAATAAGTTAACTGCTACTAAAAAGCACTAAAGCCTGCTACGAATCCAACCGATCCCACCTTTGCAGAAGGGATTCTCGTCATTGGCCATGGACGGCTGAAATCGGAAATCGTGATTTTGCGAAGTTCGCACTTCCAGAATCACCATTGTCAAGGACGAGGTGTGTCATGAAAGTTGATCGACTTTCGCGTCTTTTCGAGACGCTTAATCAAACCACAAAGACCATTGAACCAAAAATCACCGATAGCTCGGTGAGTCAGGCGCGTTCTGGGGATTCGCAAGCAGTCAAGCTGTCACCACAGCTTAACGAGGCTGCCGGGGAGCCCAGATCTGAGAAATTAGCGCGGATCTCACAGCAGGTGCGGGACGGGAGTTACAATCCCGATCTCAACAAGGTAGCTGAAGCGGTCGCACGCGAACTGCTCTAGGCCTACCATCTACGGACCAGGTGCATGCCGAGTTTTCTCCTTCGCCCCAGGAGAAAACCGGCTTTACTCTTTGCTTGCAATCGATAGCGCTGTTAGCGAGAATGGCGAAATCTAGCTACTACTGCGGTAAGGAGTTATATGCACGCCTCGAAAGCCAGATCCGAAGCTCTCGATCTTTCATCAGCTGAAATTAAACCATCCCATGCGCGCAGCGATCGCCATCAGCCGCGGCCTGATCCTACTGAGTGTCACGCCGGACTGGTGGATCGATTAAGCCACCCTAGAGTTTCGGCGGCAGAACGAGAAGCAATCATACGAAAACTTTTTATTCCCCCGCCGGACCTAAGCCAACTTGACTACGGCGAGTGCCATATCCGTTCCAACGACGAACTGCGCCAGCTTCTAACCACCGACGAGCTGCACTCCGTGCTCCCGCATTTTAAGGATGGGATTCAACGTTTGCTAGATTTCATTCCGGACCAGCTCCTTCGTCCGCGCATTCGTAGTTCACAGGAATTCGGCCCGGACTCCGATGGCAACCCGAACCGGTTCACATCAGCTCAGGTTGACGCATGGCTAATCCTGCGGGAGTGCAATGACCTGATACGAGTTATTCTACCGCAATTAACCTCACCATCAGATCGGTATCTGGCCGACTATTTTAGGCCGCATTTCAGAGGGGTAGCAGGCGATCCGGAAAATGGGTTCAGACCACTAGTGCAGCTGCTTTCGGACCGGGGCATCAAGGATGAGATCAAGCGCGAGGCCATTGGCCGTGCTGCACACTGCCGGCTTGATCGACCGATCTTTGTCGACCAACCGGATCTTCAAGCTTGGTACCCATTCCGCGAGGCTTTCGTGCAGGTGGCAGAGATCTGCCCCGCGCCGGTGTCAGGCCAGGCGCTGGCGAAGTTCGCCCGGGCGCTGATGAAGCATAATGTCGAGGGGCGCACGATCTTTTCGAGATTTGATCAGCTCGCAAGCTGCATTCATCGCATTCACGGAAATAAGACTCGGCGCGAGCTTGTGACCCACGAAGCATGGCGTTCTAAATCGACCTCGCCCTCGCTATATTTTTCGGTGCATGAAGAATGGCAGGAAAAATTAGCACAGCAGCTAATGGATCGCTTTCCCGATCTCGAAGAGCTGAAATTAGCCTTTCAACGCAGCGCAAGACCCAAGCGGGCTCGATCTATCTCGGAGTTCTAGGAGCTCTTAACCGCCCTGTGTAAGTTCTAAAAGGCCCGGTTGGCCTCCTCGAATAATCTTGAGCGCAGGCTGGATTCCGATCACATCTCCATGTTGGTCAAAGGAGAACTTGCCCATCGTCCCGTTAAACTCCCGGCTGTGGAGATATCCTTTCGGGTCGGCGCCGTCGCGCACAGCCGCGTCAAAGGCGCGAAAAGCCTCCAGCACGGCTGGAAAAGCATATTCAAAACTTTGCAGCTTTCCATACTGCGCAACGAATTCTTTATAGAGTGCCTGGCCCTCTGCGTTCAAAAGTACGCGCGCGTCGGGATAGTCCGGGAAGATAATCCCCTCAGCATCATTGCCCGCCAGCTTTAAGAACGCCGCCGACCCTGGAATATATGCGCCAAAAATCGGCAGCTTGATCTTAAGATCCCGGGCCTGCTTCAGGATCAGAGCAAACGCCCGCTCCGTATTCGCATTAACAAACATCGCCTCCGGCTGCTTGGAGGCGAGGCGCAGCAATCTGCTTCGAAAGTCCGTCTCGGACTGGAGGTAATCCTCATTTGATATTGCCAAACCTTTGCGTTTCGCCGCGCCCGCGAAATCCTCTAAAAACCCGGTCGAATATTCCGACTGTTCGGTTAAAACCGCCACGCTCCGATACTTAGCCGCGATTTTTTCAGCCAGCACACCGGCAGCTACTCCATCGCCAGGGGTCGTACGAAAAAGATAATCTCCCAGATTTGAGATCGCACGCGGCGTCACAATCGGGGCCATTACGAGCATATTGGCGCGGCCATATACCGGAGCGGCAGCCAACGTCACCGTACCAGCTACCAGAAAGACATACCGCAATTTTTCCGGACCCGCGAATTTATGGGCAATCGTAACCGCCTCCTTCGGATCGCACTTATCATCCTCGATCACAAACTTATAACGACCCTGCGCAAGTTTCTCGTTCGCAAAGATCAGCACATTCTTCACGTCGATGCCCCACGCAGCCGCCGGTCCGGTCAGTGGTCCAGAAAAGCCGACTCGCAGATCGGGTTCTGAAAAGGCGGAAAAGGGGAGGAGGGTTATCAGGAGCGAAAGCCCAAGAAGTTTTTTTATTGTGTGCATAATCTAAACCTCACGAAATTCATGATGCCACCGTTTAGTTCACTATGTTAGCCCGTTGTCATTGCTGCACGAGTTCCGCAATTCGAGGACAAGTTCCTGTCATTGCGAGCGAAGCGAAGCAATCCCTAACATTATGTCGAAGGAGGCTTTGCTCCTAGTTAATCGCAAAAGTTTTTTACAAGCACGCAGGCAACAGCTGTCGCCTGGAAAATGTGTAGAAACTCTTCCTAATTTTTTCAATAGGGCGTCAATTTCGACTTAAAGTTAGGGTTTGCTTCGCTCCGCTCGCAATGACAGAAAATCTGCTCTCGAATTATCTACCTCATGCAGCAGAGGCAATTTTTGCATCAGCAAAAATGCCAAAGATACGGAGAGAGGGGGATTCGAACTTACCAGCTCCCTGCCGGTCGGCGGGTTCGAATCCGCCTCTCTCTGGCAATTTTTGCATCAGCAAAAATGCC